>DASPHC010000038.1:0-59162 GCA_035629865.1 Thermoanaerobaculia bacterium | reverse complement strand
TTACGCGCTCAACCTTCATGGTCCCAGCATGACGCTGGATACCATGTGCTCGTCTTCATTGACGGCGATCCACCTCGCTTGTCAGGACCTGAAGCACAGACGCACGAGTCTCGCGATCGCGGGCGGGGTCAACGTCACCATTCATCCCAACAAATACCTCGTGCTCAGCGAGGGCCAGTTCATCTCGAGCGATGGCCATTGCGAGAGCTTCGGCCAGGGCGGTGGCGGCTATATTCCCGGCGAAGGCATCGGTGTGATCGTCCTGAAGCGGCTCTCGGATGCGAAGCGGGATGGCGACCATATCTACGCGATCATTCGCGGCAGCGCGCTGACTCATGGCGGCAAGACCAACGGCTATTCCGTGCCGAACCCGCAGGCGCAGGCCAGCGCCATCAGCAGGGCATTGGTGGAGTCAAAGACCGACCCGCGTCACATCAGCTACATCGAGGCGCACGGCACGGGGACGAAGCTGGGCGATCCGATCGAGATCGCCGCGCTGAGCAAAGCCTTTCAGAAATACACGCAGGATACCGAGTACTGCCTGATCGGATCGGCCAAGTCGAACATCGGCCATTGTGAATCGGCGGCGGGAATCGCCGGACTGACGAAGGTCCTGCTGCAGATGCAGCACAGGCAGATCGTGCCGTCGCTGCATTCGGCGCAGTTGAATCCGCACATCGATTTTCCGAAGACGCCGTTCATCGTCAATCAGACCTTGAGAGCGTGGGAGCCTCCGGTGGTCGACGGACGGACACTGCCGCGCATCGCAGGAATCTCGTCGTTCGGCGCGGGCGGATCGAATGCCCACGTGATCCTCGAAGAGTATGTGCCGCCGGTCGAGGAGCCGGTGGCGTATTCGACCGCCGCCATCGTGCTTTCCGCGAGAACGGCGGCGCAACTGCAGCAGAAAGCGCGCGAGCTGCTCGATTTCGTTCGACCGCGCGTGCACGGCATCGACCTCGAGTCGATGGCCTACACCCTCCAGGCCGGCCGCGAGCCGATGGACGAGCGTCTCGGCTTCATCGCGGGCTCGGCTGCCGAACTGGTCGAAAAACTCGAGGCCTGGCTGTCGGGGGAGCAGGGGATCGAGGAGACATATCGCGGACAAGTGAAGCGCAACGACGAAACACTGTCGTTGTTCAGCACCGATACCGACCTGCAGCACGCGATCGAACGATGGATCGCCAACAAGAAACTTCCGAAGCTGCTGGAGCTGTGGGTCAAAGGTCTCGAGGTCGATTGGAACAAGCTTTACGGCGACGCGAAGACGCGCCGTATGAGCCTGCCGGTATACCCGTTTGCGAGAGAACGATACTGGATCGACACGGCGGCGGCGGTGCCTGCGCCGGTCAAGGGAGCCGCAACTGCGGTGCTTCACCCCCTGCTTCACAGCAACACTTCCGACCTCAGCGAACAGCGCTACAGCACGACGTTTACGGGGGAGGAGTTCTTCCTTGCCGATCATCAGGTGAAGGTAGGCGACGGCTCCGTGCACAAAGTGCTGCCGGGCGTGGCGTATCTGGAGATGGCGCGCGTGGCGATCGAGCGTGCATTGCCGGAGCTGCCGCAAGCGGCCGTTCTCGAGCTGCATAACACGGTGTGGGCGCAGACCGTGGTCGTCGGCGACGAGACGCAGGTCACGATCGCGTTGTCGGCGAGTGAAGGCGACGAGATCGAGTACGAGGTTTACAGCGGGGACGACAAGGTTCATTGCCAGGGCCGCGCGGTCCTGAGCCGTGAATCCGCGCCGGGCAAAATCGACGTCGAGCGGCTCGAGGCGCAGATGGGGCGGGGGCGGTTGGGGGCGGACGCGCTGTACGAGACGTGCACGCGTCTGGGGCTGCTCTACGGCCCGTCGTTCCGGGCGATCACCGGCATTCATCGTGGCAGCGGCGAGGTGCTGGCGGAACTGCGGCTGCCGAACGTTGTCGCCGGCAGCGCGGCCGACTATGTCCTTCACCCGAGTCTGATGGACGGTGCGCTCCAGGCGGCGGTCGGATTGCTCGAGAGCGATGTCGAATCGACCGAGGCGCGACTGCCGTTTGCGCTGGAACTGTTGCGCATCGTCGCACCTTGTACGCCGGAGATGCTTGCCTGGGTCCGTTTCGCACCGGGCAGCCGGGCCGCCGACAAGGTCGTGAAGCTGGACATCGACCTGTGTGATGCGAGCGGGAACGTGTGCGTGCAGATGCACGGATTCTCGGCGCGCGCGGTGGGGAAAGAGAGCGGCGCGAAAGAGACCGGTACTCTGCTCGCCGCGCCGGCCTGGCGTGCGAGCGAAATGTCCTCTGCCGGCCGCGAACGCGAATACGCGGAGCGTCACGTCATCGTTTGTGAGCTGCCGGACGTTGATCTCGACCACAGCGTATGCCTGCCGGCGCAACAGAAGAACATCGCCGAGCGCTACAGCGACGATGCGCTGGCGTGCTTCGACCGGATCCAGGCCATCCTCCAGCGCAAGCCACAGGGGAAGGTGCTCGTCCAGATCGCCGTCCCCGATCTGCAGGAACGGGTGATGCTCGCCGGCCTGTCGGCGATCCTGAAGACCGCGGCTCTCGAGAATCCGCAGTTCGCCGGCCAGCTCATCATGGTTCCGCATGAGACGACGGGCGAAGAGCTGCGCCGTTACCTGCAGGACGAGAAGAGCCGCGGGCTCGACCCGCTGGTCCGGTATGAGCGGGGCGTGCGGCAGGTCTTGCGTTGGCAGGAGATCACCGCGGAGGCGGTACCTCCGCCGGTCGCGTTCAAAGATCACGGGGTTTACCTGATCACCGGCGGGTTCGGGGGACTGGGGACTCTGTTTGCCGAAGAAATCCTCGCCCACAGCAGCGAGGCAAGGGTCGTCCTCACGGGCCGTTCCGAATGGACGGCAGAGAAGGCGGCTCGGTTGCCCGCGCGCGAGCGCGTGGCGTACCGGCAGGTGGATCTCGCCGATCTCGATCAGGTCAGGCAGCTCATCATCGGCATTCGGGACGAATTCGGACAGCTCGACGGCATTCTGCATTGCGCCGGAATGACCGCCGACGACTTCATTGTGAAGAAGACGAGCGCGCAGTTCAGCGACGTCCTCGCGCCGAAGGTCACCGGCACCTACAACCTCGACCAGGCCACGCAGGACCTGGGGCTCGATTTCTTCGTCCTGTTTTCGTCGATCGCCGGTGCGAGCGGGAATCCGGGGCAGGCCGATTACGCGGCTGCGAATGCATTCATGGATCAGTTCGCGGGGTATCGCAATCGGCAGGTCGCAGCCGGAACGCGGCACGGCCGCACGCGGTCGATCAACTGGCCGCTATGGCAGGCCGGCGGGATGGGCGTCGATCGCGAGAGACGGGAACTGCTGCAGCAGACCACCGGCATGCAGCCGATGCAGACGGCAGCCGGCATGGTCGCGTTCCATCGCACCCTGGCGTTGCCGCATGACCAGGTGCTCGTCGTCGAGGGTGAGCTGGCGCAGCTCCGCCGCATGTTGCTCGCCGATGCTGGCGCGCGGCCGGACGAACCGGAAGCGGCACAGCGGCCGGTCTCCGCGATCGACGCACAAACGCTCGCCGAGAAGACGCAGGAGTATTTGCGCAAGCAGTTCGCGGGCGTGCTGAAGTTGCCGTCGCACAAGATCGATCCGCAGGCTGCACTGGAGGAGTACGGCATCGACTCCATCCTGGCGATGAAGCTGACCACCCAGTTGGAGAAGACGTTCGATTCGCTGCCGAAGACGCTGTTTTTCGAGTATCAAACGATCGGTGCGCTGACCGAGTACTTCATCGCGCATCGTGCGGCGCAATTGACAGCGCTTCTGGCCCCGGAGGCGGCGCCGCCGCAAGTGCGGCAGGCCGTCGCGTCCGCGTCCGCCCCGGCGCCCGAACCCACGAGGCTCGTCTCGAGCCGGCGTTTCAGCCGTCAACGGAGCCTTGCACCCGCTCCGGCGGCAGAGCCCGAGCCGATCGCCATCATCGGAATGAGCGGCCGCTATCCCCAGGCGTTCGATCTCGACGCGTTCTGGACCAACCTGCGCGACGGGAAGGATTGCATCACCGAAGTGCCGAAGGAGCGGTGGAACTGGCGGGAGTACTTCAGCGAAGACCGCAGCCGGATCGGACATCATTACAGCAAGTGGGGCGGCTTCATCGCCGGGGTCGATGAGTTCGACCCGCTGTTCTTCAACATCTCACCGGTCGACGCGGAGATCCTCGATCCTCAGGAACGTCTGTTCCTGCAGCATGCGTGGATGGCGATGGAAGACGCGGGCTACACTCGCGCCGGCCTGCAGGTGCGCCATGACGGCGATCTGCCGGGCCAGGTCGGCGTCTACGTCGGCGTGATGTACAACGAATACCAGTTGTTCGCCGCCGAGGCGAATGCGCTCGGCAGGCGTCTGCCGCTCCCCGGCAGTACCGCCAGCATCGCCAATCGCGTGTCGTATGTCCTCAACCTGCATGGACCCAGCGTGACGCTGGACACTATGTGCTCGTCCTCCCTGACCGCGATTCACTTCGCCTGTCAGGACCTGAAGCTGGGACGGACCAGCCTGGCCATTGCAGGCGGGGTCAACGTCACCATTCATCCCAACAAATACCTCGTGCTCAGCGCCGGCCAGTTCATCTCCAGCGACGGCCACTGCCAGAGCTTCGGCGAAGGGGGAGACGGCTACATCCCTGGAGAAGGAGTCGGAGCGGTCCTCCTGAAGCGGCTCTCCGAGGCGAAGAGAGACGGCGACCACATTTACGGGATCATCCGCGGCAGCGCGTTGAACCACGGCGGGAAAACCAACGGGTACACCGTTCCGAGTCCGCAGGCCCAGGCGAGTGCAATTGCCCGCGCGCTGGCGGAATCGCACACCGACGCACGCCACGTCAGTTACATCGAAGCACACGGTACCGGCACCACCCTTGGCGATCCGATCGAGATCGCCGCCCTCAGCAGAGCCTTCCAGCCATATACCCAGGATACCGGCTACTGTCTGATCGGGTCGGCCAAATCAAATATCGGCCATTGCGAGTCGGCTGCAGGCATCGCCGGACTGACCAAAGTCCTGCTGCAGATGCAGCATCAGCAGATCGCCCCGTCGTTGCATTCGGCTCAATTGAATCCGCATATCGACTTCGAAAGCGGTCCGTTCGTCGTCAATCAGGAATTGAGGCCTTGGGAGCCGCCGGTGATCGACGGCCGGACGCTGCCGCGGATCGCCGGGATCTCGTCATTCGGTGCGGGCGGATCGAATGCCCACCTCGTCGTCGAGGAGTACCGGCCGCAGGTGCATCAGCCGGTGCCGATGTCGAACACCGTCATCCTGCTGTCCGCGCGAACCGCGGAGCAATTGCGGCAGAAGACGCGCGATCTGCTCGATTTCGTCCGGCCGCGGCTGCACGAGATCGATCTCGCCGCCATGGCCTACACCCTCCAGGTCGGCCGCGAGCCGATGGAGGAGCGCCTCGGCTTCATCGTGAGCTCTACCGAAGAGCTCGCGGACAAACTCGAGGCCTGGCTTACCGGCGAGCAGGGGATCGAGGATGCATATCAGGGGCAGGTGAAGCGCAGCAGCGAAGCGCTGGCGGTATTCAGTACCGATACGGACCTGCAACAGACGGTCGACAAGTGGATTGCCAACGGGAAGGTTGCCAAGCTGCTCGACCTCTGGGTCAAAGGCCTCGAGCTCGATTGGGGCAAGCTCTATGGTGAGACCAGGCCGCAGCGCCTCAGTCTTCCGGCGTATCCATTCGCCAGGGAGCGCTACTGGATCGACACTGAGGGGGGCACGCAGGCGGCCGTCAAAGGGGCGGCCACGGCGGTTCTTCACCCGTTGCTGCACAGCAACACGTCCGATCTGAGCGAGCAGCGCTATCGCTCGACATTCACCGGCGACGAGTTCTTCCTCACCGATCATCAGGTGAAGACGGAGGGACTGCCCGGCGGCAAGGTGCTGCCCGGTGTCGCGTATCTCGAAATGGCCCGCGCGGCGATCGAGCAGGCCCTGCCCGAGCGGCCGGAATCGACGGTGCTGGAGCTGCGCAATGTCGTATGGGCGCAGCCGATCGTCGTCACGCAGCCGCGGCAGATCGACATCGCGTTGTCTGCGACCGGCGACGAGCAGATCGATTTCGAGATCTACAGTCAGAACGCAGGACAGGAAGTCGTCCACGGACAGGGACAGGCCATCCTCAGCCACGAACCGGCTCCGGCGCGGCTGGATCTCGAGCAGATCGAACGACAGATGGCGCTCGGCCGGCTGGAGCCGGCCAGTGTGTACGCCGCGTTTGCCCGGATGGGTCTGAACTATGGACCGACGTTCCACGGAATCACTTCGATCCATCGAGGCGCCGGCCAGGTCCTGGCGCATCTACGGCTGCCGAAAGGGGCGGAGCCGGCGTCGCAGGACTATGTTCTTCATCCGAGCATGATGGACAGCGCCCTGCAGGCGGCTGTCGGCCTGCTCGACGACATCTCCTCGTTGTCGAACGAGCCGCGGCTGCCCTTCGCACTCGAGTCGTTGCGTATCGTGGCGCCCAGCACAGGATCGATGGTTGCCTGGGTGCGTCAGTCGCCGGGCAGTCAGCGGACGGATCACGTCGTCAAGCTCGACATCGATCTGTGTGACGAGCGCGGAAACGTCTGCGTGCAGATGCGCGGACTCACTTCACGCGTGCTGAGCAAAGAGATCCGGTCGGCTGTCGTGGAGACCGGGTCGACAGGGAGCCTGCTGGCCACCCCGGTCTGGCAGGCGAGTGCAGTCGAGACCTTCACCGCGCTCGAATTCGCGGAACGCCACATCATCGTCTGCGAGCGGGCCCAGGCCGAGGTCGAGCGGCTGGCGTCGTTGCTTCCGCTCAGTGAATGTCTGTCGGTGCAGGCAGAGGGAGCGGGGAACATCGCGCAGCGCTACAGCGAATACGCGGTGGCGTGCTTCGAGCGCGTCCAGGCGATCTTCCACAACAAGCGCGAAGGGAAGGTGCTCGTCCAGATCGCCATCGCCGACGATCACGAGCACCCGCTGTTTGCGGGGCTGTCCGGCCTGCTGAAGACGGCGGCCCTGGAAAACCCGCAGTTCATCGGACAGCTCATTCTCGTCCCTGCCGACACGACCGCCCAGGATCTGGAGCGGTACCTGAATCGGGAGAAGAGCCGCGGGCTGGACCCGCTGGTCAAGTACCACCACGGCGTGCGGCGCGTCCTGCGCTGGCAGGAAGTGGTCGTGGAACCGGGAGAACCGCCGGTCGCCTTCAAGGATCAGGGCGTCTACCTGATCACCGGCGGGCTCGGGGGGCTGGGTCTGGTCTTCGCCAGGGAGATCCTCGAGCGGACGCCCGCCGCGCGGGTGGTGTTGACGGGGCGCTCCGCGTTGAGCGCCGAGAAGCAGGCGCTATTGGACAGCTTGCCGGCGCAGAGCGGGCGAGTGAGTTACCGGCAATTGGATCTGACGGATCCCAGTCAGGTCGAACATCTCATCGCCGCCATCAAAGACGAATACGGACAGCTCGACGGCATTCTGCACAGCGCCGGGATGATTGCGGATCGCTTCATCCTTCACAAGAACGCCGCCGAGTTCAGCAAGGTCCTGGCCCCGAAAGTCACCGGCACGTTCAACCTCGACCAGGCCACTCGCGACGTAAAGCTCGACTTCTTCGTGCTGTTTTCCTCGGTCGCCGGTGCGATGGGCAATCCGGGGCAGGCCGACTACGCGACGGCCAACGGGTTCATGGATCAGTTCGCGACGTATCGCAACGGCCAGGTGGCCGCGAACGAGCGGCATGGGCGCACCCTCTCGATCAACTGGCCGTTATGGCAGGCCGGCGGGATGAAGGTCGATCGGACGACCGAGGAGTTGATGCAGCAGACCACCGGTATGTACGCGATGCAGACGGCCACCGGCCTGCAGGCGTTCTACCGCAGCCTGGCCTCGCCCTACAGCCAGATGCTGGTCCTGGAAGGCGATCTCACGCAGGTCCGCCGCTCGCTGCTCGCCGAGCCGGACGTGCCGCCTGCCCCGGACAAACCGGTTGCCGCCGCCGAGGTGGCGCCGGAAAGCCTGGTAGAGAAGGCCCAGGACTATTTGCGCGAGGAATTCTCCAGCCTGTTGAAACTACCGTTCCACAAGATCGACCCGCAGGCGCCACTGGAGAAATACGGGATCGACTCGATCCTGGCGATGCGGCTGACGAACCAGTTGGAGAAGACGTTCGGCTCGCTGTCGAAGACTCTGTTCTTCGAGTATCAGACCATCACCGCACTGGCCGGATACTTCATGAAAGCGCATCCCACCGTCCTGCGGGAGAAGCTCGGCCTCCTGCAGCAGGAGGGCGAAACGCAACGCACGGATACCAAACCGAAGGTGATCGAGCAACGGCAGCCGGCATCCTCCAAACGCACCCGGAATCGTTTCCTCGGCACCCGAGCACCTGTGCGTAACGACATCGCCATCGTCGGTCTGTCCGGGAGATACCCGCAGGCCGAGAACCTTCAGGAATTCTGGCGCAACCTGAAGGAAGGCCGCGATTGCATCACCGAGATTCCGCCCGAGCGGTGGGATCACAAGCTGTACTTCGATCCCGATCCGAACAAATCGGGGAAGAGCTACAGCAAGTGGGGCGGCTTCATTGCCGACGTCGACAAGTTCGATCCACTGTTCTTCAACATCTCGCCGAAGGAAGCGGAGCTGATCGACCCGCAGGAGCGCCTCTTCCTCGAAACGACCTGGGAGACGATCGAGGACGCCGGCTATACCAGGGAGAGCATCTCGGGAAGCCGCGTCGGCGTGTTCGTCGGCGTCATGTGGGGCCATTACGAGCTGTTCGGGGCGGAATCGCTCGCGAGCGGAAATCCGACGATCCCCGGTTCGTCGTACGCCTCCATCGCCAATCGCGTCTCCTATTTCTTCGATTTCCATGGTCCGAGCATCGCGCTCGACACGATGTGCTCTTCGTCGCTGACCGCCATCCACCTGGCGTGTGAAGCGCTGCGGACCGGTGACATCGACGCCGCCATCGCCGGCGGCGTCAACGTCTCGATCCATCCGTACAAATATCTCGGCCTGAGCCAGGGCAAGTTCGCCGCGAGCGACGGTAAATGCCGCAGCTTTGGCGCAGGAGGCGACGGATACGTACCGGGCGAAGGCGTCGGAGCGATTCTGCTCAAGCCGCTCGAGCACGCATTGCGCGACGGCGACCAGATCTACGCGGTGATCAAGTCGACCAGCGTGAATCACGGGGGAAAGACCAACGGCTACACGGTTCCGAACCCGAATGCGCAGGGCGACCTGATTCGCGATGCCCTCCGAAAAGCGAACATCGACCCGAAGACCCTCGGCTATGTCGAAACGCACGGAACCGGTACGTCGCTGGGAGATCCCATCGAGATCACGGGGCTGTTGCAGGCATTCGAAGGCTCGACCGATAAGCAGTTCTGTCCCATCGGTTCGGTCAAGTCGAATATCGGACATCTCGAATCGGCGGCCGGGATTGCGGCGGTCACCAAGGCTCTGCTGCAGCTCCGGCACAAGCAGTTGGTTCCGTCGCTGCACGCCGACCCTCTCAATCCGAACATCGACTTCGAGGGCTCGCCGTTCTTCGTGCAGACGGAGCTGACGGACTGGGCGAGGCCGGCCGCGCATCCGCGGCGTGCCGGTGTGAGCTCGTTCGGAGCCGGAGGATCGAACGCCCATCTGATTCTCGAGGAGTATCCGGACGCAGGCGAGGCGGAGAGCGCTTCGCGCTCGACGCGGCCGGAGGCGATCGTTCTTTCGGCGAAAACGCCGGAAGCGCTGCGCCGGTATGCGGAGCGGGTCGTCCGTTTCCTCGACAACGACTCCCAGGTTTCGCTGGCCGACATGGCGTACACGTCCCAGGTGGGACGGACGCCGATGGATGCCCGGCTGGCGATCATCACCTCGAGCGCGGAAGAGCTCCGCGAGAAACTGAACGAATGGATCGCGCTGGGCAACAACGGGGATGCCTCGGAGTTGCAGGGTGTCTTCTACGGGAACGTCCGCGAGGTTCAGTACAGTGCGGGGACTCTGATCGCCGGGCCGGCAGGGAGGGCGTTCCTCGAAGCGCTTCTGAAGAATCGCGATCTGGAAAAGATCGCCAGGCTCTGGGTCCTCGGCGCCGACGTCGACTGGTCACTCATGCAGCGGCACGGAAGCCCGCGGCGGGTCTCTCTTCCGACATATCCCTTCGCGAAGGAACGGTACTGGGTCAAACAGCAGGCGCCGTCCATTCGCGTCGTCCAGAAGACGATCGAGGCGCCGGCCGAGGAGAAGCGGCGGACCTACTACGTCCCGCATTGGACGGCAAAGGCGCTGGCCGCGCGGACGGACAGCCGGCCGGCCGTGGGCACGATCCTGGTTCTCGATGCATCGGAAGAGCTCTTCCTGGCCTTGAAAAAGCGGCCGGACGCCGGCTCGATCGTTCATGTGAAGCCGGGCGATGCGTTCGAGGAGGTCGCGGCGAATACGTACGCAGTTGATTTCACCCGGGAAGAGCAGTTCCATGCCCTCGTCGCGGCCCTCGGGAGCAAAGGCCTGCTTCCCGACGTGGTTCTGCATCACGCGCTGGAGCCGGGCAATCTCGAAGTCCGGCGTGAGGTCGAGCAGCAACTCGATCGCGGAGTGTTCGCACTCTTCCATCTGTGCAGGTCCCTGATGCGGACGAAGCATGAGGCGCTCCGAGTGCTCTCGCTCTTCACCACAGCCCCGCTGGGAGCCGCGATCGGCGGGTTCTTCAAGACGCTCGCGCTGGAAGAACCGGCGTATCGGGCAAAGGCCGTCGAGATCGACGGCAAATTGCCGCTCTTCGAAAGAGCCGCTCTCGTCCTGGATGAGCTTCGTGACGGCGAGTGGAACGCGCAGGAGGTTCGCTATCGCGGCCACGCCCGCTCCGTACGCGCGCTGGTGCCGTATACGCCTGCGCAAGGGAAACTGCCGCTGCGCAGCCACGGTGTCTACCTGCTCACCGGTGGTCTCGGCGGCCTCGGGATCATCTTCGCCGAGTATTTGGCGAAGAAATACCAGGCGCGCCTGGTCCTCGTCGGCCGCTCCGCACCGAACGCCGGTCAGAGGGAAAAACTCGAGCAACTGAAAGCGGCCGGTGCCGAGGTTCTCGTCCTTCAAGCCGACGTCGCCAGGCTCGACGACGTCGAAATGGTCGTCCGGGAGGCAAAAGCCCGCTTCACGGAGATCCACGGCGTCATCCACGCCGCGGGCGTGAACCGCGATGCCTTCATTCTCAGGAAGACGCGGGAAGAGATGGAGGCGGTGCTGGCGCCGAAGGTGTACGGCACGATCAACCTCGACCTGGCGACGAGCGGCGAGAACCTCGACTTCTTCGCGCTCTTCTCATCCATCGCCGGCGTCACGGGGAACATGGGCCAGTGCGACTACGCATTCGGAAATCATTTCCTCGACTCGTTTGCAGAGAGCCGGGCCCGGAAGCGATCCGGCCGGTCGTTGTCGATCAACTGGCCGCTGTGGGAAGAGGGAGGGATGCGCATCCCGCAGGACGACATCACCCGTCTGGAACAGCAGACCGGGATGTCGCCTCTGCCCACGCAGGACGGCATTGCGTTTTGGGAAGACTTCCTCCGCTCCGAGGTGACGCAGGGCGTCGCGCTCTACGCAGTCCCGTCGCGGATTGCCGCCTTCCTCGGCCGGCAGCCCGCTCCGTCTCCGCGGACGGTGTCCGCCCGGCCGCAGGGAATCGACGCGTCGACGCTCCACGCGAAGGCGGAAGCGCATCTGAAAGCGCTCATCGGCGAGGAGATCAATCTCGCCACCGATCGAATCGGCTCGTCGGATCCTCTGGAGTCGTTCGGCATCGATTCGATCATGATCAATCGCATCAACGCCCAGTTGGAGCGCGACCTCGGCGCACTGCCGAAGACGCTGCTCTACGAGTACGAAACCGTTCGCGAGCTCGCGAACTACCTGGTACGGGAGGCGCGTGAAGCCTTGACCCGGCTGTTCGGCTCCGGCAGGGACGTGGTCGAACCGCCGGTTCCGGCAGTGGCAATCGAAGCAGTGGCAATCGAAGAAGAGGTGCCGCGCTATGAGGTGTTGGCGGCCAGGGACCGCGATGACCTCGAGGCCATCGCGATCATCGGCATGCATGGCGACTACCCTCACTCCTCGACGCTCGATGAATACTGGGAGAACCTGAAGCAAGGGAAAGATCTGACCGATCTGGTTCCGTCGGACCGGTGGGACTACGAGGAGTTCTACCACCCCGACCCGGCGGCCGCCGCGGAAGGAAAGATCTACTGCAAGTGGGGCGGCTTCGTGGACGGCCACGACGAGTTCGACCCGCATTTCTTCAAGATCTCCCCGGCCGAAGCGAAAGTGCTCGATCCGCAGGAGCGGATGTTCCTGCAGTCGGTCTGGGCTGCCGTCGAGGACGCGGGATACACGAGAGACAGCCTCCGCGCGCAGCATCCGAAAGCAGGAAGCGCGGACGTCGGCGTCTTCGTCGGCGTGACGTCCAACACCTATCAGATGTGGGGGCCGGAGGAGCACACGCGCGGGAACTACGTCAACCCGACTTCGCTGCCGTGGTCGATCGCCAACCGCGTTTCGTACTTCTTCGACTTCAACGGCCCCAGCCTGCCGGTCGACACGGCCTGTTCGTCTTCACTGGTGGCCATCCATCTCGCATGCGAGAGTCTCAGAAGCCGTGGATGCCAGGTGGCGGTCGTCGGCGGCGTGAACCTCTATCTGCATCCCTCGAAGTACCAGTCGCTCTGCCAGAGGCGGATGCTCTCAACCGACGGAAAATGCCACAGCTACGGCGCCGGCGACGACGGATTCGTTCCCGGAGAAGGCGTGGGAACCGTGGTGCTCAAGCCGCTGAGCAGGGCCATCGAAGATCGTGACCGCATCTATGCCGTCATCCGGGCGAGCGCGTACGACCACAGCGGGCGCTCGAATGGATATTCGGCGCCGAACCCGAACGCCCAGGCGAACCTGATCAGCCGGACGTTGGAGAGCGCGCGGATTCACCCCGACACCATCAGCTATGTCGAAGGGCATGGCACCGGTACGCAGCTCGGCGACAGCATCGAGGTCGCCGCGCTGACGAAGGCATTCCAGAAGGAGACGGACCGGAAGCAGTTCTGTCCGATCGGCTGCGTCAAGGCGAATATCGGTCACTCGGAGTCGGCGGCGGGAATCGCCGGCCTGGCCAAGGTCGTCCTGCAGATGCAGCACGGGCAGCTCGCTCCGTCCATCCACTCCGACGAGCCGAATCCCAACATCGAGTTCGAGGGCTCGCCGTTCTTCCTGCAACATGGATTGTCCGAGTGGGAACGCTCTTTGGATCATCCGCGGCGCGCGCTCATCAACTCGTTCGGCGCCGGGGGACTGAACGCATGCATCGTCGTGGAGGAATACATCGAGCCGCGCTCGCCGCACGAGTTGCCGCAGACCGGTCCGTATCTCTTCACGCTATCCGCGAAGAACGAGGAGCGGCTTCGCGACTACGCCGGCCGTCTGCTCACCTATGTGCGCACGGAGCCGCGCGTCGACCTGGCGAGCCTCTGCTACACGATGCAGACCGGCCGGGAGGCGATGGAAGAGAGGCTGGCCATCGTCGTTTCGGATGTCCAGGAGCTCATCGACCGGCTCGAGGGCTGGAACGATCGCGGAGCGGTGGCCGGCATTCACCGCGGCAGCCTCGGGCCGCGCCGCGCTTCGAAGCGGTCGTTGAAACTGGTCACTACGGCGACGGGAGAGCCCAGTCTGGCCGATGCCGCCGCGCGATGGGTGACCGGCGAAGAGGTCGACTGGGACAGCCTCTATTCTCCAGAGCCGCCTCGCCGCATCGCCGTGCCGACCTATCCCTTCGCACGCGAGCGGTATTGGGTGTCGGATTCCCTGGTCGCGGAACGGCCGGCGCTTTCGCGCACCCAGCTGCATCCGCTGATCGCCTACAACTCCTCGACGCTGGACGAAGTGCGCTTCAATTCCTCCCTGCCGGAGACCGCGTTCTACGCGGTCGACCACAAGGTGTATGAGGAAGGGATCTTCCCGGGAGCCGGCTTCCTGGAGATGGCCTGCATCGCCGCCAACATGGCCAGCGAGCAGCGGGTGAGGAAGATCAGGGACGTCATCTGGATGCAGCCGTTGAGCTTCCGGAACGGCGCCCAGACACTGCACACCGTGCTGCGCCGTACCGCGGAGGGAGCCGAATACGTGATCTCGTCGTTCGACGAAGAACAGGAGCCGGTCGTTCATTCCGAAGGACGGCTGGTGTTCGGTACCGGCCTGGTGAAGGCTGCCGATGAGGGCGATCGCCTGGAGCCGCAGGCCTTGAAGACGCAGTGTTCGGGACCTGAGCCGGGAACGGCGTATTACGACAGGTTCCGAGCGTTCGGCCTGCATTACGGTCCGGCGTTCCAGACGATCCAGGAGGTCTACATCAACCACGACTTCGCGCTGGCGAAGCTGAAGCTCGCCGACGAGCTGGAAGGGGAGTTCGGACAGTACATCCTTCACCCCAGCATGATCGACGGCGCCCTGCAGACGATTGCCGGCCTGGTTGCGGCAGGCTCGTCACCGCGGACGGCCTACCTGCCGTTTGCGCTCGACGAGATCGAGATCCTCGGGTCGGTTCCTCAGACCTGTTACGCGTATGCGGAACGTGCCGACGCCCACGTGCAGAATCACGCCGGGGTGACGAAGTTCAACATCCATCTGCTGAACGAGAGCGGAGAAGTGCTGGTGAAGTTCAAGAACCTCTACGTCCGGCCGCTAGCCGAGCCGCTCGCTAACGCCGTGCCGGCGCCTTCGGCCTCCAGGGGACGCATGCGCAGGCTCTCGGGAGGGGCGATCGATTGATCGGGCAGGACGCGGAAGTACGGCGCGATGAGCTCGTACCGCACGTCGTTGTGCTCGACGTGCGGTACCGGCACATGAAGAACTACAACTACCTGGTCGTCGACCCGGGGACTCACCAGTCCGTGATCGTCGATCCGGCGTGGGAGATCGAGGAGATCGACCGGGCCATCGGCGAGACGCAGGGCCGGCTGAGCGGCGTTCTGTTGACGCATTCTCATCCCGATCACATCAACCTCGCCGAGGTGGTGTCAGAGAAGTACGACTGCCCGATCTGGATGTCGAACCAGGAGATCGCGGCGTCGGGATTCCGAGCCCCGAATCTCGTGGGCATCGAGATCGCCCCATGGCAGGTCGGCGGGATACGGATCGAGCCGATCTTCACCCCCGGCCACACGGCCGGCAGCACCTGCTTCCTGATCGGGGAGAACCTCTTCACCGGTGACGTGCTGTTCGCCGAGGGATGCGGGCTCGTTCCCGACCTCGCGGCGGCGCACGAGATGTTCGCCAGCCTCGAACAGCTGAAGGCGCGGATCGCGCCGCAGACACGCGTCTTTCCGGGGCATTCCTACGGGCAGCCGCCGGGCCGGCCGATGTCGCAGTTGTTGCGGGACAACATCTATCTGCAGTTTTCCAACAGAGATTCCTTCGCCGCCTTTCGGCTGAGGAGCGGCCAGGACAGGGCGAGACTGCTCAGCTTTCATTGAGCGGTGCGCCCCATCATCGAGAGGAAAAGACCATATGACTGCTGTCGGAATCGAAGCGATCAACGCCTTTGCGGGCAACGCCTATATCAATGTCGGGAACCTGGCCGTGCATCGCAAGCTGGAGCCAACCCGCTTCACCAACCTGCTGATGAAGGAGAAGACGGTCGTCCTGCCGTATGAAGACCCGATCACCTACGGCGTAAATGCCGCAAGGCCGCTGATCGAGGCCATGAGCCCGGAAGAGCGCGACAGGATCGAGATGGTGATCACCTGCACCGAGTCGGCCTTCGACTTCGGCAAGTCGATGAGCACCTACTTCCACAAGCTCCTCGGGCTGAACCGCAACTGCCGCCTGTTCGAGCTGAAGAATGCCTGTTACTCCGGCGTGGCCGGCCTGCAGATGGCCGTCAACTTCGTCCTCTCCGAGACCTCACCCGGAGCGAAAGTGCTGGTGATCGCCACCGACATCACCCGCTTCCTGACCGTCGAAGGGGGAGAGGGACTGTCGGACGACTGGTCGTTCTTCGAGCCGAGCGCCGGCGCCGGCGCGGTGGCGATGCTCGTCAGCGACACGCCGACCATCTTTCAGATCGACGTCGGCGCGAGCGGCTATTACGGCTATGAGGTGATGGACACCTGCCGCCCCGTTCCCGACAGCGAGGCCGGTGATGCCGACCTTTCCCTGCTCTCCTACCTCGATTGCTGCGAGGGGGCATTCAACGAGTACAAGAAGCGGGTCGACGGCGCGGACTTCGCCACCACCTTCGCCTACCTGGCGATGCACACGCCGTTCGGCGGCATGGTCAAGGGGGCGCATCGCGACATGATGCGCAAGCAGGTCCGGGCCGCTCCGAAGGAGATCGAAGCCGATTTCGAGCGGCGGGTGATGCCGGGCCTCCTGTATTGCCAGCGGGTGGGCAACATCATGGGAGCGACGACGCTGCTGGCGCTGCTCAGCACGATCGCCCACGGCGATTTCGATAACCCCCAGCGGATCGGCTGTTTCTCCTACGGGTCCGGCTGCTGTTCCGAGTTCTTCAGCGGCGTGGTGACGAAGGAGGGGCAGAAGCGGGTGCGCGCGCTGCGTCTCGAAGAGCAGTTCGACAAGCGCTACGAGCTTTCGATGAAGGAGTACGACCGGCTGCTGTCGAGCAGCAATGCCGTGAAGTTCGGCACGCGCAACGTCGTCCTCGACACCGACTTCGTCCCCGAGGCGAGGCGCGCCCAGGGAAAGGAAACGCTCTTCCTGACGGAGATCCGGGAGTTCCAGCGGCAGTACGCCCAGATCGCCTGACGCGCAGGTCTGAGCAGCAAAAAAAGCCCGCCGAAAGGCGGGCTTCTGTTTGAAGGCGGTGCGGAAGGTCATCCCGGCGATCGACGGTCCTGGGAGGAGGAACCGATGAACAACCATCAGTTGAACGAAGGCACCCGGAGTGACGGCATGAACGACGTCGTTCTCAAACACTTCGAGCACCCCGACGAGACGCGGATCTTCGAGCTCGGCCGCTTCGAGCTGGTGACCCTCGGCGGCGTGACCATCGGCCGTGCGACCTACCAGCCGGGCTGGCGCTGGTCCACTCATGTCGGCGCGGAGACCGGGGCGACCCACTGCACCGTCGAACATGTCGGCCTCGTGCTCTCCGGACACGCCACCGCCGCGATGGTGGACGGCACGATCCACGACCTCACCGCCGGCACGCTCTTCTCCATCCCCGCCGAGCCGCACGACAGCTGGGTCGTCGGCGACGAGCCTTACGTCTCCCTGCATTTCATCGGCGCCGACGCCTACGCAAAGAAGTAGGTCGCCGGCGTCATTAGGGCGCGCTCCGCCGCTTGATCCGGCTGAGCGTCTCTTCGCGCGATGGCAGCGGGAGCGTCCTCATCGGCCTGGGCGTGCGTTTGGCGCTGACCCGCGTGGCTTGACAACAGACCAGTCGAGGAGTCGAAGGTCGATCCCGGCGGCCTTCGACAGGTGCTCGAAGTCTCGCTTGTTCCTGGTCACGAGCGGCAGTTGGCGTGACACGGCAACCGAGGCGATCAGGATGTCGCCGAGCTGCTGACGATGACGGCGCGCAGTGGCAGACCAGATATCCGCAGCCACGCGGGCGGCCTCGTCGTCGAATGGGAGCACGATGCAGTTGGCGACGAGCGCCTCGAAAGCGAGCATCTGGCGTTCAAACGGCTTCCGCTTTCGGATCGCCGCACGATATCCGCGCAGGCGCTCGAACACGGTCACCGCCGTGATCGTCAGCCGTCCGAAGTCGGCCAGGTACGCCAGTGCTCGTTCGGTGACGTGAGGATTCCCGCAACTCAGCTCCGACAACGTGTCGGTATCGAGCACGGCGGGCTCACGATCACCACTCAGCGTTCGCGCTCCTCGAGCTTTCGGGTGAGCAGCTCACGTTCCGCGTCTGGAATGTCGGCCAGACTGGCAACTGCCAGCGCGAGGATCCCTGTCGGCCCCGGAGCGATATCAACGTCCTCTCCGTAGTGACGGCGCAGCAAGGCAAGTACCTGTCCCTCAAAACTCCGGCCGCATCGCTCCGCATCCGCTGCAATTCTCTTGCGGAGTGCAACCGGAATGCGAATGGTCCGTGCGACCGGCGATTCTTCCTGGGAACGAACGGGTTGCTGACGCATCACCAAAATAGTACCAGATTGGTGGTTTTCAGCACATTCAGCGAGGCTTTCACCGCGCCGCTACACGCGCGCGAATTCGCGCTGGGCGGCGCGTTCATCCTGCAGGAGCTTGCCTTTAAGGAATGCATCCAGCCGGCTGAGCGAAATGGTGTCGAGCAGTCTCTGCGTGGCTCCCAGGATGCGAATCGTGCCGCCGTAGCGCTCGACGGAGGTGATCGACTTCATGAGTACACCCAGGCCGGTGTGATCGATATAGGCCAGATTGGTCACATCCACGACCACGTACTTTTCACCTGCATCGACGATGCGATCCATGGTCGTTCCGACTTCGGTGTAGTTGTAGGAATCGACCCAACCCTCCACCGCCAGCACCAGGACCTTCGGATTCCATGAGGCACGCGTGGAGCGTAACTGCAGCGACCGCGCGGGCGTGCTCGGCTTCCCTTTCGGCCGGTTGAGGACAGGCTCCGGGAGACGGGGCGGCAGGGGCGGCGTCGGCGTGCGCTGGTGTTGCGTCGGCATGACCTTGGCCGGCGCGGCGGCTTTCGATGCCCTCGCTTCTTCGGCGGCCGACGTCGGTAACGTGTCGTCGACGACCGTCCTTGCACCGCGCGTGGTTTTGCGAAGCGGCAGCGCCACTTCTCCAGTGCCGGCCTCGGAGATCCGGATGGTGACGTCTTCCCCGAGCGTCACTTCATCGCCCGGCCGGAGCGGGGCCTGCTTGACTTCTTTTCCGTTGAGGAACGTCCCGTTGGCGCTCTGCAGGTCGCTGATCTGCCAGTCCTTGCCGATGCGGCGGATCTCGGCGTGCATTCTCGAGAGCGTGGGACAGTTGATCGACACTTCCGCGTCCGCGGAGCGTCCGAGACGCATTCCGCCGGCGGAAAGCTCGATCGACCGCCCCACGTCCTGGGTCGGGGTCCGGACGATGGTGATCATCAGACGTTTCTCGGCCGGCGCGGCAGGGATCGAGCGGCGGGTATGTCCGATCTCCGTCTCGGCAGTCGCGGGCGGCAGGCTGGCCACGACGGTGCCTTCGGGGAAGGCGGTGTCGTCGCCACGAATCTGCAAATCGAACCGGAGCTCGAACGGTGGAATGCTGATGACGTCCGCACTGGTGAGGACCTTGGTCTCGACGCGAGTCCCATTGACGAACGTTCCGTTGCGGCTGCGGTTGTGCAGGATCAGCGAGCCCCTCGACATGGCGATGTGAGCGTGAGTGCCACTGACGTGGCCCTCGTCGAGAACGATGTCGTTTTCGACCGCCGCCCCTACGGTCACCGGAAGGCGGTCGAATTCGAGCTGGAACGAAGGAGTCCCGAAGTCCGTGCGGGTGATGGTGGCGACGATCAGCCAGTTCCTCACACGCGCTCTCCTGCGGGAGCGGCATCACGCGCCTGGCGAGCCGCGGCGATCCGTTGCGGTGAGATCCACCCGCCTTTCAGGTGCACGCCACGGTAGTACCGGACGAATGCGCGCAGCCGGAAATAAAGCATGACCTGATGATAGCCCAGGTTATCGAGCACGGCGTAGAGCGCCAGCGCGAGCACCTGGCGGAAGCTTCTGAAGTACGACGATGCGATGTCGTCGAGAAAAATACCCGCCCAGGAAAGCGTCGTGCCGAGCACAAACGTCACGCCGATGAAGGTCAGGGTTGTGCGGCCGTCGACGAGGCCCGTGAGCGTCCCGATGAGAACGGTGAGCCAGCCGAGCACTTCCACGACCGGCGACCACAATTCGAAAAGCAGGAAATAGGGGAGGGTGAACAGTCCCACTGCACCGTATCGCGGCCGGCCGATCATCTGCCTGTGCAGGCGAAGCGTGGTCAGTAGACCCTGGTGCCACCGCGTGCGCTGATTTCCGAGCTCCTTCAACGTCTCCGGGGCCTCTGTATAGCAGACCGCATCTGCCACGAACACGATCCGGAACTGGCGGGCGTCCTGGCGGAACTGCCGCTGGAGCCGCACCACGATTTCCATGTCTTCGCCGATGGCGTTCGCTTGAAACCCTCCCACTTCCAGGACCGCCTGGCGCGAGAACAGGCCGAAGGCGCCGGAGATCACCACATGCGAATCGCCGAGATTGAAGAACATCCGGCCGATCCCGAATGCCAGTGTGTATTCCACGATCTGTAATCGCTCGAGCAGGGACGGAGGAAGATCGACGCGTTGCACTCCTTCCGGCGTGAGAGGGCAGCCGTTATGCAGTCGGATCGTGCCGCAACTGGCGATCGTTTTCTCGTCCTTGGTAAAGGGGACGGAAAGGTAATAGAGGGCCCACCTGTCCAGGACGACGTCGGCGTCGATGACGCACAACAGCCGGCCGTGACTGTAATTGATGCCCACGTTCAATGCGTCGGCCTTCCCTCCGTTCCTCTTGTCGATGACCTTCAATGCCGGCTGGAGACGGCTCCGGAAGACGGCCCTCACGTTCTGAGTCGGGATGTCCGCCACCGGCAGTTCGTTGACCAGGTAGAGCTCGAATGCGTCGTGAAGAACGGCCAGCGTTCTGTCGGTCGACCCGTCGCTGATCACAATGATCTCGAAGGGGGGTAATGCCTGGGCAAGAAGAGACTGCACCGTTCTGCAGATCGATTGTTCCTCATTGTGGGCGGGGATCAGCACGGAGACGGGACGGGTGAGCTCGGAGACCACCGCGGCCTCCGGCATTTCGATGGTCCGGTTCCAACGCTGGCGCCTCACTTCGAGCGCCGCCACCAGCAGCATCCCGAATCGCAGGAGGTAGGAAGCAGCCACGTAGATGGTGGCCAGCATCACGATGGGCGTCAGGACGAATGACAAGACTGCTCCCAGGGTCACGTCCATTGCACCGCCGTTTCCGCGAGCCTGCCGTGCGTCCAGTCGCCATCCTCGCGCGCGGCGGCGATCTCGATCAGCGCGAGCGCCTCGACGATCCGCTCGCGTTCATAGCGGCCCACCGTTGCGATGCGCCCCATCAGCGGCTGAAGCGCGTCACGGCTTCCCGCGGATCCGAGTGCCTCCGCGAGCGTTGCGACGACGATTGCGTCGGACTCCGATTCCAGGAGCTCGATGATCCGGGAAAGATGGACATGGTCGCGGCACAACGCGGGCGCCGACCTGGCGATCCGTGCAATCGCGTGACACGCTTCGCGCTTCAGGTCGTCCTGCGCGTTTCCCGCGAACGCGAGCAGCGTCCGGAGCGTCGATGGCTCCGGCTCCAGCATTCCGATCGCGGCCAGAGCAGAGGCGGCGCGGACCTCGTCGTCTTCATCGAGCCAGGTGAGCAGGCTCGGCGGAACCGGCGCCCGCCAGCGCGCGAGACTGTTGAGGATGTGCGTCCGGACGCGTGGAGACGCATCCGCCAATCGGGCCGCCAGCTCGAGAATGGCCGTCTCACGCCCGCTCCAGGCCAGGGCCTCCGCCGCGGCGATCCGGACGTATTCCGACTGGTCGTCGAGAGCGGCGACTAGCGCCTGCGTACTCTGCTCGTCGCGCATCGCGCGCAGGGCGGCGACAGCCGACGTACGCACGCGCACGTCGTCGTCTTTCAGCAAGGCGCGGCACATCGTCGCGTAGGGCTCCACCTGATGCAGTTGGCCGAGATCGTTGAGGCGGTCCAGCACCGCGGTCGCGGCCCGGACGGCGGCCAGGCGGACGATCGGCGACGGATCGGTCTCGAGCGCGAGGATCTGGTCGGGACTGACGGACAGCGCCCGGCGAAGGGCCCAGACGCCCGTTTGCAGGCCGATCACCTCATGCTCGCGAATCGCTGCGGTCAGTGCCACCACGGCCGGACCGACCGTTTGCGGTTCGCGGCCGAAGCACATGGCGGCGAAAGGCCGAAGCGCCTTGTCCGGCGCGAAAAGCGCCCTGCAGAACAGGTGGACGTCGTCGGGCCCGGGGTGGCGCGAGAGCAACAGCAGCGCCCCTTCGACCGTGGTCCGGGCGTTGCGGCCGCCACTCTTCTCCCATTCGAGGAACGCGCTTCGGAGCACCTCGCGGATCTGCTTGCGGCCGGAGTCATCGCTCGCGAAGTCGGGAACCACTTCCTTCTGGCCGGCCGCCACTTCGGTCTGGAACGATACAGCGTTGGCAATGGCCGTCCAGGATGCCGATGGAGGACGGCCGGCCAGCATGACGGCGGTTCTCCGGATGCGGGAGCGGCGTCTCCATGCTGTGACGGCAATGGCGATCGCCAGCAGCACCTGCACTACCGCCAGCACTACGTACGCGATCAATAGACCGGAACGGAACATGTGGTCGAGTCAGTCCAAAGCATGCACCGGCGCACCTGCAATCCGCTCGAGCCGGCGGCGTGCAACCGTGCGGTGCTTTACCTTCGTTCTGTCGTGATGTACGCATTCTCGCATCTGGCGGAGCACGGGCCAAGGAGAATGTTGCGGGATTCGAACTCTATATACTCTGTCCATACAACGAGAGAACGGTCCACTCTTGCAAACGCATCGAACGAAGTGCGGCCTGAGGGTGCGGATGAAGCGTCAGGTGCTGATGCTCGTCGCGATCGTCGTTCTCGCGCCATTCACGTTCGCACAAGGCCTGCAACCCCGCCGCGTCGCTGCCTGGACCTGCGTCGACAACGACGAGCACGACCCGGCGCTCCGCGCGTTTGGACGCACGGCTCATTGTGAGGCGTGGTCGCCGGCCGGGCCGGGTTCCGGCGCCCGCCCCTCCGACGCCCGGCCGGCAATCGTGGTTCCTTCCGGTCTCAGCTCGTCATGGACGAGCATGCCTCTCCCTCTCGTTTCATGGGATGTTCCCATCGCTGAGCTCCGCACCGCGACGCTCGTCGCGGGAGCCGATCGGATTCTCCGTCCTCTTCGCGCGGAGACGCAGGGCGATGTCTCCAGGCCGTGTTCGGCGCCGGGTGCATCCACGGCCGTCGCGGCGCTTCCTCTTCGCGTCATCGACCCGTCGCGCGGCATCGTCGGCCCGCTGCGGAATCGCGTCGGGACGTACGCCGGCCGCGGGGCCAGTGCGACGGTGTCGCGCATTGTTGAAAACCGCGCCGCGTCGTATGCGCTCGAATGTACGAACGAGCTGCGGCGTGGTTTCTGCGGGATGTGGATCGAGCTCGGCGACTTTCAGGCCTTTGCCGATCCGTCGCAGGCACTGTCCGTTCCCGATGCCGATCATCTGGTGATCCGCGGCCGCGGAACGCCGGCCGGCAAAGTGGGCGTGTCCGACCTCGCCGCCGCGAAGCGCGACGAGCCGGTGTTCCTCGGCCCGCTGAGCTCCGCGGTGCGCGATCGGGGAGGATGGATCTGGCGCCATGCTCTTCCTGACGGTATAGACCGGCGTCAGCTCCGGTCCCTGGTCATCGATCTCACGTCGGAAGAGCGGGCCAGAACGGAGATCACGGGCGTATGGCTCGTGCGCAGCGGGGACCGGACTCCGAAAGGAACGCGCGTCCGCACCGGCCGGCCGCCGCGCCTCCGTCAGCGCGGGCTCTGGGTATGGAACACGGCCGATCTGCTTTCCGGCGCCGCGAGCGTGGACGAGCTTCTTTCCCGGGCGCGGATGTGGCGCCTCAGCGAGATCTACCTGCAGCTTCCGCATGATCCGGGGGCTCCTCTTCAGTGGCGGCGGGAAAGTGACGCGGCGCTGGCCGCGCTGATCCGGCGCCTGAAATCGCAGCGACTGAAAGTCCACGCACTGGACGGCATGGCCTCGATGGCTCTGCCCGGCCTTCGTGCTCGCGTCGTCGAGCTGGCGCAGGAGGTGTCGCGATACAACGCGCGCTGCGGGCGCAGATGCGAATTCGACGCACTGCATCTCGACATCGAGCCGTATCTGCTCGCCGAATTCGGCGGCCGTCGCCGCGCCGAGCTCCTCGACTCCACGATCGCGACGCTCGCCGCGGTCAGGCGCGCCGTCGAGCCGCTGCCACTGTGGATCGACATCCCTTTCTGGTACGACGAGGGCGAAGAGCAGGGACGGCCCGGGACGCCGTGTGAGCGCCAGGCATTCCTGACCCGCGCCTGGAACAGCGTCGATGGCGTCGTCGTGATGAGCTATCGCACCAGCGCGGATGGTGCGGACGGCCTGGCCATGCATGCATTGGGTGAGGCGACGCTGGCGAAGTCCACGGCACGCCCGTTCCTTTTCGCCGTCGAGACCGTGCCGCTTCCTCCCGAAGACGAATGGCTCGTCCGTTTCGATGAGAAGGCGACACCCAAAGAAGGTGAGCCTCTGGCACTTCTGGTCGCGGACGCTGGCGATCCGTTTCTGCTCTTTTCCTCATCGCCGGCCGCCGCTGATCTGGACTGGATCGGCACGCGCGCCGGTGCGCTTCGCATCCTTCCTGTCCGGTTCCTTGCCGGACCGCCTCCGGGCAAGATCACATTCCATGGCCAGACCGCCGCTGCGGTCGACAGCGTGGTCGGCGAGAGTGCCGCGCTTCTGTCGCGAAGCGGTGGACGCGTCGACGGAGTGGCGTATCACGAGCTGCGGACGCTTCCACCACGATGAACGGCCACGGTCTCGTGCTGCAGGGTGTGTCGTTCCGCTATGACGCCACGGCGCCGCCCGTGCTCGACGACATTCACTTCGAGGTCCGGCGCGGCGAGCTCCTGGCCGTGGTCGGCGCGTCCGGAAGCGGCAAGTCCTCTCTTCTTCGACTCATTGCAGGCCTGGCCCGCCCGTCGTCCGGAACGATCTCCTTCGCCGGCCGCGTGCTGAACGAGCTCGAGCCCGGCGATCGGGGCGTGGGGATGGCCTTTCAGGATTACGCGCTCTACCCGCACCTCAGCGTCGCTGAGAATCTGATGTTTCCGCTGCGCGCACGCGGTGTCGGCCGCTTGCCGGCACTCGAGCGGGCGGCCGAGGTGGCGCGGTTGCTCCACATCGCGGAGCTGATGCATCGCAAGCCTCGCGAGCTTTCGGGCGGACAGCGGCAGCGCGTCGCACTGGGGCGGCTGCTGGTGCGCTCGCCGGAGATTTCCCTGTTCGACGAACCGCTCTCGAATCTCGACGCCTCGCTGCGCCGGGAGCTGCGTCTCGAGATCCGTTCTCTCCATCAGCAGAGCGGATGGACGACGCTCTACGTCACGCACGACGCGACGGAGGCAACGGCGCTGGGCGAGCGCGTCCTGGTCCTGCACCGCGGGCGCGTCGTCCAGATCGGATCGCCGCGAGAGCTCCGCGAAGATCCACGGCATCGGGAAGTGATCGCGCTGCTTTCGGTGGAGCCGATGAACTTCACGCGTGCCGCGGAGTTGCCTCGCGCCTGGTTCGCTTTCGAGTCCCTCGATACTGCATCGCTGACCAATGCCACCGAGCTGGCGATCCCGGCGCACAGCATCGGCATCGCATCCGGCGCGGGGAGCTCCATCGAGGCGACATACCTGGGCGGCGATGAGGCGAATCCGGAGCGTTCGGTCGTGCGCGTCGCGTCGGGCGCTCACTGGACGATTCAAAGCGCGGGTGACACCGTGACCGGAGCGAGCATCCGGATCGCGCCGGTGCGGCCGGCAGATGCGTGGGCGTTCAACGAGGATGGAACACGTGCAGGGACGGTTCGCCTTCAGGTTGCGTAGCGGTGCGCTGCTCGTTGCGCTGCTGTTCGGCGCGGCGCGCCCGTCTTCCGCGGGCGAGGTCGCGCTACCTTCCCCGGACAACCCAACACAACGGTCGCGTGAAACGTCAGAGATCCGGTTCTGGCAGCTCTCCCTGCGGCCTCCCGTCGCGGAAGCGCTGGCCAGAGAATTCGAGAAGCGCAATCCCGGAACGCGGATATCGGTCGAGACCTTGTCGTGGGAGAACGGTTTCGAGAAGCTCGTCCTGGCCATCGCGTCGCACCGCGAGCCGGATGTTTTCGAGCTCGGCTCGACCTGGATTCCGAGCATGCGCAGCTCGCTGGCGCTCGCACCGCTCGATGCGCTCGACGCGCGGGTCGGCGGCGAGTTGCTCCTGCGCGAGCCCGGACGCGGCGCCGCGGGGACCGACGCGATGCCGTGGCTCCTGGGCACCCGGGTCCTTTTCGTGAATCGGGCGCTGCTGCGCTCCGCGGGAATCGCGCATCCGCCGCGGACGACCGAGGAGCTCTTCCAGGCGTGCGGCGCGTTGCGGCGAAAGCACCCATCGATGCCCTGCATCGGTCTGGCAGCCGCCGATCCCTACGCGCCGTGGCAGCATCTCTTCTCGTTCGCCTGGACTGCCGATCCGGGGTTCATCGGCCCGACCGTGGGCGTGGAAGATCTTCGTGCCGGTGCGCTCCTGCAGGCGGCGCGCGTCTACGAGCGTCTGCGCCCCGTGGTTCGCGCGGACCGGCCCGCGGCGCTCGACCGCGACTTTCTCGAAGGACGGGTGGCCATGGTGATCTCGGGCGCATGGCTGCCGTTGGTCATCCGCGACTCCGGGCAGCAGCTCGACTACGAGGCCGCGGCCATCCCCGCGCTTCCCGGCGGGCGCTCGCATGCCTTCGGCGGCGGCGAGTATCTCGTCCTGTCGCGCAGGACCGCCCTGCGCACGGAGAGCGAACGCTTCATCGAGTTCCTGCTCGAGCGCGAGACGCTGGAGCGGGTCACACGCGAGCAGCCCGGCTTGCTCCCGGCCCGCCGCGGCGTGGCCGCTCCTCCCTCGCTCGATCCGCGCACGCTGGCGGCACGGCAGGTCATGCAGCGCGAGCTGGAAACCGCGGCTACTCCTCCGCCGGATCCGAACTGGGCAGCGGCGGAACAGACGTTCTCCGCCATCGCCGACCGCATCCTCCTTCGAGGATCGACGGCGGAAGAGGCGCTCGCGGCCGCGCAGGCTCCGTTGCGGCGGATTGAGCGGAGGACCGCGAGCGGCCGCAGGCTCTCGACCCGGAACATTCTCGTGTTCCTCGAGCTCGGCGCAGCCGTGCTTCTGGCGGTGATGGCCGGAGGAATGTACGCGCGCCGGGACCGGCTCCACGCCGCGGCACGAGTGCCATGGCTGGCCTTCTTCGCGGCGCTGTATGCAATCCCGGCGTTGTACCTGGTGATCGTCTCCTTCGCTTCGACCGATCTCCTGGCCATGGACGCAACGTACGCGGGTCTTCGCAACTATCGCGAGCTCGCTCTCGATCCTGCCTTTCTGCGGGCCATCGTCATCACGCTCCTCTTCGTGATCGCCAGCGTTCCGGCGACGCTGGCCCTGGCGCTCGTGACGGCGTATGGCGTGCGCGCTCTCTCCCGCGTGGGCCGCGTCTGCGAGGCGCTGGTCTATCTCCCGCCGATCCTTCCCGTCGTCGTCACGGCCACGATCGTCGCGGCACTGTTCGCGGGTGGAGGCCTCGTCGACTCTTTGCTCGCGGCAGTGTCGCTGCCCGTTCCGGAGCCGTCGTGGCTGGTGAACGAACGTGCGGCCCTTGCGGCCGTGGTCGTCCACGCGGTCTGGACCAGTTTCGGGTACTACGCGCTTCTCTTCGCCGCGGCTCTCGCGGCGATCCCGCCAAACGTGCGTGAGGCCGCGCTCCTCGACGGCGCACGGCCGTGGCTGCGCTTTCGATCGATCGACTGGCCCGCCATCAGGCCTGTGGTCCTGCTCGTCCTTCTTCTTCACACCGTCCGTTCTCTTCAGGTTTTTCCCGAGATCGTGGTGATGACCAGTGGCGGCCCGCTCGGCGCCACCACCACGGTGGTGTACTACCTCTACGAAGAAGCATTCCGGCGCTTCGACTTCGGCCGTGCCGCTGCCGTGGCAACGTTGCTCATGGTCGCCATCGGCCTTCTCTCGATCCCGATGTTGATGCGCGCTCGAAAAGAGGTGTGAATGAGGCCACCTCACAAAAGCATCTCCGCCTGGCTCACCATCGCCCTGGCCGTGTCGGCCGTCGCCCCGGTCGTCGCTCTCCTTTCCATGTCCCTGCGCCGCGGAGCCTCGGTGCTGGCGGTTCGCAGCTTTCTGCCGCCGTCCGACCCGAGCCTCGCGAACTTCGCGGAAGTGCTGCGCGAACCGGGATTCGCCATCGCTCTCGCCAACTCAGTCCTGGTGTCCGCGGTCACGGTGTGCTCGAACCTGCTCCTGGGCGTGCTCACCGCATGGGGCATCGTCCGTGTGAGCGGAGGGGTGCGGCGCGATGTCCTGGCTACGCTCATCTTTGCGATCGCCGTTCCTCCCCAGGCGGTCGTGATTCCGATCTTTCTGATCTTCGAACAATGGGCGCTGCTCGACACCTACGCCGCTCTCCTTCTTCCCGGGCTGCTCATCCCGCTCAACGTTCTGCTCTACGTCCACGCCATCCGCGCGATCCCTCCGTCTCTGCTGGAGGCGGCCGCGCTCGATGGCGCGAGCCCCGCGTACGTGCTCCGTCGCGTGGTCCTGCCGCTGGTCACGCCGACGTCCGCCGTGGTCGCGATCAATACCTTTCTGGCCAGTTGGAGCGCCTTCGTCTATCCGTTCCTGCTCACGAATTCTTCCAACCGCCGAACGCTTGCGGTCGCGCTCGCGCTTCTCAAGACCCAGGACCAGGTGCGGTGGCCGCTGGTCATGGCCGGCGCCGTGATCACCATCATTCCGGTGATCCTCGTCTTCCTCATCGCCCGTCGCCGGCTCGTGGACGGCGTGACCGCCGCCGCGGTGAAGTCGTGAGTCGGCACTGAGAGAGAAACGACGAGGGGCCTCCGGCGGGGGCGGTACGACCGGCAGCGTTTGTTGGCCCAGCCCGTAAACGCGTTTCGTGGAGTACGCGTGCGTTCAGCCTAGGGCAACAAACGCTGCCGGTCGTACCGCCCCGCCGGAGGCCCCTCGTCGTTTCTCTCTGTCATCGCCATTGCGACATCGATTTGTATAGCCGTTCGACGGCGTCCGATACGGCGATGATCATCTCGTTGCAGCCGATCTTTGCGAGGCGGAGCGCGTCCTCCGCTTCCGCAAGCCGGTCCGCAGACAGAACCTCCGCGTCCGCCAGCGCACTTGCGGCGATGGCTCCCGCGTGCGCGACGTGGCGTACGGTCTCGAAGAGATCCGTGCACTCTTCTACGCCCGATCCCGCCGCGTTGCGATGCAGTGCCGCGGCGGCCTCGGCGAGCATCGTGAATCGATCCGCGACGTCGTCGTACGCGCGTTCCATCACCAGGCGGTTCATCTCGCGCCGCAGCGCGCTCTCCGGCCGGATTGCATCGACGAGACGGGTCAGGGGAACATCGACATCATAGAGCTCCGATTCGTGGCGGATGTAGTCTTTGACCGGTTCCAGGGCCGTGGCCACGAGCGCAAGCGCGTCGCCATGCCCGGACGGCGCGATGCGCGCCAGCATCCGCTCGCAGTCGGCGCGGCAGTCGATCCCGATTGAGCGCAGGCGGTCTTCGAGATCGTCGAGACGCGAATGGAGCGACGATTCATCGCAGGTTTCCCGCGGTGACCAGAGCCGCTCTGCCACGGCGGCCAGTCGCGGCCACGTTCGGAAGTGAACGTTCTCCTCCGTCACGAATTCGGACCACATGCACGCTTCGCCGCCGATGACCTCCGGCGCGTGCCGATCGTCGACGCCGAGAAGAGGGTCGTGGCGGTAATGCTCGAGGGCGCCGCGCATCAGATCGAGGTAATAGCCGTACGACACCACGACCGGCCGGCCTGTGGCGGCGACACGGGCAACGGGCTCCTGCGATCGATAGACCTCTGCCGTGATTCCGCCGGCATCGGACGCTTCTTCCCAGGCGATGACCTGCTTGCCGAGATCGCCCAGAATCGAACGGACGCGATCTGCGAAATGCCGCTGGAGATCGGATGCCGAGGTGGCGCCGATCGTGGCCATGAATCCGCGGATCTCTTCCGAGTCGAGCCATGAACGGCCGCTCACCTCATCGCCTCCGATGTGAACGAAGTCGTCAGGAAACAGCTGCGCCATTTCCGCAAAGAACATCCGCAGGAAGTCGTAAGTGGACTCCCGTGCAGGATTGAGGAACGTATGAAAGATGCCGAATTTCCTCTCGGGCGTCACCGGGACATCGGTGCAGCCGAGATGGGGGTATGCCGCCACCCATGATGTCGCGTGCCCGGGAACGTCGAGCTCGGGGACCACCCGGATTCCGCGTTCTCCCGCATACGTGAGCACCTGGCGCACATCGTCATGGGAGTAGTAACGGCCGCCCGAGCTCATCTGGTGCAGGCGCGGGAAGGCGCGCGATTCGACGCGAAAGGCCTGATCGTCGGTGAGGTGCCAGTGGAAGACGTTCAGCTTGACCGTGGCCATGGCGTCGAGCGTTCTTCGAATCACGTCCAGGGGCATCCAGTGCCGTACGGAATCGAGCAGAAACCCGCGCCATCGAAAGCGGGGTGCGTCCTCGACGATCGCGCAGCGAATGCGAATGTGCCCCGCCTCGAGCTCCGCGAGTTGCAGGAGGGTCTCCGTGGCGTAAAGGGCGCCCGCGGGGCTGCTCGCTTCGATCGTCACTCCCTCTCGCATGACGGTCAGCCGATACGCTTCTTCCGGAAGAGCGGGAAGCGATTCGAAAGAGACGTTGCCGCCATGCTCGACAGGTCTCGTGGCCAACGACCGGGGCAGACGACGCTGCAGATTCGCGGCAGCGTTCACGAACGCCCCGTCGGTGCGGTGGATCGTGACTTCATGAGCCGAAAACTCCCCCGCCGTAAACAGGAGCGATACCGGGCTGGGCAGCACACTCATAGACTCGAGAGCATCAACCGGGGGGGAGCCTTCCGTTCGCGCCGGTTTGGAGTAGTTGACACTTTCATTTTCTTCCATCACACTCCACCACCGATCAACCGAAAATCTGGAGGACCCCGTGAGACGAGCATTGTCCCTCATCGCGTGTCTCTTTTTCCTCGCAGCTGCCGCGTGCAGCACCGCCACGCCGGATCAGATCACGGCCACTGGCACCGAGATCGACAAGATCACCCGGACTGTCGGCGAAATCTACACCAGCGTCGCGATCGTGCCGAGTACGACTGCCGCTCCTCCCCCTCCGGCCGACACCAGCACGCTGATCTTCCAGAACAACGGCGATCGTGTGATCAGCCTGACCCTCGAGGGTCCCAGAACGTACGAAGTCAACATCGGCCACAATGCCGACATGCGGCTCAACGTGAAGCCCGGGAGCTACAAAGGCCGCCTGTCCGGTCCCTCACTGCCGACGAAATTCGAAACCTACACATTCGTCGGCGGGACCACATACGCATTTCCCGTCAATATCCGCGCGCAGCACGAGCCCCGGTAAAGAAATTGAGCTCACGGAGGACTGCCATGTCGCGTTTGCTGAAGATTTCCATTGTCGCCGTTTCCGCCGTCTTGCTGCTGGGCTGCCCACCGCCGACCCAGACCGTCGTTGCTGCACCGGCGCCGGCTCAGACGTCCAACATCACCTCCTCGCGCATGACGCTCTTCTATGACGGGTTCGACTCCGTCAAGAGCGAATGGCAACAGGGGGGTGGGATCTGGGAGAGGAAAACTCTGGAAGGACATCTCGCCCAGAAATCCGACGATCCGAAGTTTCTCAATGCCCTCTATTACGTCCAGACCCCCAAGGTCCTCGACGGAACGGTGGAGACGCTCGTACGCATCAGTTACGTCCGCCCTACCACGATCGATCCCAATAGCCCGGCGGACCAGGAGCTCCTCCGCGCCCTTCGCTACACCATGGGCGCCGGACTGATCTTCCGGATCAAAGACACCCAGAATTACTACATGTTCCGTCTGGCCGGTGAGGAAGGGGTCGTGCTGGGGCGCATGGTCCGTGGCGAGTGGACCGACATCTGTAACGCGCGCGTCCGCGACTTCCTGGAAGGCACGCGCATCGGTTTCCGTCCGGACAACTGGTACCGTCTCAAGGTCGACATGTACGGCTCGGCCATCACGGCGTATATCAACGACGAACCCGTTTGCCGCCACACCGACCCCTCCCAGGACATCGGGCAGGTCGGGGTGGTGACTTTCAAGGCTCCGGCAGACTTCGACTACTTCCGCGTGACGAATCGCGAGAGCGAGTCGCGATCCCAGTAGCAACCGCCGGATACTGTGTGCGAGGGGCTCGTTTTGAAGGACGGGTCCCTCCGCATCTCACCTTATGAAGACCCCCATCGCGGTATCCGTGTGCATCGTCCTCCTTGCGCTCTGCGATACCGCTTACGCCGGCCGTGCCAGGAACCGCCCGAATGAAGGCAAGCCGGTCCCGCCTGCCGGTTCCGCTCCGCAGCCGTCCCCGACGCCGCAACTGGACGCCTTGAGGGCGAAATTCGAGCTTCTTGGTGGTCGCGTGGATGCGCTCGACGCCCGCGCGACCGAGGATCAAAAGGAGTTGCTCGCCAGAGCCCACGCGCTTCTGCGCAGCCCGGACGCGGGCGATCGTCTACAGGAGATCGCCTTTACTCTGAAGAATCTGGACGCGGTCACTGCCGATCCCTGCGAGCAGCCGACGAGGAGTGCGATGCTCGCTCGGGACATGGGCCAGAGCGCGCAGTTGTACCGGTCTTACAAAGAGATCGAGAAATTACAGTGTCACGACCCTGCTGTGAACGCGGAAGCAAAGGCGTACCTTCTCAGTCATGAGGAGCCGGGGCCGATACAGGCGGGCGAGCAGTCTGTAAGCGGGTCCGTCGCAGCGCAACCACAGACGTCTGCACCGCCCAATCCCGCTTCGTCATCCTCGGCAAACAAAATGCCCGCGAAGCGGGCGCTTCCACCCCCGGCTTCGCAGAAGAAGGTTTCATCCAGTTCCGGCCCTCAAAGGGGCGCCGGCAGCGAACGAGAGAACGCCCTCATGACTGCGACGGCTTCCCTGCCTCCTGCAACATCCCTGGGATTGGATGTCTGGCAGAGTGCATGGGGTGATTTCGCAACGCTGTCCACCCTCGCCGAATACGCCAGGCGGAATTCGATCACCACCATCAACCTGAACCCGGGCCACGGCGTGACGGAAGCGACCATGAGCAAATCCCACGCGCAACTGCGCGACCTCGTGCGTCGATTGAGGCAGGGAGGGATCGAAGAGATCAATTATCTCTACGCCGAGCTCGGATATCCGATCGGCAATTACGCCACCCTTCTCGCGCGGTATCCGGACCTGCGCATCACCACGATCGTGGACGATTCGGAGTTCACCGATGACAGAAAACACCGGTTCGCGGAGAACGCCAGAATCGTCAAAGCAGCGCGCCTCCGCTACTCCGCGTTCATCACACTGGAGGGCGCGGGCAACAGCGGTGTCAGCGATTCCACGCGCTACTGGGCCATTGACTCGATCGACGAGCCGATCTTCATGAGCTACTTCGGCTGTTCCCTCGAGGAACAACGGGAAGCTCTGAGCGATCTGCTCGAATACGCGGACAAGCAGGGCAAGGTGGCGAACGTCAAGATCGCCATCCTCCTCGGCGGGAAAAAAGTGGGCCGAGAACGATCCTGCGAACAGGAGCTCGGTCCGGCCCGGTTTCCCACCTTCCTGGCGGACCTCCATTCATGGGCGCAGGGCTATCGTTCCTACGGCGGCATCGTGCTGGAAACGAATCTCCGGTTACCCGTTTTCGACGTCGTCACCGGCGGATCCTCCCTCGACCGCCGGCCGCGCCCATGACAGTGCGCGGCCAGCGGATCGCCCACACGCCTCGAGGGAACGTGGACGAGGGCGTTGAACGTGCCGGTCACCCCTTCGGCGTCTCGGACTTCTCTTCCTTCGGCCTCTTGCGCGGCTTCCTGGTCAGGTTCTTGTGGTAGAGGCGCTGCATCTCCTCGTAATAGGGGCGGAGGTAGGCGTGTTCGGGCATCCTGTCCTGGAGGAGGGAGCCGAGGAACTTGTAGATGAGTAGGATGTCCCGGCCGAGGCGATGCTTCCGCTTCAGGTTGATGGCGCGGATTCCGCTGAACAGCGCAGCGACCTCCCGTGCCAGAACATTCCCGCGAGGGATATTCTCTGCATCCTGTTGCAACGCCGCCCGCGGGCGGCGGATCAAGGCCTCGGCGTGGTCCCAGATCATCGCCACATGCACTCCGGCCGCGACGAACTCCGGGTCGAGATACGCCGCCCGCGTCATCGACCGCTGCTCCTTGACCGACAACTGCGTGAACCTCGGAATCCGCTGCTGCAGATACCGGAAGCCCTCCACCAGCGTCTCCGTATCCACCGGGGCCGGAGGTCCGTACTTGTCGATCGGAGCCAGCACATTCGGTGGCTCGGCGGTCTGCGCCGGAGCCGGCACAACCGGCGGTGACAGGCGGTCGAGGTAGCGATAGAACTCGGCAGGCGGGTAGGCGTACGCGAGGATGCCAACGTCGGGTTACACCAGCCAGAAAAAACGAAGGTGTGACCCCAATGACGCGGTCCGCTTCGATCACCCGTTCGGAGTAGAAGTTGATATGGACGAGGTGCGCGTTGTCGGGCGTGCTCACGCCCATCCACCACGAGTTGTCAGCCATCTGCTCGAGGTGAACGAACACGTTCTGTGCGACGACTTCATCGAGCGAGCCGTCGCGATTGCGGCGGATCTCGTCCGGGCCGACGAACTCGCTTGGCAGGAGTCCGTCTCGTCGCGGGTCGGGTTGATGAGCTCACCGGAAGCGGCGACATAGCGGAAGTACGGCGCGACGCGTTCGGCGTACCGGACGACGGCGTTCAGCTGATCGACTGGACAGCCCTTCGTGCCGATGGTGTTGGTTGCACGCCCGATCCTGCTGTTGTAGTCATCGAGATCTTCGAAGAGACCTTCGGCGAGCGCGATGAGCTCGCGCAAGGCAGCAGCAGGCTCGTCGCGTGGGACGTCGATGGCTTGTTCCAGTTGCGCAAGAACCGTAGGTGCCTTCTCAATCGTCTCGCTCATCGGCCCTCCGTTCCTGAATCGTCCTGCCGAGGAGCTCGCGTTTGTGTCCACAGCCGTGAATGGTGGATGAGCACTGGTGACGCGTGTCTGCGAGAAGGCGCGCCGTCCGTTCAACCCATGCCGTGCGCACGCTTTCATTCGGCCAGCGATCGATCGGCCGACTCCATCGTTCGGCCAGGCGACGTGCCGCCGCGATGCTGCGTGTCTTGTGATGACACCGCATAGCGCGATGAATCTTTCCGCTTGGCGAATGCTTTCGATGAGTTCCAGGAAGAGTGTCTCGTTCATCTCGCTTGTATCCGTAGTAGCGGCGCTCCATCTTTGCGCGGACTCATGAACAGTCAGTAAGGAGCGAATGCGTCTTTTGCACATCACCATCGGGAAGTGCGCTCGAATGTGGCCGTTACCTCTCGGAGGTTCTCCTCGACGGTGACCTTCTCGCCATTCGTGAACTTGAAGACCGTTCCTGCGTCGGCTTCTTCAAATGTGGTCAGCCACATCGCGCTGATGCCGACACGTTTTCCGGTGTCGGCGTTGGTCAACACGACGAGTTGAACGTAAGGGCGGTCGCCGTCTCCTCGTTTGCTAGCCATAGGTTGATTCGACCGTACCTCGGTTTTTTTCGTTTTTGCACGATGGTCATGCATCGAGGTCGATATGCCGTGCGACGTCGGTAAGGATTGCGCGCGGCGTATGCGGAGCGACGATTGAGTTGGCTTCCTCCAGTCTTGCCTTCAGAAGATCGTTCTGCTGGAACGCATCAGGGTTCGACTCGAGCTTGGCCAGCCAGAAGGATGAGAAGAAAGGAACCACGAATTGGCGGAAGACCGTCTTGAAGTGTTGAAGTCGATCGACGATCTCGCTCTGCACGCGGCTTTGGTATGCCAGTGCGGTCGTGAGCGGAAGGCCCGGCTGGATGCTGGCGCCGATTCCAACGATGCTCGCGATCAACCCAGCGGCTTCCGTACCGCTTTGCTGCGCTTGGCCGATGGAGCGAAGCCGCAGCAATCGATCGTCGAGGTTACCGTCAGTGAGGAACGCCGTGTGGATCACGTCCGCGCAGTCGTGCCAGATCTTTGCGTTCGTCGCGGCCGCCTCTTCCCTGCAGACGTCGTGAAGCGCGTTCGCGAGGTCGCCTTGACCGCTCTTTGCTGCTGCAATTCTTAGGAAGGCCGGAGTGACGACGAAGGACGCTGCGAGCTCGTTTGGGTCGAATGTCGCTCCTTCACCGAGGGCGCGCCGCGTGATCGCTGACTGCAGGTCGGCGGCATCACGGAAGCGTCCGTCGGCGAGGAGGGGGGGAATCGCAAAGAGGCCGATCTCGGTTCGGAACTCGCCTATGCGCGCTGCCGCCTCGAGCGCGGCGTAGCTCCAGCGACGTACGCGTTGATCATCGCTTTGGACGCCGGCCATCATCGCCAGGATGAGGAACGCAGCGATACGGACGGAAAGGTTCGAGGCCGCTGCCTGCGTGTCGAGCTCGATTAGGAATGCGCCAGGCTTCGGTTCGATGAAGCGGTTTCCTCCGGCGTCGTAAGGTGGTGGACTTCCTTGGTGGAGGACCGTCGCGAAGTACCCTCCGACATAGTGGAAGCGCACGAGCAGTCCGTGCCACTGCTCATCGTCCCGCTCGGCCGCGAACAGCTCTTCACCGGCACGGTTCCAGGCCTCGGTGGACGCGGTGCGATCGCCGTTGAACCAGTGCGCCAGTGCAAGCTCGGCGTAGGCGAGAGGACGGTCAGTGTGCGTCCGGTAACGGTCAGCGTCAACTGCGTCGATTGCTCGTGTTGCGAACTCCACCGCGCGCTCATGGCGACCGATTGCGGCGGCGGCTTGTGCTGCCTTCAGGTATGTCCAGGATAGCAAACTGGAGTCGGATGCCGACCCCTCGAGCGCAAGTCGGAAGGCGACGTCCGCCTCGGCGTACTTGCGTGCATAGACGAACTGGCTGGCCACGATTTCGTCGAGGATGAACTTCGCTCGCGGGTTTGCGGTGACGAATGGCGACACGTCTGAGGCCATTCGCACCGCTTCCTGCAGTTCGTGCTCGTACTCACCTCGCACTATCACCCGCGCGCGACGGGCAGCCGCGAAGAGAAGCGCTGCTTCATTCGCTTCACTCCAGCGCTCGATGGTCTCCGACGCGCGATGGACTGTTCTCCAGTCGCGGTCCGGCGGATTCTTGCGCACCTCCTGGAGCCAGAGCCGGTTCGCGATGGTGAGGCAGTTCACCTCGTCAGCGAGTAGGTTGTCTCGGGCGTGCGCCGGGATCGCGGACAACGCGGTAAGCCATTGTTCGATGTCGTGTTCGAAGCGAACGCCGTACATGGTCAGCTCGAGCGTTAGCCCCCACGTCGCGTCGAGGGAGGAGGGGAACGGCAACCCTTCGTAGCCCTGCGCGCCGGGCCGCAGCGTTCCCGCTTTCGCGACGTACGAGAGGGCGCGCTGCGGGCTCCGTGATCCGTTCCAACGCGCCTCATAAAACGCCGCTGCGGTGAGTGCCCACGCTTCGGCCTGACCCGCCTGCGCGACGAGTTGCTCGAGTTCGTCCTCGAGCGCTTCCGTCGGTCGTCCGTGCTTCCGCCGCGCGCTGATGTGCGTGATGCGCATGACGAGCCGAAGATCGAGCGGCATGACGTCCGGCAGGGGAGTGGTCGCGCGTAGATCGAGAAGTGAAGGTTCGCTGACCCGCTTCTGGACGCGCAGAATTTCGACGAAGTGCAGAAAGATCGAGCCGGCTTTGCCGTACTCGCGGGCGAGCATGAGCAGAACGAAGGCCTTGGCGGCGTCGTGCTCGCTGATTTCGGTTCGGAAGAACAGATGTTCGGCCGCGACGACGTAGACGCTACGGCTCGTTTCAGGAATGTTGATATGGGAGAAGTCGGCTTTCTCTGTCCAGGCGATCAGCTTGCGGAACGGGAGGCGAAGGACGTCGACGACTTCGATCTGTGCATCGACGCCATAGTCGGTGCCTGCCGCGTCCTCTCGGCGAAAGATCCATCCGAGTTGCAAGTTGACGATCTCATCGACGATCGCCACGCCCGCGTTACCGATGCGCTCTGCGTTCCGCCTGCTCACGCGCTCGATTCTGCCATCAAGATCGGTCCGGAGCGGATGCGAAAAAGATCTCAGATACAGCTCGAACCAACCCTTTTTCGCGAACGAGATTGCATCAGTAGCTCAAGGAGAGTCACAAACAATGACCAATGATCAAGTGGTAGGGGTAGTCACCGTGGCCGAAGATCGGCTGCGTCTGTTCAGAAAGAGCGGAGTCGTACGATGGAACAAAGGTGATCGTAGGATCTCGATTTCCTTCGCGACGCGCTTCGATCTGCGAAGAGTCTTCGGCGCCACAGAGCGAGCGGTGCTGTCCGACTTCTACGGTATCGAGCCGTCGTCGATCACCTTTGTCGATACGGCCGGCCAGCAGGTTGATCTGTCGTAGGAGTGCGAGATTTTCGTATTGACCACGCTTGCCACCGAAAGTGCATCTCGGTGGCACGAACGGTTGCCTGCGGAAAACTCGGTGGCAAGACGTTGGCAAACCGCCATTTTCGGCCACAAAAAAGCCCGCCTTTCGGCGGGCTAACTTCTTTGTTTTAAGTTGGTTGCGGGGACAGGATTTGAACCTGCGACCTTTGGGTTATGAGCCCAACGAGCTACCAGACTGCTCCACCCCGCGACATTCCGTTTCCGGCGAAGCGGCGGCGATTATCGCGGCCGGCTCACTTCGCGTCAAGGACCCCTCACAACTCACCCTATCCCCTTCTTATTTCCGAATCGGGAGGAGGGTTCCGGTCACGCCGGCCGCGGTCTCCGAGAGGAGCCAGGCGATGGTTTCGGTGACGTCGGGGAGGGGGACGAGTTTGGCCGCGTCCATCTCTTCGCGCATGGCGGGGGTGGCCATGCTGTCGGGGAGGAGGGCGTTGACGGTGATGCCGGTGCCGCGGAGTTCGGCGGCGGTGGTCTGGATGAGCGCGTTGAGTGCGGCTTTGGAGACAGTGTAGGCGGTGGCGCCGGCCTGGGGGGTGACCGTGGCGAAGGAGCTGATGGCGATGATCCGGCCGGGTCTCGTGAGGCGGGGGAGGGATTCGCGGATGGCGAGGAAGGCGGCGGTGGTGTTGGTGGCCAGCATCTTCGTCCAGGTGTCGAGGGTGGTGCCGGCGAGCTTTCCGGGGGCGAAGCCGCCGACGAGGTGGACCAGGGCGTAGAGGTCGCCCGCCTGGGCGAACCATGCTTTGACGGAGGTCTCGGAGGAGAGGTCGAGGGTCTCTCTCGTGGGGGTGAGGCATCGGTAGGTTGGCTCGAGGCGCTGGACCACGGCGGCGCCGAGGCCGCCGGCGGCTCCGGTGATGGCGATGGTTTGCATGGGGGAAGACTATCGCGGGTGAGGCGGGGCGGGGGAGATGGCGCTTTTTATTGTTTCCGATCGGAGGTCTCTTGTGTCCCGGCTGGAGGACAGTGAATGCGGCAGCGCATCGGATGTGTCTCGTTCTGGGGACAATGCAGGTCGTCCGGATCGCCAGCAGCCGATGTCTTATCGCCTGCAGCCGATGTTTTATCGCCAGCAGCCGATATTGGATCGCCAGCAGCCGATGTTTTATCGCCTGCAGCCGATGTCTTATCGCCTGCAGCCGATATTGGATCGCCAGCAGCCGATGTTTTATCGCCAGCAGCCGATGTCTTATCGCCTGCAGCCGATGTTTTATCGCCTGCAGCCGATATTGGATCGCCAGCAGCCGATGTTTTATCGCCTGCAGCCGATATTGGATCGCCAGCAGCCGATGTTTTATCGTCTGCAGCCGATATTGGATCGTCTGCAGCCGATCCCCGACCTACGTTTCGGCGGGCTGGGCCGTATGCTTGGCGTGATTCTTTCTTTGGCCCCGCTCGGATGACTCTTTTTCGTGGGTTTCTGGTCCTGCTCGTTCTGGCCGCGCCGGTGGTGCGCGCGGGGGTGCTTCCGGGGTTTCGGGTGGAGACGCTGGCCCGAGGGGAAGGGTTTGTCTCGTCGGTCGTCACGGATTCGAAGGGGACGATCTACTTCACGACCACCGACGGGTGGATTCATCGGGTCGACGGGTCGCAGGCGACGAGGGTGGCTTCGCTTCCGACGAGGGCCGGAGGGAATGGCGGGCTTTTGGGGATGGTGCTGACGGACGACCGGACGGCGGTCGTGCATTACACGACCTGGAACGACGACCCGGGGGAGCACGCGAAGGTGCTGGATGACGTGATCTCGCGCGTCGATCTGGCGACCGGGGCGGAGTTGATCCTGCACGAGTTCGTCTGCGACATCGACACGCGGCAGCACGGTGCGTCGTCGGAGCATCACGGCGGGAATCTGGCTCTCGGGCCGGACGGGTCGGTGTTCTTCGGGATCGGGGATTACGGGACGAACATCCTCGCGCAGAAGCCGGAGTGGAACGCGGGGAAGATCTGGCGGGTCTATCCGAACGGCAACGCGACGCAGTGGGGGTTCGGTCTGCGGAATCCGTACGATCTGGCGTGGGATCCGGAGCTGGAGGCGGTGGTGGTGGGGGACAACGGGCCGAACGCCGGGGATGAGATTCATGTGGTCGGTCGAGGGGAGAATTGCGGGTGGCCGCAGACGTATGGAACGCACTCGCCGGCCGAGGGGGCGAATGTGCCGGTGTATGTGTTCCCGGAGACGGTGGCGCCGACGGGGCTGCTGCGGCTGAACGGGACGGTGCCACTATTGCGCCGCGGGTATCTGCTCGGGGCGTTCGTGAGCCGCGGGCTCTATTACTTCCCGACGTTTTCGGCGCCTCCGGTGGCGGTTTTGAAGGATTTCGATGAGTACGTGATCGACGTGACGCAGGCGCCGGACGGCGATCTCGTCTTTGTGACGGCGGCGTTTACGGGACAGTCGGCGGTCCACCGGCTGCATGTGCCCGGCCGGGGGGACTGCAACGGAGACGGGGCGACGGACTGGCGGGACATTTTCCCGACGATGCTGGAGGCGAGCGACGGCGGGCCGCATCCGACGATCACGGCTCAGGACGGCGAGCTCGGCGGGTCGTGGGGATGCGATGCGAATGCGGACGGGATGATCGATTCGTCGGATCTGCGCGCGCTGAATGCGATGCTGGCGAACAAGCGGCGCGCGGTGAGGTAGGAAAGGCGTTGGCGGTTGTCGTGGATGCGCTTTCCGGCTGCGTAGGGACACGCACCTTCTCCCCCGCCCGCCCAGGTCCCTCGCTCGACGCTCGGGATGACACGGTTTTGGACCGTTGAAGGCTCTCGGCTTGTCTGCCTAGTTCCGGCGCAACCGGTTCGGACAACTGACAACCGACAACAGATAACCCACACAGACACTCCGTCCTCGCCAGAGGCCACAAATAGCCATCTCATCAGCAATTTAGGGGTGCCGAACCCGGCATCTGCCATGCACTTACACCGAGTGTTATTTTGAAGGAGGCAACCATGAATCGATCAGCGCATTTCGCTGCGCGCCCGGTGATCGCTCTGGCGATGGTCCTGGCTCTCACGGCCGGGGTGGCCGAGGCACAGACGAAGGTGAATCCGGGCTGGAACATGTTCAGTGCTCAGCAGGATGTCGAGATCGGGCAGCAGTCGGCTGCCCAGGCAGAACAGCAGTTGCCCATGCTCCGCGATGCGGAGGTTGAGGCGTACGTCAATCGCATCGGTCAGAAGCTCGCCGCCAACGCGGGCGGGCCGCAGTTTCAGTACCGCTTCCGTGTGGTGAACGCGTCGGACATCAACGCGTTCGCGCTGCCGGGCGGCTACATCTATCTCAACCGCGGCATCATCGAGAATGCGCGCAACGAGGGCGAAGTGGCGGGCGTGCTCGCGCACGAGATCGCTCACTCCGCACTTCGCCACGGTACCCACCAGGCTTCGAAGGCGTACGCCGCGCAGGCCGGTCTGCAGATTCTCGGCGGGCTGCTCGGCGGGAAGGTCGGCAACAACACCGCCCAGATCCTCAACACGGTCGGCGGCGTCGGCCTGAACGCGCTGTTCCTCAAGTTCAGCCGCGAGCTGGAGACGCAGGCGGACGTCCGCGGCGCGCAGATTCTGGCGGCCAGCGGCTACACACCGTCCGACATGGTGAGCTTCTTCCAGCAGCTCGCCAAGGTCGACAAGTCGAAGAAGACCACCTGGCTTTCGCATCACCCGGCACCGCCGGACCGGATGGCGCGCATCGAGAAGGAGCGCCAGCTCCTGAACGAGTCGTCGAACCCGACGCAGAACGTCGCGCAGCTCAACACCATCAAATCGGATCTCCGCCGCTACGGCACCGCGCCGACGATGGCGCAGATCGCCCAGGGGACGACCACCACGGCGCAGAGCGGCCGGGGAGCGGGAACGCGGTCGACACCGACGATGACCAGCAGCAGCGGGGTCGGACGGGTGGAGGCGCCGTCGAGCTCGTGGCGGAAGTTCACGAACCGCAACAGCGCGTACGAGATCGCCTATCCGGCGAACTGGCGCGTTTATGACAGCGGCGGATTCGGCGTGACGATCGCCCCCGAGGGCGGCGTCGGCGACGTGAACGGCAAGACGGAAGTCGCGTACGGCCTGATCGTCAATCACTACGACCCGTTCGGCAACGCGCCGCGCACCTACCTGCGCGACAGCCGGTCGAGCGGCTCGGTGACGCTGGAGGACGCGACGAACGACCTGCTCGCGCAGATCCGCCAGAGCAGCCCGCACCTCGGTGTGATCCGCAACTCCGGCCAGCAGTTCAAGCTGGACGGGCGGACGGCCATGTCGGCCAGCCTGCGCGGCCGGAATCCGAATACCCGTCTGAACGAGCGCGTCACGGTCGTGACCCGCGCGCTCCCGGACGGCCATTTGATCTACATGCTGTTCGTGACTCCGGAAGACGATGCCAAGCGGTACAGCAGCGTGCTGAATCAGGTGGTGCAGTCGATCAACGTGAACGAGCAGCACCGGCACTGAAAGTGGTTCATCTGCCGAGGGCATGGCAAGTTCGTGCCCTCGGCGCACGGATGTTGTCGGTTGTCGGTTGTCCGAACCTATTCGCCTGGACGCCATTCACCGCGAGTGTCGTCCAGGCGAGACTGGTTCGGACAACCGACAATTGACAACATCCGTGCGTGAAATGCTGGCTCTGGCGCTGCTTTGGCCTGCCAACGCCCGCCGGAAATGCTCGATCTCGCGCTGCGTTATGATCCTAACGGAGGAACGACATGTACGATGAAATGCTGGTCGCGCCGATGCGACAGGAGCTGACGCGGCTCGGGATTCAGGAGACGCGGACGGCGGAAGAGGTCGACGCAGTGCTCGGCGAGAAGAACGGCACTGTGCTGGTGGTCGTGAATTCGGTCTGCGGTTGTGCGGCCGGCATGGCCCGCCCGGCGGTGGCGATGGCGCTGGAGAGCGAGAATCGCCCGGACAAGATGATCACGGTCTTCGCGGGCAACGACCGCGAGGCGACGGCACGCGCTCGCGAGTACTTCGTCGGCTTCCGTCCGTCTTCGCCCTCGATCGCCCTGATCAAGGACGGCCAGGTGGTGAAGATGCTCGAGCGCTGGAACATCGAGGGCCGTGCGGCCCACGACGTGGCCGCGGAGCTGACGGCTGCGTTCGAGCAGCACTGCAGCAAGCCCGTCGCGGTCTCCTAACGCGATTCGTAGTCACGAACGTACGGCGCGATCTGCTCTTCGAAGCGGGTCGCGCCGTTTCCGTTTCGCCCCCACGCCTCGACAATGACCACCGAGGGAGCATCGGGGAGGTCGTCGTGACGCTCGTGCCGCTCGAGATTCTGCAGCGCGGCGACCTCGCTCCGGCCGTACTCCCGCGGCGCCACCTCGGCGAAGCCGGCGGCGCGCAGGGCGAGCTCCAGCGTCCGGAGGTTGTAGAGGAACCGGTGTCCCCAGCCGTGAAAGGCGCGGTTGATCTCCAGGCAGCCGAGGAGAGGCTCGTCCCTGGTCTCGTCAACGGTCAGCTCGTGGGGCGGCTTGTAGTGGGTGAGCCAGACCCAGTCGAGGTTGGGAGTCGAGAGTCGGACGACGCCGTCGTCGCGCAGCACCCGCCGGCACTCGCGCAGGAAGGCCAGGCCTTCGGTGAGGGTGAGGTGCTCGAGGAAGTGCTCGGCGAAGATCAGCTCGACATCGGCGAATGGCCACGGCTCCCGGACGTCGTGCACCACGTCGACGCCGGGCCAGGCGGCGACGTCGACGTTGGTCCAGCCTTCGAGGGCGAGGGGGCCGGAGCCGAGGTGGAGGCGCATGGGGGGATCGTAGCCGAACGAGCGATGGACGATGAGAGATGGGCAGAGGCCGGTCACGGCATAACGCTCGCACTCCGCGCTCCCCATGACCGCATTCGAAGACCGCATTCGCCGAATGGCCCGTGAGGCGATGGGGGAGATCGGACGGGACGAGAGCGATATCGCCGACGTCGTCGAGCCGCCCGGCGCAGATTACTGCATCATCTCGTTCACCGACCCGGAGCTCAAGCCGATCGAGATCTCCAAACCGCTGGGAGCCGGCGACTCGCAGGAGCAGGACGAGCTCCGCCGAGCGCTGCAGTACCGGTTCGGGACGTAGACGCCGCGCGAAGCGCGGCGCGACGGAGCGCCGGCTTTCAGCCGGCCGGTCCGCCGGCCTTCGGCCGGCAGTGTGAGGGGGAAAAGCCCCCGTCCCACCCACAGGGCCGGCTGAAAGCCGGCGGACCGGCCGACGGAACGTCGGCGCTCCGAGGTCTTCGGGCGCTCTCCCCGCTAGCCCGGGCCGGTTCGGACAACCGACAACAGACAACCGACAACCCTTCTAAGAAACTCTCCGACCTTCTAAGCCTTCCTCTCAGGACTCCCGCCCTGCCCGAGCCCATATTTGCCGCTTCGGAGGGTTCCTCGTTGCTACAATACTTACGGGTAAATAACCAAAACAGTCTGAGCTCCGATGCGGCAATTCGTTTTTGCGGCCTGCGCCGCTTTGCGCTTCGGACATCCGAGGGTTCGACCATGGTCTCTCTTCGAGGGCGGATGTACCTGCCGGCGGCCGTGCTGCCGGTTCTGCTGTTCTGTGCATTTACCGCTTCGGCGGCCACCGTTTCCTGGAACAACGCCGCGGGCGGGAACTGGGGGACGGCGGCGAACTGGAGTCCGGCCCAGGTGCCGACTTCGGGGGACGAGGTGTCGATCACCCTTCCCGGCACGTACACCGTCACGGTGAACGTGGCCGCGTCGGCGAACACGCTCACGGTCGGCAATGCGACCGGGACCCAGACCCTCTCCATCCCCGGCAACTCGCTCACCCTCGGCGGCCCGAGCAGCGTCGCCGATGGCGGCGTGCTGAACCTCTCGGCCGGCTCGCTCGGCGGCGGCGGGGCGCTGACCATCTCGAGCACGTTCGACTGGACCGGCGGCACGATCGGGGGCTCGGGTCCTCTGATCATCGACCCCGGTGCGGCGCTCAACATCGGCGGCAGCGCCGACAAGTTCTTCGTCGGGAAGACGGTGAACAACAACGGCACCCTGCTCTGGACGCAGGGGCGGATCCTCTTCCAGAACAGCTCCGTCGTGAACAACAACGCCGCGGGCCTTTTCGACATCCGCAGCGACTCCACCATCACCTCGACCTCAGGAGGGGGGACGATCAACAACGCCGGTACGCTGCGCAAGCAAGTCGCCGCCGGCACGACCACCATCGTCCAGTTCATCACGCTGGCGAATACGGGAGTCATCGACGTCCTCACCGGGGTGCTGACCACGCTCAGCGCCAGCCTCGGCACCGGCACGAACATCACCGGCACCGGTTATCTGGTGAATGGCGGCACGGTCTCGGTCACCGGCGATGCGACGGTCAACGGCACGATGGGTGTGGCTAGCGGCGACCTCGCCGGCCCCGGCATACTCACTGTCAACGGCATCCTCAACTGGACCGGCGGCAGCTTCGCCGGTAACGGCTCGGTCGACGTGAGCGGCACCGGCACGCTGGCGATTTCCGGCGGCGCCGATCACTTCCTGAGCATCCGGACCATCAACAACGCGGGCGACATCCTCTGGACGCAGGGGCGGATCCTCTTCCAGAACAACGGACAGGTGAACAACCTCGCGAGCGGTACGTTCGACATCCAGGTCGACGAAAGCATGACCTCGACCTCGGTCGGCGGGTCGATCAACAACGACGGCCTCATTCAGAAAACCGGCGGCCCCGGCACCACGACCGCCGCGATTTACGTCCACCTGAACAACTTCGGGACGATCCACGTGCCGAGCGGCTCGCTGACGTTCCAGGACGCCAACCTCAACGACGGGACGCAGATCACCGGCACCGGGTACGTCATGACCGGCACCACGACCGTCACCGGCACCGCCACGGTCGTCGGGGCGGCGACATTCCCCTCCGGCACGCTCGACGGCGCCGGAACGCTGAGCGTGAACGGCATCCTGGACTGGAACGGCGGCTCCATGGCGGATGCCGCCGGGACAACGCTAGTCCCGGACGGCGGCCTGCTGCGCCTCGGCGGCGGAGCCGACAAGTTCCTCGACAGGCGGACGATCGAGAACCACGGCGCGACGCTCTGGACGGCCGGACGGCTGCTGTTCCAGAACAGCGGTCTCTTCATCAATCACCTCGACGGGCTCTTCGAGACGACGCACGACGGCTCGTTCACCTCGACCTCGGTCGGCGGCGCGTTCCGCAACTTCGGGACGTACCGGAAGAGCGGAGGGGCGGGCAGCACCACCATCGTGCAGTTCATCCCCATCCTCAACGACGGCGGTACCTTCGACGTCACGTCGGGCCAGATCGTCATCGACTCGACGATGACTCTCGCGGGTACGAGCTCGTTCACCGGGACCGGCCCGACCAACGTTACCGGCGGGATCAACGGGACGGCCTCAATCGCCGGCACGCAGCTCGTCCTCAACGGCAATCTCTCTGGGACGGGTGTGCTGACGCTCAACGGCACGATGGGCTGGAACTCCGGCTCGATGTCGACGAGCGGCGGGACGACCAACGTCAATCCGGGCGCGACGCTCAACATCGGCGGAACGTCCGACAAGTTCCTCTCCTCGCGCACGCTGAACAACTACGGCACGGTCAACTGGACCGAGGGGCGGATCCTCTTCCAGAACAGCGGCATCTTCAACAACGAACCGGGAGGGCTGTTCGACATCACCCACGACAGCTCCTTCACCTCGACCTCGGTGGGCGGCACGTTCAACAACAAAGGGACGTTCCGCAAGAGCGGCGGGGGCGGGACGACGACCATCGTCCAGTTCATCGCCTTCAACAACCAGAACGCGGTGGTCGACATCCTCTCCGGCACGCTCGTGGTCGACTCGCCGATGGGCACCACCGGCACCAACACCTTCAGCGGCGCGGGCGTGCTGCGCGTCACCGGGCCGCTCTCCGGCACCACCACCATCGAAGGCGCGTTCGAGCTCGGCAGCGGCGGCTCCATCACCGGCGCCGGCATCGTCACGGTCAACGGTACGCTGACCTGGACCGCCGGGGTGATGAACGGCAGCGGCTCGACGGACATCGCCGCGGGCGGCACGCTGCACATCACCGGCCCGGCCGACCACTTCCTCGACGTGCGGACGATCAACAACGCCGGCACGACCACTTGGGATGGCGGCCGGATCCTCTACCAGAACAACGGCCACTTCATCAACATGGACGGGGCGCTGTTCGAGACCAAGCACGACAGCTCGTTCACCTCGACGTCGGTCGGCGGACGCTTCACGAATTTCGGCACGTTCCGGAAGAGCGTCGGCACCACCATCACGACGATCTCGCAGTTCATCCCGTTCACCAGCACCGATGCCACGTTCGACATCCAGAGCGGCGCGCTCGTCATCGACTCGACAATCACCCTCGGCGGCACGACGGACTTTCCCGGCGCCGGCATCTCCAGGGTTACCGGAACGATCAATGGCACCGGCACGGTCACGGGCCGACTGGAGCTCGTGAACGGCACCATCAGCGGCACCGGCACAGTCACGGTCAACGGCATCCTCGACTGGGTCTCGGGGACGATGAACACGAGCGGCGGCATAACCGCGATTGGATCGAACGGCGTGCTGAACATCACCTCCACTGCCAATCACTTCCTGCAGAGCCGCACCCTGCAGAACGTCGGCACCGTGAACTGGAACGGCGGGAACGTGTACTTCCAGAACAACGGTGTCTTCAACAACCAGACCGGCGGCATCTTCAACGCCCAGGTGGACAACAGCTTCACCTCCAGCTCAGTCGGCGGCGACTTCATCAACGGCGGCACGTTCAACAAGTTCACGCCGGGGACGATCTCGATGAACTTTGTCGACTTCGTGAACAGCGGCACGCTGGCCGCGCAGGCCGGGACACTGCATTTCGCGAAGTCGTTCACCCAGACCGCCGGCACGACGCACGTGAACGGCCGGGTCGAGTCGACGACCGCGGTCAACATCCAGGGCGGCGTCGTCACCGGCAACGGCACGTTCGCGGCGAACATCACCAACAGCGGCGGCGACGTGCAGCCGGGGAACTCGCCCGACACGTTCACCATCGAAGGCAACTACACGCAGGGCGCGGGCGGCGCGCTCACCGTCGAGATCGACGGCGCACTCCTGTACGACCGGCTCTCGATCACCGGCATCTTCAACGCCGGCGGGACGCTGAACATCGTCAGCCCCTACAGCCCCGCGGACGGCGAGCAGTTCCAGATCATGACCTTCGGCTCGCGCAACGGCGACTTCGCCGTGAAAACCGGGCTGAACGTCGGCGGCGGCAAGTCGTATGCGCCGGTGTACGGTGCGAACGAGCTGCGCCTCACCGCGGTCAACGACAGCGCGAATCTCTACGTCAGCCAGACCGACGCGCCCGACCCGGTGAACGAGGGCGACCAGCTCACGTACACCATCACCATCACCAACGGCGCGGCGACCGGTGCGACCGGCGTGACGCTTACCGACACCCTGCCTACCGAGGTCACGCACGTCTCGACCACGACGACCCATGGCAACTGCAACGGCTCGACGACGATCAACTGCGCCATCGGCAGCCTCGCCGCGGGTGAATCGGCGACAGTCGACATCGTCGTGACGGCGAACCAGAGCGGCACGATCACCAACACCGCCGACGTGGCCCAGAACGAGCCCGATCCGAATCAGACCAACAACACCTTCAGCGAGACCACGACCGTCAACGGAACGCCGGTCGCGACCGACGACGGCGGCACGACCAGCGAAGAGGTGCCGATCACCATCGACGTCCTCGCCAACGACACCGACCCGGACAACGACGTGCTCACCATCGACTCGTTCTCGCAGGCCAATAACGGCTCGGTCGACTGCCAGGGAGCGAACTGCACCTATACGCCGACGCCGGGCTTCAGCGGCACCGACTCGTTCATCTACACGATCAAAGACCCGAACGGCGCCATGGACACGGCCACGGTGCTGATCACCATCAACGGCGTCAATGACCCGCCGGTGGCGAACGACGACGGGGACATGACCTCCGAGGACACGCCGGTCACGCTCAACGTGCTGTCGAACGACTCCGATCCGGACGGCGGCAGCGTCTTCCTGACCGGCCACACCCAGGGCCTGAACGGCAGCGTCAACTGCGACGGCGCCGGCAACTGCACCTACACGCCGAACCCGAACTACAACGGCGGCGACTCATTCAGCTACACGATTACCGACGGGCAGGACACTGCCTCGGCGACGGTGTTGATCGCGATCAGCGCCCTCAACGACGAGCCGGTGGCGAACCAGGACACGCTCAGCACCGATCAGGACACCCCCGCCGTCGTGAACGTACTGCTCAACGACACCGACGCCGACGGCGACACGCTGGTCGTCTTCGACAGCACCAACGGCACGAAGGGCTCGGTCACCTGCGAGGCGAACGGCGACTGCACCTATTCACCGTCGCCCGGCGAGAGCGGCTCCGACTCCTTCACCTACACCATCGCGGACTTCAACGACGGCAGTGCCACCGGGACCGTGCTGGTGAACATCAACCCCGTGAACGATCCGCCGATCGCCACGCCCGACTCCGCGGCGACGAACGAGAACACCCCCGTCGCCATCGACGTCCTGGGCAACGACAGCGATCCGGAGAACGACCTCTTCGTCCTCTCCAGCTTCACCCAGCCGTCGAACGGCACCGTGACCTGCACGGGCAACACCTGCACCTACACGCCCGACGTGAACTTCGAAGGGATCGACGAGTTCAAGTACAACATCACCGACTCCAGCAACAACGTCGCGACCGGAACCGTCACGGTCACGGTCATCGGCGCGAACGAGCCGCCGGTGGCCGTCGACGACTCGGCCTCCGGCTTCGACGTCATCCACATCAACGTCCTCGGCAACGACAGCGACGAAGACGGCGATTCGCTGACCGTCATTTCGCACTCCGAGGCCGAGACCGGCCAGGTGAGCTGCTCCGAGAGCGACTGCACTTACTGGCCGAAGCGCGGCTTCCGCGGCAGCGACAACTTCACCTACACGATCAGCGACGGTGCCGCCATGTCGACTGCCACCGTGCGCATCGAAGTCACGCGGAATGATTGCCCGTCGACGATCGTGCTTACCGATCCGCCGTCCGCCGGCCGCGCTCCGTCGAGCGGCACGTTGCGCTGGACGCCCACGGCCGGCGCGGAGTTCTACAACGTTTACCTCGGCCTGGCCGGTTCCGGTTGCGCGCAGCGCTACCGCCGCGTGGAGGAGCCGTTCGCCGATTACGCCAATCTTCTCGACGGCGCCGAATACGAGTGGCGCGTCGAGGCCGTGGGCACCGGCTGCGGCATCGTGTCGTCCGCCTGCAGTCGCTTCACCATCGGCTCCTCGTGCGTCCTCCCCGAGGCGCCGGAGGCGAGCGTCGTGGCCGAGGCGACCAGCGGCCAGACCTACACCATCGAATGGAACAGCGTCGCCGACGGCCTGCAGTACGACGTCGAAGAAGCCGACAACCGCGACTTCATCGGCGCCGCCACCACGCGCGTGACCGGCCTTTCCGCCCAGTTCACCCACACCGTGAGCCAGCGTGCCCAGGCGTGGTTCTACCGCGTCCGCGCCGCCGGTTGCGACCTCGGGCCGTACTCCCTGCCGGTGCGCATCGTCATCATCCCGCTGCCGCAGACCATCGAGCGGCACCCGCAGTTCACCGTGCCGGTCGGCAGCGAGCAGATCCTCGTGCAGAGCCTCTTCATCCCCGGCAACGGCACGAGCAACCAGGAGTTCTCGATCGAGACCGACAAGCCGTGGCTGCGCGTCGTGCCGAACCGCGGCCTCCTGCCGCCGTCCGGCTTCCTCGTGCAGATCTTCGCCGACCCGAAAGGCCAGCCGAACGGCACGGTCACCGGCACGGTCATCATCACGCTGACTCCGACCGCGTCGCTCGGCGCGGTGCAGACGAATGCAACCTCGACGTCCAGCATTCCGATCTCCATCAACCTCGTCACGCCGGTCTTCCCGGTGACGACGCCACCGGCCACGCCCGACAACGCGATGATCATCCCGACCGTCGGCCATATCGACGGCGGAGCCGGCTCTCTCTGGCAGTCCGACGTACGCGTCACCAACACTTCCGCCGCGACGGTGAAGTACCAACTCACGTTCATGCCCTCGGTGGTCACGGCCGACCAGAAGATCCAGACCACCACCATCGACGTGCAGCCGGGCGTCACTACGGCGCTCGACGACATCGTCCGCAACTGGTTCGGCCACGGCTCCCTCGGCGACGCGGCGATCGGCTTCCTGAAGATCGTCCCGATGAACAACACCTCGGCGCGCACGGTCGCGTCGAGCCGCACGTACAACCTCACCCCGAACGGGACGCTGGGACAGTTCATCCCGGCCATCTCGTTCAACAAATTCGTCGGCAAGGCGGCCGCGAATGCGGCGCCGCCGGTGCTGAGCCTGCAGCAGATCGCGCAGTCGGCCTTCTATCGGACCAACGTCGGCATCGTCGAGGCCTCGAACAAGCCGGCCTCGGTGCTCCTGACCGTCTTCGACATCGCCGGCAACTCGCTGAAAGAGATCCCGATCTCCCTCGCCGCCGGCGAGCTCAAACAGCTCAATGGCATCCTGGCGCAGAACGCCATCTCCCTCGACGACGGCCGCATCGAAGTGCGTGTCGTCAGCGGCGACGGCAAAGTCACGGCCTACGCGTCGACCCTCGACAACAAGACCAATGACCCGCTGCTCGTCTCCGCGACGGAGCTCGACGAGAAGACCTCGACCAAATACGTCCTCCCCGGCGCCGCCGACATCAACACCGGCCCGGCGAGCTGGCGCACCGACATGCGCATCTTCAACAACGGCACCGAGCCGCAGCTGGCGAGCGTCGTCCTGCACACCGAGGGAGGGGAGACCGTCGAACGCTCGATCGTCGTCGCCCCGCGCGAAGTGAAAGTCCTGGACGGCGTCATCCGCAACCTTTTCGACCGCGTCGCGGTCGGTGGCGCCGTTCACGTGAGTACCGCCACCGCCTCGAAGCTCGTCGTCACCGGCCGGACCTACAACCAGCTCCTCAGCGGAGGCACCTACGGCCTCTACGTACCGGCCGTGACGCCGGACGAAGCGACCGGCAACGGCGAGCGCACCCTGCACATCCCGCAGGTCGAAGACTCGAGCCGCTACCGCACCAACATCGGCGTCGCCGAAGTGAGCGGAAAACCGGCCACCATCGAGCTCTCCGTCGTCCTCCCCGACTCCAAAGTCACCCCGACGGTCGAGATCGACCTCGCCCCGAACGAATTCCGCCAATTCGTCGGCCTCCTCCGCACCCTCGGCCTCGGCGACGTCTACAACGCCCGGGTCACGGTGCGGGTGGTGGAAGGGGAGGGAAGAGTCACGGCCTACGGATCTATTAACGACGCCGTCACGCACGACCCGACGTACGTACCGGCGCAGTAGGCAGGAGGCGCCCGACGTTCGCGTCGGGCGCCGGGCTGTTTCCGGCGGGTCACTCGCGATTGAGGCATGACCGTGCTACGAGTCGTAGAATCAAGAATTTACGAGGTATCACGGACGTTGCCGTGCTCGATGTTGCTATCCTATCCGTGGAACAGTCGATAGTGTCCATCTATGGAGGCAAGGACCCGCGCGAGCTTCCGGCGTACTCGTTCGCCGACGCCGGCCGCCTGTTGACCGTCAATCCCTCGACCATCAGAAACTGGGCGAAGGGACATGAGCACTTCAAGCCGGTCCTTACCGTGCCCGTCGATGACTCTGTCGACGCGATCTCCTTCTTCAACCTGATCGAGACGTTCGTGCTCGATGAGTTGCGGCGCCGTCACCGCTTCTCGCTGCAGGAGCTTCGGCCGTCCATCGCGTACATGCGCGACACGTTTCCCGAAGCAACGTATCCCCTGGCGCAGGTGGACCTGTTCGTTTCAAACAACGACCTGTTCGGCCGGTTCGGTGGCTCTTCCCTGGTGAACATCTCGCGCGGCGGGCAGCTCGCGCTCGAGGAAGTGCTTCGGGATCTTCTGCAGCGTGTCGAGAGAGGGCCGTCGGGCGAAGGGATCGTCAAGCTCTTCCCCTTCATCACGAAGCAGCGCGTCGCCGACTCGCCGCGGACAGTCGAAGTCAATCCGCGCGTGCGATTCGGTCAGCCCGTCCTCGCCGGGACCGGAGTGCCGACTGCTGTCGTAGCGCAGCGTTTCGCCGGCGGCGACTCGATCGCCAGACTGGCAGAGGATTACGATCGCACCACGGAACAGATCGAGCAGGCGCTCCAGTACGAGTCCGCCCGCCGCGCTGCCTGAGCGGCGCGTCCCGGCCGATCCGTGTTTCCTCGATGAATCGATCGATTCACCGGAAGTGGCTCTCGCTCTGCGGAACGCCGGCGTCAACGTCATCGCGTTTACGGAACGCTTCGACCGCGGTACGGACGACGAGACATGGCTCTCTCAAGTGGGGGACCGGCGATGGCTGCTGTTCACTCGAGACGATCGTTGGCACTACCATCGCGCCGAACTGCTGGCGATCGTCGCGGCTCGGGCTCGCGCCTTCATCTTCACTTCGCAAGGCAGCGCGCGAGAGATCGCAGACGCGATCTGGAAGGTGCTCCCTCAGATTGCGGAGATTGCGCAGACGAACGATCCGGCACCGCCATACATCTACAAAGTAACCGCAGGCGGGGTGCAACTCGTCTATCCCTCGCCGAGGTTCAAATTCCCCTTGCCTCGCTAGCTGGCGGGACCATAGGACGAATAGGACCTATGGGACAGATGGGACCTATAGGACAGATGGGACTTACTCCTGTCCTATAGGTCCCATTGGTCCTATAGGTCCCATTGGTCCTATAGGTCCCATTCGTCCTATCGCCTTTTCGCTCTTACCGGCTCCACCACCCCTACCGGCGCGTAGAAGCTTCTCCCTCTCACGTTCTCATCCACCTTCAGCCCATGCTGCAGGGGCGGGAACGCGCGTTGTTCGCAGTCGACTCTTTCGCAGAGGCGGCAGGTGGTGCCGATGGGGACGGCGGCGTCGAGGTTGTCGAGGTTGTAGCCGTCGGCGTAGACGGTCTTGCGGGCTTCTTTGACCGGGCAGCCGATGCCGACCGCCATCAGGGCGTCGCCGGAGGCGTAGCCGTAGCTTTTCCGGATGGTCCGGGCGACGCAGAAGTAGGCGGTGTTGTCGGGCATCCTGGAGAATTGCGTCCGGATGCGGCCCGGGGTCAGGAAGGCGGCGTGGACGTCCCATCTCGGGCACGATCCGGAGAAGCGGGCGAAGCGGATTCCCGTGCCGCTGAACCTCTTGGAGATGTTGCCGGCGATGTCGACGCGCACGAAGTGAAAGGACACTCCGATCGAGCCCGGTTTGCGGAGGGTGGTCAGGCGATGGCAGACCTGTTCCCAACTCGCCGTGTAGTGATGCTGCAGCAGCTCGATGTCGTACCGCACGTCCTCGGCCATTCCGTAGAAGTCGTCGTACGGCATCACCAGCGCGCCGGCGAAGTAGTTGGCCAGCGCCACGCGACAGACCTTCACCGAGTCGGGGGTGTTCAGGTTCTTCTGGGAGCGGGTGACGATGGCGTCGAGGGCGTCCGAGGCTTCGAGGAGGGCGAGCTGGTGCGCAACCTGAAACTGCCGGCTCCACGGCGGCAGCACCTCGGAGAGGTGGAGCGTCCGGGTCTCCGGGTCGTACCGTCGGATGAAGCCGCGGTCGCGGCTCACCGGGATCAATTTCACCTCGATGCCGTGCTGCGCGCCGAGATAAGAGACGAGAGAGCGGTACATGTCGGCGCGATCGAGCGAGGCCCGCCGGGTGACGTCCTCGGCGGCCACTTCGAGCTCGGGGAAGTAGTTCAGGTTCTCCTGGATGACGTCCGACGCTTCCTCGCTCGGCAGATGCTCCGGGTCGACGCCGTGAAGGGCCTGGCCGTCGTAGAGCTGCGAGGCGAGGTCGCGCATCGACTGCACGGATGCTTTATAGGAGTGGAAGAGGGCGATGATCGCCCGCGCCGCGGCGGGGTTCTCGGCCAGTTCGCGGACGTCGTTGGTCGTCACCGCGTGCTCTTCGAGCAGCGGATCGGCGAACACCTCCTGCAGGTCGGCGGCGACGCGCGCGGCACTGTCGTCGGCGAAGGTGCTCAGGTCGACCCGGAACGTCTGCGCGAGCTTCACCAGGAGGTGGCTCGGCAACGGCCTCTGGTTGCTTTCGATCAGGTTGAGGTAGCTCGGCGAGATCTGGAGCCGGGAGGCGAGCTCGGTCTGCGTGAGCTGCTCTTTGCGGCGAAGGGTGCGGACCTTGGTCCCGAGGCGAAGATTCGACATGGCACGGTTCCTTCAAAGTACTGCGATGTACACGCCTGAAGTGTGCCTGGCCAGTTTACAGTCTTTGACAGATTTACACGCCGTTCTTTACAGGCCGTGACAGGCTGACAGCCAATAACCCTCAATGAGAACGGTAGTTATTGCTCTGCTGGCAGACTCCATGCTCTTCTGTTTTACAGCATGACTGAGTTTGCTGTCATCACCGATATCGACGTCCGCGCCGAGGTCCGTCCGGAGTGGGACGAGATCCTTTCGGATGAGGCGCTGGGCTTCGTGGTCGCGCTCCAGAAGGAGTTCGACCCGCGGCGCCGCGAGCTGCTGGCAAAGCGCCAGGAGCGGAAGGCGCGCCTCGACGCCGGCGAGCTCCCCGACTTCCTCCCGGAGACCCGCGAGATCCGCGAGAGCGACTGGACGGTCGCCCCGATCCCCGACGACCTCTGGGACCGCCGCGTCGAGATCACCGGCCCGGTCGACCGGAAGATGATCATCAACGCCCTCAACTCCGGCGCGAATGTCTTCATGGCCGACTTCGAGGACGCCAACTCGCCGACCTGGGCGAATTGCATCGAGGGACAGCTCAACCTTCGCGACGCCGTCCGCCGGACCATCACCTTCGAGAGCGGCGCGAAGCAGTACAAGCTGAATGACACGACCGCGACGCTGCTGGTCCGTCCTCGCGGCTGGCACCTCGTCGAGGAGCACGTCTATGTCGACGGCGAGCCGGTCAGCGCCAGCCTCTTCGACTTTGCGCTCTATTTCTTTCACAACGCGCAGGAAGCGGTCGAGCGCGGCACCGGCCCCTACTTTTACCTGCCGAAGATGGAGTCGCACCTCGAGGCGCGGCTCTGGAACGACGTCTTCGTCCGCGCCCAGCAGTACCTCGGCATCCCGAACGGGACGATTCGCGCGACCGTGCTGATCGAGACCATCCTGGCCTCGTTCGAGATGCACGAGATTCTCTGGGAGCTGCGCGACCACAGCGCGGGTCTCAACTGCGGCCGCTGGGACTACATCTTCTCGTTCATCAAGAAGTTCCGGGCCCGGCGCGACTTCATCACCCCCGACCGCGGGTCGATCACGATGGACAAGGCCTTCCTGGCCGCGTACGTCGACCTGCTGATCCAGACCTGCCACCGCCGCGGCATCCACGCGATGGGCGGCATGGCCGCGCAGATCCCGATCAAGGACGACCCCGCGGCGAATGAAACCGCCTTCGCCAAAGTGCGCGCGGACAAGCTGCGCGAGGTGAGGGCCGGCCACGACGGCACGTGGGTCGCGCATCCCGGCATGGTGGCGCTGGCGAAGGAAGTGTTCGACGAGCACATGCCGCAGCCGAACCAGCTCGACAGGAAGCGCGAGGACGTGAAGGTCACCCGCGACGAACTGCTCCGGCTCCCCGAGGGAGTGGTCACGGAGAAAGGCGTCCGCCAGAACATCAACGTCGGCATCCAGTACCTTGCCGCCTGGCTCGGCGGCAGCGGCGCGGTGCCGCTCTACAACCTGATGGAAGACGCCGCCACCGCCGAGATCTCGCGCACGCAGCTCTGGCAGTGGATCCACCACGGCGCGAAGCTCGACGACGGCCGCGTCATCGACGCCGATCTCTATCGCCGCATCCGCGACGAGGAGCTGCAGTCGATCGGCGAACGGCCGGGCGATCAAACGAACGTGGCCGTGGCCACCGCCGCCCGCATTTTCGATGAACTGATTCTGGCCGACGAGCTGGCGGATTTCCTCACGCTCCCGGCCTACGAAGAACTGCTCAAAACCGAACAGGAGTGAACTGCATGGCGAAGTTGAAAGAAGCCCGCGACCCGAACGTCCTCGAGAGAGACTGGGAGACCAACCCGCGCTGGAATGGCGTCACGCGCGAGTACACGGCCGAAGACGTCCTGCGTCTGCGCGGCTCGATCGACATCCGCTACACGCTGGCCGAGATGGGAGCCGATCGTCTCTGGCAGCTCCTCAACACGGAGCCGTTCGTGAACGCCCTCGGCGCGCTGACCGGCAATCAGGCGGTGCAGCAGGTGCGTGCCGGCCTGAAAGCGATCTATCTCTCCGGCTGGCAGGTCGCGGCCGACGCCAACCTCGCGGGTCACATGTACCCCGACCAGAGCCTCTATCCGTCGAACTCCGTCCCGCAGGTCGTGAAGCGCATCAACCAGGCGCTCCAGCGCGCCGACCAGATCGACCACATGGAAGGACGCTCGGGAACGCACTGGTTCGCGCCGATCATCGCCGACGCCGAAGCCGGCTTCGGCGGCGCGCTCAACGCGTTCGAGCTGATGAAGATGATGATCGAGGCCGGTGCCGGCGCGGTCCACTTCGAGGACCAGCTTGCGTCGGAGAAGAAGTGCGGCCACCTCGGCGGCAAGGTCCTGGTGCCGACCTCGCAGTTCATCCGCACCCTCAACGCCGCGCGCCTTGCGGCGGACGTGAGCGGCGTCGGCACGCTGGTCATCGCCCGCACCGACGCGCACAGCGCGACGCTGATCACCAGCGACGTCGACGAGCGCGATCACCCGTTCATTACCGGCGAGCGGACGGCCGAGGGCTTCTATCGCATCAAAAACGGCCTCGAATGCGCCATCGCCCGCGCCGTCGCGTACGCACCGTACGCCGACGTCCTCTGGTGCGAGACCTCGACCCCGGACATCGACGAAGCGCGCGAGTTCGCCGAGGGTGTGCACACAAAGTTCCCCGGCAAGCTGCTGGCGTACAACTGCTCGCCGTCGTTCAACTGGGCCAAGAAGCTGTCGGCCGGGCAGATCGCCACGTTCCAGAAAGACCTCGGCGCGATGGGCTACAAGTTCCAGTTCGTCACCCTGGCCGGCTTCCACGCCCTGAACTTCTCGATGTTCGAGCTCGCGCGGCAGTACCGCGACGAAGGGATGGCCGCCTACTCCCGCCTGCAGCAGGCCGAGTTCGCGTCCGAGGAGCACGGCTACACCGCCACCCGCCACCAGCGCGAAGTCGGCACCGGCTACTTCGACGAAGTGGCCAAGGCCGTCAGCGCCGGCGAGTCGTCGACCACGGCGCTCGAAGGCTCGACCGAGGCAGCGCAGTTCTAAAAGGAGACGACATGGAAGACATTCGCACCTACCACGTCGAAGAAGACGAACCGCGCCGCAACAACGACGACGACCGCAGGGAGTACAGCGCGGCGTCCGATGACGAAGTGCCGTTTCACATTCCCAGGGATTAGTGTTCACCCCGAAGGGGTGGCGGCACATAGCCGGTGGTTTCGCGCGTAGCGCGATACCACCGGATCCGTCGGCCGCCCCATACGCACCCCGGAAGGGGTGCCGGCACCCCTTCCGGGGTGCACTCCCACGTGAATCTTCATTCCGGTGGTATCGCGCTGCGCGCGACACCACCGGCCTGGAGTTTGGACATTCTCAGGTCGGTAATGTCACCTGATGATAGACATACGCATTTCTGGCTGGTAACCTTCCATCCGGAGGTTGCCATGCCACCGAAGAACTCTGGGGATGATGTCCGGGAAGCCGTGTTTTCCGCGATTGAGGC
>DASPHC010000037.1:0-21651 GCA_035629865.1 Thermoanaerobaculia bacterium | reverse complement strand
CTCCGGCGGGCGGGCCCGGCCCGCTGCGTTTGTTTTCGCGTGGACCACCCTTAGAGCGAGAGGCGCACGTTCAGCCTTGGGCAACAAACGCTGCGGGCCGGGCCCGCCCGCCGGAGGCCTCCCGTCGTTCCCTCTCCCGGTGAACCGACGGCACCCTTGCTTACTTGCGTCGCTTGACCAGTTGCTTGACCTCGTCGTTGCCGATCGGGCTTTGGGCCGAGATGATCACCGCCGCCGTACCGTCGCGGAAGAGAGGGATCGTACAGCGGACCACAGTCGTACCGTCCGCGGCCGTCTTACCGCGGAAAATCACCCGGGGCGGCTCGATCGTCGAGATCACCTTCACCTCGATCGCGGCGGCGGGGATCGGAGCCTGGGAGAGACTCTTGCGGGCGGCCACGCGCATCTCGATCATCGCCCCGGCGAAAAAATCGACCTGATTCAGCAGCGCCAGCTCCAGGTGCTCGCTCTCCGCCTCCGAGGCGAGATAGTCGATGATCACCTGATCGAGCGTCTTCTCGTCGTCGGCCGGCGGCGTGGGGTCCGGCTCCTGGAAGACCACACCGCCGGCATCCTGCGAGATCGTCGGAAGCGAAGGACGGGGCGTACTGCTCTTGGTCGTGTCGGCCGGGCCGTCGAAGCGGCCGCGCTTGATGGCCGCGATCATCGTGCGGTGCTGCTGCTCCATCAGCCCGCCGATCCACTTATCGTCGACGCCGGTCTTCAACTGCTCCGCGTACGAAGTCTTCTTCGACGCCAGGATCTCCCCGCCGACGTAGACCAGAGACTCGATGTAGGGGTTGCCGACACCTTTGTCCTCGGTCTGGACGTGGTAGACCTTGTCGTTGTGTTTGATGTCCGTGTTGAAGCCGGTAATCACGCGCTTGAACCGGGAATGTTAACAGAGGGTTGCGGCGAGTCAGCGACGAGTCAGTTCTGATCGAGCCAGGCCTGCAGATATGCGATCTTTTCCCGGACCCGGGAGCGGTCGTCGGCGGACGGCATCAGGGCCAGGTAGCGCTCGAACAGGGCGATGGCCTGACTGTAGGCGTGCATCTGCATCGCCAGCGCGGCGCGGTCGCGGACTTCCCAGGCGTCGCGGTCGTCGAGGATGAGCAGCCGGTCGATCGAGGCCGCGGCGCGCGGCAGGTCGTGCTGGGCCAGGTAGGCCGCCTTCAACTGCGCCAGCTCCCGGGCCAGGATCTCTTTCGGGGAGAACGAGCGGAGGTGATGCTCGCGCAGGCGCACCCCGCCGCCGAACATCCCGTCGAGGATCTTCTGCAGCTCGACGTTCGAGAGCACCCGGCCGCCGTCGAACGGGTCGACGACGATCACGCCGAACGGGCCGCTGAACTTCACCAGGAAACGTCCCGGCAGGGAGATGCCGGTCGCCTCGACGCCGGCGCGGCGGGAGAGCTCGATGTAGAGCACCGAGAGCGTGATCGGCAGCCCCGCGTGACGCTCGAGGGCTTCGCTCAGGAGCGCGCTGCGGGGGTCGTAGTAGTCCTCGTTCTCGCCGTGGAACCCTTCCTCGTCGAACAGGAGCTGGTTCACCGTCCCGACCAGCCGCTCCACGTCGCGCGATCCTTCCAGCCGCCCTCGTACCGCTTCGCTCCAGCCGTGCACCTCCGTCAGGTAGCGGTCGACGTCGAGGGCGGGGTTCTCCTCCAGGGCGATGACCAGCGAGCCCTCGACGAGATCGAGCAGAGGCTCCGGGCGGCCGGCGATCTCTTCGAACCGCCGGCGGGCGGCGGCGGGATGGGTCAGGACGCGTCCCGAGAGCATTCGGCTACCTTCCTCCGCAGCTCATCACTGATGGCCATTTTCGATTGTCGCTCCCAATCGTAGAGAACGACGACCACTCTGCCGGTTGCAGCAATTTCGTCACCGGAGACCTTGCGGATCTCGTAAAGGGTGTCGAGGGAGGAACTGCGCATCTCCCCGATGCGGACACGGACCTCGAGGTCTTCGAGGCCGATCTGCTGCTTGAAGTCGATCTCCGCGCGGGCGACGATGAAGCCGATGTCCTCCGGCCGGCTTCCGCCGGTGAGGTCGAACCACATGAGGATGCGCGCGTTCTCGAAGAGGGTGAGGAAGACGGCGTTGTTGACGTGGCCCATCGCGTCGAGATCGCGGAACGCGACCCGCTGCGGGACCACGAACCACCCGTTACGCCACGACATGCGTCATTGTACGGCAGCGCTCGTCGCCACCGGCAGACGCCCCTTCGTACACGCCTGCAGATAGCGGCCCGGCAGCGGATGGTCGAGGTACGGCGCGATGATCGACGACGCCTGCACCAGGCGGTTCATGTCGACGCCGGTGTCGATGTGCATGGAGTCGAGCATGTAGACGAGGTCCTCGGTGGCGAGGTTGCCGGAGGCACCGGGGGCGTACGGGCAGCCTCCGAGGCCGCCGGAGGAGGCGTCGAAGATGCTGATCCCCATCTCCAGCGCCGCGAGGGTGTTGGCCAGCGCGGTGCCGCGGGTGTCGTGGAAATGCATGGCCAGCTTCGAGGCCGGGATGACCTGGAGCAGCATGCCGATCACCCCCTGCACCTGCAGCGGGGTGCCGACGCCGATGGTGTCGCCGACGGAGACTTCGTAGCAGCCGAGATCGAGCAGGCGGGCGCAGACTTCGAGCACCTTCTCCGGCGGTACATCCCCTTCGTAGGGGCAGCCGAACGCGGTCGAGACATAGCCGCGGACTCTCATCCGCTCGCTCAGCGCGCGTGCGACGACCGGCGCGTAGTTCTCGAACGACTCCTCGATCGACATGTTGATGTTGCGCTGGTTGAACGTGTCGGAGGAGGCGGTGAAGATCGAGACCGCCTTCACGCCCGACTCGATGGCGCGCTCGAGCCCCCGCATGTTCGGCACGAGCACCGGGTACTCGACCCCCGGGTCCTTCGGGATCTCGGCGTACACCGCGGCCGTGTCGGCCATCTGCGGCACCCACTTCGGCGACACGAACGCGCCCGCCTCGATGACCCGCAGACCCGCATCGCCGAGGGCCGTGATGTAGTCGATCTTCGCCTGCGTCGGGATGGTGACCTTTTCGTTCTGCAGGCCGTCGCGCGGCCCGACCTCGACGATCTTTGCGGTGTCTACGGTGATCTTCATGGGTTCACTTTGCGCGAGTACGAGAGATGAAAGATGAGCGATGAGAGATGAACAGAGTACGGATGGGGCGGGATGTTCATCGTTCATCTCTCATCGCTCATCTCTCGTACTCGCATCACTCGTCGTTCATTGTGACCAGTTCCACTCCCGGCTGCACCATCTCTCCCTCGCGGCAGTTGACGGCGGCAATCGTCCCGTCGCGGGGGGCGACGATGGTGTGCTCCATCTTCATGGCCTCGAGGATGACCAGCGCGGCTCCTTTTGCAACAACATCGCCTTCCCGGACGAGTATTTTCAGGACCTGGCCGGGCATGGGGGCGGCGGTGGAGTGGTCGCGGTGCCGCGCCTTGGCGCGCGCGCCCTTGTCGCTGACGTCGGCGAACCAGATGTCGCCGTCGAAGGCGAAGCTGACCGTCGAGCCCTGGACGACGTACGGGACGACGTGGAGGCGCCCGCCGATGCGGATCTCCATCTCGTCGGCGCGCGTGGCCACGATCTCCAGCACATGCTCGCCGGCGCGGAGGGTGGACCCGTCGCGTTCGAGCTCGATCTCGCTCTGCTGCGAGCCGATGGTGACGATCTTGTCGGTCATTTGGAGAAACGCGATCCAGGGGCGTCGAGCGCGACGCCTTTGGCGCAGAGCGGACAGGCGCGCTCGTCGTACGTCTCGAAGTCGAGGGCGAGCAGCGCCTCATAGGGCGACTCGCCGAACGGGTTCGCCTTGCCGCTGCGGTTGAGGATCGACGCGAAGCCGGCCACGACGCCGCCATGCTGCGTCACGACGTCAGCGGTCTCGCGTGTCGACTTGCCGGTGGTGACGACGTCTTCGACGATGACCACCCGCTCCCCTTCGCCGAGGCGGAACCCGCGGCGGAGCGTCATCTGCCCTTCCTTGCGCTCGGTGAACACGAACGGCACGCCGAGGGCCTCGGCGACGGTGTAGCCGACGATCACGCCGCCGAGGGCCGGGGCGACGATCTTCGCCGCGCCGAAGGGGCGGATGCGCTCGGCCAGCGCTTCGCCGATCGCCTTCGCGTCGCGGGGCTGTTCGAGCAGCAGCGCGCACTGCACGTAGTTCTCGCTGTGCAGTCCCGACGAGAGGCGGAAGTGGCCGGTCAGGAGCGCACCGGTCTGGGCCAGAAGCGCACGGGTGTCGAGCGGCATGGCGGGGCGAGTTATAACATGCGCGCAAGAGGTGAACATGGCCACACTTGCCGAGAAAGTCCGCGCCGATATGACCGGGGCGATGAAGGCGCAGGAGAAAGAACGGCTCTCCACGCTGCGCATGCTCCAGTCGGCGCTGAAGAACGAACAGATCAACGTCGGCCACGAGCTGACGGACGAAGAGACGATGACCGTCATCCGGAAGGCGGTCAAGCAGCGCCTCGACTCGATCGAGCAGTACACCAACGCCGGCCGCACCGAGCTCGCCGACAAAGAGCGCTCGGAGATGGAGCTGCTCAAGACCTACCTCCCGCCGGAACTGACCGAGGAAGAGCTCGAAGCCGGCATGCGCGAGATCATCGCCTCCACCGGCGCCCAGTCGAAGAAGGACCTCGGGAAGGTAATGAAGGAAGCCACCGCCCGGTTCAAGGGGCGGGTGGATGGGAAGAAGATTCAGGAGATCGTTTCGCGGCTCCTTCCGTAGGGAGTGATCGAATGGATCGTTACGCACGACATCTCTCCCTCCCCGAGATCGGCGCGGCCGGTCAGGAAAAGCTGCGCCGTGCCTCGGTGCTGGTGGTCGGTGCGGGAGGTCTCGGGAGCCCGACCTCGATGTATCTCGCCGCCGCGGGCATCGGCCGCCTCGGCCTGGTGGACTTTGACCGCGTCGACGTGACGAACCTGCAGCGGCAGATCCTTTACGGTGCGTCCGACATCGGGCGGCCGAAGCTCGATGCCGCGAGCGCGCGGCTCCGGGACATGAATCCCGACGTCGAGGTCATCCCGCACTCCGTGCGCCTCACCTCGGAGAACGCGCTGGAGGTCCTCGGCGGCTACGACATCGTGATCGACGGCACCGACAACTTCGCCACGCGGTATCTCGTCAACGACGCCTGCATGCTGCTCGGGAAGCCGAACGTCTACGGCTCCGTTTTCCGCTTCGACGGCCAGGTCTCCGTCTTCTCGACCGAGACCGCGCCCTGCTACCGCTGCCTCTATCCCGAGCCGCCCCCGCCCCATCTCGCGCCGTCGTGCGCCGAAGGGGGCGTGCTGGGCGTACTGCCGGGAGTGATCGGAACGCTGCAGGCCACCGAGGCCATCAAGCTCATCACCGGCGCGGGAGAAACGCTGGCGGGGCGTCTGCTACTCTTCGACGCCCTGCGCATGAGCTTCCGCGTCATGAAGCTGCGCAGGCGGTGCGAAGAGCACGCAAAGATCACCCATCTCATCGACTACGAGGAGTTCTGCAGCCCCGTGCACGACATTGACATCACCCCCGCGCAACTGGCCGCGAAACTGAGCGGCGGCGCAGACGTCGTCCTGATCGACGTCCGCGAACCGTACGAGTGGACCGCCGGTCACATCGACCAGGCCACGCACATCCCCATGCAGCAAGTCCCCCAGCGCCTCGCCGACATCCCGCAGGATCGCGAGGTCGTGATGATCTGCCGCTCCGGCGGCCGCAGCGGCCGCGTGCAGGAGTTCCTGCAGCAGAACGGCTATACGAAGGTGAAAAACCTCGTCGGCGGCATGCAGCGCTGGGCGCGGGACGTGGATCCGAAGATTACGGTGGCGTGACAGGCGGCAACGCCGAAACTCCTGTCATCCTGAGCCACAGAAATTTACCCATCAACCAAAAGCATGGCGGCGAAGGACCTGGGTGGGTGGGGGTAGGATGCACGTGCATCGCTCCCCCTGCCGCCCAGGTCCCTCGCCGCCATGCGCATCGTTTCAGGCGACGTCCCTGGGGCTCGGGATGACAACGTGGTTACGGTTGCCTGACCCCCCGTGCCACCAGCGCTTCCGTGTTCTCCCGCTTCTTCCCGAACAGCACCACGATCGACTTCCCCGTCGCCGGCCCCTTCGTCGAGCCCTCGATGACCGCGATGCCGCAGTCCTCGAAGTCGGCCGACATGATGTTGTCGCGGTGGCCGGGCGATTCCATCCAGGACTGGACGAGCAGTCTCGCGGTCTCGAAGCCGGCGGCGAGGTTTTCGCCGGCGGTCTGGAAGTCGTAGGCACGGGTGCGGAGCCAGACGAACGGCGTCACGCCCTCGGGCGATTCATGGCCCCAGAACGCCTCATCTTCCATGTGCCGCATCCGGTCGGCGGCGGCCTGGGTGAGCCGCGTGTCCGATCCGATCGGTGCCAGGCCTTCACCGGCGCGGTACTCGTTCATCAGGCGGATGACGTTTTCGGCCGTGATCTCGTTCGACGGATCGGCGCCGAACGCGGCGAACGCCAGGAGGAGGGAGAAGAGGAGCGGGATCAGTCGTTTCATGAAATCACCGAACGCCGTCGGGACGCACCCGAAGGAAGAACGTGCAGGCTTTGCCGGTCTTGGACTCGACCCAGATCGAACCGGCATGCGCGACCGCAAATTCACGGCACTTGAACAGCCCGCGGCCGGTCCGGTCGGAGGCGATCGGGTTCCAGACGAACGACGGCTCGAAGATCGACTGGCGCAGCGGCTCGGGGACCACCGGGCCGTTGTCCATGACGAAGAAGAGGAGCAGAGGCTTGCCCTTGTGCTCCATCCAGCGGACGCCGATCACGACCTGGCCGCCGGCCGGGACGTAGTGCACCGCGTTCTCCATCAGGATGGCGAGGGCGTCGGCGAGCTGCTCGTGGTTGGCGAAGCGCTCGTCGAGCTCCTGGACGTCGACATCGAGGCGGATGCCCTTCAGGTCGCCGTGGGCGCGGAAACGGTCGGCGACGCGGCGGACGACGTCCGTCACGGTCGGCACCGGACGGGCGGAGAACGAATGCTCTTCGACGTCCGGCGCCATCTCCATCGAGGAGAGGATCTGCTCGATCCCGTTCGAGGTGTCGGCCAGGAAATGGTCGTTCCGCGACTGGGCCGCGGCGCGCAATGAATCGCGCAACGCGCGCAAGGGGCTGAGGACCGTCTCGCGGACGTAGGCGGCGAACGAGATGTGGGCCTCATTCATCGGGTCGGCCTGGCGGAACACGATCACCGCGCCGCTGGCGCCGCCCGACATCGGGACGAGCGTGTAGATGAAGTTGCGGGTGCCGATGCGGACGCCGGTCGTCGTCGGGAGGGAGAGATCGCCGACGCGGATGCCGGCCTTCGACTCCACGACCGACAGCGAGTTCAGTTCCGACTGCGTCGCGTCGAACAGCCTCCTCGCCTCGTCCGAGACGAACTTCACGCTGCGGTCGGGGCCGAGGAGGATCGAAGCCGCGCCGGCGGCGACGAGCAGGTTGACGACGCTGGTGACGGCCGGAGAGGCCGATTCAATGGGGAACGTGAGCACCGGGGCTTTCGGGAACGGATCTTCTTCGACCTGATGCTGGGCAGCCGCGGCGGACGAGCCATGACGCCCGGAATCGGGCTTCGCGCGCGCCGGCGGAGGAGCGGGAGGCTCGGGGGCGGCAGCGGCGGGACTGCTCTTTTTCCGCGGCTTGTCGCATTTCTCACAGAGGATTCCCTCCGTGATCTCGTGCCCGCACATGAAGCATTTCCGCGCCATTCGCCGTCCTGTAAGCGTGTTGTGAGCCTCTGATCTTACGCCTGGTGATATAGAGTCTGCCCGATTTCGTGTTTCAGGAGCGCAACTGAATGAAAAACATCGTCGTGATCGGCGGTGGCACCATGGGCAACGGCATCGCCCACACGGCTGCGGCGGCGGGCTTCGACGTAGCCCTCGTCGACGTCAGCGCAAGCCTCCTCGACCGCGCGGTGTCGACCATCACCGCCAACCTCCAGCGCGGTGTCGACAAGGGAAAAATGACGGCCGAGGAGCGCGATGCCGTCGTCGGCCGCATCAGGCCGACCACCGACGTCCAGTCGATCGGCGACGCCGACATCGTCATCGAGGCCATCATCGAGAAGATCGAGGCCAAGACCCAGCTTTTTGAGAAGCTCGACAAGATCACCGGCCCGGAGTGCATCCTCGCCTCCAACACCTCGTCCATCTCCATCACCAAGATCGCCGCCGCCACCGCGCGGCCCGACAAAGTCATCGGCATGCATTTCATGAACCCGGTGCCGATCATGACCCTCGTGGAGGTCATCCGCGGCATCGCCACCTCCGATGAGACCTGGCAGAAGGTCGAGGACCTCGCCAAGAGGATGGGGAAGACGCCGATCGAGGTGAATGACTACCCCGGCTTCATCTCCAACCGCGTGCTCATGCCGATGATCAACGAGGCCATCTTCACGTTGTATGAGGGCGTCGCCACCCGCGAAGCCATCGACGGCGTGATGAAGCTCGGCATGAATCACCCGATGGGACCGCTGACGCTGGCCGACTTCATCGGCCTCGACGTCTGCCTGGCCATTCTCCGTGTCCTGGAGCAGGGATTCGGCGACCCGAAATACCGGCCTTGTCCGCTCCTCGTCAAGATGGTGGACGCCGGATGGCTCGGCCGGAAGAGCGGCCGCGGTTTCTATGACTACCGGAAGTGACCTGACACCTCGCGTGTTCTAATCCCCACCAAAACCATGCTTTGTCAGACCTGCAGCGCGTACAACGAAGACGAGCGCGACTTCTGTTTTCGTTGCCAGAACAAGTTGATGGTCGTATCCGGCCAAGCGTCCTTCGAGGAAGAAGACGTCGAGGAATACAACGGCGAGGAAGATGAGGACCTCTCCCTCGACGAACACCTGCTGGAGCGCGTCTCCGCCCTCGAGGAGATCGTCAAGCGCTCCGCCGAAACGATCCGCTCCTTAGTCGACGCCGTGCAGAAGCACGAGCGCGCCATCTTCATCAACCAGACCGGCCTCCTTTCGGTCAAGGAGCTGCTGGAGAAGAAGAATCTCCTCACCTCCGACGAGGTCGTCGAGCTGTGGGAGTCGAAGATGGGCGAGCAGATGCTCGCGCTCGAGAAGAAGCAGCGCTTCACCGAGCGGAAAGACCGCATCGTCTCCCTCTTCCGCGGCGACAAGCGCGAGCGCTTCCTGGTGCTCGTGGCCGACTCCGAGGCGGCGTTCGACGGCTTCGACCCCGACCGCGGCATCAAGCATCTCGAAGAGGCGTTCCGCCTCGACCGCGACAACTACGAGCTCTCGTTCTTCCTCGGCGAGATGTTCTTCAACGACGGCAATCTCGACCGGGCCAAGGCCTACCTGGAGCGGACCATCGAGGTCCAGCCCGACCATTTCGACGCCGCCGTCTTCTACGGCGTCCTGCTGCACGAGCGGCAGGACCTGAAAGGCGCCGAGCGCTGGCTGCGCCGCGCGATCCAGATCTCGCAGGAGTCGTTCCTCCCTTACTTCAGCCTCGGCGCGATCTACGCGCGCAAGGGGAAGCTGCTGCGCGCCCAGAAGTTTCTCGAGAAGGCGATCCAGCTCGAAGCCATCCCGCAGGCGTACTTCCTCCTCGGCACCATCTTTTATGAAAAGGGACAGCTCGAGCGCGCCATCCGCTCGTTCCAGGCCGCGCTGAAGCTCGACCCCGACTACGAAGAAGCGATCTACCACCTCGGCCTCTGCTACCTCGATCGCAACTGGAAGCGGAAGGCGATCGACTGCTTCCAGGAAGCGCTGGAGCTCAATCCGAACAAGATGGAGTACCAGCAGGCGATCAAGATCTACGAAGGCGTCTCCGGCCACGTGCCGGTCGAAGGTCCGGCCGCGCAGGTCGTCCTCCAGGCCGACCTGCTGGCCAGCGAAGGAAAGTACACCGAGGCGCTCGACCACTACCGGCGCGCCTCGGAAGAAGAGCCGGACAACGTCAACATCCTCCTGCCGTACGCGCTCCTCTGCTCCCACCTCGACATGAACTCCGAGGCCATCGCCGTCGCGCGCCGGATCCTCAAGCACCGGCCCGCCGAAGTCGTCGCCGCGGCCGCCTACACCACGCTCGTCGAAGCCCTGCGCGCCGAGGGAAACTTCAAGGAAGCCAACCGCGCGCTCGAAGAGATGCTGCGCGACTACACCTCCAACTACGCCAAGTCGATCGCCTACTACGAAAAGGCGTACAACCTCGCCGACATGGAAGAGAACCTCGACGAGGCCCTCGAGAGCGCCCAGCTCGCCCTCCGCTACTCCCCGAAAGAGCTCAAACAGTTCCCCCTGGCCGCCCTCGGCTGGGTCTACTTCAAGCGCCGCGATTTCAAGAGCGCCGTCGACTTCCTCACCAAATCCGCCGACCTCGGCCCCACCGCCACCAACCTCATGCACCTCGGCATGGCCCTACTGGAAAGCGGCGAAAAAGACCGCGCCCGCCAGGTCTTCCGCCGCGCCAAGAGCTTCAAGATCAAAGGCGCCGGCCTGGAAGAAAAGATCCTCGAACAGGTGCGCACCGCCACGAAGCTCATCGACCGGCTGCACGCGCGGCGACGGAAAGTGGCGAAGGGGTAGGAGCTTCGCTCGGACCGGCCCACGGCGACGTGGGCGGTCCGGTGTTCAGCCCGTGAGGGTCCAAACGAACGCCCTGTCAGGGCAACGAGTGCGGCGACTGGCGTCGCCGCACTCTTGAGATGGACTAGCTAGAACTGCAGCCGCAACCCCGCCGAGAGAATCCGCGGCGAGATCTCCAGATCCTGCTCGATTCCCGTGGCTGAGGACCGCGACGACGGCTCGTACGGGATATACCGCGCGTCGATCACGATCCCGAAGCCCTGGGTGATCTGGAACCCGATGCCGACGTTTCCGTAGTACGTGAATTCGTTGTCGAGCTCGATCCTGCCGAGGCCCGCGCTCTGCAGGTCGCCGGACGAGAAGCCGTCGGCGATCACATAGGCGCCGCCCGCACCGATGTACGGGTCGAAGCGCGACTGGCCGAGAATGTGGAACTGGGCGCCGGCCGACAGGATGGTGAGATCGAGCTTGCCGAGGTCCAGCACCGGCGTTCCGTCGAGGACGAGTCCTGTCTCGGAACGGAGGCCGAATACCGACCCCTCGACGGAAAAGCGGTTGTTGAGAAACAGGTTCGCACTCGCGCCGAGGGCGGCGCCGTCGTCGAAGTCGGTCTCGAAACCGCCTTCGAAGTCGCTTTCTCCCTGCATCTCGGTCTGCGATGCCCAGACCGTCAGTTGGATGTTGCGCTCCTGCGCGACCAGCGGCGCTCCGGCGAACAGCAGGAGCAGGGCGACGATTGCTGCTGACTTCATCGATCCTCCGTCTCGCATCAACGACCCCACGGCAGCACGACGCGCGGCTGGAGATCGATCTGGAATGCTTCGTTCGTGAGCCACGGCCTGAGGAGATTGATGTACATCGGGCTGGCCACGAGGCCGCTCGGTCCGCCCGGAAGGCTGGTGAACCCGCGAATGGCGCCGTTCCGCACTCCCTCGGAGACGCTGCGCCGTACGGGCCCGCTTCCGAACATGAAGCCGTTGAGCGTCGCGGCGCGCGAGTTGTGACTCGACGCGTCGACGACCTCGAACCCGCCGTCCACGGGGATGCCGTTCAGGCCCGGCAGCGGCGCGGGGAACGCTCCTCCGGCCGGCGGGGTGTTGTACGGACCGCCGAGCGGATGCGCGAGGACGAGGCGGTGCAGCTTGCCCCAGCGGTAGTCGTTCTGATCCGTCGAGTTGTTGAACGCCGGCTTGAATTCGTCGCTGGCGAGGAGCGCCAGCGCGTCGGCGAGACTCTTGAGAATGAGGATGTCGCGGCGCGCGGGGGCCGTCTCGGCGGTATTCGGGATCGGCGGAACGTTGAAGAACGGTACCCCCGAGGCGCCGGAGCCGAAGCGGGTGCCGTAATTCTCGAGCAGGTTGCGCAGGGCCGTCACGGTGAGCGCGCTGCTCGGCCGCGGCAGGTTGCCGGTGGCGAGGACCGCGTCGATCGTGTTCTTGATGAACTGACCGCGCCAGACGCTGTAGATCGTGGCGGCGATGCTCGTCTCGATCTCGGCGCTCGACGGTGCGGAGAGTGCGCCGTTCACGTCGGCGGCGTCATATCCCTCGGGGATGCCGGTCGGCGTGGAGAAGTTCCAGGTGCGCAGCCGCGCCACCGCGCTGTTCACGCCCGGATGCGCCGCCAGCGCCGCAAGGGGTGCGATGCCGCTTGCAAGGCCGTTCTCCAGTGCCTGGGTGATGTAGGGAACGAAGAACTGCGCGTCGAGCAGCACCACGTCGGCCTGGATCCGCTGCATGTCCTCGACCGAGAACTTCTCGTTCCTCGCGATCTTCTCGCGCACGAGCTGGGTGATGCGGCCCGCGCGGAAGCCGGAGTAGCTGGGCGACAGATAGAAGATGCCGCCGCCCGCCCGGAGCTGGTTGAGCGGGTTGTTGTCGAGCGTCGTCCCCGCGGGGTCGTTGTTGGCGTTGACGATCCAGCCGCGCGCCGGATTCAGGACCTGCGGCATTTCGGCGGCGGAAAGAATCTGATACGGCGAGGCCTGGCCCGGGGGCCGCGTGGCGATGCGGATCCAGTCGTTGCCGCCGCCCGCGCCGTCGCGCAGGAAGAACGGCGGAAGCCCGGTGACCGTGCCCGCCTGCAGATCTTCGCGGATCGGCATCTCACCACTGGTGAAGTAGCCGATGTTGCCGTCGACGTCGGTGTAGATCCAGTTCTGCGACCCGACGTCGAAGAACTGGAGGCCGCGGCGGAAGTCGTCGAGATTCTGCGCCTCGTTCCAGATGAGGAACGTCTCGATCTCGCGCGTCGGGCCGTGACCGACCCACTGCACGCTCACGCCCGCGCCGGTGGCGAGGTTCAGCGAGACGATCGGCGCATTGCGGCGCGTGACGATCAGCGTCGCCGGCGGAATGCTCCCCACCGGCGGAACGACGGAGAGGTCGTTCGGCGTGCCGTTGCCCGGGTTGTTCGCGCGGAACGTCTGCGTGATCGGCAGGAGCGGTTCCCTCACGCCCTTGTACAGCGACGAGAGGCCGGCGGGGCCGGTGGCGTCGGGGACGATCTGTTCGGTGTACGCGTCCGTGACGTCCATCGGGTTGACCGTGCTGCCCCAGGCGATGCGCGGGGTGTGTCCCTGCACGACCAGCGGCACGCCGGGGAAGCCGACGCCGACCGCGTGGATCCGCGCGGCGGACAGGCCGATCGGGTAGAAGGTCGACGGCATCCGGAGCGCGAGATGGGGATCGTTGGCGATCATCGGATTGCCGGTGGTCGTCAGGCTCCCGGCGATCGCCCATTCATTCGATGCGCCGCGCAGCTCGGGATCGAGGAGCTTCTGGAAGAAGGGAATCTGCCGCAGCTCTTCCAGATACTGCTTCGCCGCTTCGACCGCCGCGGGATCGAGCTTGCCGGCCGCTTCGGCGATGTTCCCCCAGCGCTCCTGGCTCCCGCGCGTCCCCGCCTGAGCCGCGACGCGCTTGCTCGCCGCCGTGGCATCCGGAACGGTGGAGGCGGGATCGAACGGCTTGGAGCGGAAGAGATCCTCGAAGAAGAGCGTCGTCCCGTCGATGCCGAGCTGCTGCCCCGCGGCCCGGTAGGTGAGCAGCGCGACCGTGTTTTCGACGTCGAGATCGAACGAGAGACCGAACGCGAGGAGCTTGGCGACGGCGATCGAGTCGAGCGCCGTCCACGGCTCGAATTGCGTGATCTCGACCGCCGCATACTCGGGCGGCAGCGGATTCGCCGCAACCCAGGCGTTGACGCCGGCGGCGTACGCCTCGAGCAGCTCGCCCACGCGGGCGGGGTACTCGGCCTGCGAAAGCGACGCGGCGCGGCGCAGTCCGAGCGTGCGCAACTGCACGTCGTTCGGCAGCGCGGCCGCGCCGAGCAGCTCGGCGAGCGTTCCACTCGCGGTGCGCCGGTTCTCGTCCATCTGGAAGAGCCGGTCCTGTGCATGCACCCAGCCGTTGAGGAAGACGGCGTCATAGTCGGTGAATGCCCGGATGTGCGCGATGCCGTTGGTGTCGCGGTTGATCTGTCCGGGCAACCGCATGCCCGGATGGCGCACCCACGTCTGTGCGCCGGCGGAAAGGGTAAGAAGAAGGAGCACCAGGGTCAGGGAAGCTCTACGCATGAAACCTCCTACCGAAAGGATGAGGGGCTGTGCGCCGGGGATCTTACATCGGCAGAAGGTCAATGGGACTGATGGGACTAATGGGACTAATGCGACCTATGAGACCAATGGGGCCTGCCTTCCCATTCGTCCCATAGGTCCCATCCGTCCCATTCGTCCCATCCCCCCTACTCCCCCGTCTGCCTATCGCGCTCTTCGTCCTTCGCCTGCTCCGCCGCCTCCCGCCCTCCGCGGATCTCATGCGCCGCTTCTTCGCGGATGCGCGGCTGCTGCATCGCCTCGTCCTCGCCGGGCTCCGGCTGGGCGGGGCGGTTGGTGTTGTCTACGGTGCGGGTCTTGGTCATCACGGGCCTCCGCGTCGCTGAGGTTGCGACGCGGGTGCCACTTACTACGGTTGTCGGTTGTCAGTTGTCAGTTGTCTGCCATTCCCCGCCTGGACAGCACTCGAGGAGAGCGCCCCGTAAGCCGAGGAATGGCAGATAACCGACAACCGACAACTGACAACAAAGTCTCACACCCGGGTCAGCTTGGCGAACCTGGCGATGAACTTCTTCGAGCCGCCGCGGTCGAAATACACCGTCAGCTTGGCGTCCGGGCCGCTCCCTTCCATCGTCAGAATCGTGCCGACGCCGAACTGCTCGTGGCGCACCTTCTGCCCGCGCTTGAACTCGCCGCCGCCGGACGGCTCCGGCTGCGACTTCGCGGCACGGATCGCCGAGGGGTCGAACTGCACCGGAGCGTTCTGGAAGAACGACAGCACCCCGTTCACGTTGTCGTTCCGCTTCGGAGCGGGATTCGGCGACGGCGGCTGGAAGCTCGCCGGCCGGCCGACGGGCGGCCTGCGGTCCGGAGTGCCGCCATAGCGTGGCTGCTGCTGGATCGGCCGCTCCCGCCAGCTCGGCTCCTGGGAGGACGAGTAGCGGCGTGCGCTCGCCAGCCGCACCTGTTCGGTCGCCTCGGCTGGAATCTCCTGCAGGAACGCCGACGGGCTCTGCTCGCGGAACCGGCCGTGGACGCGCCGCTCGTGCGCGTGCATGCAGAACAGCATCTCCCGCGCCCGCGTCATCCCGACGTAGCAGAGGCGCCGCTCTTCCTCGAGATCCTCGTTGTGCTCGAGCGAGTTCTGGTGCGGAAGGATCCCCTCCTCCATCCCGACGAGGAAGACCACCTTGAACTCCAGCCCCTTCGCCGCGTGGAGGGTCATCAGCGTGATCCCCTTCTGCGACTCGTAGCGGTCGAGGTCGGACATCAGCGTCAGCGAGTCGAGGTAGTCCGCCAGCATCGACTGCGGATTCCCTTCGGAATACTCACGCGCGGAGTTGAGCAGTTCTTCGAGGTTCTCCATCCGCGACTCGTCCTGGATGTCGCGCGACTCCTGCAGCATGCGGCGGTAGCCGGTGCGCAGCAGGACGTAGTCGACGAACTCGGGAATCGGATGCGAGGCCGCGCGCTGCAGGTCGTGGACGATCTCCCGGAACTCGCGCACCGCCCTGGCCGCGCGCGTGGGGAGGAAGGCGAGGTCCCCTTCGATGACGGTCCAGAGCGAGACGTTCTGCGCCGCCGCCTGTTCGGTGAGCGTGTTGACGGTGGTGTCGCCGATCCCGCGCGTCGGGACGTTGATCACCCGCTCGATCGAAGGGGTGTCGTGCGGGCGGATGGCGAGGCGGACGAATGAGAGGATGTCCTTGATCTCGGCCCGCTCGTAGAACTTCACGCCGCCGACGACCGAGTACGGCATGTTCGCCCGGAGCAGCTCTTCTTCAAAAGGCCGCGACTGGGCGTTCGTCCGGAACAGGACCGCAATGTCGGTGAGCTGGTACCGCGACGACCGCAGCGACGAGATCTTCTCGAGGACGAACTGCGCCTCTTCCCGGTCGTTCGTGCAGGTGACGATGCGGACCGGATCGCCCTTGCCGCCGCTCGTGAAGAGCGTCTTCCCCTTGCGGGCCACGTTCCGCGACACCACGCCGGTGGCGGCGTCGAGGATGTTGCCGGTGGACCGGTAGTTCTGTTCGAGCTTGATGATCTTCGCGCCCGGGAAGTCGCGCTCGAAGTTGAGGATGTTGTTGATGTCGGCGCCGCGGAACTTGTAGATCGACTGGTCCTCGTCGCCCACCGCGACGATGTTCCCCTTCTGGCCGGCCAGCAGCTTCACCAGGACGTACTGCGCGCGGTTCGTGTCCTGGTACTCGTCGATCAGCAGGTGCTGAAAGCGGTCGTGCAGCTCGCTCCGGACGTCCTCGTGCTTCTCGAGGAGCTGCACGTAATTGCCGATCAGGTCATCGAAGTCCATCGCGTCGAACTCGCGCAGCCGCTTCTGGTACTGGCGGTAGATCTCGGAGACGCGGGAGCCGAAGAAGTCGAGGTTGGTCTTTTCATACTCGACCGGCCCGATCAGCTCGTTCTTCGCGTGCGAGATGCGGGTGAGCACGGAGCGCGGCGGGAAGGCCTCGTCGTTGACGTTCAGCTCGCGCATGCAGCGGCGGATCAGGGTGAGCTGGTCGGCGGTGTCGTAGACGGCGAACGACTTCGTGAAGCCGAGGCGGTCGGCGTAGCGCCGGAGAATGCGCAGGGCGGTCGAGTGGAACGTCCCGATCCAGGGTCGGGAGCCGCCGGTCGGCGGGACGAGCTGGTCGACGCGGTGGAGCATCTCCGCCGCGGCCTTGTTGGTGAACGTCACGGCGAGGATGTTGTGCGGCCGGACGCCCATCTCGCCCATCAGATAACCGATCCGGTAGGTGATCACGCGGGTCTTGCCGGAGCCGGCGCCGGCGAGGACGAGCAGGGGGCCGGTTCCGTGGGTTACAGCTTCGCGTTGCGGGGGATTGAGTCCGGAGAGATCGAGCATGGCGGCAGCCGGATAGTAGCAGGAGGGGAACGCATCCAGCCGCCCGGTTGTTCTCGATTCGGCGTAGACTTTCGCCGGTCCGCTTTTGACTTCTCGGAGGCTTCATGTTGATTGGTTCGTTTGGCCCGATGGAACTTCTTCTGATTCTCGCAATCGTCGTCGTCATCTTCGGCGCCAGCCGCCTGCCGCAGCTCGGCCGCGGCCTCGGCCAGGGCATCACCAACTTCCGCGAGGGCCTCGGCGGGAAGGGCAAGGACGACAAAGCGCTCCCGAAGACGGAAGACTAGTCTTTTGAAGTGGCTGATTACCGGCGCCGGCGGCATGGTCGCGACCGACCTCCACGACGAGCTCGCCAGTCGGGATGAGGATGTCGTGGCGCTCACCCGGAGCGGCCTCGATATCACCGATTCGCGGGCGGTGAATGCGTGCGTCGAAGAGCACGCGCCGGCGGTCATCGTCAACTGCGCCGCCTACACGAAAGTCGACCTTGCCGAGACCGAGGAGAGTGCCGCCAACGCCGTCAACGGCTCGGCGGTCGAGCTGCTCGCCGCCGCCGCGAACGCGGCCGGTGCCCTCCTGGTCCACCTCTCCTCCGATTTCGTCTTCGACGGCACGAAGCGCGACCCGTACGAGGTGACGGATCCGACCGGCCCGGTCTCGGCGTACGGCCGCTCCAAGCTCCTCGGCGAGCTCGCCGCCACCCACGCCGAAAAGCACCTCGTCATCCGCACCTCCTGGCTCTTCGGCACGAACGGCCCCAACTTCGTCGAAGCCATCCGCAACCAGATCCGCAAAGGAACCGACCCGCTCCGCGTCGTCGCCGACCAGCGCGGCCTCCCGACCTACACGCCGCATCTCGCCCGCGCCATCACCCGCCTCGCCTTCATGGCCGAGCACACCGAAATCGCCCGCGGCATCGTCCACTACGCCGACGCCGGCGAATGCACCTGGTTCGACTTCGCCACCGCCATCGCCGAGGAGAGCGGCGCGAAGGTGACGGTCAACCCGGTGACCACCGACGAGTTCCCGCGCCCCGCCCGCCGCCCCGCGTACTCCGTCCTCTCGACCGAGCGTTACCAACGCCTCACCGGCATCGAGCCGGAACCGTGGCGCGAGGGGCTGCGGGAGTATCTGGGAAAACGGTAGGGCCTCGATTTGTCATCCTGAGCCCGCAGGATTAACCCATCGGCAGTAAGCATGGCGGCGAAGGACCTGGGCGGGTGGGGGTGGGATGAACGTGCCTCGCTCCCCCTCCCCCCCAGGTCCTTCGCCTTCATGCTTTCTGTTTCTGGGATCAAACCCTGCAGCTCAGGATGACAAATGAACAAGCACGGACGAGAGGCTTTTACCTCCCGTCCCCGATCTGTCTCATGATGTCCCGGGCTGCGTCGCGAGCCACGGCGTGCAGGGCCTGTTCGCTGAGGGTGGTGAGGCGGCCGTCGAGGGTCTGGATCCGCGCATCGAGGGCCGCCTTCTCCCGGACGTGCTCGTCGTGGATCTGGGTCACTTTCGCGGTGAGGTCGGCCACGGCGCGCTCCATCCGGTCGAGCGCCTCGCGGGTCTGGCTCGACTGCATGTCGAAGCGGGCCGTGGTCGTCAGCACGTCGCGGTAGAGCGTAGCCAGGCTGCCGGTGAACTCCGTCACCCGTTCGCCCAGGCTCACGGCTTCCCTTCCGTAAAACTCTTCAGCCACGCCGCGTGCTCGTCCATCGACCGGTGCAGGCGCCGGAGCTGATCGCGGCAGGCCTGGACCAGGATATTCATCACGATGAGAGTCGCTTCGGTCATCGGTACCTCCTTATCAGACAGGATGTCGGATCGGAGGGGCAGGCCCACGCCTGCCCCTCCTGTATGCATCACCTCAGAGATCGCGGCCGGCCTTGAAGTCCGGCGTGGCCGACGGAACCTCCGCAGCCGGCAGCTCCGCCACGATGCGGCGGGCGGGCAGCCGGACCAGCTGCCTGCGGGCGGCCAGCTCCGCCTCGGTGGACTTCTTCCGGCGGCGATTCCACGCCACCTTCATCTGCTGCACCCAGGTGGAGTTGTCCTCCAGATCGCCGTGGCGCGTCATCTTCTGCGCCACCTGATAAACGCGCATCGCCTCAGTCCCGGCCGTGCCGCGCAACAGCGTGTCGGTGTGGCGGCAGCCGCGGATCAGCCGCTCCAGCACCGCGGTCAGCATCACGATGGCGTGCGAGTCCTCGACCGCGACGCGGAGCGTCACCGGCTGCGTCTTGGCCGCCGCCGCCAGCGCCGGCCGCGACTCCATGGCCTGGGCGTTCACCTCCATGAACTCGTCCGACACCGCGGCCGCTGCGGTCAGCCGGCGGACCTGATTTGGCGTGAGGTACGTGAACCCGGGAATGTCTTCCACGAGGCCGAGCACCTGCTCGGCGACGCCGCGGATGTGGCCGGCCCGCGTCTGCGGGGGGCCTTCGTTGAGAACCTTGGGTATACTGGGCATTGAAGAATCTCCTTCTCACAGATGGTCTTTCTTCGCGCCGGCGGAGGGATCACCAGTCCCGCCGCCGGCACCTTCGGTACTGCCGGTGCATCGGAGTATTTGTTGCACGAAACGTCATTTCCTCAGTGCCAGGCATCCCTCCTTTCTACCGTCACGAGTCGCGACCCCATGACTCGCGAGTCGGGACCCTTCGACTCGTAAGTCGGGACCCCATGACTCGTGAGTCGAGACCCCATGACCCGTGAGTCGGGACTCCATGACTCGCGAGTCGGGACCCCATGACCCGCGAGTCGGGACCCCATGACCCGTGAGTCGAGACCCTTAGACTCGTGAGTCGGGACCCTTAGACTCGTGAGTCGGGACCCCATGACTCGTGCGGCAGCCGGTCAGTCCGGTCCTGCGCGTGCGCGGCCTGTGGTCCTTCCTGGTCATGGTTGCCACTCCTTTCACTGTCGCCAATGTAAGCCCGGACTAAGGCCCTTATAAGGGCCTTAGTCACATTTTTTCCGCCCGGGTGGTAATCTTTCTTTGGGTCCATCACTCTTCGAGCGGGAAAGTACGACGATGCCGACGCGCGACAACGGCGAAACGCGGCTGGCCCGGGTCCTCCGGACCCTCAGCCTTCAACCGCGCCACGTGGTGAAGGAATCGACCGCGGTGGCCCGCATTCTCGGCCTGGGCGACGGTATCAGCCGGACGCACCTGACCCGGCTTCGCACCGGGACGGCCAGCGCCACCGCGGACATGATCCTGCTGCTGGTGGCCACCATCCGGAAGATGACCGGGGTCGCCGTCCGGGCCACCGACGTGTTCGACCTCGAGCCGGCCGCCGCGGGGGCGCACGGCGCGGGCATCCGTGACAGCGGAGGGGACGGTTCTGTATTCTCGGCTCTTCGGGGGATCGCTTCCCGGAGTCTCGTCGTGGATCAAGACCGCCCCTCTGCGGCACAGACGCTCGAAGTCCTGTACCGGGAGCACGCCTCCCTGCTGCGCGTGAACGCCCGGCGGCGTTTCCGGATCCCCGAGGACGACATCGACGCGCTGATCCACGACGTCTTCGCCTCCTTCCTCGAGCGGCAGCCGCGGGTGAACGACATGCGCGCCTTCCTGATCGGCGCGACCAACAACGCCTGCATGCACTACTGGAGGAAGCGGCGCCACGAGACACCGCTGCTGCCCGTGCACGAGGAGAGGGCGGACCATACGACCGAAGAGGAGCTCGAGCGCTGGGCCCTCTACCTGGCGGTCGTGCAGACCCTGGCCCGGCTGGGGCCGAGCTGCCGCGAGACGCTGCGCCGCTACTACCTCAGCGAGGAGAAGCCCCAGACCATCGCCGACCGCCTGGAGACGACCAAGGGCTACGTCTTCCAGTTGCTGAGCCTCTGCCGCAAACAGGCCCGCAAGATCTTCCAGGACCTGACGGAGCCGAAGCGATGACCACCCCGAAACACTGCACGGCCGCGCAACTGGCCCGCTACGCCTTCGCCCCCGCGTCGCCGTCGGAGAAAGCGGAAGTGGAGCAGCACCTCGCCGCCTGCCCCGAGTGCACGGAGAAGCTGGCCGCGATGGACCGCTTCGACGCCACGCCCTACCTCCCGGAAGCGTGGGAGGACAGCGACGAAATGACCGCCGGACCGCCCATCCGCCGGTCGCCCGGCCTGGCGGCCACCGCCACCGCGATCGACGAGGAACGTGCGATGGCGGAGACGGCGCTGGCGGCGCTCCTCGTGTCGTCCGAGGAGTTCAAAAAGGCAGACGCCACGCAGAATGCAGCCTTGCAGACGACGGGAGGCGTCGCCCTTCTAAACCAAGCCGCCGATGACCTTCAGAAGATAGACCCCAAGCTCGCGTTACTGGTCGCCAATGCTGCTGTCACCATCGCCACGAAGCTGGCGCGGTCTGCCCGGTTACGCTACTCGAATCACCTTGCTCGAGCGTACCGCGAACGCGCACGTATCCTTTTCCTGATCGGCCGCTACACCGATGCCGAGCAGGCACTCGACCGTGCCGACGATATCTGCGACCCAGAGGATCCGGCAGCACGGTGGGATACCGCATCGAGCTTGCTGATCCGCGCAAATATCTGCCTGGAGACCGAACGACTCCCCGACGCAGGAACTTTCGCTGCCAGGGCCGCGCGTCAGTTCC
>DASPHC010000036.1:0-46663 GCA_035629865.1 Thermoanaerobaculia bacterium | reverse complement strand
CAAAATGCAAAATGCAAAATGCAAAAAAGGAAACGAACAACACTCCCTTTTTTCCATTTTGCATTTTGCATTTTGCATTTTGCATTCTGCATTTCACGGGGCAGCAGCAGCCGGTTGCTCATGGCCCACCATTCGTCCCATGAGACCAATGCGGGTTAACCTGCTGTGCCATGGCCCGCGATCTGCGCATGCTGGCCGCGCTCAACGATCCGGCGCTGCGGCGATTTCTGGCGGCGCAGGAGGAATCTGCGCGCCGCCGGGAGCTGGAGCTGGTCATTCACACGATCGCCGAGCCGGCCATCGCGCGGGTGCTGGAGCGCTGCCGCGGTGCGCTGGCCGCGGCCGGTCAGGAGACGGGGGATGTGAAGGCGGCGGTGCTGCTGCGCCTTCTGCAGAAACTGGAGTCCGTGCGTACGTCTGAAGACAATGCCGTGGTCCGGCTCGACGAGTACGTCGCCCGGCTGACGTTCAACGCCGTTGCCGATCTGCGGCGGAGCGCGGCGCCGGAGTGGGCGCGGCTGAAACGCCGGCTGCGTTACACGGCCGCCAACGACCCGCGCCTCGCAGTCTGGGACCTGCCGGGCGGCACGGTCTGCGGGATTGCCGCGTGGCGGGACCGCACCGACGTCCGCGATGCGCTGCGCCTCGACTCGGCCACGGCGCGCGCCCTGGACGACGCCGGCAGCCCGGCCGAGGCGCTGCTCGTCCTGCTGCGCTTCGCGCGGGCGCCGCTCACCCTCGATTCGGTCACGTCCATCCTGGCCGGGCTGTGGGACGTCGCCGAGGCCGAAGCCGCGGCGGATGACGAGATCGAGGACCACGCCACCGGCCCGGTGGCGAAGTACGAGACCCGCGAAGAGCTGGGGATGGTGTGGGAAGAAATCCGCTCGCTGCCGGTCAACCAGCGCGCGGCGCTGCTGCTGAATCTCCGCGACAGCATCGGGCTGAATGCGGTGGTGCTCTTTCCGCTGACCGGCGTGGCCACGTTCGACGAGATCGCCGCGGCCATGGAGATGTCGCCGGAGACACTGGCCGGGCTCTGGCCGCGGCTTCCGCTGGCCGACCTGGAGATCGCGGAGACGCTGGGAGTGTCCCGGCAACAGGTGATCAACCTGCGCAAGTCGGCGCGGGCGCGGCTGCAGCGGCGCCTGGCCAGCCGGCAGAGAGGAGGGGAGCGATGATTTCCGCACACCCCGACGACGACCGCCTGATCGCGCTCCGCCTCGGCGAGACGAGCGGTGACGAAAGCCGCGTCCTGCTCAATCACATCGCCGGATGCGCCCGTTGCCAGTTGGCCGCGCAGGAGACGCTCAACGTGCGCGCCGACGCGCGCGAAGTCATCGACTCGTTCGCCGGAGAAGAGTCCGTCGATTCGCAGGCAGGGGAGGCAGAGGAGACTCCCATCGTCCGGCCCGCCCGTTCCGGCGTGCGCCGCTGGCTCGCCCTGGCCGCGGCGCTGGCCGCGATCGCCATCGCCGCGCTGGTTCTGTTGCAGCGCGAGCAGAAGGCGCCGCCGCGAGACCTCGCTCCTCGGGTGGTCCGTCCCATCGAGAAGCCGCGCGTCGAACCGCCGCCCGTGCCCGCTCGTCCGGAGCGGTGGGAGGCGCTCGTCCGGAGCACCGTCGCTGCCGGTACGCTCGAAGCTCCGGCGGTGCTGCTGTCGCTGCAGCCGGCGGGCGACCGCTTCCGTTCCCGCACCGAGGACGGCGGCGACGTTCCGGAGATGAGTCCGTTCGCGGAAGTGATCGAGACCGATCGCCCGCGGTTCCGCTGGCCGCGGACTGCCGGAGCGGGATACACGGTGATCGTCAGCGAGCGCGGGAAGCTGGTGACGCAGAGTCCCGCGCTGACCGAGAACGGCTGGCGTGCCGGGACCGCTCTGCCGCGCGGCCGGACCTATACGTGGCAGGTGGAGATCGAGCGCGGCGGCGAGAGGAGCATGATCCCGATGCCGCCCGCACCGGCGGCGCGCTTTCACGTGCTGGACGCGGAATCGAAGGCGAAGCTCGACGAGGCCCGCCGTCTCACTCCCGCCGATCCTCTGGTCCTGGGCATCCTCTACGCGAAGGCCGGCCTGCACGAGGAAGCGATCGAGCAGCTCGACGAGGTCTCCGGCGAAGACGCCGCTGCCGCCCGCAGGCTGAGAGACGACATTCGCGCCTGGCCCGGAACGCGCCGGTAATATCGTCCCCCAACGTCCGTCGCCGCGTTTCGTTTCCGCCGGCTCCTACGATGGCTGCCATCGAGGGAGCCCCTGTGAGATTCGCAGTGCAGTAGAAACGAAAGTCCGTCATTCCCATCAACCCGCAAGCAGGGTGTGTTTCCGGCCGGGACGCGTCGTAGCACCAGCCTGAGACCTCTGTGATTGCACAAGCCGTGTGGCAGCGCTCTCTTCGCGTTGCCGCAGCGAGAGGTGGATCGTCCAATGAGTCGTCGCTATACGTCTGTCCTGCCGGTGCTGTTCGTGCTGTTCTTCGTCTCCGGCGCTTTCGCGCAGGTGCCGGATCTCGTTCCCGCGGAGGCCGTCGACCTGTCATTGCAGGAGCCGCGGGAAGCACCCGAGCCCGCCGCGCCTGCCGCTGATGCGAAGCGGCCCGGCGAGGTCTCGTCACAGGAGGTGATCGGAGGAAACCAAGCCACCGATCACGGCTCGATCGACTTCACCGCGGCCGCAGACACGAGCACGGCCGGTACGATCGTGCAGTCCGACAGTGGCTATCCGGACATCTTCGCCATTCTCGGCAACGCTGCCTCGTCGTCCGGCTTCACGATCTTCAACTCGTCCAACACCGCGCTGCTCGAAGTCCAGGGCAACGGCAACGTCGGCATCGGCACCACGTCTCCGACGACGCTGTTGCAGCTCGAGCGCAACATCGCCGGGGTCACGGCGCTGCGGATCGAGAACGACAATCCGGGCAGTGAGACCGTAGCCACGGCCACCGAGCTCCAGTTCTCCGAGGCGGACGTCAAGAAGGCGGTCATCCAGAGCATCGGCACGGGCACGCCGGAGTCGAAGGCGGTCGGCGGTCCGGGCTCGTTGCGCATCATCAACTACGCGGAAGGGCCGATCGTCTTCTTGCGCGGCACCGGCGAACGGATGCGCATCGCCACCGACGGACTGGTCGGCATCGGCACGAACGCGCCGCAGGCGAGACTGCACGCTGCAGGCGGACTTTCCCAGTTCATGCGCGTGGAGGCCACCAACGCCAACCAGAGCGCCGGCGTGCAGGTCAAGAACGACGGCCGGATGTGGCAGCTCCACGTCGACGGCACCGATGCCGACAAGTTCCACATCCGCGACGGCACCGGCAACGCCAACCGGCTCACGGTCGACGCGACGGGACAGGTCGGCATCGGAACCCAGACGCCGACGGCGAAGCTCGAGGTGAACGGAACCGTCCGCGCCACCAGCATCGCCGGCCCGAACTGGACCGGAGCAGTCAACGCGGCCGAGCTCAAAGGATTCAAGGTCCTCGGCGCCGTCTATCAGGACGTCGCGGAGTGGGTGCCGGCCACCACCGACCTGGCGCCCGGGACTGTGGTCGTTCTCAATCATTCGAAGACCAACGAAGTCATGGCCTCGCACGGTGCGTACGACACAAGCGTCGCCGGTGTGGTCTCCGAACAGCCCGGCCTGATCCTCGGGATGGAAGGCGAAGGCAAAGAACAGATCGCGACGACCGGCCGCGTGAAGGTGCGCGTCGACGCGCGCCGCGGAGCCGTGGCGGTCGGCGACCTGCTGGTCACCAGCGACGTGGCCGGAACGGCCATGAAGTCGGAGCCGACGGAGATCCAGGGCCGCCGCTTCCACCAGCCCGGCACGATCATCGGCAAAGCGCTCGAGCCGCTGGCCGGCGGCATCGGCGAGATCCTCGTCCTGCTGTCGATGCAGTAAGGGTCGCACGACCGCGAAAGGACGAGCCATGCGTAACTTTCTGACCGCAGTGTTTCTCTGGGCACTGGCCACGGCGGCTGCCGCGGCGCCGCCCGTATTTCGATCCCTCGCCGTCAGTCCCGCCAGCGTGAATCCGTCGCTCGGCGAGGAGGTGGAACTGGTGGTGACGCTGGAGCGTGCCGGCTCCCTCCGCGCCACCGTTGTGGATCGCGACGGATATCCGGTGCGCACGATCGCAGACGGGCCCGCGGTAGCGGGGCCGAATCGCTATCGTTGGAACGGCCGCGCTGCCGACGGTGCCGTCGTCCCGGACGAGGCCTATTCGTTTCTCGTCGACTGGACGTCCGGCGGTGAAACGAGCCGCTATTTCCCGGCCAATGCTGCCGTGGAGATGCGCTCGATCGACAGCGAGTATTACGCCGAGCGCACGGCCACGCTCGCTTATGTGCTGCCGGTGCCGTCGCGCGTACACATTCAGGCGGGAGTCGCCCGCCGCAACGCGAAGACGGGAGCGATGGACGGGCCGGTGATGAAGACCATCGTCAATCGCGAGCCTCGGGGCGCCGGCAGGATCGGCGAGCCCTGGAACGGCTTCGACGAGAGCGGCCTGGTGAAGATCGCCGCGCTACGCGACTTCGTCGTGGCCATCGCCGCGACACCGCTTCCCGAGAATTCCGTCATCACGTACGGCAACCGCGGGCGAAGCTTCGCCGAGGTCGCGGTGCAACGTACCGGACGCTCGCTGTTCACGCATCACGTTGCCTCGCACGCCCACCATGCAGGCCTGACTGCTCTCGAGGACATCTCACCGGGAATGCGCCTCGAGCCGGTGAACGCGGTCTGGTCGAACGAGGAGGGGGCCTGGCGCGTCGATGGGAAGACGCTGCGCCTGAAGGTGACGCTGACCGGCCCGGCGGCGTCGACATTTGCAAAACAGCCCGGAGATCTGCATCGCTTCGTCGATGGGACACCTGTCGGCAAGGCGTCGAAGGCTGCCGGTCATCCCGCGGAACTGCAGGTCCCGCTGCGATCCGGCGTCACGCAGAACGTCTCCGTGAACTGGCGCAGTCAGTACGGCGCCGTGGCCGCGAACACGATTCGCGTCCGAGTGGAAGGAGTGCGCTGAGATGCGACGGGTTCTTCTAGGCTCTCTCCTTCTCTTTACCGCGCTTTCGGTCATAGCCGGTCCGGCCCTGCGGACCACGTATGCACCGCTGGTGAATACGGTGTCGCTGAGCTGGAGCAGCGTACCGGGTGCCGCTTACTACGACGTCGAGCGGACCGCGGCCTATCCTTCGTGGTCGTTCGTGGCGCGGCTCAACTCCTCGACCACGAACTGGTCGCAGAGTCCTGAGACCGCAAACTCGGCCCAGATCTACCGGATCGTTCCCCGTGACTCGTCGCTGAATGCGGTGGGGACGCCTTCCAATGCGGCGCTCATCACCACACACGACCATCTGGACAACCCGCTCGTCGCGGGGGTTACGCCGTTCGACATCGGCCAACTCGTCACGCTGCGCGCGGCCATGACTTCCCTGCGCGCCGCCGCGGGAGTGAGCGCGCCGGCGTGGACGCAGAATCCGGTGAGCGCCGGCACGGTCGTCAGCCCTGCCGACGTCACGGATCTGCGCACCGCGTTCAACGGCGCCGTCCAGAACCTCGGTCTTCCGCTGCCGTCGTACGCGGACGCGGTCGGCCCCGACGAGCCGATCCGGCGCACGAACTTTCAGCAACTGCGCGACCTGGTGCGTTCCTATCCGGAATGGCTGACCGCCAGTGCCGCCGTTTCGGAGGCGTATTTCAGCCCGAACGGAGATGGCACGAAAGACAGCACCACTTTCACGTCGACCGTCACGCTGCCGGACAACACGCCGCGCGTCGATTTCCGCTGGCGCGTGGACGTACGCAACTCATCGAATGCGGTGGTGCGGAGTGCTGCAGGCAGCGGTGTGGGCATCATCTTCGTGTGGGATGGGAAGAACGGCGCGGCTGCTGTGCAGCCGACAGGGATGTACACGTTCGAGCTCGTCGACCTCGACGGGCTGGCCACGCCGATCGCCACCGGGACCACGCGTATCGACATCACGGCGCCGACGGCGACGATCGCCGCACCGGTGGATTCGTTCCTGATCTCGAACGTCCGCACCGGCGGCAGCGGCTCGGTGACGATCACGGGGACCACCGCCGACGAGACGGCGTTCTCGTCATGGACGCTGAAACGCAAAGGGAATGGTCAGACCGACCAGACCTTGGCCAGCGGCTCGTCCGCGGTTACTGCGGCGACGCTCGCGACCTGGCAGACGAATCAAACGCCACCCTGGGTGCCGAACGGCAATTACACGCTGGAGCTGGCGGTCACGGACCTGGCCGGCAACCAGACCACCGACGTCGTACCGGTCACGGTCGGGCACTTCTCGGTCGCCCGCCCGGTATTCGAAGCCAACCATGGCAATGGCGAGACGGTGACGTACACCACGGTCGTGCCGTTCTCGATGAACGTGAAGCTGGAGATCCGCCGCGGGGCTGTGCTCGTGCGGACCCTGACGAACCAGACGTACGCCGCCGGCACGCACAATCTCGTGTGGAACGGCCGCGGCACAGACGGCAAGCTCGTCCAGGACGGCGCGTACAACTATCTCGCCGTGGCCTCGGACGCCATGTCGATCTTCACGTGGGACAAATCGACGCTCGTCGAGCCCTCGCCGACCGCAAAAACTCAATACAGGTATCCGGACTGCTGGACCGGCAGCTCGTGGGTCCGCTGCGACACGCCGAACGTCACGTTCCAAAACGACCCATGGGCGGGCACGCCTTTGCGAATCCGCTACTGCGTCGCATCCGAGAACCCGGACGGCTGCGCGCCGCGCCTCCCGGCCCACGTCATCATCAAGGCGACAGATGCCGCGGAGACGACAGAGACCTGCAACCTCTGGGACTGCCTGACCTCCGGGTATCAGCCGAGCGGGAGCCGGGAATTCGTCTCGTACGGCACGAATGCAAACCGGGTCTATTTCGGCGCAATGTCCCGGCTCACGGTCATCCGTGAGTTCGACAAGATCTTCCAGAGCACGACCGTTCTGTATGGCGCCGACCCGGTCATCACGAACGTTTCGTATACGCCGCTGGTATTCAGTCCCGCGTCGGTTCCGTCGCCGGTCAACAGTCAGGTCTACACGCTCAGCGTGCCGGCCGGGCGCACGTATACGGTGAAGGCGGAGTTCCGCTATGGCAGCGAGCTTCTGCGCACCGTGACCACGGGATCGCAGACGGCGACGAACGGCACCGTACAGGTGTCGTGGGACGGCCGTGCCACCAACCAGGAGCGGGTGGTGCCCGGGCACCACCACGTCACGCTGACCGTCACGGACGTCAACGAGGGCGTGAGCGCGTCCACCTACTTGTACAACACGGTTCGATACTAGACAGGAGTGAGCGTGCAAATCACACGAATCCTTGGACTACTGCTGTTCATCATCGCGGCGCTCCTTGCGCCGGTCGCGCAGGCGACGTTCTGCGTTCCTCCGTCCCCTCCGGCGCCGCCGCCGCCGGCCAAGCCGCCTTGCCCGGCGTGCGAGCCGATCGTCTGCGAAAAGTGCAATAAATCGCCGGTCTTCGCCATCGGCGGGTCGTACACACGCGACGAGACCGACCTGTCGATCCGGACCACCGGCTTTGGCATCACGGTCGCGCGCAGCTACGACAGCAGCCGCGCGGTCGACGGCCCGATGGGTATCGGCTGGACGTCCAGCCTCACCCCTCGCGTACATTACGCGTCGTTCGCTGCCTCGGCCACCGCGCTGCAGCACATCGCCTACGTGGCCATGCCGAACGGCATGCTGTACGAGTTCAAGAAGAACGAGGCCGATCTCTTCATCCCCCCGGTCGGCCGGTTCGAGTCCCTCGTACGGAACGCCGACGGAACGTTCCAGTTGACCCTGCAGCACAGCCGCAACGTCTATAAGTTCCGCGCCGACGGCGCCATCGAGTACATGCAGGACGAGTTTGGGAACCGGATCAACTACACCTATGACCTCAACGGCCGTCTGCAGCGCGTCGCTGACGGCGCCGGTTCCGGCCGTTACGTCGACGTGACCTGGAACTCCTCCACCGGCCGGATCGGCTCGGTCACCGACAATGCCGGCCGCACGGTCCGCTACACCTACGACACTTCCGGCAACCTCGAGACCGTGGCCGACGCCGTGACTCCCACGGGCGAGGCCAGCCGCTACTACGAATACGTCCAGGGCCGCATGGCCTCGCTCCTCTCCCGCGTGGAAGACCGCTGGCATCGCCTGATCACGCGAGTGGCCTGGGACTCCTCCGACCGGGTGACGAGCTACACCGAAGGGGAGTACAACGAAAACAACCCCGCCGCCTCCGCGGGCGAAAAGTACACGTACGAATACAACCTGAACGGAACCACCGAGTTCGGCGTGCCGCACATCAAGAAGATCAACTCGATCTCTTTCAATTACTACATCCCTGGCCAGGACCCGAATCAGATCGGCGTAATCGGAAGCGACGGAAAAAGCTACAACACGATCGGCCAGCTCGACGCGACGTCCAATGAAGACGGGGTGCAGACGGCGAACTACACGTATGACGCCCAGGGACGCATGATTACGAGACGCGACTGGATCGACGCAAACATTTCCGTCCTCTGGACGTTCACCTACGATGCGACCTGGCCGGACAAGATCTCGACGGTCAAGTCGGATCAGCCGAGCAAATGGCGGGGGACACGTTACACGTACTATTCGGCGGCGGGTACCGCGCCCGGCGCGCTTCAGTCAGTCTACCGTTACCGGACCGACGGGACGACGGAGGACCTGCACGGAACGTTCACGTATGACGCGACCGGACGGTTACTCTCGGCAGCAAATGTCCCGGATCAGCCGGCCGCGACGTATACGTACTACCCGGCAGGCGATCTGAAGACGGTAACGAAGACGGGGACACCGGCGGTGACGTTCGAGTACGACACGCTCGGCCGCCCGACGAAAGTCATCAACCAGTCCGGTCACGCATTTGTCTATACGTACGACGCGACCGACCGCGTCAAAAGCGTAACCTTGCCGAAGCCATCGGCCGCTTCGACGCTCAACTTTACGACGACGACTGATTACGACCAGTACGATGCGTTGACAGGCCTGGTGTTTACAGACACGACCGACGCCAACGACCGGACGACACGCACGGGCGCCGACGCACTGGGGCGCGTGGTACAGGTCATCGATGCCAAAGGCAACATCACGACGCACTCGTACCAGTACAATCTGCTGAAAAGTATTTCCGATGCGAACGGCAATACGACCACCTACGAGTACGATCAGGCGCGGAAGCTCGCGTCGACCACGTTTCCGGATAACAGCGTGGAGCAATATACCCGTTCGTTCTGGGCCGGCCGCCTGAAGAGCGTGACAGACCGGCGCGGCACAGTCCAGAACCTCACCTACGATCGGCAGGGGCGGCTCACGAAGGTGTGGTTTCCCGTCAGTGGCAAGGCCGTCACCTACGTCTATGACGGCGAGAACGTCGCATCGATCGCTGATGAAATGGTATCGCCGTCGCGCACCTATGAATTCGCGTATGACACCCTGTTCCGGGTGACCTCCGAGGGCTACCAGACGGCCGCACCCAAAACCGAATATGCTTACCGTCCATCTGATGCCGGCAGCCTTCCGCTGACCTATACGATCCGTCCTCCGGCCGGCAACCCGGACCGGGTTACGACGGTCCATTACACGTACGACACGGCCAGTCGCGTCCAGACTCTGTCGTTCGACGGAGTTACGGCCGAGGCGACCATCACGTACGATCCCAGGGGCATGTATTCGCGTATCGATTTTGCGAACGGCATGTACCGGCAGTACGGCTACGACAATCAATCCAGGCTCACTCAGGTGGCTAATGCACATGCGACGGCCGGAACGATCGCGACGTTCGCCTACGCGTATGACACCGATTGGACCACCGGCGCGAATACGATGCTCGGCCGGCGTGTACAGGTCAGCGTGACGGCTCATGCGAGTGCGAACCAGGTCCTCGGCGTGACCAGGTATCGGTACGACGACGGCTACCAGCTCGTGCAGGTCGACAACCCGAACGGAACGTGGGAGAAATGGCAATATGACGCCATCGGCAACCGCACGTCGTTCCAGACAAGTGCGATGGGCTCGCCTTCGACCTACTCTTTTTATAAGTTCGGGTCCAACCAGAACAACTCGCCTCGCCTGCAGAACGCTCAGTACCGCGGCGGGGCGCCGGACTACACGTACGATGCCAACGGGAATCGTCTCACCGGTGGCGCTTCCTGGGATGTCAAGAACCGCCTTGCCGCATATGGCGCGGAGAGCTACGACTACGACTGGATGGATCGGCGGATTGCCGCCGGAAACAACATGTACGCGTATCACGGGATGAACGCCGTTCGTGAGCGCAACGCCGCGTCTGCGGTCTTGAACGACTATATCTTTGGGCCGGGGATCGACGAGCCACTGGTTCGCAAAGACGCCGCCGGCACCAAGGTCTATTTCGCGGCCGACGGCCTCGGCTCCGTGGTAGCGTTGACAGGAGCCGCGGGCTCGATCGTGACCGGTCGTTCCTACGACGTCTGGGGCAAGGTGAACGGCGGTGCCTCGGCTCTCGCGTTCGGTTACACCGGACGCGAGCCGGGCCCGTCCGGTCTTCTATACTATCGGGCCCGGCCCTATGATCCTGTCGACGCACGCTTCATCAGCGATGATCCGCTGGTGTCGTCGAGCGGCAGGGCCGCCTTCGAGATCAACCAGAATGGTCGCCCATCGTCATCTGACGCGTCCATCCAGATCATGCTGAGCGTCCTGCGAGCATCTCATCCGTATACGTATGTTCTGAACGATCCTGTCAGCGCCGGTGACCCGCTCGGTACAGGAGTGATCTCGTCGATCCTGTGTTTCTACTACTACGACAAATGTCTGGCCGACGCTATAAAGTGTGGCAAGAAGAACGATTGCCTTTTTGACCCGGACAAGCCGGAGGATCTGGAGTCACAAGAGACTGGGTGGGCTGGGACCGAGAACTTCAAAAAATGTTTCGCGGGTTCCAAGCCATGCAAGAAGGCGATGAAGTGGTGTGGACCCGACTATTTGGGCGGACCTCCCGGATTCCCGCCACTCGGCGAGCTTGCCGCATCATCAAAATGATGGACTCGCAAGTGAAAGCGATGATGAAGACATTGATTCTGGTGGTTCTCGTGGCGGCCGCGTACGGGATAATTTTCGCGGTGCAACTCGAGAGCCGGATCGGACCGGCGGGTGCCATGAGGCATGTACCGGCGGGATCACCGGAGTGGTTCGAGGCCGCGCAGCGTTGGGTGGCGATCGCTCGATACGGAGTGTGGCCGCTCCTCATTCTTGCAGGAGCGGCTGCACAGCGGTTCTGGTGCCCGAACTTGCCCGTATGGACCTGTACGGCCGTTGCGGTGCCGGCGGTCATTGCGTGTTCAGGTTTGGAATCATCGGAGCTTCTGCTGTGCGCCGGCTATGTGTTACTTGCGCTGTTGGCGGGATTTGTGATTAGCCGCCGGCGAGACATCATCGCACCACCAAGCGGTGCGGCCGGCCGTTGAGCGGCTGCGGACTTGCGCGAGCCCCCGTCCTGCTGCTCTACGGTAGCGAAGTCGGCAGGCGGGGGTTACGACCGCGTCCTGGCCCCCTCCACCACCGTCCTCCACAGCCCAACCTTCGCCCCTCGTTCGTCCGCGCTGATCCGCGGTTCGAAGACGCGGCCGGCCTGCCATTGGGTGTCGAGGTCGGACTCGCTCCAGAAGCCGACCGCCAGCCCCGCCAGGTAGGCGGCGCCGAGGGCGGTGGTCTCGGAGGTACGCGTGCGGATGACCGGGATGCCGGCGAGGTCGGCCTGGATCTGCATCAGGAGGTCGTTCGTCGATGCCCCGCCGTCGACGCGGAGCTCGGTGAGGGGGATGCCGGAGTCGTCGCGCATGGCGTCGAGGACGTCCACAGTCTGGAGGGCGATGGACTCCAGGGTGGCGCGGGCGAGGTGGGCGGCGGTTGCGCCGAGGGTGAGGCCGGTGATGGTGCCGCGGGCGTGGGGGTCCCAGTGCGGGGTGCCGAGGCCGGTGAAGGCGGGGACGAAGACGACGCCGTTCGTATCGGGCACCGAGGCGGCCAGCGGCTCGATGCCGGCGGCGGTCTCGATGATGCCGAGACGGTCGCGCAGCCACTGCACGGCGGCGCCGGTGACGAAGATGCTTCCTTCGAGCGCGTACTGCGGCGGCTCTCCGGGGAGGCTGCAGGCGATGGTGGTCAGCAGGCCGTGGGACGACGCGACGGCTTGTTCGCCGGTATGCAGCACCACGAACGAGCCGGTGCCGTAGGTGTTCTTGGCCATGCCGGCACGCGTGCAGCGCTGGCCGAACAGGGCGGCCTGTTGATCGCCGGCCACGCCCGCGATCGGAATCCCGGCCGGGATCGGCAGCCCCTCGGCGGTCCGGGCTACGGCTTCACTCGAGCCGCGCACCTCCGGCAGCAGGGACGGATCGAGCTCCAGCAGGTCGAGGATCTCGTGATCCCACTGCCGCCGGTGGATGTCGAAGAGGAGCGTGCGCGAGGCGTTCGTCGGGTCGGTAACGTGGGCCCGGCCGCCGCTCAGCTTCCAGAGCAGCCAGGTGTCGATGGTCCCGAAGGCGAGATCGCCGGAGGCCTTGGTCTCCCGCAGGAGCCAGCGCAGCTTCGTCCCGGAAAAGTAAGGGTCGAGGAGCAGCCCGGTGCGCTGACGGAACAGCGCCTCGTATCCGCTGGCGCGCAGTTCCTCGCAGTCCGCGGCGGTACGCCGGTCCTGCCAGACGATGGCGTTGGCGACCGGCTTGCCGGTGGCGCGATCCCAGACCACCGTCGTTTCACGCTGGTTGGTGATGCCGACGGCGGCGAGCTCGACGCCCGGCACTTTGGCGATGCACTCCGCCGCAACGCCGATCTGCGTGGACCAGATCTCCTCGGCGTCGTGCTCCACCCATCCCTGTTGCGGATAGAACTGCTGGAGCTCGCGTTGCGCGAGGGCGAGCACCGCTCCACGTTCATCGAAGAGGATGGCCCGGGAAGAGGTCGTGCCCTGGTCGAGAGCGAGGATGGCGCGCATGGGAGCCATTGTGGCATTCGCGAGCGAGCGAAGCGCCTCAACAGAGCGCCGACGTTCCGTCGGCCGGTCCGCCCAATGGCCTTCACTGAAGCGTCGAAACGCGTGTTCTTTGTCATCCTGAGCCGCAGGGACTTCGCCAGCGGCAGAAAGCGCGACGGCGAAGGACCTTCCAGTGGGCAGCCTTCGGGAAGCTTGGTCCGGGGGAAGGTCCTTCGCCGCCACGCTTCACGCGCTGTGGGAATGTGCCTGCGGCTCAGGATGACAAAGAACACGCGTTTCGACGCCTAAGTACAGCGCCCCGCAAGATGGTGTTCGAATCAGGCGGCTTGGGGAGTGGTGAATCGGAAGAGATCGGAGCGCCGGTCTCCAGACCGGCCGGTACGCCGACCTCCAGGTCGGCGATATGCGGACGCGGCGGACACGCGCCGGCCTGGAGATCGGCGCTCCGAGCGGACGCCGTGATCGTCGCGATCCTCCATACGAGTGGGGTCAGAGCTTTCTTTTTCTTCGTCTTCGCAAAGAGAAAGAAAGGTGTGACCCCACCGCAGGCTGGTGGCGCACGAGGTCGGTCATGTTCTTCTGCTGGGCCATGTGTCGGACACGAACAGGCTGATGACCGATGCCGGCACTTCCGCGATCACCAATCCGCCTCCCGATCTCGTTGCATCGGAAATTACGACAATGAACGCCAGCACTCTCACCATCAACGTCTGAGGCGCGAACATGGAAGCGACATTCGAAGCCGTACGTCAGGCACTCCAGGCCGATGAACCGCGATACCGGCAGCTCGCGTCGGATTTCGGGACCGATGCTCTCCCGCATCTGCAGAAGATCCTCGCCAGTGAGGACAGCATGCTGGCCTCAAAGGCCGTGTATCTGGCCGGCGTGATCGGCTCCGAGGCGGCGACGTCGATCGTGCAGCAGGGGGCGGCGAGCGCGGATGTGATCGTTCGCGTCGCCGCCACGGCGGCCGCGGCCTGGATGCCGTCCGCACACGCGAGTGAGGTTCTCGCACCGCTGGTCGACGATGCCGACGTCGGCGTGCAGAAGGTTGCGCTGCGATCCGTGCCGGAGTCACCGTCGGAATATCTCATGGAGCGCGTCGAGGCCCTTCGCTCTGGCGATGCCTCCGAAATAGTCAAGAAAGAGTCGGGGGCCGCAATGGAGCGCGTGAAGAAGCAATAGAACATCCCGGCGAGCGTCGCAACTCGCGCGGCCGTTTCAAGCGAGTCGTGGTTAGCCCTCCGGCCTGTCACGCCGGAGGTCGCGGGTTCGAGCCGAGCGTCAGGGGCGTGCACCGGGGCGAAGGCCGCCCGAGGTGAAATCGTGTCGTACGAAATTGGATAGGACGGATAGGACCGATAGGACGAATAGGACCCATGAGTCTTATAGGTCCCATCGGTCCCATCTCACGTCACCGCCTGGTGCTTGCCGCTTCTCCGGATGATGCCGTCGTAGGCCACCATCACGTGGGTGAACTCGGCGGCGAGTTGTTCGATGGCGGCGGGGGCGCCTTCGGTGCGGCCGGAGCGGGCGGAGATCTCGAGGGAGGAGGCGGCGGCGTACATCCGCTTGGCGCCGACGCTGCCGCTGGAGCTTTTCAGGGCATGGGCGGCGAGGGCGAGGTCGGTCGGGTCGCCGGCGGAGGCGGCGGCGCGTAAGGCGTCGAGGCGCGAGGGGACGTCCTGGCGAAACGTGCGAACGAGACCTTCGAGGAAGCCGAACTGGGTGCGGCTGATGGCGAGGAGGGAACTGACGTGCTCGCGGTCGAGGACGTGCAGGTCGTCGCCTTCCATCATGTTCTGATCGACCGGCGCCGGGGGGGCGGGAGCGGGGGAGCTCCTGGTGGTCCAGAGGCGGACGACGGCGCCGAGCTGCTCGATCGAGACCGGCTTGGCGAGATAGTCGTTCATCCCTGCGGCGAGGCATTTCTCGCGCTCGCCCGGCAGTGCGTGGGCGGTGATGGCGACGACCGGGATGCCGGCGAGCGACGGGTCCATCTGCCGGATGCGGCGCGTTGCCTCGTAGCCGTCCATGTCGGGCATCTGGCAGTCCATCAGCACGAGGTCGAAGCGGCCGTCGCGGATCGCCTCGATGGCTTCGCGCCCGTTGCCGGCGACGACGCACTCGTGGCCGAGCTTCTGGAGCTGGCCGAGGGCGACGAGCTGGTTGACGCTGTTGTCCTCGACCACCAGTACGCGGGCGCGCGTCCCGGTGGCGCGGTCGTCGTCCTGCGCCGCCCGGATCATCTGCGGCTCGCTCTCGCCGCGCAGGATGCGGCTGACGGCGTCGCAGAGCTGCGTGCGGCGGATCGGCTTGAGGATGAACGAATCGATGCCGGCCTGCTGGAACGCGGCCACGTCGTGACGGCGGCGGCCGAAGGAGGTGACCAGCATCAGCCGCGTCCGCGCGAGGGCGGGATCGTGGCGGATGGCGCGCGCGAAGCCGAGGCCGTCGTCGTCGGGGAGCTGCATGTCGAAGAGGATCACGTCGTAGTGGCGCTGGTACGCCGCCGCGATGGCTTCGGACGCGGTGTGGGCCTCGTCGATGCCGATCCGGGTCGAGGAGAGATGCCTGGTGAGGGTGAGGCGATGCACTTCGCTGGCGTCGACGATCAGCGCCCGGAACTTCGAGAGATCCCACGCCCGCACCGGCCGCGCCTCCGCATGCGCCTGCCTCTGCAGCGGCAGCTCGAACCAGAACGTCGACCCTTCCTTCTCGACGCTGATCACGCCGATCTCGCCGCCCATCGCCTCGACCAGTTGCTTCGAGACAGCCAGGCCGAGGCCGCTGCCGCCGTACTTGCGGGTCGTCGAGCCGTCGGCCTGCGTGAACGGTGCGAAGAGCCGCGGCTGCGCGGCGGCGGGGATCCCGATGCCGGTGTCGGTGACGAGGAAGCGGAGCATCACGCTCCCTTCCTTCTGCCGCGGCTGCATGATGGTCACGACCACCTCGCCGCGCGCGGTGAACTTGATGGCGTTGCCGACGAGGTTGAGCAGGATCTGGCGGATGCGGTGCGAGTCGCCGCGAAGCGCGCGCGCCACGTCGGGAGCGGCGTACGTGCGGAACTTCAGCCGCTTGGCGGCGGCGCGCGCGGCGAACTGCTCGAGCACGCTCTCGATCAGGTCGTCGAGGTTGAAGTCGATCGACTCGATGGTCAGCTTGCCGGCTTCGACGCGGGAGAGGTCGAGGACGTCGTTGACGACCGCCAGGAGCGTCTCGCCGCTGGAGCGGATCATCTCCGCGTACTCGCGCTGCTCCGGCGTGAGCGGCGTGTTGAGCATCAGGCCGGTCATGCCGAGGACGCCGTTGAGCGGCGTACGGATCTCGTGGGAGACGTTGGCCAGGAACTCCGACTTCGCGCGCGCCGACTGCAGCGCGGCGTCGCGCGCGCGGGCCAGGTCCTCCTCGACCCCGCGGCGCTGGGTGATGTCGCGGGCGATGGCCTCGTAACCGATGATGCGGTCGCCGTCCATGACCGTGAGGACGTTCTGCCCGACCCAGATGCGCACGCCCGACTTTGCGATCGTCGGGAACTCGAAGTAGGTGCTCGGCTCGCGGGTGGTGAACTGGTGCTCGTAGAAGCGCCGGGCCGCCTCGCGGTAGTCGGGGTCGATGAGGTCGAGGTAGTGGCGGCCGAGGAGCTCTTCTTCTCCAAAGCCGGTGATGCGGATCGCCGCCGGGTTCACGAAGGTGAAGCGCCCGTGATAGTCGGCGCTGTAAATCAGCTCGTTGGCGTTCTCGATGATGTGGCTGTAGCGCTCGCGGCTCTCGCGCAGGGCCTGCTCGCTGCGCCGCTGCTCGGTGACGTCGCGGAAGCAGAGGAGGATGCCGGCGGCGACGCTGGTGGCGGTGACTTCGACCGCCCGCGCGCCGACGGTGACTTCGCTGCTCTCGATGCGCGGCAGGACGGCAGCGACGTCGCCGCAGCCGAGGATCTCCCGCGCCGCCACGTTGAGCCAGAGCGTGCCGCCCCCCTCGTCAACGAGGGCGTACCCGAGCGGAAGCTGCTCGAGGAGGTCGAGTGGGGTTTCCGGGTGCATGGGTGCTGGAGCTGGGGGAGTTTACGCCGGAATGGAAATGGGACCAATGGGACGGATGAGACCTATGGGACAAAGGCTGTACGTCCCATGGGTCCCATAGGTCCCATTCGTCCCATCACGCGCTCACATCGCGCAGCCACGTTCCCGTGGTGGTCTCGTCCGCCACCCGCACGACATTCCTGCCCGAGTGTTTCGCCGCGTAGAGGGCGCGGTCGGCGCTGGCGACGAGGCTGTCGGAGGTGATCTGGCCGTTCGGGATCATCGCCGCGACGCCGCAGCTGGCGGTCATGCGTTTGCCGTTGCCGTGGCCGTAGGGGACGCCGAGGCGCTCGATACCGTCGCGGAGGGTCTCGGCGACGCGGATGGCGACGTCGGCGTCGACTCCCGGAAGCAGGATCGCGAACTCTTCGCCGCCGTAGCGTGCCACCACTTCGCCGCTGCGGCGGATGGTGTCGGCGAGGAACGCTCCGACTTTGCGGAGGCAGTCGTCGCCGGCGGGATGGCCGAGACGGTCGTTGAGCGACTTGAAGTGATCGAGGTCGAGGAGGATCAGCGCGAGCGGCTGTTCGTGCCGGCGGGCGCGGTTCCATTCGTCCGCCAGCGAACGCTCGAACGAGCGCCGGTTGGCGATTCCGGTCAGGTCGTCCTCGAGCGACAGCGCCTCGAGCTGCGTGTTCGCCGACTCGAGCAGCTTCACCGTCTCCTGCAACTCCGCGGTCTTCTCGTCCACCTTCGTCTGCAACTGCTCGGCGCGGCGGCGGAGCGAGCCGGTGCGGAAGCGGATGAAGAGGAAGATCGCCGCGAGGGCGAGCAGCCACCAGAGCGCCGAGGCCCAGCTCGTGCGATACCACGGCGGCAGCACGGTGAACGACCAGGCCGTCTCCGGGCCGGCCTGCATCGCGGGGCCGCGGGCGCGGAGGCGGAACGTGTAATCGTTCGCTTCGAGCGTGGTGTAGTCGATGAACGGCTCGTCGCGCCAGGCGCTCCACTCCGTGTCGATCGGGTCGAGGCGGTACTGGTACGACACGCCGGGGCGGTACGACACCGGTGCGAACTCGACGCGGATGCGGCCGAAGTTGTGGCGCAGCCGCACGGCCTCGGACGCCGCAACGCCGCTGAACAGCACCTGGTCCTCGCCGGCCACGACGCGCTGGATCAGCGGTGCCGGCTGCGGCGCGACGGCCGCCTGTGCGGCGGTGCGCTTATAGCGGAACAAGCCTTTGTCGGAGGCGAACCAGACCGCACCGTCGCCCGTCAGGCGCAGGTTCTGGATGTCGGCCGCGGTCACGGAGACGAGCGGCGTTCCTTCGGGGGGGTACGAGCCGTCCGGCTGCCGTTCGAACACGCGCGGCGGCGTGGAGTTGATCCAGACCGCGCCTCCCGGGTCTTCTCCGACGACGAAGAATCCGCGCGGGACCTTGATGTGGCCGAGCTTCGGATCGGCGACGAACTTGCCGGCGCCGTCGAGATGGAGGACCGCCCCGGTGGCGCGTACGAAGACGACGCGGTCGCGGAAGTTGTAGACGTTCATCTCGCCGCTGCCGAGCTGGCGCACGCGCGGCGTCGCGCTGCGCGGGTTCTCGATGCGCAGGATGCCGTTGAAGACCGTCCCGGCCCAGAGCACGCCATCGCGCTCGACGATGGTCGAGATGTCCTGCGCGCCTCCCGGAACGAGGCCCTCGTGCTGCCACCCGCCGTCGACGCGGCGGATGCTGCCGATGCCATCGCCCTGCGCGGTCCAGACGCGGCTGGGATCGCTCGGCGAGCGTTCGAGGTCGTATACCGAGCCTTCGTTTTCGATCAGATGCTCGAGGCGGCCGGCGCGGTCGACCCGGTAGATCCCTTTGACGGTGCCGACGAGAAGTTCGTCATCGACCGTGAGGAGGCGCCACGCTCCCTCGTCCATCCCGTCGACCCGCTGCGCCATGCCGTTCGCGTCGATCGAGAAGAGGCCGTGCGTCGACGCGGCGTAGAGCGTGTCGCCGTGCCGGGCCACGTCCCCCGTGCCGCCGCGCAGGCCGCGCCGGGCGTCGAAGACGGTGACGGGAGAGGCGAGGTCGATCCGGACGATCGGCCCTTCCATCGCCAGCCAGAGCGAGCCCTCGCGGTCGACGCGCGGCTCGTTGAGGACCGCGTCGGGAAGGCCGGCGTCGGCGCCGATGACCTGCTCGACCGCGCCGTTCGCGTCGAGGATGGCCAGGCCGTTCTGCCGGGTGGTGACGACGAAGCGGCCGTCGCGGAGAGGCGTGCCGCCGGTGACGGTCTTTCCCTTGAGCCACTCCGAGGCGGCAGGGGCGTAGGGAGTGGCGGAGTTGCCATCGACGAGGAACAGGCCGGTGTCGCGGACGGCGGCGATGACCTTCCCGTCGTCGCGATGGACGGCCATCAGCACGCGGCCGGTGAGGCCGGCGGGCGTGATTTGCAGCGTCGCCGCGTCGAAGCGGTACAACCCCTTCGGTCCGCGGAGGACGACGTCTTTCCCGTCGCACGAGCAGCCGCGGGGCATGTCGTCCGGCGGGAACTTCGCGGCGACGCGGACGGTCTTGCCGTTCCAGAGCAGGACGCCGTTCTCGGTGAGGAAGAGGAAGCCGTTGGTGACCGGACAGACGGCGCGGACGTCGCCGAACTCGCGCTCTTCCTTCGGCAGCAGCGAGAGGAGCGACCGGTACTGCTGTGTGCCCGAGGCGTCGCGGGTGAGGTGGCCGAAGTCGTTGACCAGGCCGAGGGCCACCCGGCCGTGGATGTCGGTCCCGACGGAGAGCGCGACCTGGTCATCGGGCAGGGTGAGCAGCCGCCACCAGGCGCCGTCATAGGAGAGGAGGCCGTGCAGGTTCCCGAAGTAGAGGATGCCGCGGGAGTCCTGGGCGAGGTCGAAGGTCTGCGGCCCGGCCTTGTGCACCTCGGCCGGAAAGACCGTGATCAGCGGCAAGCCACGCTCCGCCCCGCCCGCCGGGACCGCCAGCAGGCAGGCGAACGCCAGCAACGAGAAGACCGCGCGGCTTGAAGAAGCGGACATCAGAACGGGACCCGGTGAAAAGGTAGCACGAAAGGGGGGCGGGGGGTGGGGGCGGACGAATGGGACCTATGGGACGAATGGGACGAATGGGGTTCCCCCTCCCATCCGTCCCATAGGTCCCATTTGTCCCATCGGTTCTCTGAGGCCCCTACTCGTCGTCGTCTTCCCCGAGCCGGACCCGCACGTCCTTCACCATCACCTCGTCGTCCTTGGCGGGCTCGATGTAGAGGTAATCGCCGGCCGTGCCGCCGCCGTCGATCGTGAACGTCTTTCCCTCGCGGGGGATGTCGAGGCCGTACTGCAGGATCTCGTCGTCGATGCGGATGCGCAGCTCGCCGCCGGCGCGGGAGCCGATGTCGTCGCGGGCGTAGAAGCGGATCTGGTCGACCGGACGGCCACGGAGGGCGATGCGGATGCGGGCGCGCTTGCCGCCGCACTCGCTGCCGCCGATGCAGGCCCCTTCGTCGGTGATCTCGCGCCGTCCGCCGGATCCCGGGCCGCGTCCGCCGCCCCGGCGCCCACGGCCGTACAGGACTTCGATGTCCTTGATGTCGATCTCGTCGTCGCTCGCCGCCTCGAAGACCAGCTTCGAGCCGAAGACGTTGTCGACGTCGAGCTCGTGCCGCTTCCCGGCGCGCTGGATGTCGATATAGGAGCCGACCGTCGTGTCGTCGATGCGGACCGTGAGCTTCCCGTCGGCCCGCTGGCCGACGGAGTCGTGGGCATGGAAGCGGACGCCGAGGACCGGCGCCTCTTCGAGCGCGATGGTGATTCGCTTGCCGTTCTTCCGGCACTCGTCGCCGCCGATGCAGGTGGCCGCGCGCGGGTAGCCGCGCCAGCCGCTGCCGCTGCCGCCGCGGCCCGGACGGTCGTCGTACGGATCGCGCGGCACGCGGCGGATGGTGTCGCGGTCGCGCGGTGCGTAGAGGACGGCGATGTCGCTGATCTCCACCTCGTCGTTGTTCACCGCCTCGAGCACCAGATAGCGCCCGCGCAGCTCGTCGACGTCGACGGTGAAGACCTCTCCCTTGCGCGGGATGTCGATGTAGCCGTTGACGGTGTTGCCATCGATCTTCACGCGCAGCGCGCCGTCGGCCTTATTGCCGACCTGATCGTGCGCGTGGAAGCGGACCGCCACCACCGGACGGTCCTGCAGCGCGACGCGCAGGCGGCGCTCGCTGCAGCCGCTGCCGCCGATGCAGCCTTTCTCGGAGGCCGGCGTCCAGTCGGCCCCGACGCGGCGCGGCTGGCCCGGCTGGGCGAAGGCGAATGTGGGGATGAGGAGAAGGAGGGTGAGGAGGAGACGACACATGGCGGAGATTCTATCTCCCCTCGCTCCTCAATCCCGGCGGACGCAGGGCGGCGCGGCGAAGATCGTGGTCTGGTCGAAGAGCGTCCCGGCGGCGTGGCCGCGCCAGCGCCAGATCCGGCCGTCGTCCGTCTCGAGGTCCACCTCGATCGCCGCGCCGCGCTCGACGCGAAGCGGAGTCTCCAGCGGCAGCAGCGCCTGGGCCCAGTGAGTCGACTTCGGCTCCCGGGTCGAGAAGCCGATCCCCTCGGCCAGCGTGGTCTCGAACCACACCCCGAAGCCGTGCACCAGCCCGTCGCGCCCGGCGGTGAAGGCGCAGCGGCCATTGACGAGTGCGGAGTCGAACGTGCGGAGATCGACGTCGACCACGATCTGCGGCGCGGCGACGTATGAGGACGGGTCGAGGTGGATGAAGGCGATCGAGTTGGACGCGAAGACGCGCAGCGGAGTGAGGTCGAGCCCGTACCGCGGCTCGCTCCAGAAGCCGACCCTCTTTCCGTACGCCACCGGCACCTCGGCCGGCACGATCGCCAGGGCCACACGCTGCGGCACCATGGCGGCGTTTTCGCGCAACAGGCGGCGGCGCGCGTCGAGGACGAACGAGAGCATGTTCTCGTCGAAGATCAGCACTCCCATCGTCTCCGTCACCAGCACGTCCGCCCGCTCCGGCAGCTCCACGCCCGTCGAGGTCTCGTGCAGCACGGTCATCTGGCCGGCGACGCCGAGATGGCGGGAGAGGAACTGCGCGACGTCCGCCATGTGCCCCCGGTCGATTGCGTACACCCGCGCCGCCCCGGCCTCGAGGGCGAAGAAAGAAAGGATGCCGGAGCCGCAGCCGAGATCGAGCACTACGTCCCCCGGCTGGACCGTCGCCCGGATGGCGTCGCGGTAGGCGCGCGTCCGCGTCTCGTCGGCGAGAAGCTCGCGGTGATAGTCGATCATCGGAAGGAGGGAGTGTACGTGACTTAATGCAGCAGCTCCCCGGAGCTGCACGTAGAATCCGCGCGTGCTTCGGCTCTTCCTCCTCACTTTCTCGCTGTTCCTGTGGAATTGCTCCACGCCGCCGCCTCCGCCGCCGGTGGCCCCGCCCACGACTCCGGCTCCTCCTCTTCCCACCGCTCCGGCAGCGGAGCAGACGACCGGAATGGTGCGGGTGACGGCGTCGTCGCTCAACGTCCGCCGCGAGCCCTCCGGCGACGCCGACGTGCTGACGCAGGTGAAGAGGGGGACGGAGCTGGCGGTGCTGCTGGCCGGCGAAAGCTGGACCAACGTGCGTCTCAGCGACGGTACCACCGGCTGGGTGGCGTCGCGGTTCATCGCGCGGGATGGGCAGCCGAGGCCCGGCGGCCGGTCGAAGAGCGCCGCACGCGGCAGGACCGGTTGCCCCCCTGACTCCGACTACGCTTTCGTCGACACGCCGGCGCTGCGCGGCTCCGACGCGCAGGCCAGCGGCCTCGTGGTGATCGAGGCCATGGTCAACACCAAAGGGATCGTGACGTCGACCAAAGTCATCTCCAACACCACCGGCGACGAAAGCCTCGCCTTCCTCGCCGAGCGTGAGATCAAATCCGCGACCTTCTCCCCGCCGATCCGCAATTGCATGCCGAGGAGCTTCATCTTTACGTACCGCAGAACGTTCTAATCCCTCTCGATGGTGATGTTCCCGTTCGAGTTGGCCAGGTCGAGCTTGCAGCCGCCGCGGCCGATGGTGCCGACGATGGTTTCGTCGCTGATGCTGGTGGTGGTGATCGGGAGCTCGGTGTTGATGCGGCCGAAGGAGGTGCGGGCGTTGACGGTGTAGCCGACTCCCTCGGGTAGCTCGACTTTGATCGAGCTGAAGTTGGTCCGGAGGGTCACCGGCTGGCAGCCGGCGCCGCGGAGGCCGCTCACGGAGATGGCGCCGTTCGAGTTCACTACGTCGATCGCGCCGTTCACCCGCTCCACGAAGACCGCGCCGAAGGTCGCGCGCACTTTGGCCGCGCCGACGTCCGTCAGGCGCACGTTGCCGTTGGAGCTGTTCACGTCGACATTGCCGCGGACGCGTTCCGCGCGGACCGCCCCGAAGCGGGTGACCGCGTTCAAAGCGCCGCTCAGGTCTTCGATCACGATGTCGCCGTTGCCGTTCTGGATCTTCGCGCTGCCGGTGATGCCGCGCAGCTTCACCGGCCCGAAGCCGTTGTCGATGGTCACGTTCCCCTTCACCGTGGACGCCTCGACGCGGGAGTTCGAGCCGTCGATCGTCAGTGCACCGGCGATGTTGTTCGCCTCCACGCTGCCGAACGAGTTCTTCACCGTCGCCGGACCCTGGACGTTCGACAGCTCCACCCGCGCGTTGCTGGTGGTGATTTGCGTGGCCGCGCCGATGGTCGACGCCTTCACGCTGCCGAAGTTGTTAGTCGCGTTGAGCGTCCCGCCGATGTCCATCGCCTCGATCGCGCCGTTCGCGTTCGCGATGGTCGCGCCGCGGCGGACGTCGGTCACGGTGACGGAGCCGAAGCGGTTCGCCGCCGTCAGGGACCCTTCGACCTTGCGGATGGTGATGGCGCCGTTGGCGTTGTTGACGGTCAGGTCGCTGCCGGAGTTGACCGCCTCGATAGCGCCGAAGGAGTTGCCGAGGGTCAGCGGTCCGCGCATGTCGGCGGCCTTGATCGAGCCCTGCTTGTTCCTGAGGTTCGCGGCGCCGCCCAGTCCGCGGGCGTCGATGTTGCCGAACTGGTTTTCGGCGATGACGGGGGTGTTGGCCGGGACTGTCACCGTCATGTCGACGGAGTAGGAGAGGTGTCCGCGGTGGTTCCGCACCTCGGGGAAGTGCGTCGTGATGGACACGCCTCCCCCTTCGGGGCCGGCGGTGATGCGGATCTTCTTGCCGAGGTCTTCGTCGGAGGAACGGATGGTCGCCCGCACCTGGACGTCGTTGCCGTTGTGGGTCCGGATCACGAGATCGCCGAAGCCGTGGGTGATGGTGACGCGTCCGCCGGCCGGCAGGGCGAAATTCTTGCCGTACCTGGTTTCGAAGCGCGAGTCGTCGTCGCGGTCCTCGGCCAGAAGCGGCAGGGCAAGGACCGGCAGGACGAGAAAGAGAAGGGCGAAGAAGAGACTACGGGCTCGAGACATGGTTGTCCTCCCGCATCACGTCCTGCAGCGTCTGTTGCTTGTCCGAGTACATGGCCAGCAACTGCTTGCGGAGGTGTGCGTTCTGTCGGTTCTGGTCGATGTTGGCCCTGCACTCGGCGATGGCGTCATCGAGCAGCATCAGTTTTTCCTTGTAAGAGATGAGCAGCGGCGACTGGGCGTCGTCGAGCTTCGCACCGGCGAGCCGCTCGAGTTTTCCGATCGCCTTGACGTGCACGCGCTCGGCGCGCTCCACGTCGTCGAGGGCGGTGAGGCGGAGAATGTCACGGTCGAAGGCCGCGTCGTGGGTCTGCACCCGGATGCCGTAGAAGACCGTCCCGCCGAGGCCGACGATTAACACGATCGCGGCCGCCACCTGCCACAGCCAGCGCACCGGCCTGCGCCTGCGCTCTTCGCGCAGGGCCCGGTCGATGCGCGGCCAGTGCATGTCGTTGGTCCACGTGGTGCGCATCGACTGCGCGACCTCGGAGATCTCGTTCCATTCGGCCAGCTTCTCCGCGCACGAAGGGCATTCCATCGCGTGCCGTGCCGCCGTCTCCATGGCGAGGGGCGAGGCGTCGAAGAGAAGGTCGTCGATCTGACTGCAGGTGACGTTCATTGGGATCGTTTCCACTTTTCCTGGAGCTCTTTTTTGGTGGCGAAGAGGATCCACTTGGAGTTCCCTTCGCTGATGCCGAGGATCTCTCCGATCTCGGCGTGGCTGAGTCCTTCGATCTCGAACAGCGTGAATACCGTGCGCCTCTGTTCCGGCAGCGCGTCGAGGAGCCGCCGGAGGGCGATGCGCTTGGTGTCGTCGACGTTGGGGGCGGTGCGCTCGGCGGTCTCCTCGATGGGCGCCTCTTCGATGCGCCGCTTGCGCTTGCGGAGCACGTCGTAGCAGGTGTTGACGAGGATGCGGTACAGCCACGTGGAGAACGACGCCTCACCGGTGTAAGTCGTCGCCGCGCGGTGGACTTTGAGGAACGTCTCCTGGACGGCATCCTCGGCATCCGACGCGTTGCCGAGGTGATTCCAGGCGATGCTCTTCATCCGATCGCCGAAACGGCGGTAAATGTCTTCAAAGACCCTGGAGTCTCCAGCGGCACATGCTGCCGCGAGCTGGCGGTCCTCCGTGGGAACCGGGCTCGCTGAAAAAACACTGGTCATGGCCGCCTGGAGCATTGTTCTGTTTGCATAGACGTGTGGTTTCCAGGTTCGTTAGAAGAAGGCAGAGGGCAGAGGGCTGAAGGAAGCCCGAATCCACTGCCTTCTGCTTTCTGCTTTCTGCCTTTCAGAGCTCATCGATCGACTTGGGCCAATCCCCCTTCAACAGCCTCGAGAGCGCCCGGTCGGCCAGCAGCCTTCCTCCGGTCTGGCAGCGGGCGCAGTAGTTGGTCTCGTTCTCGGCGTGGACGATCCGCTGGACCGGGGTTCCGCAGACGGGGCAGGGGAGGTTGAAGCGGCCGTGGACGGCCATCCCGGGGCGGAAGGCGGTGACTTTCTCCGGGAAGCCGCTGCCGGTATCGGCCCTGAGGCGCTCGATCCATTCGACGAGCACCTCGCGGATGGCGCCGTAGAGGCGGGCGATCTCTTCCTCGGAGAGGTTCGTCGTGAGCTGGACCGGGGAGAGGCGGGCCCGATGCAGGATCTCGTCGGAGTAGGCGTTGCCGATGCCGCTGAAGACGTGCGGGTCGGTGAGGGTGCGCTTGAGGGTGTGGCGCTCGCGGGTGAGGGCGGTCCGGAAGTCGTCGAGCGACATCTCCAGCGGCTCGATGCCGCCCGGGTCGTGGGCCCGGAGGGCGTCCTCTCCTTTGAGAATATGGATGGACGCCCGCCGCTTCGACCCGGCCTCGGTCAGGACGAGCGTACCGTGGTCGAAGTCGAACGCGGCCAGGCCGATCTTCCCCGGAACCTTGGCCCCTTTAGGGAGCCATTTGAGCCGTCCGGCGATCATCAGATGAAGGACCAGAAACAGCTCGTCCTCGAAACCGAACACGATTCTCTTGCCCAGACGGCGGAGGGAGACGATTTCTTTTCCCTCTAAATCACGCGGGCCGGGCTCGACCGTGCGGAGCAGGAAAGGCCTGGCAATGCGGAGCTTAGCGAGCGTACGGCTGAGCACGCGTGGCTGGAGGGCCTCCAGGTAGACCGCGATGTCGGGAAGTTCCGGCACGACCTTCCTATTATCGGCTGGGATGCGGACGTTTAAAGTTCTTGCGGGAGGCTGGCTCATCGGCGGCTTGTTCATCGTGCTGCTGGGGGGAGATCTCCGCGCGGCGCGGAAGGAAGACCGGGCCGCGCGCGTGGCGCGCGAGCACTCGGTGCAGCGCCAGACCGGCCCGCGAGCGGCCGGCGCGATGCCGGTTGGCCGGACGCCGGCGTTCGGGACGTCCGGCATCCTCATCCCGGTGGTCGGCATCACCCCGCAGAACCTGAAGGACACCTTCTCCCAGGCGCGCGGCGGCGGCCGCACCCATCGTGCGATCGACATCCTCGCCCCTCAGGGGACGCCGGTCGTGGCTGCCGTGGACGGGACGATCCGGAAGCTCTTCTTCAGCAAGTCGGGCGGCATCACCATCTACCAGTTCGACCGCGCCGAAGAGCACAACTATTACTACGCTCACCTCGACCGTTACGCCGATGGAATCGCCGAGGGGCAGTTCGTCCCGCAGGGAACCGTCATCGGCTACGTCGGAGTCACCGGCAATGCCCCTCCCGGCACCCCCCACCTCCACTTCTCGATCGAGGTGCTTCCACCGACCAAAGAGTGGTCGAAGGGGCAGCCGGTGAATCCGTATCCGCTGCTGGTCGGGGCGGCTACGACACGCGCTTCAATGCTTCCTTGACGTCCTTGGCGCCGGGGACGAGCTTGAGGGCCGCGGCGTAACTCTGCTTCGCGTCCGCCTTGCGGCCCTGGTTCTCGTAGAGCTTGCCGAGGTAGAACCAGGCCGAGGCGTGAGACGGCTCGTCCTGCGCGGGCTTGTAGGCGAGATACTTCTTCAGCGACGCCTCGCCACGGGCATGGTCGGTCTTCGTCTCGGCCGCCACGACGCCGATGCGGAAGACGGCCGGCATGTAGGCGGAGTCGAGCTTCAGGGCGTATTCGTACTCGTGCAGCGCCTCGGCGTACATGTCGTCGGTAAAGTAGTTGTTGCCGAGGTAATAGTGCGCCTTCGGGCTGTTCGGCTGCTCGCGGACCGCTTCCACCATCTCCTTGCGGGCCAGCTCCGGCTTCTTGTTGTGGCGGTGGATGCGGGCGTAGGCGCGGTGGCCGTCGAAGGCGTTCCGCTTCTTGATCTCCGCCGCCTGCTCGTTCGCCTTTTCGTCGCTGCCGCCCATGAAGCCGGGGGCGATCAGGTAATAGCTGATGAGGGCGAAACGGGACTCGGTATGGTTGGGGTCGAGCTGGATGGCGCGCTCGAACGCCGCCTTCGTCTTCTTCGCCAGGCCGGCTTGCTTGAGGATGCCCGCCTTCTGGGCGAGGTCGCCGTAGGAGACGCCAAGGAGGAAGTGGTATTCGGCATTCTTCGGGTCGGCCGCGATGGCCTTCTCGAACAGCTCGGCCGCCTTGGCGTCGTCATCGCGCTCGCGGGCGGCGCGGCCGGCGGCGGCGAATTCAGCGGCGGTTTCGGCGAATGAGGAAAGGGTGCTTCCGCAGAGGAGGAGGACGAGGAGGAGCCGGTGCATGCACTGTGTACGCGATTTGCTCCTTCCAGGTTTCGCTGGCATAGAATGCGGCCCCTTCATTATGACGATTGAAACCGTTGCGCGGCCCGGTGCAACGCCGCCGGACGTCTCCGAACGAGTCACGATTCCGATCTTCGACCCCGAGCAGGTCGCCGCGCGCTCCGACGCGGCACTGGCGCGTGCCCGCGAGCTGGTGGAACGGCTCCGCACGCTGCCGCTCGAAACCTGCAGCGTCGAGCGGGTGCTCGATGCGTGGGACGAGACGGCGATCGTGCTCGAAGACGCGTTCGGCGTCATTTCGCTCCTCAACAGCGTGAGCCCCGACAAAGAGGTTCGCGACCTTTGCGACACCGCCATGGTGGCGGAATCGAGCTTCCTTACCGAGGTCTTCCAGGACGAGGCCTTCTATGAGCGCGTACGCGCGGTGGCGCCGCAGTCGGTCGCCGCGCGCGAGCTGCAGAAGCAGTTGCTCGAATCCTTCGAAGACAGCGGCGTCTCGCTGCCGGCCGGGAAGCGCGAGCGTTTCAAGGAGATCTCCGACCGGCTGACGGAGCTCGGGCAGGAGTTCGCCCGCAGCATCCGCGAGAACGACACCCGCCTCCGCTTCACCCCGGACGAATGCCGCGGGCTGCCGCAGGCGTGGCTCGACCGGATGCCGCGCGACGGGGAAGGGAACTACGTCGCAGGCTTCGACTATCCCGACTACGTCCCCTTCCTGATGAACGCGCAGGACGAGGAGGCACGCCGCCGCTACTGGACGGCGAACACCCTCCGCGGCACTCCCCGCAATCTCGAAGTGCTCGACGAGATCGTCGCCCTCCGGAAGGAGATCGCCGATCTCTACGAAGTGCCGAGCTTCGCCCATTACGTCACGAAGCGGCGGATGGTGGAGACCCCCGACACGGTCACGAAGTTCCTCGACGAAGTGCGCAGCGTCGTCACCGAAGCCGAGATGCGGGACCTGCGGGAGCTCGCCGAACTGAAGGCCGAGCTCACCGGGCTGTCGTCTGATCGGGCCGTCGACCATGTGCCCATCCACCGCTGGGACGTCGCCTTCTATCGCGAGCGGCTGCGCGAGCGCCGTTACGCCATCGACCAGGAAGCGCTGCGGAAACACTTCCCCTCCGTGGGGATCGTCGAGTGGATGCTCGAGATCAGCGGCGCCCTCTACGGCGTCCGCTTCGAGCGCGTCGACGTACCGGTGTGGCACGAGGACGTCTTCTATCTCGACGTGAAGGACGCGGAGAGCGGGACCTTCATCGGCGGAATCTACCTCGACCTCTATCCGCGCGACGGCAAGTACAAACACGCCGCGGCCTGGCCGGTGCGCGGGGTGAGCCGCCGCACCGGACGGACGCCGATCAGCGTCCTGGTGACGAACTTCAACCGCGTCGGCCTGACGCATGACGAGCTCGAGACGCTGCTCCACGAGTTCGGGCACGTGCTGCACGGCGTGCTGTCGAGCACCCACTACCTGGCCCACGCCGGGACGAGCGTGCAGCGCGACTTCGTCGAGGCGCCGTCGCAGATGTACGAGGAGTGGGCCAGCCGGATGGAGAGCCTCTCCCTCCTCCGCAACCACTGCCCCGGCTGCCCCGAGATCGACGCCTCGCTGGTGGAGCGCCTGAAGGCGGCCAAGAAGCTCGGCGCCGGGATCGACTACGGCCGGCAGCTCCTCTACGCCTCCTTTGACATGGCGTTGTCGGACGAAAACCCGGGACCGTGCCTCGACGTCTGGGCGCGGATGGAAGGGGCAACGCCGATGGGCTACGTCGAAGGGACGCAGTTCCCCGGAACCTTCGAGCACATCGCCAGCGGCTACGCGTCCGGCTATTACGGCTACATGTGGGCGAAGGTCATCGCCCTCGACCTGATCGCCTCGTTCGGGACGAACGTGATGAACAGCGAGACCGGCCGCCGCTTCCGCGAAGAGATCCTCTCCCGCGGCAGCGAGGAGCCGGCCCGCGACCTGGTCGAGCGTTTCCTCGGCCGCCCCGTCGCCAGCGACGCTTTTTTCAATCACATTCGGGGAGAGTAGGCGATTTGTTGTCAAGGACACTTGACAACTAGCCGTCGCGAGCCTACTTTGTGTCAAGCACACTTGACATAGGAGGCACGCACCGTGACCAACGAATCCTCTTCCTCGATCTTCACCCCCCGCGACGCCCACAACTATCGCGTCTTCACCGGCTGGATGACCGGCGCCGCCCTCGCTTTCGGCACGGCGACGATCCTGATCAGTGAAAAGCTCATCGGACGCGGTCTACTCGCCTGGGGACTGACCCTCCTGAGCGTCGTCCTGCTGCTCGTCACCGTCCGCGCCTACAGCGTCTTCCTGCGCCAGGCCGACGAGCTGCTCCGCAAAATCCACCTCGACGCCCTGGCGCTGGCGTTCGGCACCGGCGTCGTCCTGACGATGGGCTACCGCCTCTGCGAACGCCTCGGCGCCCCGGAGATCGACATCAACGACCCCCTCCTGGTCATGCTCCTGGCCTGGGGAATCGGCCAATGGATCGGCATCCGCCGCTACGCGGGAGTGGAAGAGGCCCAGTCGTGACCAACCGCCTCCGCGTCCTGCGCGCCGAGCGCCGCTGGTCGCAAGCCGACCTCGCCGAACAGCTCAATGTTTCCCGGCAGACCGTAAACGCGATCGAGACCGGCAAGTACGACCCCAGCCTCCCCCTCGCCTTCGCCATCGCCAGACTCTTCGAGGCCCGGATCGAGGATGTGTTCTCGCCGAATGGGGCGGGAGGGGGCGAGTAATACCACTCTCCGCGGGAGCGGCCCACGAGGAGTGGTGAATCGGGTAGATCCACCGACTCGAGGCCAAAAGAGCGGTGGAAGTCAGAGCCTTCATAAGAGCTGGGAAGCGCCGTAACGGGCGTGGAGCGAAGGGAGGCAGGAAGGTGAACGCGTGAGAGACAGATCGACCGACCCGCAACCATCCACAGTGCGCAAGTTCTGTTCGGCGAATAGCTTGGCATGGGACCGGATCGACAAGTGGGTTCGCTATCGACTCCGGGCCATCCTGGACAAACGTCGAAAGGGCGGAAGAAGCACAAACCGCGGACGTGGACACGCGCATTATCGCTGGCCAAATGCCTACTTCACCGAGCACGGTCTCTTCAGCCTCAAGAGCGCCGACAAGCTCGTCCGACAGTCCTGAACAAGATCACCAACTGGAGAGCCGGATGCGAGAGATCCGCACGTCCGGTTCGGAGGGAGGGGGAGGCCGAAAGGGCCTCTCCCTACCTCTATCGGCCGACGCGACGTCGGCGGTCCGATTGGGGTCGCGGACCTTTCACTTCAGCGGTTCGTCCTTTTTCACCACATGCACGATCTTCGTCCGGTGTATCGCATTCATCAGCTTCTCGAGCTCTTCGGGAGTGACCGAGCCGCTGAACGCACCGAATTGCAGGACGCCGCAGACCAATACCTTCGCCAGGGTCTTCCTGAGGGACATGACTCCTCCTGTTCGCGTTTCGTGAGCGGGAGCTCAGCGCGAGGGAGGGGCGCGGAAGAAGGTGAGCGCGAGAAGCGCGGCCGGCTGCGCGTCGGAACTGACGAACAGCGAAACGCGCGTGATGAAGATGAGCGAGGCGATGACGAGGACGGCGAGCGCCGGCGGCAAGGCTGCCAGCGGCAGGAATGCCGCCACCAGCATCAGGCCGACGATCAGGACCGTGCGCGTCACGGGGAGAATTGTAGCGCGGCGCGGACCTGTGGAGCGCCGGTCTTCGACCGGCCGGTCCGCCCAAATGGCCTTCACTTTAGGCCTGAGACGTGACCCCTCACCCCGTCGGGCACCTGGTCTTCTAAGGTCATCCACGGCAATCCTGAGGTCTCGCTAACCAGCCACGCGCAGGTGCCCGACATCCCTCTCCCCTACGAGAGGGGAGAGGGCAACACACCGAGCTAACGTATTTCTTGATAACTGGATACAGGCTTTGTTGACCCTCTCCCCGCCGAGCCGGGGAGAGGGATGTTCGGCGCCTGCGGGTGGAACATGCGTGAACGATCCAACCCCGGATGCGTTTGTTAGAAGTTCAGGCGCCGGACGGGGTGAGGGGCCGTGCCTCAGGCCCAAAGTTGAGGCCATTGCGCCGGTCCGCCGACGTTCCGTCGGCAGTCTCTCGCGCTGCATGTCCGGACGCACACTGCCGGCCGAAGGCCGGCGGACCGGCCGGTCGAAGACCGGCGCTCCGATAGCCGCGCTGGCGCGCGGTGACGGCGAGCTCACCTCCACCTCCGCCTTCCCAGTAGCAATCACCCGCACCGAGATCACGGCATCCAGCGGCGTGACCGATACCGGCTCGATCGTGTCGGCCTGCCCACGCAGCATGACTCCGGGGGCGAGGGTGCGGGTGAGGGCGCGGGAGAGCTCGGCGCGAAGGGTGGCGATGCGGGGGGCGAGGGGGAGACGGGTGGAGCGGAGGCGGGCCCGGATGGTGTCGTGGGCGGCACGCTCGGCGATGGTGGTGAGGAAGCCGCGGCGTTTGCGGTCGAGCGAGTATTCGAGGTCGGGGAGGGAGATGCTGCCGGTGGCGCGGTCGAAGACCGGGGTCCCTTCGAGGAAGACCAGGCCCCGGTAGTTGCGCAGGGTGCCGCCGCGGTAGTCGATCTGCGCTTCGACGAGCAGGCGTCCGTTCTCGGCCGGCGAGAAGCGGATCGACTCGATGGTCAGCGGGCGGTCGCCGACCTTGTAGGTCTTGCCGGCGAAGTCGCGGGTGGCGAAGGCGGAGGCGTCTTCGTACGGCAACTGCAGGTCGAACGGCACCCGCACGCCGCCATCCACTGTATTGGCCACGCGCAACGCCGGCAACGGACGGGCGGCGACCGACGGACGCGCCCCGATCACCACCCGCGTCTGCGCGCGCAGCACCAGCGTGCTGGTGACGATCCCGCCGGAGCCGCTGATCGGGGTGAGTGCGACCTCGGACGGCTCGAGCACGAGCCACGTGCGCGGCGCGAGCTCGACCGGAGTCCGGAGCGCGGTCCAGATCTGCTCGGCCTGCGGTTTCAGGTTCGTCAGCGACGGTGTCTGGCGGTCGATGATCCGGGCGGCGGCATTCAACTGCTCCTCCACCACCGGGGCGATGAAACGGCGGGTGATGTCGATGTCGAACCAGGTCACCTCGCACGGCTTCGCGTAGTGGACCGGCAGGAGGCGGGTGGTCGAGCGCAGCCGCCAGGTGGGGTCCCAGTCGAGCTTCGTCTGCAGCGTCACCTCGGCGATCCGGCGCGGCTCGCGGAAGCCGCAGGAGACGCAGGGGAAGCGTCCGCGGCAGGCCTCCATCGCGTATTTGACGGTCGTCGAGGCGTGCAGGCCGGCGCCGATCATCTGCAACGCGATCGGCGCCCGGGCGACGTCGTAGCGGACGTCGATCCCGCGCTCGCTTCCCGTCCCGGCGAATACCGGCGGCACGCGGGCCTCAATCTCGGCGGAGATCGGGGCGAGGCTGGTCCGGATCGGGACGATGATGGTCGAGACCTCGGCGGGCGGCGGCGCGAGGCGCGGACCGGCCTGCCGCGGCGCGGCGGGCGGTGCCGCACATGCGAAAATGAGCAGGAGCGGGAACAATGTGCGCGTTGCACGCGCTCTAAACGAAACCAACATGTCGGATACGACCACCCGCGGCATCAGGATCGAAGTCGATAGCGAGTACCTTGCCGACCGCAGCGACCGCGAAACGTATTACTTCGCTTACCACGTCCGCATCTCCAACGTCGGCGAGGAAACCTCGCAGCTCGTGAGCCGTGAGTGGATCATCACCGATGAGAACGGCAACGTCGAGCGGGTGCAGGGGCCGGGGGTGGTCGGCGAGTTCCCCCGCCTCGCTCCCGGCGCGGCATTCGAGTACACCAGTTTCTGTCCCCTGCCGACGGCGATGGGGACGATGCACGGCAGCTACACGATGCGGACCGAGGAGGGCGACGAGTTCGACGCCGCCATCGAGCCGTTCACGCTGGCCGTGCCCGGAGTAGTCAACTGAGAAAGGGCGTCTTCCTCCCGGTCTTCTTCGTCGTCCTCGGCGCGATCTTCGCCGTGGCGGTATGGCTGCGCCTGCAGTCGTTCCAGACCGCGACCGGCGCGGAGCTCCGCGATCCCGAAGGCAGTACGACGATCGCCGAAGGGCGGACGCCGCGCACCCCGGCCGACAGCGGGCAGATCGTGCCCGTGAACCCCGACGGAACGACGATCGAGGGGACGGCAAACGGGACGCGGGGGCCTCTCGCGGCGCGCGACCAGCGTTACCGCGAGCTGCTCCAGTCGCCCCCTCCGCCCGCCCCGGCGCCGCCGCGCGCTCCGGACAAGAGCTCGCTGCTCGACCGGATGGTCGCGCCGATCGCAAGCGCGCTCGGCATGTCGCAGAAGCCGAAAGTGCAGCCGCCGCCGGTTCCGGCGCCGGCACAGCCGAACGTGCAGGAGCAGCGCGCCTCGGCCGACCGGAGCCAGCCGGGACGCTCGACCGAGACGGTGGAGCCCGAGCAACAGATCGACGACGAGGAGAGCGATATCGTCCCGCCGCGACTGCTGTCCGCCGAGTTCACGCCGAACGAAGTGCAGGACGGGGAGTTCACGATGTTCAGCGCGACGATCGACGACAACCGCTCGGGCGTCCGGAGCGTGTCGGGGGTCATCGCCAGCCCGAGCGGCTCGCTGCAGGGCTTCTCCTGTACGCGGGAAGGAGAGACGACCCGCTTCGTCGCGCGGGTGACCATCCCGAAGGAAGCGCCCGCCGGGATCTGGACCGTGAGGTACCTGACCCTGACGGACAACGCCAGCAACAGCATCAACCTCAATGCCTCGCAAGGGGCGCTGCCGGCATCGACGACGTTCAAGGTCATCTCCTCGCGCTCCGACGCCAGCGGCCCGCAGCTCGTGAGGATCTGGCTCGAGAAGGAAGCCATGCGGGCGGGGGAGCGGAACACGGCGTTCATCCTGGCGGAAGACGATCAGGCGGGCGTGTCGCAGGTCAGCGGAACCTTCGTCAGCCCCGCCAAGACCGCCCGGATCGGTTTCGGCTGCCGCCTCGGCGGCACCGGCGCCTGGGAGTGCTCGGTCGCGCCGCCGGCCTGCCTCGACTGCGGCAACTGGCGCCTGGAGCAAGTCCAGCTTCAGGACAAGGCCAACAACCTGACCACGTTCCGCGGCGACAACCAGCTCGTCAGCGCGGTCACCCTCAACATCGCCGGCATGCAGTGCGACTCCGCCCCTCCGGTGATCACCTCGCTGGCCATCGAGCCGCCGGTCGTCTCGAACGCACAGCCGAGCCAGATCACCGTCAGGGCGATCGCCAGCGATGACCTCTGCGGCGTCGCCAGCCTGAGCGGCCAGGCCATCCCTCCGGGCGGCGTCGGCGGCCAGCGGCGTCCCATCCTCTTCAAGCCCACCGGCGAAGGAGGCTTCACCGGCACGATCGACATCCCCGCCATGGCGGCAAAGGGGCTGTGGACGTTGACCTGGGTGCAGGCGCTCGACAAGGGGCACAATTTGCGGGCCTACTCGACCAGCGATCCGGTCGTGTCGAGAGCGACGTTTCAGGTGGAGTAGGGAGTCGAGGGCGGGATGAAAATTTTTTTGGGCCGGGTCCGGTTGTCGGTCTTTGCTCGGCCGTGACGCCGCTCGGAAATTCGAGTAGCATACGCGTCCCAACCGTTCTCACGGACCGAGAACCAATCACCTGAAAGGTAGCGCACATCCCCATGAGTCAGTCGAGAGAGACCGCCGAAGCTACGTCGTTTGCCGAGGCGATGGAGAATCTGGACCTGAAAACCCCGCAGCAGGGGGAAACGCTTCGCGGCACGATCGTCTCGATCTCTGGCGATGATGCCTACATCTCCTACGGCGGCCCCTCCGAGGCCGTGATGGAGACCGGGGAGCTGGAAGGTCTCGATATCGGCGACCAGATCGAAGCAACCGTCGTCAAGACGGGCTCGGAGATCCGGGTCTCGCGCAAGCTGATCAAGGGGAAGGCGTCCCTCGACCAGCTCCGCGTGGCTTACGAGAACCGCCTGCCGGTCGAAGGCAAGGTGACGGGCCGCAACAAGGGCGGTTTCGAGGTGAACGTTGCCGGCATGCGCGCGTTCTGCCCGCTCTCGCAGATCGCGCTCGGAAAGATCGAGAACCCCGACTCGTTCGTCAACCAGACCATCGAGTTCCGCGTCACCGAGCTGTCGGATGACGGCCGCCGCATCGTCGTCTCGCGCGCCGCGCTTCTGAAGGAAGCCGCCGCCGAGCGCGCCGCCGAGACCCGGAACCGCATCGCCCCGGGCGCCGAGCTGACCGGCCGGGTCAAGACCCTCACGCCGTTCGGCGCGTTCGTCGACCTCGGCGGCATCGACGGCCTGTTGCACGTATCGGAGATGAGCCGCCGCCGGGTGACCAAGCCGGAGGAAGTCGTCCAGATCGGACAGGAAGTCCACGTCAAGGTCATCAAGATCGAGAACGACGGCAAGCGCATCTCGCTGTCGATGAAGGACCAGGAGCCGGATCCGTGGCATGACGTCTCCGACCGCTATACGCCGGGCACGCAGTTCTCCGGCCGCATCGTCCGCTCGACCGACTTCGGCTACTTCGTCGAAGTGGAGCCGGGCGTCGACGGTCTCGTCCACGTCTCGCAGCTCCCGCACGGGATCAAGCCGGGCGACGCCGAAGTGGCGATCGGCACGACGGTGCAGGGCTGGGTGCGCGAGGTCGACCAGTCGAAGAAGCGCCTCTCGCTGTCGCTCCGCGCGGTGGCCGTGGCCGATCCGTGGGAGACGGCGACGCAGCGTTACTCGATCGGCCGCGTGGTCGAAGGAACCGTCGATCACGGCGCCGCCCCGGGGATCTTCGTCGAGCTCGAGCCGGGCCTGACGGGCCTGATCCCGAACTCGGAGATCGCCGCGCCGCAGGGCGTGAACCCCGCCGAGGCGCACCTGGCGGGCGAGAAGCTGATGGTCCGCATCATGAGCATCGACCCGCAGCGCAAGCGCATCTCGCTGAGCCACGAGGCCGCCAAGGCCGCCGCGGACCGCGAGGAGTACAACAAGATCATGGACGAGCGGAACGACGAAGCCTCCGGCGAGTCCGCCATGGCGCTGGCCTTCCGCCGCGCGATGGAAGCGAAGAAGGGCAAGTAACTGCCACACGTGTTGTGGTTGCAAAGGCCGCCCTCGGGGCGGCCTTTTTGTTGCTGGTTGCGCTCCGCACGTGTGAACCGAACCGCGATGTCCACGGGCGGCGTCTCGCCGCCAGGGAGCGGCCGCCGGCGTTCCCGCCGGCCGGTCCGCCGACGTCGCGTCGGCAGGCTCTCGCGATGCGTGATGCCATTCGCAGGTTGGGTGGGGCACCGCGCCGTAGGCCAGGTCCCGCCAAGCGCCTGCCCACGAGGACGTGGGCGGACCGGCCGGCGGGAACGCCGGCGGTCCGTTTGCGGCGCGCCGGAGGCGCCCGGTCACCGGGCGAAGTCGATCAGCAGGGCGTTCACCCTCTCCGGTGCATCCGTCTGCACCACGTGGCCTGCTCCGGGCACCCGTTCCACCCGCACATCCGGCACCCACTTCTCGATATCCTCGACGGTCGACGGCAGAAACACCGGCTCCTGCTCCCCCCAGATGATCAGGGTCGGGATCAGCACCGGCTGGAAGGCGGCGCGGCCTTCGCGGCGGGTGCGGCGGAGGGCGCGGTAGTAATGGATCATCGGGGTGAGGCTGCCGCGCCACTGGCGGACGTAGGTCTCGATCTCTTCCTCGGTGAACCGCGCCAGCTTTCGCAGGAACCGCCGGCCGAAGAGACGCATGGTCAGCTCCGGCAGGAGGGGGAGTTGAAAGAAGAGCTGATACGAAAGGTTGATCTTCTGCCGGAAGCTGCGCTTCACCTCGCGCCAGATCGCCTGCGGCGGGGGGACGTTGAGGATCACCAGCTTGCGCAGGAGCTCGGGCCGGTTCATCGCCACGTACCAGGCGACCGCCGCTCCCCAGTCGTGGCCGGCGAGTACGCAGGGGGCGCCGCCGAGAGACTCGATCAGCGCGGCGACGTCGGCGGCGACGCTGGAGACGCGATAGGCGTCGAGGCCGTGTGGCTTGGGAGAGTCACCGTAGCCGGGGAGGTCGGGTGCGACGGCGCGGAAGCCGGCTTGCGCGAGCGCCGGAAGCTGGCGCCTCCACGAGAAGCGTGACTCCGGGAAGCCGTGAAGGAGGACGACGAGAGGCCCGTCGCCCTCCGAGTCATACCGCAGTTGCACTCGGCAAATTATGACTTGTCGCGGTTCACGGCCGCGTAGATCAGGCCTGCGCCGAGGGCCAGGGCTGCCACGCCGGCCGCAACCTTGCCGGGGTTTTCCTTCGCGTACGTCTGAGCCTTGCCGCCGGAGTCCTTCAGATAGTCGCGGGCTGTGTTCAGGTACTCGTCGATATCGACGTTCTGGAACTGACCCTTGAGATTGTTCAGCATGTCCTCGTTGATGCCGAGGCGGCTGAGGAACTGGTCGAGTCCCGCGCGATTCAGAGACTGGCCGCAGTGCGCGCAGATGCCCGCATCGCTGCCGGTGCCGGTCGAGCCGAGGTCGCTGCCGCTGGTGACGCCGAAGTCGCCGGTGCCGCTGCCGCTGCCGGTGCTGCTCATGCCGCCGCCGCTGCTCATGCCGCTACCGGTGCCGCCGGTGTTGAAGCCCGAGCCGGAGCCGGTGCTGCCGGAGCCGGTCGTGCTGCCGATGGTTCCCGTGCCGAAGCCACTGTTGTTGGGATTGTTCTGGTCCATGGTGAATCCTCCTCTTCAATTACTCGCGTGACTCGTCGCGGGCTTCGCCCGGCTCGTAAGTGCGCCGGTGCGTGCCGATGCGGGGGTCGCCCGATTTGTTGGTGATCTGGTCCTCGTCCTTCCATCGACTGTCGTCCACGCCCATCGCGAACTCCTGGTCGCCGTAATGATCCGCGCCGGTGCTGCGGAACGACGCTTTCGAGCTCGTGTCGGGTGGCGTGTAGGTACGATCGAGGACGTCGAGGGGAATGTCGGCGACGCGGCGCGTGGTCCGGCCGGGCGTCGAGGCCTCGCTTCCACGAGCGGACCGTGCCGGAGCCGGGGCGGCAGACGTCTGCAGGTCCCCGGCCTCCTGCGCGGAGTCGCCGCGCCCGAAGAGCCGCTTCACTGCCTCGGTCGCCTTTTTGAAGCGGCCGCCCTCTCTCGTCTGCTTCTCCTGTTTGCGTGCCATTCCTAGGTTCCTTTCTGTGCGAAGTCGCACGCAACACACATTGCAAGGAAGGTGCTGGAACGGTCCGCCAGGCCCCGGCCGGAAGAGATACGATCCCCGGCATGAAATCGCGCATGGCCGTGCTTGCCGCAATCGCAGCCATCTCACTCTCCGGATCCGCCCAGACGCGCACCCAGAAGCCGCCGCTCCACGCGGCGCACTGGATGGCCATCACCGGCAAGCCGCTCGGCGCGACCGCCGGCTCGATGATGTTCCAGAAAGGGGGAAACGCCGTAGACGCCGCCTGCGCGATGCTCGCCGCCACCTGCACCATGTGGGACACGCTCAGCTGGGGCGGGGAGACGCAGGCGCTGATCTACAACCCTCGCACGAAGAAGGTCATCGGCATCAACGCCCTCGGCGTGGCGCCGTCGGGGGCCACCGCGGAGTTCTACCGTTCGCAGAAGCTCAACTATCCTCCCGAATACGGCCCCCTCGCCGCGGTGACGCCCGGCACGCCCGGCGGTCTGCTGGTCATGCTCGCCGAGTACGGCGAGCTCTCGCTCGCGGAAGTCCTCGCGCCGGCCATCCAGCTCGCCGACGGCTTCCCGATCGAGGCCCAGCTCGCGAACAACATCGAGCGGCAGAAGTCGTGGCTCAAACAGTGGCCGTACTCGCGCGCGGTCATGCTGCCGAATCTCCGTGAAGAGAAGGCCGCGGCTGCGGCGCCGGCCCAGACAGGCGGCAGCAGTGTCACCCCGGCGCACGATCGCATCGCCGCCGGCGGGGCCGACACGTCCGGACGCGAGGCGCCGGTGCCGGGCTCGATGTTCCGTCAGCCCGATCTCGCCGCGACGCTGCGCAAGCTCGTCGAAGCGGAGCAGCAGGCGCTGAAACGGGGCAAGTCGCGCAAGGAGGCGATCTACGCCGCCTACGACCGCTTCTACAAAGGCGACATCGCCGCCGAGATCGCCCGCTCGACGCAGGAGCAGGGAGGTCTGATCACGAAGGAAGACCTGGCGAAGTGGCAGGTGCGCACCGAGGAGCCGGTGCAGGTCTCATACAGAGGGATCGACGTCTACAAGCTCACCGTCTGGACCCAGGGCCCCTCGATGCTCCAGGCCCTGAACATCCTCGAGAACTTCGACCTCCGCTCCATGGGCTACAACAGCGCGCGCTACATCCACACCGTCTACCAGGCGCTGAGTCTCGCCTACGCCGACCGCGACTTCTACTACGGCGATCCCTACTTTCCGCCGGAGGAGCCGGTCCTCGGCCTGCTGTCCAAGGAGTACGCGCGCGACCGCGCGAAGCTGATCCGCCCCGACCGCAACGACCCGAACATCGGCCCCGGCGATCCCTATCCGTATCAACGGACGAAGAACCCCTTCCTCGAATACCTGCAGAACTGGGGCGCGACCGCCGCCAGGCCGCGCACCGTCGCCGCGGTCCGCCATTTCGAGGAGACCTTCGGCCTCGGTACGACGTCGATCGAAGCGGCGGACGAGGAAGGGTGGGTGGTCTCCGTCACGCCGAGCGGCGGCTGGGTCCCGGCCGTGATCGCCGGCAAGACCGGCGTCGGCCTGAGCCAGCGCGGCCAGAGCTTCGACACCGACCCGGCCCAGAACCCGTACAACGTCATCGAGCCGGGAAAGCGCCCGCACGTCACCCTCACCCCGACGCTCGCGCTGAAAGACGGCGCGCCGTATCTCGCCTTCGCCGTTCAGGGCGGCGACACGCAGGACCAGAACCTCCTGCAGTTCTTCCTCAACATCGTCGAGTTCGGAATGACCCCGCAGGAAGCGTCGGAAGCGGCGAACTTCAACACCTTCCAGGTCCGCCAGTGGCTCGGCAACCGCCAATCCATCCCCGGCCGCATCCTCCTGAACGAGCAGACCCCGGCCTGGGTCCGCAGTGAGCTCCGCCGCATGGGCTACGACATGACGTTCGAGGAGAGGACCTCAGGCCCGATCAACGCGATCCTGTTCGACAAAGAGCACGGCACCATGTGGGGCGCCAGCTCGAACCACGGGGAGGACTACGGGGTTGGGTGGTAGGGCCAACGCAAATCCCGCACGCTCTCTGCTGCCGTAGGCAGCAAAAGATCTGTAGGCCCGGCCTTCAGGCCGGGTACTACGAGCCCGCCAAGTGAGCCCGCGTAGCGGGCGACAGAAAAAGACCGTCCGCACGTTTCTCTGCTGTCGCCCGCTACGCGGGCTCAAAGATCCATTCACGCTTTACCCGGCCTAAAGGCCGGGCCTACAGATCTTTAGCTGCCTACGGCAGCAGACAGGTGTGCGGGATTTGCGTTGGTTTCCGAGTGCGTCCTGCTAGCCGCCTTCTTCAGGACCTATTTCTCAACAGCGAGTCCAGCTCATCCGGTCTCCCGGACCGCACCCTCGCGTCCTCCACCGTGATCAACCCCTCCTGCACCAGCCGGGCGAGGGAGTCCTCCAGCGAGATCATGCCGTGGCGCTTGCCGAGGGTGATCTCGGTGGCGAGGTTCTGGAGCTTGTCGTTGCGGATGTGATTGCGGACGGCGTAGTTGGCCAGGAGCACCTCCACCGCCACCGTGCGTCCCTTGCCGTCGGAGCGGGGGATGAGGTGCTGCACGATGATGGCGTTGAGGCTGAGCGCGAGCTGCTGCTTGATCTGCGTCTGCTGCGCCGGCGGGAAGACGTCGACGATGCGGTGAATCGCCTGTGCGGCGTCGCTCGTGTGCAGCGTCGAAAGGATCAGGTGCCCGGTCTCCGCGGCCGTAAGCGCGGTGGCGACGGTCTCGAGGTCGCGCATCTCGCCTACCAGGATCACGTCCGGGTCCTGCCGCAGCGACGCCCGCAGCGCCGCGGCGAAGGTCGGCGCGTCGCGGCCGATCTCCACCTGCTCGATGATCGACTTGCCGTTGCGGTGCTCGTATTCGATCGGGTCTTCGATGGTCACGATGTGCCGCGCCTCGGTGCGGTTCACTTCGCCGACCAGCGCCGCCAGCGTCGTCGATTTTCCGGAGCCGGTCGGCCCGCAGACGAGCACCAGCCCGCGCTGCGGCTTCACCAGCTCCTCGAGCGAGGGCGGCAGCTTGAGCTGCGGGATGGTCGGGACCTCGGTCGGCAGCGCGCGGATCGCCGCGGCGAGGGTTCCGCGCTGTCGGTGCACGTTCACCCGGAAGCGCCAGGCCCGGCGATCGTCTTCCGAGGCCGGGCGGGAGAGGCGAAGAGAGAAGTCAGCCGCGCCGTCGGTCTCGATCTTTTCCCGCAGCCGCGCAGTCAGCAGCCCCGCGAGCAGAGCATTGATGTCGTCATTCGACAGCGCGGGGTCCGTGGTCCTGGCCAGGCGCCCGGAGATCCGGAACACCGGCGGCGTCCCCGCCACGATCAGCAGATCGCTGGCTCCCCGCTGGGCCATCTCGATGAGCAGCGCCTCGAGCGCGTTTCCTTCCGGCAGCGTCGACGACGGCCACGGTTGGACCGCGCGCATTTCGTTCGCCGGCGGCTCGGCGTCGTTCAATTCGCGGACGAGAGCCTCCAATTCGGGGTCACGGATGAGCTTTGACATGTCAGCCAACTCTACGAACGAAGCATGCCATTGGTATTGCTGGATATTATCTGACCCTGGTCGTCAACAATTGACCCTGATTCGTTACATCAGGGGGTCGTATTTTGAGCACATTCGAGGTAGCCGCGATGGTCGCTTCAATAGAATCAACAACTTACATCTTGGCGTACCCGTTGCCATACTGACGTCCCGCCTGAACATAAGGAAAGGGACCTGCATGAAGAAACTTTTTACGGCTGTACTCCTCCTGTCCGCCACGATGGCGTTTGCCCAGAATGACATTGAATCGAAGATCGCGCGTGGACGCGCGACCGACGAGAACGGTGTCGCAACCCATATCACCGGCCACCTCGGCCGGCTGGACGCCAACGTGGCCGAATCCGCGAAGAACATCCTTCGCGCGCAGAAGGATCTTCTGCAGGCCACCGGCGTCGAAGAGTTCGAGGCCCTTGGTGTTTATCACGACGACCTCGGCCAGACGCACGTCCGCCTGCAGGAACGGCTGCACGGCCGTCCGGTCATCGGCGCCGAATACATCGTCCACGCGGATGCGGACGGCAATGTGTTCGCCGCGAATGGCCGCTTCGCGCCGGGACGCAAGCTGCCCCGCGAGGCAACGGTCGACGGATGGTCCGCCATCCAGCGCGCCGCCGAGCAGGCCGGCATCTCCAACGGCGCCTATGAGGCGTGGCCGGAGCTGGTCTACGTGGTCAACGACCGCGGCAATGCCTTCCTCGCCTGGAGCGTGAAGACTGCCTACGTCAGCGAGCAGGGCGAAGAGCTCGACATCCTCTATGCCGACGCCACCAGCGGCGACCTCGTGCTGCGCGCGCCGCAGATCCACCGCGCCCGCAACCGCAACACCTACAACGGCAACAACGGCTCCTCGCTGCCGGGCACGCTGATCCTGACGGAGACCACCGGCTCGACCACCGACGCCGTCATCTCCACCGCCCACACGCACGCCGGCACCTCGTACGACTACTACAAGAACGTGCACAACCGCGACTCATACAACAACGCGGGCGCGCAGATCAAAACCACCGTCCACCACCAGGTCGGCTACAACAACGCGTTCTGGAACGGCAGCCAGCTCGTCTACGGCGACGGCGACGGCGTCCAGTTCCTGAACCTCGGCAACGCCCTCGACGTCGGCGCGCACGAGCTGACCCACGCGGTCACGACCTACAGCGCCAACCTGACCTACTCGAACGAGTCGGGCGCCCTCAACGAAGCCACCTCGGACATCATGGCCGCCGCGGTCGAAGCCTGGAAAGACGGCGCGGTGAGCTCCGACACCTGGAAGGTCGGCGAAGACATCACCACCCCCGGCACCGCCGGCGACGCCCTCCGCTACATGAACGACCCGATCGCGGACGGCAGCTCCTACGACTACTACCCGACCCGTTACACCGGCTCCGGCGATTACGGCGGGGTGCACCTCAACTCCGGTATCGCGAACCTCGCGTTCAAGCTGATGGTCACCGGCGGCACGCACCCGCGCGGCAAGACCACCGTCAACGTCCCGGCCCTGAGCGGCACCGCCCTGACCTCCATCGATATGGGCGCCAAGATCTGGTACCGCGCCCTCACGGTCTACATGACCTCGTCGACCAATTTCTCGGGCGCCCGCACCGCCACCGCCAATGCCGCGACCGATCTCTACGGCGCCACCGCCGCCGCGGCCGTGCACAAGGCGTGGGACGCCGTCGGCGCTCCGGGCGGCACTCCTCCGCCGAGCACCGTCGTCACGCTGACCAACGGCGTGGCCGTGACCGGCATCGGCGCCTCGACCGGCACCTGGAAGCACTACAAGATCGCCGTTCCGAGCGGCCAGTCGTCCCTCGCCATCGTCCAGTCGGGCGGCTCGGGTGACGCCGACCTCTACGTCAAGATCGGCTCGCAGCCGACGTCCTCCAGCTACAACTACCGCCCGTACCTCAGCGGCAACAACGAGAGCGTCAACGTCACCAACCCGGTCGCCGGCGACTGGTACATCAGCATCTACGCCTACTCGACCTACTCCAGCGTCTCGCTGAAAGCGACCTACACCGGCACCGCGCCGCCCCCGGCCTGCACCAGCGTCAGCGGCTCGCTCTCCGGCACCGGCGCCAACTACTACTCGGCCCAGTACTCGTCCAGCATCAGCGGCGCCCACACCGGCAAGCTGACCGGCCCGTCCGGCACCGACTTCGACCTCTACCTCCAGAAGTGGAACGGTTCGAGCTGGAGCTCCGTCGCCGCGGGCGAGAGCTCGACCTCGACCGAGAACGTCTCCTACAACGGCACCTCCGGCACCTACCGGTGGCGCGTCTACTCCTACACCGGCAGCGGCAGCTTCACGCTCTGTACCACCAAGCCGTAACTTCGCTTCGCTCTTGAAGTGAGGGCCCCTGACTTCGGTCAGGGGCCCTTTTCATTTGAGGGCCGAGGGCCGAGGGCCAAGGGATGAGAGAACTGCCGACCGGCTTCTTTCTCCTCGGCCCTCAGCCCTCGGCCGTTGGCCCTCGGCCCTCTGTTCACCCATCTGTGACTCCCTCCAGGTTTCGCGATTCACACCCAGTGAGTCGAACCATTCAACGAAACAAGGAGGATGCAGTGTTCGAGACTTCCGTCGTCCAAGCCCGTACCCAGGCAGCCGCAGGGCGGTTCAGCCTGCTCACCATCTCGCTCATCGCCCACAGTGCCGTCATCATCGGTGCGGTCGCCGTGAGCATCGCCTCGGTCGAGTTCCCGACCGCCGCCCCGGACGAAATGGGGCACGCACCGATCTTCCAGCAGGTGAGCATCCCCCCGCCGCTCGGCAATCCCAACGGCGGAGCGCGACCGGTCGTCGCCGCCCAGCCGGAACGGAGACAGGAACCTGCTCCCACCCAGCCGACCGCCCCGTCCATCGTCCCCGACACCGTTCCGGCCATCGACGCACCGTTGAACGCCACCGGCGACTCATCCGGTGATTCCTCGTCGTCGACCGGCACCGTCCCCGGCCCGATCGGCGTGCCATGGGGAGTGGAAGGCTCGCCCGGCGACCTCGACGCCCCTCCGGCCATCGTAACTACTCCGCCGGTGCAGGAACGGATCTACGAATCGCACGAAGTCAAAGCCCCGGTCATCATCCGCCGCGTCGACCCCGAATACCCGAACGCCTTCCGCCCCACGCGCATGAAAGTCATGGTCGTCGTGCGCTGCGTCATCGACAAAAACGGCCAGGTCCGGAACGCCGAGATCCTCAAACCCGGCCCGCCAGCCTTCAACGCCCAGGTCCTCCACGCCGTCCAGCAATGGCGCTTCACCCCCGGCTCCCTCAACGGCATCGCCGTCGACACGTACCTGAACCTGACCGTGAATTTCTCAGTCAACTAGCCCGCGAAGCGGCAACGGAATAGCCGTGGAGCGGCGCGGGATAGCCGCGGAGCGGCGGCAGAATGTAGCCCCGGGCTCACGCCCAGGGCTCACGCCCAGGGCGTGAGCCCGGGGAAAGCCGCGCTCCCAAGGTCAGCCGCGGAGCGGCGAAAGAACGAAGGTTGCGCAAGAGCGCGTTCTTTCGCCGCTCCGCGGCTTACTCTTGGGACGCTCTTTACCCCGGGCTAACGCGCTGGGCTAGTGCGCCCGAGAGCGCATCTGAAAAGGAGGTGAGATCCCTCTCAACCAAACGCTCGACTGGTTGAAAGCCAAAGGTAACTGCGTCACCGAAGGGAATGAGGAGTCGTGGCCCCCGAAGGTGGGGTGGAGAGCAAC
>DASPHC010000035.1:0-10767 GCA_035629865.1 Thermoanaerobaculia bacterium | reverse complement strand
GGCCCGTTCCGCGGCCGAGATACCCCGACGATTCGGCCGGCGGCCGGCTGGCCCGGGTTCGCACGAACACGCGGTCGCCGGCGCCGAAGTAGAGGATGTCGGGATTGCCGTTCGCGCCGTATGCGATCGGGTCCGCATGGAAGGAGTTCACGACGATGCCTGGCGCGATCTCCTCCACGGTGTTCCCCTGATCGAACGATTCGTAGACGGAGTTCGCCGCGCCGATCGCCAGCCGCATCGGGTTGACCTGGTTCAAAGCCAAGGGGGTGAAGAACGCGCGGGCAGGACCATCGCTGCCGATCGTGGGAATCAACTTTGGGCGAAAGACATCGGGCTGAGGCTTTGCCGGATCGAATACTCGCCGCAGAAAACCACCCAGGAACTGAGCGCTCGTGTAGCGAACGGAAAGTCCGCCGGGATCGGCATCCACGCAAACGTCGCCGCCGTCGGCGGTGTTGACGCTCCGCCAGCGCGTTCCGCCGACGGAGCTTTGTTCTGGCGAGCCGGTGTCCTGTGCTCCGCCGATCAGCACATTGGCGTTCGTGTCCCACGCGATCGAATGAAACTCCGTCAGGATCAGATCGCCGTTGACCGACTCCCAGTCGCCGGTGTTCGCGCGCGGAGTGGTGCGGCGGTAGATGCCTCCGTCATCGACCTCGATGAGGTTGTTCTTCGCATCGACCGCCAGGTCGCGCGAGTCGGCATGCGGCGCGCTTCCCTTGCTCGTGTTCACGTGCGTGATCGGCGTCGCCTGCTGGCCCCGTGCCTTGGAGGCATCCACGCGGAACAGACGGCCGGAGTAGTCCTGTGCGCCGATCGAGTTGGGGAAGCATGGACAGCCGCACGGCCCGCAGGTTGGGGAGAACTCGGTCCGATCGGGCTGGCGGTCGCCGCCGATGTAGACGATGTTCGCATTCTCGCGGTCGGCCCCGAGCGACAGATTCGTGCCGGCCTGCCCGCCCGGATGCAATCCCACCTCAATCCCGTCTTCCATGGTGGCGGGGAGATCGAGCGCGGTCCAACCGCCCGTTCCGTTCGAGGAACGGAACCATCCCGTCAGCTCCCGCTCCGCGATCGCGACGTAGACCTCGCCCCGGTTCCCGACCGCGATCCGGACGTTCGCCGCCGTCGCGAGTAGATCATCGATCGCGGCGTCGCTGACTTTCGACCACGTCTCTCCCGTGTTCGTCGAACGGAAAATGCCTTGCCGGGTCCCGTTCGTGTAGAGGCGCTTGGGATCGGTCGGATCGGAAGCGAGATCGAATGAACCTCCCGGAGGCAGGCCCGTGCCGGCCGCCCCAGACAGGGGCCGCCATGTGAGGCCCTTATCCTGCGTACGCCAGATTCCCGGCCGCACGCCCGCGCCGTCGTCCGCCGACACGACGATGACGTCGCCGCGCGGCGCCACGCCGGAGATGTTGAGGCCTGCCATGCCATCGAGCAACGTCCAGTGTTCGCCGTCCGTCGTGAGCAGCACTCCCTCCTGCTGCCCGCCGGAGAAAAAGCTGCTGAAGCGCCCCGTTCCGGCGGCGAGAGTGCGATGCGAAGAGTCGAGCGGGTCGAACGCGATCGCGCCGATCGAAAGCGAGCGATCGACGCCGAGTTGTTCCTTCCATGAGGGATTCGGGCTCATCGCGTCGGTCGTGCGCCAGATGCCTCCGTTCACCGCGCCGATGTAGATCGTTTTCGCGTCGGCAGGATGCACGGCCACGGCGTTGATTGCGCCGGAGACCTCACCGTTCGCGATCTGTTCGACCTGGCCCCCGGTCGCGGGCCCTGGCCCCTGCGGAACCCAGACCAACTGCGCCGCGAGAGTGCACGCGGCCAGGCTGTTAGTAAGAAGAATGAACAGGTAGCGTCGCATCTGATTGATGAGAGGGACCGCGTTGGCCAATTCTTCCCTGCGCCTCGGCTCGCACCTCATCGGTGATGAGACGTTCCCCGCGTCGCTGTCCGCGAGTCCAGAATCGATTGCCCGGCGTACGTGGATCTCATACATCAGGTCGTCTCACGTGACATCGGGTGGAAGCGACTCGACGAGCTTTGCAGTTTCTTCTTTTTTACGCCGGCCATCAGATGATTTTACGCTGCCGCCTCGTCCCGCTTCGTGGCCTATCGAATAGCCGGATGCCTCGGCGATCGAGTTCGGTGGCCATCGCATGCGGGTACCCGACGCTGGGCAGCGTCCCCTGAAGCACCAGCCGGTCGAACCAGGACAGGACGCCGACGATCTTCTGCGCGTGACGTTCGATCTGGTTCGCCATCGGCCGACGATACCGCCGGCCTCCCAAACCTGCTGACTTTCTTGGTTTCGGCTACGCCGAGGTAGGGAATGCTCCCGTTCGCGCTACTCCCACAAGCGAGGGGAATGCGATGAAACTTCAACATTGCGTGGTGGCAGTCTGGTTCGTGTGTGCGCTCGGAGTGCGGGCTCAGATTCCGGCGGCGCCTTCCTTGGAAGCGGTTGTACAGCCGCTCTCGTCGGAGACGGTGGTGGCGCCGGAGGCTGACCTCGCAAAGCGTTCGACCGATCCGCTCTGCTCGGCGGCGTACGTAAATACGCTGATTGGCGCGAAAATAAAGGACGCTCTCAGCGAAGAGCGCGCGACGCAGTGCAACGACGCGCGCGCGTTTCTTTTGAGAGCCTGCGATGCAAAGGACGAAGTAGCGAAGATCAAAGATGCCGTCGTTGCAGCGTGTTTCGACCCACCGCCGCCGCCACTGCCGCCGAAGTCGACATCGAAGAGCGGCAGTACATCGTTCAGCAGCGTTACATCCGACTCTGCGAACACCATCGCGCCTTCGGGTCCGCCGGTAACGACGCCTTCGAGTCCTCTGCAAACGGCGGCCGGCGTCGGCCTGACGTTCGAGCAGAAGCTGATCTTCGGATTGACGGCCCTTGCCGTGAGCGGCGTGCGCGAGGCGCTTCTCGAAGAAGCTCTCGGCGATTTCGGCACTGCCCTTTGCGGTAAGAACGAGCCGTACTTCACGTCAGTCTGCGCGCTGATTAATCCGAGCAGCACGACGCTGAAGACGCTCAGCACTAAGCAACTCGGTCGCGCCTTTCAGAACGCTCTGCAGGAAGACCTTGAGCGTGCCGTGCCGCTGTTGCTTGCGCGCGCGGCGTCGCGCGGTGGACTCGATGAGAAAGCGCTCACGCCTATCTCTGGCGCCCTCATCGACGTCCTTCGCGGGCGTGCGCAGGGCCGTGCGCTTGCGCAGCGCGTTCTGCTAAACGCGACGTGCACGCAAACTGAAACTTCACGCTGCGCCGCATTGCAGTTTGTCACTGCCGCGGCGGCATCGATGTTCCAATCGCAATGCACCGACGTGAATACCTGCCTGCAGGCGTTCGAACACGTCGTGCGCGACGCCGCAATCACGCGTCTTGAGTCGTGGGCGGAGAAACAGGGCGTGTCGCGTGAATGCCTGAGCAAGCTTCCAGCCGATCCCGCATCCGGTTGGACATGTGGCGGAGAGAACTTGCTGGAGAAACTGAAAACAACGAAGGGCGACGCGCAGGTCGCCTTCTGGCTGAACGCGGTCGCCAATTCCGAGCGCCGCAAGGCCGTCATCACCGCGCTCAAGAGCGCGAAACCCGCCAGCCCCTCGATCCACGGCTACGTCACACTCATCGACACCGGCATCGGTGAACTCGTACGTCTCAAGGCAATCACGGACGACCAGGCAGCCGCGATCCACAACGCGATCGCGAGCGTCGACCCGCGCGTTTTCCGCACGGCCGATCTTGCGATCCTTGTCTTCCGCACTGCGCAGGGCATCCGCAATCACGAGAATCCGATCTCGCTCGTTGGAACCGCGGCACGTTCGACGCCGTGCGAGAAAGAAGGAGCGAACGATCTGCAGTGCGGCTTCCGCCTCTTCGGCGTGACGCTCGCGTCGGTCGTGTACGTAAATCAACAACGCGCGCAGCCGGCGGATCTGGACGATCCCACAGTACGGGCGCGCTTTCTCCAAGACGTCGTCCGCGACATCCGCAAGCGTCTCGCGGACAGCGAGAACATGGGACTGGAAACGTGGACGACAACGCGCCTTGTCTCCTACTACGACACGGTCGACGACTTCGCCGACAACTTTCTCGCACCGATTCTCGAGGTGAGCGATGCCGTGCAGGAGGTGCGGAAGCTGCGTGCGCTGCCGAATGCCGACGACGCCGCTAGGTCGAAAGCATCGCTGCGTGTGGTCGATTCGACTGTTGCGCTCTTCAAAGCGGCCCTGGCTTCAATGCCGGTCGAGTCGGACCGGCGCGCGCGCGCAACTCGTATCGTCGATGACGTGGGCAAGGCGTGGACGCGCATCCAGCAGAAGAACTACGCGCTGCTGCTCGACTCGACGGTCTCCCTCGCCCGCGAGTTCAACGTAACCGTTCCCCTCGGCGAACGGTTCGCCGAGTTCCAGCCGCTGCTCGAGGCATTCACCTCGTCGCAGACGCAGGAAGAATTCAACACGAAGCTTGCGCAGTTCGTCGACGCGGCGCCGTCCGCGATTGAGATCCAGGAGTTCGAGAACGTAGGACTTCTCTCGATGTTCGCCGGAGGCACGCTAGGCGCGGTGTGGACGCCGAGCGATGACGCGGACGAGGATCGCAGCTTCACCGGCCACGTTGCTCCTTACGTTCCTATCGGCTTCGAATTCGCGAAACGTAAGAAGTCAAAGAATGGTCACGCGGTCAAGAAGGCCCTCAACGGCTTCATGATCTCGATCATCGACGTAGGCAATCTCGCGGCCGTCGAGTTCAGCGGAGGAAAGCAGACCGCTGCCGACGCCACCCTGAAGAACGTCTTCTCGCCAGGAGTGATCTATCGCCACGCGTTCACTAATAAGCCGTACGTGTGGGGGGCGGGCGTCTCGCTCGTGCCTGCGAGCAGCGACTCGAAAGATAGCCGCGCGCCGCGCTTCTCATTTTTCGTCGCGTATCACCTGCCGCTCTATCGCGTGTTCGGAGGCAAGTCGTCCGCGACGCGGTCGCCCGGCTCGTAGCGGCTCGTCTGCGAGTTTGGTTCCGTCCACGGCCGCCTATCGCCGCAATAGGGATCGATCCGCGGCCTCCCTGATGCCAGGTGTTGCCACCCGGCCGCGGCACACCTCCGGCCTACTGCTGATATGCGTCGTATAGTCCGGACGTGCGTGACGATACGAAAATCAACGCGCGAACAGGGGAGGCTGATCTTCCAGCAAGCCCTGAGTCACTGCCCGTTTTCTGGTAAAGCGACGTCGGTGTTTTCGACGTCTGTCACATCGATTTGCGAGCGAACGGTGGCGAGACCGAGCCCGACAACCTCATCCTTCCGTGCATCCTGTCATCGAAAGATCGACAGCGGTCAGATTTCAATCGCGCAGGTCCTCGCAGAATCGCGACCTTGCGAGTCAGCTTGCGAGTTACAACTTTCTAACGCAAACCACTGAAACACGAAAGCCGCCGAAGTGGCGGCTAGGTGAATCACTAGATTGGCGGGGCCGCCGGCTCGAACCCTCGCCCTCCGGCGTGACAGGCCGGAGGGCTGATCGACTGAACTTCCCCGCGGGCGGGCAGGTTGACGATGACGCTGGACGGTGAGGAGGCGTGCGGGTTCCGGCGTACACTCTCGGACGATGACTCACGAGGAGTTGCTTCAACGGATCTCGATCGATCCCGCGATCTGCGGCGGCAAGCCGTGCATCCGCGGACATCGCGTCTGGGTCTCGCTCATCGTCGACTTCCTCGCGTCGGGCATGAGCGTGGAAGACATACTCGTGGAGTATCCGCAGCTCACGGCCGAGGATATTCGCGCGTGCCTCGCGTACGCGTCCGAGATGACGCGCGAGCGCACCGTTCAGGTGGGGTGAGCTCTTGCGCGCGAAGCTCGACGAGAACTTTGGCATGCGCGGAGAGGTTCTGCTGCGCGAACGCGGGTGGGATGTGGCGACTGTCGACGGGCAGGAACTATCGTCCGTAACGGATGAGACGCTGATCGAGATTTGCCGCGTCGAAGATCGGGCGCTAGTTTCGTTCGACAAAGACTTCGCCGACGTCATTCGATGCGGATGGGCTGCTTGCCGGTGCGGATGCGGTGGCGCAACAGGTAGAGCGGGTCAGTCTTCTCCGGCGCAAAGACGCCGACCTCGACGACGTCGTTCATCGGGGTCGCGGTTTCGACGCCGATGCTATCGGCCCTCAGCTTCTGCGCCAGCACCTCGAGCGTCACCTCGTATTGGCCATCAGGCAGGCGACGGGCGGCGGCGCTGTCTTCCGCGCAAGTTCCAATCCTCCTACGGCGTGGCGGCACGCGACGGCTCGAAGACGAGCGACAGGACACGGTGCGCCACGGGCGTGACGCACTGTATCCGGGCTGGAACACAGTGCGTCGCGGGCCGGACGCACTGCATCGGGGCTCCGACACAGTGCGTCGCGGGCCGGACGCACCGCGTCGGGGTTCCGACACAGTACGTCGCGTGCCGGACGCACCGCGTCGGGGCTCCGACACAGTGCGTCACGGGCCGGACGCACTGCGTCACGGCTGGAACACAGTGCGTCACGGGCCGAACGCACGTGCGTCGCGGGCTGGAACACAGTGCGTCACGGGCGGTACGCACGTGCGTCGCGGGTGGAACACGGTGACACCGTCCGCCTCGGCGAGCGGCCCATGACCGCCCTCCTCACCCCGGGCCACACCCGCGGCTGCACCATCTGGCGCACGACCGTCATCGAGAACGGCAAACCGCTCGACGTAGTCTTCCTCTGCAGCGTCACCGCCCCCGGCTATCAGCTCGTGAAGAACGAGAAGTATCCGCAAATCATGGACGACTACCGCCGCTCCATCGACCGCCTCCGCCGCCTCGACCCCGACATCTTCCTCGCCAACCACGCCTCATTCTTCGGCCTCTCCGAAAAGAGGGAAGGGGACAGAAGGGGAATCCCTTCGTCCGGAAGGGAGAGCTGGCCCGCCATCTGGCCGAAGCGTGGAAGGCGCTGCAGGAGCAGGCGGAAGCAGGGGGAATAGGCACGGCTGTTCGTTCCCCGGCCGGCGCGGAGCGCCCAGTACCGCTCTCCGGAAATAGGTGGCCGCTCGCTGGCGCAAAGAATCGACGAGAGCTGCCGGAGGCGGCGAAAGATCTGTAGACCCGGCCTTCAGGCCGGTAGAGATCGATGTCCGAGCTCTCGCGCGGGAGGTAAACCTCCGGTAACGCCCCTTGCCACCGCCCCGAAAACCGGCGTTAATACGATGTCGTCCAAATCGGGAAGTTCCACGGAGGCGTGGATGCGTGTGCTGCGTTTGGCAGTGGTCTGCTTGCTGGCGGGCGCCGCGTTCGCCGAGGCGCGTCCGAGCGCGGAGCGTTCGCCGCTTCGTTCCGTCGGCCGCGGCGTGGCCGTCGTCTTCAGCCCCGACCTGAGCGTCGGAAGCAACTGCGCGTTCTACGAGCGCCTCGGCTTCACCTGCTATCAGAGCGCGAGCTGGGAGACGGTCCTCGAGGACATTCGCTGCCGGAACGCGTCGGCGGCGCCGGAAGACGCGATCGCGGTCGTCATTCTCGAAGCGCACGGGACGTTCGGGAACGGCCTGAAGCTGCAGGTGAGCGCCGCGAAAAAGGCTTCGCGCTCGTACGCCGCGATCGGAGCGTTGACCGGGCGTCTCGCGGCAGCCGGCGTCCGCACCTGCGTCCTCGCCGCGTGTAACGCGCGGCGGCTCCTCCGTCCGGAGATTTATCATCAGCTCGATCACACCCGACTCTTTCTTCCGGCAACGCTCGGCATCATGAATGGCGATCCGAAGGATGCGAAAGAGAGCAACGTGCGTCTGCTGGCACGCGCGGACAGCCATATCGAGTCGCTGTCGATGGGCAGTACCGGGGAGTTGTCTCCATCGACGCTCCGTGCGCTCGGTCTTCGGGAAGGCGAAACGATGTCGTTCGTCGTCTCGGACATGCTTGTTCAACTCGTGACGCACGATCCCTCGCTCGATCTCCAGCCCGCGACGCCGGTGACGAAGCTCAAGCTCGCCACGCCGGAAGACGCATACGCGGACGACCTCTTCGCGCGCTTCGTCGAGCATCTGGACCGGCTGGCGGTGTCGAGCGAAGACGCAGCGCCCGCGCCTCTGATCGCGACGCTCGCGCGGTGACCCCGGCCGCACCGACCCAGATCATTTTTTTAGTAGAGCGACCCGGCTTGGTCTTCTGGGTGGCACGGCGACACGCGGCCAGGTCAGGACCGTTGGTGCAGGCCGGCGGCTTGGAGGTCTTGTTCGGTGTCGAGGTCGACGCGGGCTTCTTCGAAGGGCACGACTGCGGCGGAGTCGCGGTGGGTTTCGATTACGGCGCGGGCGCCGCGGTCGCCGTGGAGGGCGAGCAATTCTGCGCGGAGGTCGGCGGCGAAGACGGCGGGGGCTCCGGCGACGCCGTTGTAGCCGGTGGCGGCGATGGGGGCTTGGGTGGCGAGGAGGGTGCGGAGGTGGTCGGAGGTGATGAGGGGCTGGTCGCAGAGGTGATGAGGATGCGGGCGGGGATCCCGCCGCACGGACGACTTTCCGTCGGTCGAGTATGAGAGCGGGCGCGTGGTGCACCGCGACGGCGTCTGGTACCAGACGTTCGTGCTGCTCGCGCGGAACCTGACGTCGTTCCCGACGCGGTGCAGGGCCGTTCGCAGGATCTGACCCCATGCCTCGTGAGGCATGACCGCACTCCAAATGGGAGAACCTGACATCGCCGTGGCGACGGACTGCGTCCGAGTCGCAGCATGCGCCACCGCAGTGGGTGTGGATTCGATGGTAACCGGAGGAGTGGCCACTCGGTGGAATCGGCGAGGTCGAATCCCGGCGGCTCAGCACCGTCAGCGCTTCCGGTTCCCGCAATCGCCAGCCTTCACTCGGCCGCCGCGGGCCACCAGAACGCTTCGGCGAAGCCGGGGATCTCCGCCGACAGCCACGCCGAGTGGACCGACACCAGATCCCGCAGCTCCCGCGCCAGCACCGCGCTGACCGTCGCTCCCTCGGCGGCCGCCAGCCGCTCCAGCGTCAGCATCTGCATCCGCGGAATCCGGACCTCCAGCTCCGTCAGCCGCAGCAACTCCGGAAGCGCCTCCGCCGCATCCGTCCCCAGCGCCTCCTCCACGATCTCCTGAGACCAGAAGTCGATCCCGAACGAAACCAGCTCCCCCCACGGCACGGCCAGCCCCTCGTCCGTCTCCACTCCCTCGATCTCTCCCACGTCCATCCACCCCTGCAGGTCGTCCACGTTCATGTCGAGGAGCGCGGCGGCTTCGGGCACGGGGTAGGTGGAGCAGGGGTGGAGGAAGAGATGGCGGATCTTCACCGCGTCAGCCATCTGGACTCCTGAAAGTGTCTATTGCCAAGTATCATGGATGGAGCTTACGCCAATGATCCTGTGCAATCAACGCCGAAATGACACGCGAGGAGGCCCTCAGGACGCTCGGCCGGCGAATCGCCGAGCTGCGACGCGAGAAAGGCCTGACCCAGGAAGCCCTCGCCGAAGCGATGGGCGTCTCCCGCAACCACGTCGCCGACATCGAGCTCGGCGTGCGGAACACTGGCGTGTGGAGTCTCCTGCTGATCTGCAAGGCACTCGCGCTACCGCCGGCGGCGCTGTTCGAGGATTTCAGCGCGAGCATGTTGCGGCGGTTGGGGCGGTGAGGATTCTCGGCCCAACGGCCATGGAGCAAAGTTACGCTCGGTGCATAGAGTGGGCAAGGGGGGCACACATTCGTTCTTTGCAAAAGAAAGCTGTGATCTCGGTAGGTGGCCTTCCGCCGGTGAAAAGCGGACGCGTTCGTCTCCGATACCGAGACCATGCGCCTCGGCGAACTCGCCATGACCGCCCTCCTCACGCCGGGCCACACCCGCGGCTGCACCAGCTGGCGCACGACCGTGATCGAGAACGAACAAACCGTTCGACGTCTTCCTCTGCAGCGTCACCGCCCCCGGCTATCAGCCCGTCAGGAACGAGAAGTACCCGGAGATCCTGGACGACTACCGCCGCTCCATCGCCCGCCTCCGCCGTCTCGACCCCGACATCTTCCTCGCCAACCACCCCTCATTCTTCGGCCTCTCCCAAAGAGGACGGGGACAGAAGGGCAATCCCTTCGTCCGGAAGGGAGAGCTGGGCCGCCATCTCGACGAAGCGTGGAAGGCGCTGCAGGAGCAGGCGGAGAAGCCGGGGAAGTAGGAGCGGCTGGCCGAGTCTCAATCTCTCGTCGGAGGCTTGATCTTCACGAGCTTCGGCGAACGGCAACCGGCGCGGATTTTCTGATCGGGCTCGAACCCGCGACCTCCGGCGTGACAGGCCGGAGGTCTGACGAGTGGTCCCTCCGCACGCTTCTCGGCCGTACACCCCTACAGGTGCGGGCAAAGCGAAAGCACCTCGCCGAAACGGGCGGATCGCCGCGTTCAACCTCCGGTCTCCACGTCGACCAGGTTGTCGCCCCGCTCGCGCTCGATCAGTTGCGGTACGGATCGACGCCGGCGCGTGACGGCTCCTGCGGCACGATGATGCGGATGGGCTGCTTGCCGGTGCGGATGCGGTGGCGCGTCAGGTAGAGCGGGTCAGTCTTCTCCGGCGCAAATACGCCGACCTCGACGAAGTCGTTCATCGGGGTCGCGGTTTTGACGCCGATGCCATCGGCCCTCAGCTTCTGCGCCAGCACCTCGAGCGTCACCTCGTATTGGCCATCAGGCAGGCGACGGGCGGCGGCGCTGTCTTCCGCGCAAGTTCCAATCCTCCTACGGCGTGGCGGCACGCGACGGCTCGAAGACG
>DASPHC010000034.1:0-77421 GCA_035629865.1 Thermoanaerobaculia bacterium | reverse complement strand
TACTCGATTGGCAGTTCGCCTTTCCTGATACTCTGTTCGTGCACCGTTTTGTCCCCCTCGTAAACGTGATTTTTTCGTCGAAACCATCGTAGCGAGAGGAGTTACAAGACGGTGCTTCTTTTTAACTGCCGTTTCCACGTGGTTACTGGTTACTGGTTGCTGGTTGCTGGTTGCTTGAGATTTCAGGGCTTGCGGGGCGCATCCCGTCAGCCCGCGAGTCTCAAGGAACCAGCAACCAGCAACCAGCAACTATTTCTGAAGGAGATCCTCGTACTCGGGATGCCTCTTGATGTACGCCGCGACGTAAGAGCACTGCGGCACCACGGTCAGCTTGCGGCCGCGGGCCGCGTCGAGAGCGTGCTTCACCAGTTCCCCGGCGATGCCGCGGCCGGAGATGGCGTCGGGGACGATGGTGTGGGTGAGGACGATGCGGTCCGGCTCTTCGAGGTCGTAGGCGACGTACGCGACCTGCCCGTCGACGGTGGTCTCGTATTGCGAGGTCTTTTCGTTGTGCTGGATGTCGTAAGCCATGGGCGGCTGCGGACTGCAAGGGAGGCGCCGCCGCACCGCGGCCTGGCGAGGCGGCGCTGTGAGATCCCTCACATTCGGGCCTGCTCCAGCATCGACCGCGGCTCGCCGAGCGGAACCTCGACGCCGAGGTGACGCAGGGCGGCGTGCAGCGACTCGCGGACCCGCGCCTCGTCCAGCGCCGGGAGCGGCAGGGCGCCGTCGCGTTTCCCAAGCTTCGAACCGTCGGGATTCAGCACCAGCGGCACGTGCGCGTACTCGGGCGTCGGATAGCCGAGAGCCCGCTGCAGCGCGATCTGGCGGGGCGTCGAGGCGAGCAAATCCATCCCCCGCACCACCTGCGTCACCCCCTGCTCCGCATCGTCGACCACCACCGCGAGCTGATAGGCGAACAACCCATCCGCCCGCCGGACGACAAAATCGCCCGTCCGCTCGGCCACGTTCTCCTCGATAGGCCCGCGAAGCAGGTCCTCGAACCCGATCACCTCGTCCGGCGCCCTGAACCGGATCGCCCGCGGGACCTTCCCCGGAGCCAGCCCGTTCCGGCAGGTCCCCGGATACACCGGCTCGGCTCCGAGCGGCGCCGAAGGGGCCCGCTGGAGCTCCGCCCGCGAACAGCCGCAGTCGTAGACCAACCCCTTCGCCCTCAGCCGATCGAGCGCTTCCTCATAGAGCCCCGTCCGCCTCGACTGCCACACCACCTCCCCATCCCACTCCAGCCCATACCGTCGCAGCGCCGCGAGAATCTCCTCGGCCGAGCCGGGAACCACGCGCGGCGTATCGATGTCCTCCATCCGCACCAGCCACCGCCCGTTCTCCCGTCTCGCAAACAGCCACGACGCCACCGCGGCGACCAGACTGCCGAGATGGAGCGGACCGGTAGGCGAAGGAGCGAAGCGGCCGATGACGGACATGGGCGGGAGGAAAATAGCACCAGGCGCCTGCCTCGGAGGGAGACCGACCATGGGGCCTCCGGCGGGCCGGCCCGGCCGGCAGCGTTGGTTGCCAGAGGCTGGACGCGCGGCTCTGGCACTAAACACGGTCCGGGCGAAAACAAACGCTGCCGGCCGGGCCGGCCCGCCGGAGGCCTCCCGGTCGGTCTCCCTCCTAGCGCACCGATCGCCGCCGCGCGCGCGGCTCGAGCGGATCTCCGTTCTGGGCGAAATAGACCCATGCCGTCGGCGCGACGCCCGTCATCGTCGTCGTCCAGGGAGCGACCGTTCCGCCGTACCACTCGTCCGCGCCGCCGGGAAACGAACCATCGGTCCGCATCAGCGGGTAAATCCCGCTCATCACCTCGTTCGCGCCGAGAATCCCCGCCGCCGCGGCCTGCGCCCCGAACTCCACCGTCAGCGTCCACGGCCCGGCAATGTCGCCATAGCCGGCGAGCGAGCCGTCGAACGTCCGCGTCCGCAGCACAGTCGCCGCAAAGCCCTGGCTCGCCAGCGCCTCCGCCGGCCTCCCGATATGCCGCAGAAACTGCGCTCCCCAGCTTCCGGCCATGTCCATCGCCGTGGCGAAATCCTGCGGCCGGGCGCCGATCTTCAGCCGCCGCTCGACCGGATCCCAGCCATGAGCCCGGATCGCCTCGCCGAGAGCCGCGGCGTCGGCGGTCCTGCCGGCGGCGGCGAGGCCGAAGTAGGTCGAAACATTCCCCTCCAGCCCCTCGGTCACGAGAGCCGGATAGGCAGAGATCCGCCCCACCTGCGCCGCCATCCACGCTGCCCCTGCCGCCACCCCGGCGCGTGCCCGCGGCAGATCGGGAGCAATGCCGGCGTTCACCGCGCGGGCCAGAGCGAGCGTCGCCCAGGCCGTATTGCCGACCCACGCACAACGATCGACGTCCTGGACACGGCTCTCGTCGCCGGTGCAGGTTGCGTCCAGCGAGGCAATCGCGTTGTCGCGCAACGTATAGGCCGTCATCCACGCGCCGGCATTCGCCGCCGGTGCTTTCAACTGCAGATCCACCAGCGCACCCGACAGCCGGCTCGCCGCCTCCCGGTACCGCGGATCGCCGGTGCGCTCGGCCTCCGCGAGGAAGACCAGCAGCGCAACCGCCTCCGCGAACGTGTTGTAATTCGGCGCCGGCTCCGGGAACCAGGCCGGGACGAGACCGTTATTGTGCTGATGCCCGAGGATCGCGCCCGCGGTGGCGGCGCGCAGATCGGGATCGATCCGCACCCGCTCCCGCGCCGTCTGCACCAGCCGATGCGCCCCTCCCGGCCGGAGATCGACCGCCACCAGCTCATCGAGCTCGACGCCCCCCTCCTCCTCCGTAACCTCGCACGGACCGCTGTCCCGCAGGCAACGCGCGACCGCAATCTGCAACTGGCGGATGTCGGAGAGATCGAGAGCCGTCGCCGGGCTGCAGTCATCGCCGAAACAGGTGAGCTCGCGCAGGTCGATATACAACGGCCGCCAAACCGGAAGATCGGTGACGCTCTCCGCAACCGTCCAGAACACGCGCCCGGCCCCGTCGACGAGCTTCAGCTGCAGATTCTGCCGCGCCAGCAGATTCGTCCCGCGAAACGCCAGCCGGAGATGCGAATACGGCCGGAGATCAATCCCCGCCGGCAGGTTGCGAATGAGAACGATCCAGTCCCCACCCCGCAGATCCCATCCCACGCGCAACGCCCGCCCGCTGCACCCCTCGACATTCGAGAGCGTGACCTGCGGCAGGTCGCGATCCGTGCAGCACAGCGACCACGCCGCCGTCTCCTCGAACCCCTCGACCACCGCATCGAACCGCCCGTCCCCGCACCCATTCGCCCACTCCGCTCCCGCCGGCGCAGCCAAAAGAAGCGCCATGGCAAAGGAAGCGAACGGACGTGACGGCAACATGACCCATCCGGATGGAAGTCATCATACGCCTACATGGTGACCAGCGGGTGTTCCGCGAGTCCAGCCACCTCTTTCATCGATGGTGGACGATCCACCAACGATCCCGGGTGCGTCCTCCATCGACGACGTAAGTCCCCATCGGCATCGGCGCCGCAGGCGCCGCCCCGGACCGCCGACGTCACCGTCGGCCGGTCCGCCCACGTCCGCGTGGGCCGCGCTCGCGTAAAGCGTGCGCAGGATGGCGTGCGGTCGTTCGATCCGTATGCAGCGCGGCCTCACCAGAACGCCGGCGCGGGACGCCGCCGGGCCAGCCGACGCGACGTCGGCGCTCCGGCGCATGACCGCGCTCCCCGCGAATCGGCCATCCGTGGATCGAAGCGACGCCAGGCTCCGTTCATCGGAAACCGTGCGTCCGCGCGTGGAGCGCACGCGTCTCGCGGGCTGGACCGGCGGCGTCCCGCCGGCGGACGGCGTCTCGCCGTAAGGGGAGTATCTTCCAGAGCCCGTCTGTCATCGGGGAAGAGCGTAAAACCTCACGCCACGCGCGAACCGCCCACACTGCCGGCCGAAGGCCGGCGGACCGGCCGGTCGAAGACCGGCGCGCTCCACAACCCCTCGCTCACGGGTGGCCTTACGCCCGACACCTGTGATACTTGCTCCTCTTACAGGAGGCAACACCGATGAACCGTTCCGCCACGGCGCTCCTCACCCTCTGCTTCACCCTTTCCCTTTCCGCGCAGCAGTTGCTGGCGGTGCGGGATGACCACACGGAGATGCTCACCCGCGATCTGCACGCGGTGGCCCGCATCGCCCATCTCGCCGAGGATCTGGGCCGGGAGCGGCAGGTTTTGCTGGCGATCCTGGACTCGGACATCAAGACGCTGCGGGGGCCGCGGGACGATGGGACGTTCCAGTGGGCGGCGCTGCAGCGGGAGGAGGGGGGACGGGTCACGGATGAGAAGGCGATCGAGTATGTGCACACGGAGAAGGAGCTGCGGAACGTGACGCTGACGGCGCCGAACGCGTATCGCGTCGAGGTGAACGTTCCGAAGAAGCGGGGGATGTTGTCGGCGAACAACCGGGTGTTCGTGCGGAATGTGATCGCGGACATCACCGGGTTCGACGGGAAGACGACGCATCATGAGATCGAGATCAACCGGTGGGTGAATCCGGGTGACTCGGAGGGCGGGCCGCTGCCGTCGATCGGGAAGTCGGTGAAGGCAACCGTCGAATTGGGCGTCGAGAGCGGGGACAAGAAGGCGACCGCCGAGGTGGCGCTGGTGCAGGCGAAGCTGGTGGACGACCCGAACAGTCCGTACTTTCCGGCGGTGACGCGGCTGGTGCAGGTCCGGGAGCTGGTGGCGGCACGGGAGATGGATCGCGGGCGGATCAAGAACGCGGTGGACGAGGCGCTGCTGTCGATGCCGGGTGAGCTGGACCGCCGGACGACGGAGATGGAAGAGGCGGCCCGCATCCGCCGGTCGATGGTGGACATGGGAACGCTGACCGGCTCGATCAACGCCGGCGACGCGACGCCGGACGTGGTGCGGGAGCTGGACGAGATCATCCGGATGATGAGCGGGACGCTGGACGAGCAGACGGAGGCGCGAAAGCGGCTGTTGAATCTGGTTTCGAGCTTGAAGCCGCGGATGGAGCCGTGACGGAAAGCGATGAGAGATGGGCCCGGCTCATCGCTCATCTCTCATCGCTCATCTCTCGTTGCCGCGGTCAGCGCCGGATCCCGTAAATCAGCAGCCGGTGCTCCCCCAATTGGTACTCCCCTTCGACGCTCTCGCCGATGCGTTCGGCGACGCGGATGGAGGCGACGTTGAGCGGGTCGATGAGGCTGATGACGTGGTCGCGTCCCATCTCTTCGAACGCATACCTCAGGCATTCGCTCGCCGCCTCGGTCGCGTAGCCGTTGCCCCAGAATGCGCGGCCGAAGGTCCAGCCGAGCTCGAAACCCGGCCACGTCTCCGGCTGATGGAATCCGACGCGGCCGACCATGCGCCCGGTCTCCTTGTCGAACACGCCCCACATCCCGAATCCCCGCAGGTGCCAGTGCCCGACGACGATCGCGAGGTGCCGCCACGCTTCGATGCGGTCGAGGTGGGTGCGCGTGGTGAAGCGCGTGACCTCGGCGTCAGTGTGGATGGCGGCGTACTCTTCGAAATCGGACTGCTGCAGCATCCGCAGCCGAAGGCGCGCGGTAGTGAGGACGGGTGCGTTCATGGGTGGGGGATTGTATGGGACCTATGGGACTGATGGGACCTATGGGAGGAAGCGCCTTCCCATAGGTCCCCCTTGGTCCTGTTTGTCCCATTGGTCCTAAGGGGTCTCGGCCACGCTCACATCCTTCGCCAGCAGCATGCTGCCGATGCGCGATGACGCACCCTTCCAGTAACCCACCTCACCCTCGAACGAATGCGGGTTGCGGAAGGTGCCGAAGACCATGTCCCAGAGCGGGAGGTCGCTGTAGTTCCAGGCGTGGACGCCGCGCTGATGGTGGATGCCGTGGCTCTCGGGCCGCTGGATGATGTAGCCGAGCCACGCCGGGGTGCGGATGTTCACGTGCTGGAAGACGCCGTTGAACGTCAGGAACAGGCTACCGATCACCACGGCCTCCATCGGCAGGCCGAGGAGCGGTCCGAAGATGAGCGTCTGCAGGGAGACAAAACCGACGACGTCGGCCGGCGAGAGGTAGTACGCGCCCCAGATGTCGAGGCTCTCGGGGCTGTGGTGCATCTGGTGGAAGATCCGGAACAGCGTGTCGCTGCGATGGACGGTGCGGTGGTACCAGTAGTGACCGAGCTCGTAGACCAGGATGCCGACGACGGCGCCGGCCGCGATGCCGAGGAACGAGAGGTCGAGCAGCTTCCAGGAGCCGAGGACGCGCGCCCAGAGTGACGGGATGACGAACGACAGCGCGATCGAGAAGAGCGTCACCGCCAGCGCGCGCAGGCGCCAGAAGCGCGGCGTGTCGAAGCGGCGCGCGCGATAGACGAGATCGAGGATCATGAAGAGAGGGATGAGCGCGAGCCCGCCCCAGGTGGCATAGTCAATCCAGGTCATAGAGACTCCTTCTTTTTCGGGCCGGTAGAATGGGACCTCCGGCAACATCGGTCGCGGACGGCCGGGAGTCGTGAGGGGCCGCTGAAGGAGTTATGAATTTTCACTTCGGGCGTTTCCGGCTCGACCCCGCGCAGGGGCTGCTCTCCTCCGACGCCGGAGAGATCAGCCTCACACCGAAGGCGTTCGACACGCTGCGCGTCCTGGTGGAGAGCGCGGGCTCGGTGCTCTCGAAGCAGGAGCTGATCGACCGGGTCTGGCCCGACGCCACGGTCGACGAGAACAACCTCGCCCAGAACATCTCGCTGGTGCGCAAGGCGCTGGCGTCGGCCGATCCGGCGACGGAGTATGTGCAGACCCTGCCGCGGCGGGGATACCGGTTCGTGGCTCCTGTCGAACGCTCCGCGCCGGCCGCCGAGATCGTGCCGGACGAGCAGATCCGCTATGCCCGCAGCGGCGACGTCAACATCGCGTACCAAGTGCTCGGCGACGGGCCGATCGACCTCGTCTTCGTGATGGGGTGGATCTCCCACCTCGAGCTGTTCTGGCAGGAGCCGTCGTTCGCCCGCTTCCTGCGCCGCCTGGCCGGCTTCTCGCGGCTGATCCTCTTCGACAAGCGCGGCACCGGGTTGTCCGACCGCGTGTCGACCTCGCAGTTGCCGACGCTGGAGGAGCGGATGGACGACGTCCGCGCGGTGATGCACGCGGTCGGATCGACGCGGGCCATCGTGATGGGAGTCTCCGAGGGGGGGACCATGTCGTCGCTGTTCGCGGCGACGTATCCCGAACACACGGCGGGCGTAGTGATCATCGGCGGGTACGCGCGCCGCCTCCGCGCGCCCGACTACCCCTGGGGCCCGACGGCGGAGCAGCGGGACGAGTTCATCCGCCGGCTGGAGAAGGAGTGGGGCGGCCCGTTCGGGCTCGAAGAGCGCGCCCCGAGCCGCGCCGCCGATCCCGTCTTCCGGCGCTGGTGGGCGACGTATCTGCGGATGGGAGCGAGTCCGGCCGCGGCGGCGGCGCTGACGCGGATGAACGCCGAGGTCGACATCCGGCACGTGCTGTCGACCATCCGCGTCCCGGTGCTGGTGATCCACCGGACCGGCGACCTCTGCCTGCGCGTGGAGGAAGGGCGCTACATGGCGGAGCGGATTCCCGGCGCGCGCTTCCTCGAGCTCCCCGGCGACGATCACCTGCCGTTCGCCGGAGACCAGGATGCGATCCTCGACGCGGTGGAACGCTTCGCCGGCGAGCTCGATGCGCCGCCCGACCGCTCGCGCGTGCTGGCGACGCTGCTGTTCGTCCGCACCGACGTCGACCAGCGCCTCTTCCATGAGCTCGACGAAGACGCCTCGCGCGAGATCGGCTGGTTCCAGGGAAAGAAGATCGGCCCGATCGACGACGCCCTGGTGGCGACCTTCGACGGCCCGGCACGGGCCATTCGCTGCGCGCGTGCGTTGCTCGACGCCGCGGATGCGCGGGGAGTGCGGCTGGCGGCGGGGCTGCACACCGGGGAATGCGAGCTGACGGCGGAGGGGATTGCGGGAGTCTCCGTGGAGATCGGGGCGCTGCTGGCCGAGGCGGCGGCGGTCGGGGAGATCGTGGTGTCGAGCACGGTGCGCGATTTGATCGCAGGGAGTGGGATCGAGATGGTGGCGCGGGGGCGGGCGGAGCTGGGTGGGTTGGGGGATTGGGGGTTGTTCAGTGTGGTGAGGTGACAAGAATGAAAGTACGCATCGTGCTCGTGGAGCCGCAGGACGCCGGCAACATCGGCGCCGCCGCCCGGGCGATGAAGAACTTCGGGTTCACGGATCTCTGGATCACCGGGTCGCGCGAAGCGCGCGTTGATAACGTTTCCAGCTGGTGGGCAGTCGGGGCGCTCGACGTCGTCGAAAGCGCGACCCGCGTGGCAACCCTCTCCGAGGCGCTCGTCGATTGCCACCTCACCGTCGCCACGACCGCCATCCGCGGCCGGCAGGTCTACGACCACCTCACCCCCGAGGACGTGGTGCGGGTAGCGGACGAGCAGCTCGGCGAAGACCACCGGCTGGCGATGGTCTTCGGGCGGGAAAAGTCGGGGCTGACGGGGGAAGAGGTGCTGCTTTGCCAGCGGACGGCGTACATCCCGACCTGGCCGGAGTTTCCGACGATGAACCTGGCGCAGTCGGTGGCGGTGTTCTGCTACGAGCTCGGGAAGCGGACGCACGTGCGGCCGGAGACGCGCGAGCCGGCGCCGCACCAGTTGACGGACCGGCTCAACGCGCACGCCCGCGTGCTGCTCGACGAGATCGGTTTCTTCGGGGAGTACGACCCGGCCCGCATCTGCGCCGAACTGCAGGCGATTGCGGGCCGGGCCGGGCTCACGGTACGGGAGGCTTCCCTGCTGCTGGCTCTCGTCCGGCGGATCTCACGCTCCAGGCAAACCACAGAATGAGGGCGGCGAAGAAGGCGGCGGAGACGAGCGTCGCCGCGCCGCCGGCCCATTCGCTGCCGAAGCCCGCCGGGGAACGTCCGAGATAGACGGCGACGCCGGCGATGAGGAGGCCGACCAGCCCTTCGCCGCCGACCATGCCGGAGCCGACGAGGACCCCTTCGTCGTGACGCCGCCCCGCTTCTTCCTCGCTGCGAGCGCTGCGGCGCGACCACCAGGAGACGAGGCCGCCGAGGAAGATCGGGACCATCGCCGCGACCGGGAGGTACACGCCGACCGCGAACGCGAGGGTCGGCAGCCGCAGGATCGCGGCGAGCAGCGTGATGCCGACGCCGATGCCGACCAGGCCCCACGGGAGGGTCTGATCGAGCACTCCTTCGATGACGAGCTTCATCAAGGTCGCCTGCGGGGCGGGGATCTCTTCGGTGCCGAAGCCGTACGCGCGGCCGAGGAGGATGACGGCCAGACAGACGAACGCGGCCGAGGTCAGGACGCCGAGGAGCTGGCCAATCTGCTGGTAGCGCGGCGTGGCGCCGAGGAGGTAGCCGGTTTTCAGGTCCTGCGAGGTGTCGCCGGCGATCGACGCGGCGATGCAGACGACGGTACCGACCGCGAGCGCTCCCGCTTTGCCGGCCATGTCGGTCCAGCCCAGTGCGAGGAAGACGGCGGCGGTGCCGAGAAGGGCGGCGATGGTCATGCCGCTGGTCGGGTTCGAGGTGACGCCGACGAAGCCGACGATGCGCGAGGAGACGGTGGCGAAGAAGAAGGCGAAGAGGGTGACCAGGATCGCCGCGACGAGGCGCGTGGAGAAGAGCGGCAGGGTGCCGAACGCCTGCGGCACGGTCGCCAGGAGGGCGACGACGCAGATCGCTCCTGCGATGGTGGTGCTGAAGCGGAGGTCGTGCGAGGTGCGCGTGACGTCCTCGGCGCCGATGGCGCGTTTCCTCATCTGCGCGGTGCCGACGCGGAAGCTCTCCACCATCGTCGGGATGCTCTTGATGAGAGTCATGATGCCGGCGGTGGCCACGGCGCCCGCGCCGATGTAGCGGACGTAGCGCGACCAGATCTGGCCGGCGGACATCTGGTCGAGGGTGAGCTTGAGCTCCGGATAGAGCGGCGTGCCGCGCCCTTCACCCCAGGTCGCGAGGATCGGGATGATCACCAGCGACGAGAGCAAGCCGCCGCTGACCATGACCGCACTGACGCGCGGGCCGAGGATGTAGCCGACGCCGAACAGCGCCGCCGAGACCTCGGTGCCGACTTCTCCTTTGCGCAGGAAGGGAATGCGGACCGAGATCTCGTCCTGGATGAAGTGGAAGCCGCCGACGACGGCCTTCACCACCGCGCCGGCGATGATGCCGATGAAGACGCCTTTGGACCTTCCGCCTGCCTGGCTGGCCATGAGGACGTGCGCACAGGCTGTCCCTTCGGGATACGGCAGCGTGTCGTGCTCTTTCTCGATGAGGAACTTCCGCAGCGGGATCATGAACAGCGTGCCGAGGACGCCGCCGGCGAGCGCGAGGAGCGTCATCTGCAGCAGCGTCGGCTCGAGGTGCCAGAGAAAGAGCGCCGGCAGGGTAAAGATCACGCCGCTGGCGACGGAGCTCGAGGCCGACCCGATGGTCTGCGACATGTTCGCCTCGAGGATGTTCCCGCGCACGATCTTGTAGGCGGCGACGGTGAGGACCGCGATCGGGATGGAGGTCGAGATCGTCAGCCCGGCGCGCAGGCCGAGGTACGCATTGGCCGCGCCGAAGAGGATGCCCAGCAGGATGCCCGGCACGAGCCCCCGCCAGGTGAACTCCGGGAGCCGCTCCTCGGCGGGGATGAAGGGTTTGTGCATGGAGGAATGCTAAGGCAGAAGGCAGAAGGCAAAAGGCAGAAGTGTGATGACCTTCTGCCTTCTGCCCTCTGCCTTCTGCCTTCTGCCTTCTGCCTTCTGCCTTTCCTACATCTTCCCTGCCACGCAGTAGTACCGCAGCTCATCCACCGGCAACGTCTCGAACCTGGCGCTCCGGAACCCGGCCTCGGCCAGCATCTGCATGGCGCGTTCTTTCCCCCACATCACGCCGAGGGCTTCGCCCTCCTGGGCCAGTGCCACCGGGACGGTGTGCATGCAGGACAACGCGTAAAGCATCGGGGCGAAGGGGTGTTCGAGGTTGCGGGCGAGATACGTGGATACTCCGACTTCCTGCATCAGAAAGTAGCCGTCGCGCTTCAAGGCGGCGACGGCGCGGCGGAGGAAGACGCGCGGGAACGCGAGCTCGCGCATGCTTTCGAAGGCGAGCACCAGGTCGTACGCGCGCGGCTCGTCGATCGAGGCGACGTCGCCGACCGCGAAGTCGACGTTGCGGAGGTCCGCTTCTTCGACATGCTCCAGCGCACGGTCGATCGCGTCGCCGGAGATGTCGTAGCCGCGGAACATCGAGCGGGGGAACATGCGGCCCATGGTGATCAGCAGCGCGCCGTCGCCGCAGCCGGCGTCGAGAACGATGCCGCCGGCCTCGAGCCGCTCGTGCATGCCCGGCACCAGTTCCAGCAGGGCATCGACGTACGACTCGTCGATGAGCTGGCTCTTCTCATTCGAGACCATCTCGTTGAGGCGCTCGTACGCCTCCGGGACCACTCCTCCGCCGCCGCGGAACCCCGCCACCACCTGGTCCTCCACGGAGGCCAGCATCGAGAGGAGCTGCGCCGCGGGGGCGAGACTGTTCGCGCCGGCGCCGCGGGCCAGGACTGCCGCGTACTCCATCGGCAGGAACCAGGTCGCGGTGCGGACGTCGTATTCGACAATGCGCGCGCTGCTCATGGCTGCCAGCCACTCGCGCACGTAACGCTCGTCGAGCCCGGCCGCGGTGGCGACCTGCTGGCTCGTCGACGGCGGCAGGGCCGCCATCACGTCGAACAAACCCGTCCGATGACCGATGCTGATCATCATCGAGACGAAGCCGCCGTTCAGGGTGCGGGCGACGCGGCCCGCATAAACGCCCGCACCCACGCTCTGTTCCATCGTGCTCATTGATCCTCCGTTTCAGGTAGTCGCCGCAATGTAGGGCGGCATTCCGTACGGAACCGAGCGAGAATGTGGGGAAAGCGTGCGGGAACTCCGAGGCGCGCGTTTGCAAATGTTCCGATTCGGCGAATTCGAGCTCGACATGGGCCGCTACGAACTGCGGCGCCGCGGGGAGGTCGTGAAGACCGAGCCGCGCGTGCTGAAGGTCCTCGATTACCTCATCGAGCGGCGCGATCGCGTGGTACCGAAGGAGGAGCTGCTCGACTCGATCTGGCGCGACGTGCACGTGTCGGAGTCGGCGCTCACCACCACTATCCGCGACGTCCGCCGCGCCCTCGACGACTCTCCCGGCGACCCGCAATGGATCCGCACGGTCTACGGCCGCGGCTTCCGTTTCGTCGGCGACGTGATCAAGAGCACCGCTCCCGCGCCGCCGCAGCCGTCGAAGAGCACGCGCAAGTCGATCGCGGTGCTGCCGTTCGCCGACCTCAGTCCGGACGGTGACCAGCGGCACTTCTGCGATGGGATGGCCGAGGAGCTGATCAACACGCTGACCCGGATCGACGAACTGCGGGTGGTGTCGCGCAACGCGGCCTTCGACCTCCGCTCCGACGACGACATCCGCCTCCTCGGCGAGAAGCTCGGCGTCGACCACGTCCTCCGCGGCAGCGTGCGCAAGGACGGCGACCGGCTGCGCATCAGCGTCCACCTGGTGGACGTGCACAGCGGCGGGCATGTCTGGTCCGAAAAGTACGACCGCCAGATGGGCGATATCTTCGCGCTGCAGGAGGAGATCGCGGAGAACACGGCCCGCGTGCTCCTCGGCGTGCTGTCGGAGAGGAACCGCGCAGCCATCAAGTCGACGCCGGTTCGCCTCGACGCGTACGAGTTCTACCTGAAGGGACGGACGTACCTGAGCCAGAAGAGCGACGCCGGGCTGGAAGCGGCGATCGGGATGTTCGAGATCGCGCTCGAGTTCGACCCCGACTACGCGCCGGCGTATGCGGGACTGGCCGACGCGCTGGCGGAGACGTTTTCCCGCAATGGCGACGAGCAACTGCTCGGCCGCGCCGACGCGGCGAGCCAACGGGCGGTGGAGCTGGCACCGCATCTGGCCGAGACGCACCTCTGCCGCGGCCACGTGCTGGCGCTGCAGAAACGGTTTCGCGATGCGTCGGCGGAGTTGGAGATCGCGCTTTCGATCAGTCCGGGGTCGAGTGAGGCGCAGGCAAGGTTGGCGGAGTTGCAGGGATAGGACTGATAGGTCCTATCAATCGAGATTCGCGCGAATCTGTTCGATCAGCGCGCCGCTGACCGGCGCTCCTGCTGCCGGCATTGGTGCCGTGTAGCTCACGGGCGGCAACCCGGCGGCGCTCAGTATCGTGTCCAGCGCGGTTTTCACCTCCAGCCATTCGGCGGCTTTGACCGTCACCGGCGATGCCTCGGTCCAGGTGGGGGTGCCGTAGAAGACCATGGTCGTGTACATGGCGGCGATGGCGTTGCGGAGCTGGGTCAGGTGGACGCGCTTGATGCGCGTGACGCCGGGGGTGAGGGCCGGGTCGGTGAAGACGAACGTGCTGGTCAGGTCGGAGTTGCTGTACGGAGACAGCGCTGGCCCCGAGACGCCGCGCACGCGGCAGTAGTAGATCGCGTTGGGCGAGGGATGGACGAACGACCAGGTGACGCTGTTCCCGACGTGGACGTAGCGGCGCGTGGAGACATCGGTGCGGCACCAGATCTGGTAATGGTCGACGCCGCGCGTTCCCTCCCAGGTCACTCGCAGCACGCCGCCCGCCCCGCTGGCGACGGCGTTCGCCGGCGCGCCGAACGGCGGCAGGGCGCAGACGTTGTAGAGGACGCGCACGTGGCCGGTCGCCTCCTGATCCGAGCCGGCGAGGTCCGGGCCGCCGTTGTCGTCGAGATCGGCGACGGCGAAGCCGTGGCTATAGCCGCTGAAGGTGCGCTGCAGCGGAAACGCGCCGGTGCCGTCGTTGAGGAAGACTTCCACCGAGGAGGCGGAGGCGAGGAGGATGTCGGCGTCGCCATCGGCGTCGAGGTCGACCGAGGCCGCGTGATCGATGCTGCCGGACAGGCCCAGGTCGCCGTACCTCACCGGCGGCCAGAACGTCGACGAGTCTTTGCTCGGGTAGATCACCAGTTGCTTCGTCCCCGCAGTGGCGCCGGGATCGACTTCGCCGAAGGCGAGGTCGTCATCGCCGTCGCCGTCGAAGTCGCCGGCCGTCAGCGCGTCGGCCCGGTAGGGATGCTCGATCGGGAGCACCGGCCCGGCGTTGAACGATCCGCCGCCGCTGTTGTAATAGACATAGACGTTGCCGGTTGCCGAGTAGGAGACGGCGATGTCGAGGTTTCCGTCGTTGTTGAAATCGCCCGCGGCGAGGGCGTCCGGGGTGGCCTGCACATTCACCGGCAAATCGTTGTCCTCGACCTGCGAGAGGCCGTTGCCGAAGTCGGAGAAGAGCACCCACCCTCCGGTCTTCGTGGCGGCAACGTCCACGGCGCCGATTCCGCTGGTGGCGAAATCCCCCACGGCCAGCCCGCCCATGTCCTCCGGGATCTCGTGCGCGATCGCTGTTTGGAAAGTGCCGTCGCCGTTGCCGTGCGCGACGTTCAACGCGCTGGGAACGGAAGGACCGGCCGAAGGGCTCGACGCGAGCAAGTCGGCGTTGCCATCGCCGTCCACGTCACCGGCAGCGATGTCGGCATGGAGATCGCGCCCCATGGGGACCTGTACCGGAGGGAGAAACCCGCCTCCACCCGACGCGAGCAGGACGGTGATGAATTGCGTGAAACCGGCGCGCGTAGCCAGGTCGGGACGCCCGTCGTTGTTGAAATCGGCGACCGCGATGCTTGCGGGCGTATCGCCGGCCGGATATTCGACGGGAGGCGAGAAATCGAGCTCACAGTCCGCCGCGGCCGGAAAAACAGCCGCAACCGCGGACAGAACCAGGAGTACGAGGGCGCGCACGCGTGGCATGGAGAGCCTCTGCTGAAGGACAGCAGCACGGTACCACGCCCGAGCCGGCGTCGCTGGTTACCGGCTGCCGGTCACTTGTGAATCACCCCCAGACGCCCGGGCCAAAACTCACAAGCAACAAACAACCAGCAACCAGCAACCAAATCAGAGTTTCAGAATCAGCTTGGTCATGTCGTGCTGGTTCCCGTCCGGATCGGTTCCGTAGCCGGGCTCCACGTACGACTTGAAGCCGAGGTCCTGCAGCGTCTTGACGGCATCGGCCTCGAGGTCGGAGATGAGCATGCAGCTCACGTGGCGCATGCCACGCTCACGGGCGATGTGGATGAGGTGGTTGACCAGCGAAGTGCCGAGGCCGGCGCCGCGGTATTCGGGGTCGAGCATCCACTTCACCCGGGCGACCAGGCGGAGCGGTCCGCCTTTGCGCATGTGCAGCGTGGCATCGGCGACGACGCGGTTGCCGTCGACGGCCAGCAGCGGGAAGACCTTGGCGTAGTCGATGCTGCGGCCCCAGCTCTCGATGAGCGGGCGGTTGTCGAGGTTGTCCCAGGCAAACCGGCGGTACTCGTTCGGCATGCGGTGGAAGAACTCGTAGAGTGAATCGACGTCTTTTTCTGCGAAGGGACGGAGGAGCACGCGGCGGCCGTCGCGGAGCGCGCACTCCTGCGGATAACGATGCGGCACGAAAGCCTCCTCGTTGCCGGTAGGGCGGGCAGGCTGGAAGCTCCTGCCCTCCACCGGGTCGCGCGCTTATTTCTTGCTGCCGAGGATCGCGTCTTTCGCGGCCTTGGCGATGCGGAACTTGAGGACCTTCTTGGCCGGGATCTTGATCGCCGCACCGGTGGCCGGGTTGCGGCCTGTACGGGCCTTGCGGTTCACGAGCACGAGCTTGCCGAGGCCGGGAAGCGTGAAACCCTTCTTCGCTTCCTTGTAGGCCACTGCCCCGAGGGCCTCGAGCAACCGGGCCGCGGTCTTGCGCGGAACTTCGGCCTCTTCGGCGAGATGATTGATGAGAGCGGATTTCGTCATTGGACCTGCTGCCATGTGTGGATGTGTTCTCCTTTCGGCGTCTTTGTCCGCAGTGGGACGAGCCGTCGCAATGTAGCGTCGCGAACGCCGCGATGCAACGGCTTTTTCGCGATTTTCGGCCAGAAATCGCGATTATTTCGTCAATGCACCCGAAGTGCACAACGTTGGTTGCTGGTTACCGGTTGCTGGTGCTGGTTGCTGGTTGCTTGCGAGGCAGAGCCTGAGGCCCGGGCGACGAGTCACAAGCAACCGGCACCAGTCACCAGCAACCCAACGTTCAGTTCGCCCACTGGCGGCCGAGCCGCGTCCGCAGTCTGGCCACCGCCTGCTCCTTCTGCCTGGCATCGACCTCGATCCATTCCACCTCGCGGAACGCGTCGGGGACGGCGTCGATGTAGTCGGAGTGCTTCGGGTCGGCGAAGGAGTCGCGGCCGTTGGAGATGTGGACGAGCTGCCACGACGGGTCGGGCCAGGTCTCGCGCGCGGCGCGGGTCAGCTCGTCCACCGTCGGGTCGTCGTACGAGGCCAGGCCCTCGCGGCAGATGTGATGGTGGACGTCGAAGACCATCGGTATGCCGGCGCGCCGGCAGATGTTGAGGACGTCGGCGGCGCTGTAAGCCTCTTCGTCGTTCTCGAGCACGAGCCGGCTGCGGACGTCCTCCGGCAGTTTCTGGAGCGCTTTCACGAGCTGATCGGCGCGGCCGCTCTTGCCGCCGTGGATCTGGATCGCCGCCCAGGCAGTGCGCGGCTGACCCAGGAGATCGAGGACGCGCGCGTGCTGCCGCAGGTTCTCCACACTGCCGGTCACGGCGCTTTTGGAATCGGAGTTGAGCACGACCAGCTCGGGATGCATGACCAGGCGCAGCCCCTGCTCGGTGGCGCGCGCTCCCATCATGCCGAGCTGCGGCGCGAGCTCTTCGACGAGGTCGTATCCCGGCCGCTCTTCACTCTGCGGGAAAAGGCCGGAGGGGATGCGGTAGAGGTGGATGTTCTTGCGCAGGCAGAAATCGATCGCGCGAGCGAGCCGCCCGGCGTTGTCGCGATACAGCTCCCGCAGCGTCGGCACCTGCTGTTCGGGAGCGAGCCCGCGCAGGCGTGTGCGGGTGATGGTGCGAAAACGCACCTCGTCGCTTGCGGTGACACCGATCAAACCGAGTTGACTCACGCGTGCAGTGAAGCGCAAGAGGAGTGCCTTACGCAACCCTGAACAAGGGCCGAGGGGCCGGTGAAGCAGGGCCGAGGGCTGAGGGCCGAGGGCCGAGGGACCCCTTCCGTGCGCTTTCCCGTACACCTCGAACTCTCGGCTTTCCCTCGGCCCTTGGCCCTCGGCCCTGCTTCCTGCCCCATTGGCGCGCCGCGTGAAATCGACCTCAGCCGATGATCGAACGCCTGGCCCGGCTCGGATACGCTTCCATTGGTCTCGTCTACATGATCGTCGGTGGTTTCGCCGTCGCCGCCGGCCTCGGCAAGCGGGGCGGCACCGGCGGGCATGGCGACGCGTTCGCGTTCATCCGGGATCAGCCGTTCGGCAAGGTGCTCCTCGGGATCATCGCCTTCGGCCTCGTCGGCTACGCGATCTGGCGTTTCGTGAGCGCCGCGACGGACAACGAGAACCGCGGCGACCGGGCGAAAGGCATCGCGGTCCGTCTCGGCAGCGCCGGCCGTGGGCTGATATACGGCTTGATGACCATCGAAGTGATCCGGATGATCCGCGGCGGAGGGGGCGGCGAGGGGGAGGAACAGCAGGCTAAACACTGGACCGCACGCCTGATGGAAGCGCCGTTCGGTCACTGGCTCGTCGGTGCGGCCGGCCTCGGCGTGGTCGCCTACGGCGCCTACCAGCTCTACGCCGCCTGGGACTCGAAGCTGAGCAAGCGGATCAGCCTCGGCGAGATCGACGGCCGCGTCCGGAGCAAAGTCATCGCCATCTCCCGCTTCGGCATCGGCGCCCGCGGGGTGGTCTTCTTCATCATCGGCGGCTCGCTCGTCCTGGCCGGCTTCCGCCACAACCCCAACGCCGCCCACGGCACCACCGGCGCGCTGCAGGAACTGCCGGCGCCGGTGCTGGTGCTGGTCGGTTTCGGGCTCGCGGCGTATGGGGTGTATGCGCTGGTGAACGCGCGGTATCGAAGGATCAAGGCGTGATGGGACCGATAGGACCTATGGAGAACCGATGCTCCCATGAGTCCCATAGGTCCTATCGGTCCCATTGTCTTCCCCTATCCACTCGACCACATCCCCCACCCGGATCACGCCACCCTCCACGATCTCCCCGAACGCTCCGGCGCGCCAGCGGGGCTTGAGCGCTTCGCGCAGGCCCGGATACGCGTCATCCATCTGATAGCAGGGACGGGTCTCGTTGTAGATGCGGACCAGGCAGGGGCCGATGCGGAGGGACCGGCCGCGCTGGTTTTCGAGGTCGATGCCGCGCAGCAGGATGTTGGCGCGGCGGGCGGAGGGGTCGACGTCGGCGCCGAGCTCCTGCTGGGCTTCACGCCAGCGCGCTTCGTCGATCAGCGTCACCTGGCGCTTGCCGCCCTGGTCCTTATTGCCCGCCAGGCCGCGGCCGGCCACCGCTTCCGCGAAGAGGACGCGGTCCATGGGACCGCCTTTGAAACGCTTCAACCAGAGAGTGACGACTTCACCGGGCATTTCCGGAGTCTATCCTCGGGCGCCTCTTGCGCCCGAGGATAGACGGAAAACTTACCAGATCACCCGCATGGCCAACTGGAACTGCCGCGGGTCGCCGACACCGCTCTGGACGGTGCCGTCGAAGTTGAAGACGAGGCTCGTGACTTCGGGGCGGCGGAGGTTCTTGCTGTTCATGAGGTTGAACACGTCGATGGCCGGCTCGAGAATCAGGCCGCCTACCGCGAACTGCTTCGACAGGCGCATGTCGAGCGACGAGAACTCATTGTCCTTCCGGCCGAGGTTGCGGCGCGTCACCGAGCCGTCCGGGTTGATGCGGTCCGCCGGGGTCGCGGCGTCGGCGTTGAAGCGGCTGTTTCCGAAGGCGTCCACTCCGCAGAACGCGGCGCTCACGACGCACGCGAGCGACTTCGGCTGCGCGGAGCGATACGAGTAGCGGAAGTTCACTTCCAGTCCCAGCGGTGCGTTCCAGAGCAGGAAGCTGTTGAACCGGTGGCGCTGGTCGCGGTCGGAGTAGTTGTACTCGGCGTCGAGGTCGGTGATCTTGGCGTAGCGGAACGAGAACGGATCGCGTTCGTTGTCGTCGTCCGACTTGTCCTTCGAGTAGGTGTAGTACGCTTGGAACTGCACGTTGTTCGAGGGACGCTTGGTCACGCCGAGCGTCAGGCCCTGATAGAGACTCTTCGCCGTCGAGCTGACGACGGTGAGCACGCCGATCCCGTTCCCGCCGCCCGCGCCGAGCCCGTTGCTGAACGGCCCGCAGGCAAACGTGCAGCCCGCCGGCTCGCCGTCCCACAGCAGCGGGTCGTTGCCGTTGTAGAAGCGGGTGATGTTCTCGCCCCTGGCGTAGTTGTACTTCACGAGGAAGGCATAGTCGGTGACGAGCTCCTGCTCCCACGAGACCGAGGCCGACAGCGTGTGGGGATTCTCGAAGTCCTTGTCGAAGACGAAGACGTCGGGATGATCCGGAGCGCCGACGCACGACGCCGCGAGCTTGTTCGGATAGACCGGCAGGCAGCCGTCGAAGTTCACCGCGCTGCTGCGGAAGATGGTCTGGCCGCGGCTGCCGTTCGTCGAGCGCGTCGACGCCAGCGACAGTCCCGGGATGCGTCCATAGAAGATACCGGCGTTGGCGCGCAGCACCTTGCGGCCGTCGCCGCCCGGATTCCACGACATGCCGAGGCGCGGCGAGAGCATGTTGCGGTCGGACGGGATCTCGCCGTTCGACGGGAACTCCACGCCTCCGACGGTCGTCCCGATGAACGGCGCGAAGAAGACCTCGTTCGCCGGCGTGATCACGTCCGGCTGGATCTGTGCCTCCCAGCGGAGGCCGTACTGCACGTTCAGGTTCGGCGTGGCCTGCCAGGAGTCCTGAAGGAAGACCGCCGGCTCTTTCTGCGGGATGCTCTGCGTCCCCGCCTCTTCCACGGAGATGTCGCCGACGCCGGCCTGCTGCAGGTAGAGCAGGACGTGGTTGTTCGTACCATTCCGCAGGTCTTCGAGGAAGCCGGCGGTGGAGTCGAAGATATAGCGGCCGTTCGCGAACCCGAGGAACGTCTGCACCGAGTCGACGTGGTTGTACTCGAAGCCGGCTTTGATCGAATGGGCGCCGCGCAGCCATGACACGTTGTCGTTCAGCTGCAGGCGCGTGTCGTAGTACTCGACGGGGATGAAGAACGGCATGCCGAAGCGGTAGGTGCTGACGAAGTCGAACGCGGTGTCGGGCAGCGGCCGGTCCTGGCCGGCGACGTTCGGTCCGTTGTAGGGACGCGGCCGGTCTTCGCGCGCGTATTGGAAGCGGAATTCGTTGAGGAGGTTGCTGGTCAGCGTCGAGATCAGCGAGCCGTTGCCGGAGTGCGAGAAGTCTTCCTCGATCGCGTTGGCGCTGCGGCCCCACGAGTCGACGTCGAACGTGCCGTTCTCCTGCTCCGACCATGTGTAGTTGTAGCGGAGGGTGACGAGGTTGCGCGAACTGGCGTTCCAGTCGACCTTGGCGAGGAAAACCCGGGCGTCGTTGGTGCGGGTGATCGGCAGGTTCTCACCGGGAGAGCCGAGAGCGGCGAACGCGGCGACGACAGCCGGCTCGATGCGAGCCGGGTCGGTCTGCTTGGTCGATTCGGCCTTCTGGAAATCGAGGGCGGTGAAGTAGAAGACGCGGTCGGCGACGATCGGTCCGCCGAGGGTGAAGCCCGCCTGGTACTGCTCGGAGTCGAACTTCGGCGCCGTCGAGCCGTCGGGACGCTGCGGGCTCGAGCTGAGCGCGTCGTTCTTCAGCACCACGTGGGCGGTGCCGTTCATGTCGTTGGTGCCCGATTTGGTGATGACGTTGACGAAGCCCGACTGCGAGCGCCCGAACTCCGCGTTCGCGCCGTCGGCCACGACGACCATCTCCTTCACCGCGTCGAGGTTGAAGGTGAACGCGGGACGCTGTCCGCCGCGCTGCTCGCCGAAGAACGGGTTGTTGAAGTCCGCCCCGTCGACCGAGATGTTGTTGGCGATGCCCTTCTGCCCGTTGATCGACAGCTCGTCGCCGTCCGGCCCCTGCACGATGGTGACGCCGGGGGTGAGCTTGGTCATCTCCAGGAAGTTGCGGCCGTTGTTCGGGAGGTCCGACATCGCCTCTTCGTTGAGCCGGGTCGCTCCCTCCGTCCGCGCCGTCTCGACGAGCGGCGCCTCGGCGGTGACGATCAGCACTTCCGAGATGGCGGCCTGACCGAGCTTGATCTCGACGGTGCGGGTCTGGCCGACGCCGAGCTCGATGCCCTTCAGCACCTGCGGCGCGAAGCCCTCGAGGTTCGCCTTCACCTCGTACGGCCCGAGGGGCAGCAGTACGCCGCGGAACCGGCCGCCGCTGTCGGTGACCTGGATCTGCTCGAAGTTCGTGGCGGTGTTCCGCAGCGTCACGGTCACTCCGGGGAGCACCCCGCCCGTGGCATCTGTGACCGTGCCCTCGATGACACCCGTGGTGGCCTGGGACTGTCCGAAGGCCGCGACCGCGGCGAAGGTGAGAAGAAGGATGACAAAGAAACGGAGGATGGACCGGTGGCGCATGCGACTGCCTCCTCTAACGTAAGCCTGTGACCGTTTTCGACGGGAACCGTGCCACGAAGATACGCCGGTCGGGGCAGACCGTCAACGAATAAGGGACGGCACGACGCCCCTAATAACAATCGGTCCGGATCGCCTTGCGGATCGCCATCTGTAACAACGAAACCATTGGCGGTGACCCCACGGAGCGCCGCGAATGGCAGCGCCAGGCCTGGGGCAGCGTCACCCTCGCCTTCCGCGCCAACGCGATGAAGGAAGGAAAGAGCCACTCCAACAAGAAGAATCGCAGGGCTCGGGCATGCGCACGAACCTCAGCAACAACGAGCCGAAGACGTTCCAGGAATGGAGCGCCGCAACGGCCGGGCTGAGCGACGTCGGCTTCGGCTTCTTCACCGCCGTCGTCCCGGCGCCGGCGAACCTCGATCCGTGTACGACCCTCGGGATGAAGATACACCCGCTCTCCGCCGCATCTTCGCGAGTGCCGCCCGGACTAAAAGTCCGGGCCACAAATGGCTCAGACAGAGAGCCGGCCCGATATGTGGCCCGGACTTTTAGTCCGGGCGCTGGAGTTTGGCTCGATGTAACGAAAGAGGTTGATTTCAGAGGAGTCTGGCGTATCCTTGTAACTAGTCATGCGACTAGAGAGAAGGAGGCGCCATGGGCTTCCCTACTAAGGTTCAACTCATCGATCGGCAAGGTAGCCAGCAGTGGTACATCAACTTCCCCTCTGCTCTCGCTCAGGCCTGTGAGTTTCTCCGCGGCGAAGTCGTTGAATGGGTTGTCAAAGACAAGTCCACCTTGATTCTCCGCCGCAACTCGGATCCGGCCGCCACCGTCGAAGCGAAGACTGCCGTCAAAAAAAAACGATAGCCGTTCCCTTGCTGATTCATTACGGGTTCTGTTCGGTCAGCTCCGGCCGATCTGCGGTGAGCGCGTGGCAGATCGTCTGGCTCGGCTGGGCATGGGCCTTCTCACGTGCCTCGGCAGGCACACCATCACCGGCATGCTCCTGGCCGCCGGTCGCGAGCAACACGATTGGTCGGCCGATTATCGGGTCTTCTCCCGCGGCCGTTTCCAACCGTCCGACATGTTTGGTTTAGTTGAAGATCGGCTTCTCGAACGCTTGCCCCCAGGTCAGGCCGTGGTTACTGCGCTCGACGACACCAAGTGCCGCAAAACGGGAACCAAGATCCCCGGGGTGAGCTATCAGCGCGATCCGATGTCGCCACCGTTTCACACCAACTTCATTCGTGCTCAACGCTTCGTGCAGCTCTCTCTGATGATGCCCCTCGATGTGAACGCGCCAGCAGCAGCTCGCGGCTTTCCCATTCGTTTCCGCCACGCTCCTCCACCTCCGCGCCCTGGGGCCAAGGCTTCTCCCGAAGATCTCGCCGCGTACCGACGTCTGCAGAAAACTCAGAGTCTTTCCGTGGCCGGCGCCGACATCATCAAGGACTGTCGTTCTGATCTCGACGCCCGTGGCGCTTCTGAGCGTACTTTGGTCGTGTCGGTCGACGGCAGCTATACGAATGAAACGGTTCTCAAGGCTCTACCGGCGCGCACGACTCTGATTGGTCGCATTCGGAAAGACGCCAAGTTCTTTTATCCGCCTTCCCAGCACCCCAGCCGTGGCCGCCGCCGAAGTTATGGCGAGCCCGCCCACACACCCGAAGCGCTGCTCAAGGATGAGAGCATTCCGTGGAGCAAAGTCCGGGTCTGGGCCTCCGGCAAGTATCACGACTGCGAATACAAAACGATCACTTCCATCCAATGGCGCAAAGCCGGTCCCCACCGACTGCTGCGACTGATCGTCATCCGCCCCTTGGGGTATCGGCTCACTAAACAGAGCCGCCTTCTTTACCGCCAACCCGCCTATCTGATCTGCACCGATCCTGCTCTGCCGCTTCAAACCCTCATTCAAGACTACTTCTGGCGTTGGGACATCGAGGTCAACCATCGTGACGAAAAGCAGCTCATCGGCGTCGGCCAAGCCCAGGTTCGCTCCGAACTTTCCGTCGAACTCGTTCCTGCCTTTGCCGTGGCAAGCTATTCGATGCTCTTGCTCGCCTCCGCGCAGACGCACGGCTTCGAGGCCACCCAGCCGGCCTTCACCGTTCCTAGGTGGAGATCGCGATCCGTCACTCAACAGAATCGCATCACCACCGGACAGATGCTCGCCGAGCTTCACCACTCCCACAACCTCGGTACCCCTTCAGGATCTCTTCCGAATTTCGACCACTTCGTAGACCAAGTCGCTCGACACAAGAAGTGCTCGAAATCCCTCCTCTCCCTCGATCAGGCCATCGCCTACGCTATGCAGTGACCGATTGCTTACTCCCGAAAGGGCCAAACTCCAGGGCCCGGACTTTTAGTCCGGGCGGCACTCGCGAAACCCCGCGGCAGGATGCTCCGTCCTATCGAGCGAAGACGTATGCGGCCGCATGCGAGTCTCGATCGAGAGGAGCATTTCGCCATGCGTGTCTCTTCACTCACCGTGCTCGTAGGAGCTCTCGCTGCCGCTTCCGGATGGTTCGTTCGCGGCATTCCGTTCGACCCGCAGACCGCGCCAAAGCTTCAGGCATCACCCGTTCGCGCAGTCTCGTCGACCAGTAGTGCGGAGCCGCCCGATGGAGTGATTGAGCCGCTCCGGATCCCGGCCGCTCTCCACGGTTCGCGGAACCTGTTCGCATACGTCACCCACGACGTCGCGCCCAGGCAACCGGTCGTGCTCCGTTCCTCCCCGCCCGTCGTTGCGGTAGTCACGGTTCCGATGCCGGTGCAGGAAAATCCCGCACCGTCGCGGCCGAGGTTCCCATACCGCTACATCGGACGGTTCGGCCCCGAACGCAATCCGGTCGCTGCCTTCGCCCTCGACGGCGAGATCGTCACCGCCCGCCCCGGCGACCGCATCGGCCAGCACTTTCGCCTGCGGTCCGTCGGCCTCGAGACCGTGGAAGTCGAAGCGTCAACGAAAGAGGAGAACTATTCGGAGCGGGTCGCGCTCGGCGGGTCCTCGCGCTGAAACAGCCTGACACTCCTCTTACGGCGAGACGCCGTTCGCCGGCGGGACGCCGCCGGGCCAGCCGACGCGACGTCGGCGCTCCGGCGCATGACCACCGTCATCCTGAACCGGGCGTCCGCGGATCGAAGCGAGACGGGAACACGGTCATCGTGAACCATACCTCCGCGGATCGGAGCGAGGCGTGAACACGGTCATCGCGAACTGACCGTCCGCGCCGGGAGCGCCGACGTCGCGTCGGCTGGCCCGGCGGCGTCTCGCCGGCGGACGGCGTCCCGCCGTAAGGGAGATCAGCAGGGCACAGCCTGAATCGTTGCGCCTGCGACATTCAGCACCACGTTGATGACGGCGGTCGAGATCTGTCCGCGGTTGAAGACGATGTCGGCGAGGAAGGCGGCAGCCACGCCAAGGTAGGCAAAGTAGGCGAAGCCGACGTAGTCGTGGAAGACGATCGTGTGGAGCCAGCTCTGGCCGAATATGTAGAGGCAGGCGACGAGCGTTGCGGCGCCGGTGAGGACGACGACCGGCAGGATCAGGTGAAGGCCGGCGCGGCGGCGCAGGATGGTCACGGCGACGAGGAGCAGGAAGACGAGGGTGTTGGCGCCGGTGAAGATCCGGACCTCGCGCAGCAGGGCTTCGGCGGTCTGCAGGTACTTCGCGCGAATGAGATGCACGAGCCGATCGTGGATCCCGGACCGTGCGACGGTCTCCAGCGTCAGGAACTTCGTCGCCGCGCTCGCGAGCACTTTGCGGCAGGGGCAGCCGGGATCCTGCATCTCCGCCACGACCGCCGCCACTTTGCGCGGAAGGTCTTCGGCAAGCTGATTCCGGCCCAGCGCACGGGAGGCAAGCCGCACGAGCCTCGCGTTTTCCAGTGACGACAGCCTCTCGGCGACCTCTTTCTCGACCTGCCGCCGGACGATCTCCTGCGCCACAGACTCGACGGCCATCGGCCGGATGAACGAGAGCACGAACGCGGTGCGAAGAGGAGCACGCCGATCGCGGCAAGGACGAGGATGCCGGTTCGCAGGTTGTTCATGCCGTCACAGGTTCATACGAAGACACCGTCCAAACCGGTGCAACCATTCAACGTTCGGGTCCGATCAGCGGGGGCTCGGTCAGCTTTCGAGCGAGGCGACGTACCGGGCGGCTTCGTCGAGCTGATTCTCGTCGAAGATCGCGACGCCGTTCTTGCGCAGAAGCGCGGCGGTGACGCCGTCGCCTGCGATCTTCGCGCCGCTGAAGGTGCCGTCGTAGATGATCCGGCTGCCGCACGAGGGGCTGTTGGCTTTGAGGATGGCGACGCGGATGCCCTGGTCGGCGCAGAGGGCGCCGACGATCCGGGCGCCGCGCTCGAAGGCCTCGGTGACGTCTTCGCCACCGTTCGTGAACACCCGGCCGGTGGCGGGGTCGATTTCCGCCGGCGGCCGGGGGACGCCGAGTCCGCCGAGGACTTCGGGGCAGGCGGAGACGATCCTCCCTTCCGCGATCCAGCCGGCGAGGACGGGATGGTGGGACCGGACGTCGCGGGCTTTTGGACGGACCGGCTCTCCGAGAAGGCAGGCGCTGGTGAGGACCTTGATCACCAGCTCATGATAACGGTCCGTCTCCCGGTCCCCAACTTGTAACAACTCTCGCGGAACCTTGCACTGACTACAAGCGTAATCCATACTGATTACAGATGTAGTCGAAGGGAGACGCGAATGGCGAAGACGCCGCCGATCACGGATGCGGAATGGGAAGTGATGAACGTGCTCTGGGAGGGCGCGCCGCTCTCCGCCAGCGAGGTGTCGGACGCGCTCACCCAGAAGACGCAGTGGCATCCGAAGACGGTGAAGACGCTCCTCGGCCGTCTGGTCCGCAAGGGCGTCCTCGGCTATCGCACGGACGGCAATCGCTATGTCTACTCCCCCGCCATCCCGCGCCAGAGTTACGTGCGGGAGGAGAGTGCGACGTTCCTGGAGCGGGTGTTCGGCGGCGAGACGGCGCCGATGCTCGTCCATTTCGTCCGCACGACGCGCCTCACGTCCGACGAGATCGACGAGCTGCGGCGGATTCTCGATGAAAAGACGGACGGCAAGACGGACGACCAGGCAGACGGGAAGAAGGGGAAGAAGAAGGAGCGCCAGTCGTGAGCGGCGTCGATCTGCTGGCCGATCTGCTCGTGCGGGCCACCTGGAAAGGCTCGCTGCTGGTGGCGCTGGTGCTGCTGCTGACACACGTGCTGCGCGGGAGAATGCCGGCGCGATGGGCGCACGCGCTGTTGCTGGTGGCACTGGTGCGGCTGCTCCTGCCGTTTGCGCCTTCGTCGCCGCTCAGCTTGTTCAATCTTGCGCCGCGGACGGAGCCGCACCTGTTGACGGCGCTCGAGCCGGCGCGCTCGGGGGCCCTTAAGCGCGTTCCGTTCAACGTCAAGGTGCCGGCACCGCCGCCGGCTGCGGAGCCGTTGCCGTGGCGGGCGGCGGTGATTGCGATCTGGGCGGCCGGAGTGCTGGTGGCGTTCATCCGGATCGGCGCACAGAGTCGCGCGGCGCGGCGTGTGGTGGCGGAAGCAGAAGAGTATGGCCTCCCCGCCCACCCAGATCCCTCGCTCGACGCTCGGGATGACATGAACTGTCTGCTCGACGAGTGCCGCGAGCAGATGGGGATCCGGCGCCGCGTGAGGCTCGCGGTCAGTGCATCCATCCCGGCGCCCGCCCTGTACGGCGTCCTCCGTCCGACGCTCCTCCTTCCCGAAGGTTTTTCTCAGACATTCAGTGTCGAGCAGCTCCGATTCGTGTTCCTCCACGAGCTCGCTCATCTGCGCCGTTTCGACGTCCTGGTGAACTGGATTGCCGCGGTCGTCCATGCCCTCCACTGGTTCAATCCGCTGGTGCGGATTGCCGTCTCGCGCCTCGCCGAGGAACGGGAGCTCGCCTGCGACGCCCTCGCGCTCGAGCATCTCGGCTCCTCGGAGCGCGGCGCCTACGGCGGCACGCTCCTGCGGATGCTCGACCAGTGGCGACTGCCGCCGCCCGTCCCCGGTCTCGTCGGAATGACGTCCGCCCACCACCATGTGAAAAGGAGAATTCAAATGATTGCCACGTTCCGCAGCGAATCGAAGCGCGCCCTCTGGATGGCGCTCGTCCTCACCATCGCCGTGATCTCCCTGACCGACGCCACCGCCGGCACGCAGAAGCGCGTGATGCTCATGAAAGAACCGCTGTCGCCGGAAGCGCAGGCGGTGATGGAGAAGCTGGACCAGACCGTGACGCTGGAGCTGACCGGCGCCTCGATCGACGACGTCCTCCACGCCGTGTCGAACAAGACCGGCATCTCGATCGCGGCCGCCGAGGGAGCGATCGACGACACCGCGCGCGAGACGAAGTACGACCTCAAGGCGAACAACGTCCCGGGGCACATCGTCCTGCTGGAGTCGCTGCATGCGCTCAACCTCGCCCTTCGCTTCGACGCGAACGGCGCGACGGTCGAGAAGGCCGGGGAAGGGGAGGATCGCATCCCCGCGCACATTCACCTGCGCTCGGGCGGTCCGGACAACGAGGGGCGCGAACGGATTTTCATCCGCGAGCGTGTCGGAGCCGGGAAGCCTGGCGAGGCAACGACGTTCGAGCGCGGCGTGCGGCGTCCGATCGAGGTGGAGTTGGATTCTCATGAGATGGACCGTGGTGTGGTCCGCCGGAAGGTGACGTTCCGCGGAAGTGAAGGAGGGCAGGCGGAAGGCACCCTCGAGCTGGAGGTCCGGCGCCCCGCCGCTTCCACGGAGCGCTGATCGAAGGTTCTTGCACCCGCAGAAAGGCTCCGCGGCCGAGGAGCCTTTCTGTGTTTGGTTGCGCTTTGGAGCGCCGACGTTCCGTCGGCCGGTCCGCCGACCTTCGGTCGGCAGTCACATGAAGGTGTATTCCTCGCGAGAGACTGCCGGCCGAAGGCCGGCGGACCGGCCGGTCGAAGACCGGCGCTCCGTTGCGTCACCGCCGCCACTCATCGATCAGATTCGCCACCAGTCCCGTCCATCCCGTCTGGTGCGACGCCCCCAACCCTTCCCCCGTATCCGCGTGAAAGTACTCGTGGAAGAGGACGAGGTTCTGCCAGTGCGGGTTATGGGCGAAAAGCTCGGCTTTGCGGGTGCCGCGGGGGCCGTAGACGGGGCGGTAGCCGTCGGGGTCGGGGATGAAGATGGAGATGAGGCGCTCGGCGAGGGTGGCGGCTACTCCGGAGAGGCCGACGCTGTGGGCCGGCGGCAGGGGGGTGTTGGAGAGGGTCATGCCGCGAGCGCGGCGGGCGGCGCCGGCGCCGGCGCCGATGCCTTCGGTGGCGCGGGAGGGCATGTCCTCGGCGGCGACATCATCGGAAGCAGGTCTGGGGACCGTCACGCGGACCTCGTCGCCAAACGCCTTCTCCAGCTTGCGCAGCGTCTCGATCATCAGGAACGTCGTCGGGAACCAGACCGGGCCGCGCCAGTTGCTGTTGCCTCCTTTGAGGAACCCCGCGGTCTCGGCGGGCTCGTAGCCGACGGCGGCGCCATCCAGGACGAAAGGGTGGTGCTCGTGGAAGCGGCTCAGGCTGCGCATGCCGAAGGGAGAGAGGAACTCCTCCGGGTCGGCGACGCGGGCGAGCAGGTGCTGGAGCTGCTCCTGGTCGACCACCGCCAGGACGTGCGTCGTCTCGTCGCCGCGGCGGACGGTGGCGACGCAGTGCTCGACGATGTCGCGGCGGAACTGCAGGAACCACTGCAGGTTGGCGCGGAAGACCGGGAAGGGCTCGATCCACTTCTCCTCCAGCCGCTCCACCGCGTACAGAGGGATGAGCCCGACCAGCGAGCGGACGCGGAACGGCACGATCGAGCCGTCCGGCCAGCGCAGCACGTCGTAGAAGAAGCCGTCGGTGTCGTCCCAGAGCGTCCGGTTGCCGTGCACCATCTTCATCGCCGCGCCGATGTAGACGTAGTGCTCGAAGAACTTCGTCGCCAGCCCTTCATACGTGGCGTTCGTCTTCGCCAGCTCGAGGGCGATGCGCATCATCGCCAGCGAGAACATCCCCATCCAGCCGGTGGCGTCGCTCTGCTCGAGCACCGCACCGCCGGGGAGCGGCTTGCTGCGGTCGAAGACGGCGACGTTGTCGAGGCCGAGAAAGCCGCCCTCGAAGACGTTGTTCCCCTCGCGGTCGACCTTGTTCACCCACCAGGTGAAGTTCAGCAGCAGCTTGTGGAAGCACTTCTCGAGGAACGCCGCGTCGGCGGTGCCGGAGCGGAGGCGGTCCATGTTGTAGACCCGCCAGACCGCCCACGCCAGCACCGGCGGGTTGAGGTCGGAGAACTCCCATTCGTACGCCGCGATCTGGCCGTTCGGGTGCTGAAACTGCTCGAAGAGCATCAGCCAGAGCTGCTCCTTCGCGAACTCCGGGTCGATCAGCGCGAACGTCACGGAGTGAAAGGCGAGGTCCCACGCCGCGAACCAGGGGTACTCCCACTTGTCCGGCATGGAGAGGATGCGCATCGAGTTGAGATGCCGCCAGCGGCTGTTGCGGCCGAGGTGGCGGGTGGAGGGGGGCGGATGCGCCGGATCGTCGCCATCGAGCCAGACGTCGACGTCGAACAGGTAGCTCTGCCGCGTCCACAACATGCCGGCGAAGGCCTGGCGCTGGATGTTCTTTTCCTCCGCAGTTGCGCGCGGCGGATGGATGGCCTCGTAGAACGCGTCCGCTTCTCCCCTGCGCGTATCGACGATCGCGTGCAGCGCCTCCGCGGTCGCGTGCTCCCGCCCGTCGCCGGGGCGCAGGCGCATCAGAACCGTCGCCGACGCTCCCGGTTCGACCTCATAGCGCAGCCACGCACAGGCTTTCGTTCCCGTGCGCGCCGGATTCGTCGCCGACTCCTCCCCATTCACGATCGCCCGGTGAAACGCGTCCTTCACGAACGCACTGCGGGAAGGCGAGCCGAAGACCCGCTCGGCGTGAGTCTCGTTGTCCGTGAAGAGCAGCCGCGCATCGCCCGGCACTTCGAGAATGCGCGCGCCGACGCGGGTATCGTGCACCAGCCCTTCGAGCGGCGGAGCGTGGCGGTCATCCGCCAGCAACGCGCCGTCGCGCTCTTCGATGCGCGGAGTCACCGTCCGTCCGCTCCACGCCCAGGTGTTGCGGAACCAGAGGTGCGGGATGAGATGGACCGGCGCCCGCTCCGGCCCTCGGTTGTGCGCCGTGACGCGGAAGACCAGCGATTCCGGATCTTCCTTGGCCATCTCGATCTCGATGTCGAAATAGCGGTCGTCATCGAAGATCCCGCTGTCGATCAGCTCGTACTCGGGCCCCGACGCGCCGCGTCGCCGGTTCTCTTCGATCAGCTCGACGTACGGATACGCGCGCTGCGGATATTTGTAAAGCATGCGCTGGTAGGCATGGCTCGGCAGCGCGTCGACATAGAAGTAGCACTCTTTGACGTCTTCGCCATGGTTCCCCTCGGTGGGCACCAATCCGAAGTAGCGCTCTTTGAGAATCGGATCGCGCTCGTTCCAGAACGCCATGGCCCAGCAGAGGATCTGGTACCGGTCGCAGAACCCGCCGATCCCATCCTCCCCCCACCGATACGCGCGCGAGCGGGCATGGTCGTGCGGAAAGTGCTTCCACGGATCGGAGTCCGCACTGTAATCCTCCCGCACCGTCCCCCACGCCCGGTCAGCCAGATAAGGCCCCCAGTTGCGCCAGAGGGAAACGTCGGTCGCAAGGCGGTCGCGCTCGCGGTTCTCGGTCATAGGGAGACCGGAGGAGTCTAGCTGTTGTCAGTGATCGGTTGTCAGTTGTCTGTCATTTCTCGCCTGGGCGGCACTCGCGAAACTGCAACGCCCGCGCGAGGACTGGCAGACAACCGACAACTGACTCTAACAGCGTTCTTTGACGATCGCCGAGGCCTGCCGCTCGAGAACTTCGCAGCAGGTGACGAACGTCGAGTCGAACCAGCCGTTTTCGCGGGCGTGGATCGAGACGGCGACGACCGGCTGGCCGTGGTCGTCGCAGCGGAGACCGGCGGCGCGGTCGAGGCGCTCGCGGAGGCGGTCGAGGAGAGTGGTGCGGCCGCGGTCGATTACAGTGACTTTCATTACTTCTGCCGTGGCGCTCATGAGTGCTCCCCCTGTTACTCGAAAAGAAGGAGGACGACCGCGTGGATCGTCCTCCCGTACGGATTGGTGCGATCAGCGCTGCGCGGGCGCGTCTTTGCGCGGGCGCGCTTCGTTGACCTTCAGCGCCTGGCCGTTGACGTCGCGGCCGTCGAGGCCCGTGATCGCAGCCTGGCCTTCTTCGGCCGTGCTGTACTCGACGAAGCCGAAGCCCTTCGACTCGCCGCTCGAACGCTCGGTGGCGACATTCGCCGACAGCAGCTTGCCGTACGGCACCGCCAAGTCGTTGAGCTGCGAATCGGTGACCTGCTTGGAGAGATTTCCTACATACAGTTTCATAGAGGCTCCTGCCGGCCATGCCGGCGGTTCTGTCGCCGCCGCCGCGACCGGCACACACTCCGGATGGAGGTTTCGCCGATGCAGCGCTTCGAGAGAATGGAGGCTAAGAGGGGTGAGTCCAGAGGATCTGACTTAGTTCAGACGGACTGAAGAGCGAGGAAGGTTCCGCGCCGTGAACCCACCATACGCGGTTCGGGCGCGAATGTATATGGGGGAACGACGCCCGCTGCGTTGACTCGCGTCCGCATCCCCGCATAGTGTCCGCCCATGCAGGAAGTCTTGACAGTTCAGGACGTCTCGAAAACGTTTGGCTCGATACGAGCCGTCGATCACATCTCCTTCTCCGTGCGCCGCGGCACGATCACCGGACTCCTCGGCCGGAACGGCGCCGGGAAGACCACCACCATTCGGATGATCACCGGCATCTTCATGCCTGATTCCGGCACGATCGTATGGTCGGGCGCTGGCGAGCCCGGCTCCTTTCGAGACCGCATCGGCTACCTCCCCGAGGAGCGCGGCCTCTATAAACAGATGAGAGTCGTCGAGCATCTCCTGTTTCTGGCGGAGATCAAGGGAAAACGGCCCGCGGACATCCGGCCTTCGATCGACCGCTGGCTGAGCCGTTTCGAGCTGAGCGACAAGAGCAATTCCAAGGTCGAGGAGCTTTCGAAAGGCAATCAGCAGAAGGTCCAGCTCATCGGCACGCTGCTGCACGACCCGGAGCTGATCATCCTCGACGAGCCCTTCTCCGGCCTCGACCCGGTGAATGTCGTCCTGGTGCGCAACCTCCTCCGCGAGCTCAAAGAGGAAGGACGCACCATCCTCCTGTCGACCCACCAGATGGGCGAGGCGGAGAAGATGGCCGACGACATCGTCCTCATCCATCGCGGCAAGGTCGTCCTCTCCGGCGATCTCGACGAGGTGCGCCACTCGTTCGGCAGCAACACCCTGCACATCGAGTTCGACGGCGACGGCTCCTTCCTGGCGGCACTGCCGGGAGTGTCGACGTCGGCCGTTCTGAACAACTCGGCCGAGCTCGTCCTGGAACAGGGGGGCGACGCGCAGACGATCCTGCAGGCGTCGCTCGGCCGCATCCGCATCCGCCGCTTCGAGCTCGCCACGCCGTCGCTCGAGCAGATCTTCATCGGCAAAGTCGGAGCGGACACGCTGTCCGCGGAGGTGGCCTCGTGAACAAGCTTTTCGCGGTCCTGAAACGCGAGTACCTGCAGGCAGTGCGCAGGAAGATGTTCATCATCATGACCGTCCTGCTGCCTTTCCTGATGGCCGCTGCGTTCGTCGTCCCGAGCATGGTCATGGTGCGGGGCCTCGGGAAAAAGCACATCGTGATCATCGACGGTACCGGCCAGTTGAAGACGGCTTTCGAGCGTCCCGACGAGTCCACGCCCACTCCGTCGCCGGAAATGAACCCGCGGCAGGCCGAGCTGCCGCAGTCGCTCGAGCTGCAATACATTTCGCAGGCGAACGTGCAGGACATCGAGGCCGTCGCGAAGCCGTATCTCGACCGGCTCAGTGCCGAAGACGACGCGCAGCGGCTGGACGGCGTGTTCGTCATCCCGGCGAACGCCTTCGAGTCCGACAAGCACCCGATGAAGTACTACAGCCGCTCGTCCGCCGACTTCATGACCCAGGAGCGGCTCGGCCGGATGGCCAACCGCAGCATCCGCAGCCAGCGCCTCGAAGCGCGGGGCATGACGGCGGCCGAGATCGAGAAGCTCGTGACCAATACGGACGTCGAAGGGGTGCAGGTCTCCAAGGGAGGGGAACAGACGAAAGGCGGCTCGGCGACCCTCTTCCTCGGCCTGATCTTCGGCTTCCTCCTGACCATGCCGTCGTTCATCTATGGCATGGAAGTGATGCGCGGCATCATCCAGGAGAAGAACGACCGGGTGGTCGAGGTGCTGATCTCGTCGATGACGCCGCGGCAGCTCCTGTCCGGTAAGATCCTCGGCATCGCCGCGGTCGGCTTGACGCAGATCAGCGTCTGGCTCCTGATGATCGGCGCCGTGGCAGGCTTCGGCGCGGCAACGGCGGCGCAGGCCGGCATAGACGTCAGCCAGTACCTCCGCATCTCCACCTTCGTCTACTTCATCGTCTTCTTCGTGCTGGCCTACCTGACCAACGTCTGCGTCTACGCCGTCGCCGGCTCGGTGTGCAATTCCGACCGCGAAGCGCAGCAACTCATCGGCCCCATCGGCATGATCATGATGCTCCCGCTCTTCCTCCTCGGCCCGCTCATCACCAACCCCGACTCCCCGTTCTTCGTCACCCTGTCGATGCTCCCCGTTTTCGGCCCGGTGACGATGTTCGTCCGCACGCTGGTTGCCGGCCCCCCGATCACCCAGATATTGACCACGCTGGTCGTCTCCACGGTGACGGTCATGGTCTTCCTCTGGGCCACCGCGAAGATTTTCCGGTTGGGGATTCTGTCCTACGGGAAGCGGCCGACCATTCCGGAGTTGATGCGGTGGATTCGGGTGGCGTGACGGGGATTGAGGATTGAGGATTGAGGATTAGGGACATGGAATCCCGCGCCCTCCGAGGGCGGCCGGGGTCAGAGCATTGAGGATCTGGGATCACCGGTAACCACCGGCCAAATCCTCAATCCTCAATCCTCAATCCTCAATCCCGGTCCCTACCCCAACACCTTCCGCAACTCCTTCACCAGCTTCTCCGCCTCTTCCAACTGCTTCAGCAGCTTCTCATCCCCGCGGTTCTCGATGAGGCTCGTCCACGGATGCCGGCGGAGCGCTTCGTTCAGCTCCTCGATCTCCCCCGCAAGCCCACCCTTCTTCTTCTCCTCCACCACCGGCAGCACGGCATCCAGCACCGCGTCGAGGCTTTGCCCCTCGACGAACTTCTGCCTGGCGACCGGGTCGCGGAGGACGATGCGCAGTTTGCGGATGTCCTTCGAGTTGGTGATCTCGTTCTCGTTCACCTTCTGCACGATCGTGTCGAGGATCGTCGGGGTCAGGAGGGACTTGTTGATGTTCTTGATCTCGCGGGCCCAGGTGATCGAGGAACCGGGCTCGGGGAGGTTGGTCAGCTTCTCGGAGAGCTGGTAGATCTCCACCAGCTTGTCGAGCTCCCGCACCGTCACGCCGAGGATGTTCGCGGCACTGGCGCGGCCGACGATGTCGACCAGGCCGTACGCCACCATCTCCTTCTCCTTGGCGTCCCACTCCTTCCGCTGGCGATGGATGTAGATCCAGACCCGCAGGCGCTCCTCGTCGGTGAGCGTCCGGTCGGTGATCTCGAGGGGGATGCGGCGGTACTCCTCCTTCTTCTGGACCTCCACCAGCACCTTCGAGTTCGTCCAGCGGCGGTCGCCGTCGATGATCCGGTACTTCCCCTCCAGGTCCGGGTGCGGCTCGACCAGCAGCGGCTCGAAGATCCCCTCGTTCGCCTCGATCTGCCGCTGCAGCTCGAGATCCTCCTTCGGCCCCATGCGCGGCTGGCGCGCGTTCGGGACGACGTCGTACAGATCGCGGGTGTCGCGATAGGTGCGCAGGATCGTGCGTCCGAGGCGGCGCTCCTGCCAGGGAGGGGCGGGACTGCCGATCGGCTCCGCGAAGTTGCTCATTGCTCTTTGTCCGTGATGCGGTAAGCGGCAGCGCGCAGCGAGGGAGGCGCCTCGGGGTCGCCCTCCTCCCGCGCCTCGACGATCGCGCTGACGTCGGTGTCGATCTCGCGGAGCACGTGCTTGATGCGGGTCAGGACCGTGCCGCGCTTCTTCCAGACATTGTCGTGGGCCCGCTTCTCCTGCACGTCGATCTCCAGCGCCTCTCCTGCCAGGTCGGAGGCCTCGGCCAGCCGTTTCTTGAAGCCGGGCGAGGTGATGAAGCGGAACAGGCGGCTCAGCTTGTCCGACCGCTCCGCGTCGCTCAGCTTCGCCACGTACATCGAGATCAGCGCCTTCCGCAGCACCTCCACGATCGCCCGGACCCGCGCCGGGGCGACCACGATGATCCCGGAATCGACGAACAGCTCCCGCTTGCCGGACGGAAAGACAGGGGTGGACAGGATCGCGTGATCGGTGCCGGTGGCCGACTGCTCCTCGCGCAACCGGGTCACGAACGCGTGCTGCCACGCTGCGCGGGGTGTGATATCGAGCAGGATCTTGCCTGCGGAACGCCCCTTGTAGCGCACATCGTGCAGGATCGTGCCCACACCCTTCCCCTTCGTGCGGGTGACCTGGTCCTCCGGGAAGGCGCCGCGGAGCTCGTCGAAGAGATCGAGCTCCGACCCCTCCCCGACCTCGCCGCCGCGCTTCACCCGCCGGCTCATCTCGGCGATCCGCTTCTGCAGCGCCTCCCGCTCCCGGGCGAACTCCGCCTCCTTCTTCAGGATGGCGGTCTCGCGATCCTTCTGCAGGATCTGGCGGACCTCGGCGATGTCCTTCTTGCGCTGCTTCTCGGCCTCCTGCTTCGCCGCCTCGATCTGTTTCCCCAGCTTCGCCCGCTCGGCATCGAGCGCCTGGCGCTCCTTCTGGAACTTCAACTGCTGCGCGGCGACCTCTTTTTCAAGGGCGGCCCGGAAGGATTTCTCAGCCGCGGCAAGCTTCTTCTGCTCCTCTTCGCGGATGGCGGCCTGGATCTGGACGAACTTTTTGTGGGTGATCATGCTGCCGCACCACGGGCAGCGTTCCACGGCGATGACGTTCATCGGGCCTCCCGGAGCATACGCTCCCTGCCTGTCCTTGTAAGTCCTCTTTTGTACTTGTACGTCCTTCTGTTACGCTCTGTCAACCGAGCAACGTGCGGGACGACGACATGAACAACGCCTTGGAAGACGCCGCGGAACGGCACCTCGAGCTCGTCTTCGCCCTCGCCGGCCCGGTCGGAGCCGACCTGCAGGAAGTCAGCCGTACCCTCGGCGACTCCCTGAAGAAGTGCGAATACCGGGAGGTCGAGGAGATCAGTGTCACCGCCTTGATCCGCCAGATCGCCGCAAAGCGTACTCTCCTCCGTGTAGACGAATCGCCGATTCGCCTGATCGAGACTCCCGAAGAGCAGCGTATCGCCTCCTACATGGATGCCGGTAACGCCATCCGCCGGCTGGTCTCCAACCCCGCCGCCGTCGCGACGGCCGCACTGGCCGAGGTCCGGGGGCGCCGGAAACGCCGCGGAGGACAGCCCGGCAGACGGGCGTACATCATCCGCTCCCTCAAACGGCCGGAAGAAGTCCACCTCCTGCGCCGCATCTACGGGCCCGGATTCTTCCTCGTCGGCGTGAACGTCAACCGGCCGGCGCGCGTCGAGTCGCTGGCCCGCCGGATCGCCGGGTCGTACAACGAGACCCCCTCCTCGTCCAACTTCGACAACCACCTCGCCAGCGCCGAGGCGCTCGCCCGGCGCGACGAAGACGAGTCGTCCGACCCGTACGGCCAGCGCCTGCGCGACGTCTTCCAGCTGTGCGACCTCTTCGTCTCGCCGAACAGCACCAAGCCGCTCTTCGACCAGATCGACCGCTTCACCCGCCTCGTCCTCGGCGATCTCGGCGAGACGCCGTGGGCCGACGAGCAGTTCATGTATCAGGCCTTCGCCACTTCCCTCGCCTCCGGCGCCCTCGGACGCCAGGTCGGCGCGGTCCTCGTCTCCCCCCACCGCGAGGTCCTCGGCATCGGCTGGAACGACGTCCCCAAGGCGGGCGGCGGCCTCTATCGCGCCGGCGATCCGTACGACCGCCGCGACATCCACGAAGACCGCGACTCCGTCAACGTCCATGCCGACCAGATCATCGGCGAACTGCTGGAGATGGCCGAACATGCCGGCTGGCCGAAGCTCGACGACGCCCGCGAAGTCTTCAAGAAATCGCGCGTCATGACCCTCCTCGAATTCGGCCGCACCACCCACGCCGAAATGGAAGCCGTCATGGCCGCCGCGCGCATCGGCACCAGCCCCCGCGACGCCACCCTCTACACCACCACCTTCCCCTGCCACCAATGCGCGCGGCTGATCGTCAACGCCGGCATCCGCCGCGTGGTCTACATCGAGCCGTACCCGAAGAGCCGGGCCCTGGAGCTTCACCGCGACGCCATCCGCGCCTACGACGACGCATCGGCCCCGAACCCGAACGCCATCCGCTTCGAGCCCTTCCTCGGCATCGGCCCGCATCGCTACGTCGACCTCTTCTCCATCACCACCCGCACCGGCATCCCCCGCGACCGCAAGACCAAACTCTCCGGCGAACGGATCCGCTGGGACCCCAAAACCTCCGCCCCGAAAGTCGAAATGCTCCCCCTGAGCTACCTCGACCTCGAAGCCAAGGCACTCTACCAATTGAAGAAGATCATGAGCGGGTGAAGCCCGCTCACGACCACGGTCCGAGGGTGATGTTCAGGCCCGAGGCGGCGCAGACGATCGTCGACGACTGCGCGGACTGGTCGTCGTACGGGCTGGCGTACGCGCCGCCGCCGTAACTGATCGACGTCTGGTGGAAGAAGGCCACGTAATTGTTGAAGACCGAGCCGGAGGGGAAGTAGCTGACCGACGGACTCTGCGAGGTCCCCTGTCCCGTATCGGCCAATGTCGCGACGGTCCCGTCGTTCGTGACGTTCTGGACGAGGATGTTCTCCTCTCCCGATACCGTTCCCCGGTAGATGTTGAACGACGTCGCCTGCCAGGTCAGCACCGGGTTCCAGTTCACGTTCACCACCAGCGAACCGGCCACCGGCTGCGCGGTCATCTCCAGGCTCGGCGCACTCTCGGTGGCGCTGCTGCCGGTGCCGTTCATGGCCGTGATGACGTAGTAGTACGTGGTCCCCGCCTGGAGGGAGCTGGTGCCGGAGCTGAGCGTCGGCACTGTCTGCGTCGGCTGGCTCGCCCAGCTCGCCGGAGCGATCGGCAGGGAACCCTGGAGCGGAGCGCCGATGCCGCGAGTGAGCGCCGAGACCACCATGTTCTCCAGCGTCCCGAGCAGCGTCGACCAGATTCCCGCCGGCGAGGTCGCGACCAATTGCGCGGGAAGAGCAGGGGGCGGCGTCACCTGCGACGGAAGGTTGTCGTAGACCTGATTGACGTTGTCCGCCCAGACCCCGTTCGCCGCGAACACCATCATCGAAGCGGGCGAATTCGGATACGGCGTCCACGACGGCGGTGCCACGGAGCTCGTCCCGTAGGTATTCGAGCTCCAGTACGGGTAATAGACGTTGAACGGGGTCCCTGCCGCGAACGGCAGGTCGGCGGAGGAAATCGAGTCCCCGGTCGTCAGATCGGCCGCACCGGTGAACGAGAACTGCAGCGACTGCGGACTCCCCGAGGCCGGCACGGTGCTCCCGTTGAACGAGTAAAGCCAGGTGCTGCCGGAAGGGGAGACGTTGGGGACGATGAGGATCAGGATGTTGGACTGGTAGTAGTCGAAGAAACTCCCGATCGCGCCGTCGAACCAGCTCGCCAGCGGATTGAAGTTCGGCGTCTGCACCGTGCCGGCCTGGCCGGTGTCCTGCGCCGCCGTCGAGCTGGAAGTGAGCGGCGGCGAGAAGTTCAGCAGCGTCCACGTCCCGGCCGTGGAGTCGTATCGATAGACGTTGAAGCTCGCGATCCCGGCGCCGCCGTACGGCTGGCTCGCCAGGGGGGCCCATCCGATCGTGACCTGCTGATTGGCCGCGATCGTGATCGGCGCCAGCGTGGCCTGCACGTAGCCTTCGTTGCCGTTCGCGTCGACCGCCGAGACGGCATACGCATAGGTGCCGGCCGCCAGGGTGGAGGAGCCGCCTCCGGCCGGAACCGAGGCGGTCACGCCCTGGACGCAGCTGTACACCAGCACGTCATTCGGCGAGAGTATCCGCAGCGGCGGCGGCGCCACCGGCTGTCCGCAGATATTCTGCAGGCCGGTTTGAAATGCCGCCACGACGTTGGTCTGGAACTGGCTGATCACGCCGGTCCGGTCGAGGTACACCCCGGCGGCCGGCGGTGCCGGCGTCGACGACGAGAGCGGCACCAGCTCGATCTGCATCGGGATTCCGAACTGGTCGATCATCGTCGTGTCGGCATACGTCACCGCGTCCGCCACGTAGGAGAACTCGACGAAGTCGTACACGCCCGAGTCGGAGGTCGAGAGCACCGACTGCGGGACGCTGCTCGCCACCGCGATCACCGGCAACGACGGCATCCCGAAGTAGACCCGGCCCGAGACGACCTGCGTATCCGGCAGCATCACGCTCTGCGCCGTCGCCGCCGTGAACGACGTGAACGACGGCACGCTCGTCCCCGCGACGGCCGCCCAGTCCGACTCCGTGCCGTCGGAGCTGACCCAGTAGTAAGCCCACGAGGCGGCATTCAGAGGCGTCCCCGCGGAAGGTCCGTTCTGCGGCGAATAGCTCGTACCGGGAGCAATCTGCGCCACCATCGCCGCCTCGATGGTGGACTCCTGCGCGATCAGATCGGCGGTGGGGGTGATCGTAATGGTGAGTCCCGCGGGGCTGAAGGTCGTACCGAGCATGCTCTCTCCTCTCCCGAAGGAGTGATCCGGGCCGCCGAATCCCTACCCGAGTGTGGTGTCTCGCAAATAGCTATACGTTATTCGGCGCGACGGAGGCTCGATGGCGAGCCGCCGCGACGCAGGCGATGCGGTGTCATCGTTGAGGGGCGGCGGCGAAGCAAGCGGGCCTCCAGCGTGCTGAAGAACGCATAGCTATTTGTGAGACACCACACTAGAGGCCGCATCCCCCGGTGCCCCCCGCTCTACCCATTGAAGAGGATTATGAGCCGCTAAACATTTGAGCGATAATCTCTTCATGGCCGAGGACGTTCCGCCGCCCATCGACTTCTGGACAGTCCTCGAGGAGGCGCAAAGCACCGTCGAGACCTGGCCGGAGTGGCAGCAGCGGGTGGAGGCGGATGTGTATTACGAGGGGGAGGGTTCCAAACCTCCCTCCGCGTGCGCCGGAACGTAAAGCCGATCCAGCCCAAGTCGATCTCGTCGCGAGAGACATGATCCTCGCTTCCCGGCTCTGACTTTCAGAGCCGGGAGATAAGAATGTTGCCTCGCGAGGCAAGAATCTTGTCACCCGAGACTCGTTTGTTGCTTCCCGGCTCTGACTCTCAGAGCCGCGACACAAGAATGTTGCCTCGCGAGGCAAGAATCTTGGCGCCCGAGGCAACAATCCAGTCGCGCGAGACTCGCTTCTTGCTTCCCGGCTCTGACTTTCAGAGCCGCGACACAAGAATGTTGCGTCGCGAGGCAAGAATCTTGGCGCCCGAGACTCTTTTCTTACCTCCCGGCTCTGAGTTTCAGAGCCGCGAGACAAGAATGTTGCCTCGCGAGCGAAGAATCTTGGCGCCCGAGACAACAATCTTGCCTCGCGAGACTCGTTCCTTGCCTCCCGGCTCTGATTCTCAGAGCCGCAACACAAGAATGTTGCCTCGCGAGACAAGAATCCTGGCGCCCGAGACTCGTTTGATGCTTCCCGGCTCTGGTTTTCAGAGCCGCGACACAAGAATGACGCTTCGCGAGACAAGAATCTTGTCGCCCGAGACAACAATCTTGCCGCGCGCGACTCGTTTCTTGCCTCCCGGCTCTGATCTTCAGCGCCGGGCTCGCTCTTGGGGTCAGAGCTTTGCTTTGCTCAGGAACGAAGAGCGAAGCTCTGACCCCACGACATGCCTCCGGGGCGATTGGCGCGCCTCCGGCGCGCCGCAAACGGACCGCCGGCCGTCCTCGCCGGCCGGTCCGCCCACGTCCTCGTGGGCCGGCTCTTGGCAGGAGCTCGCCTACGGCGCGGCTCCACCACCCAACCGTCGAATACGACACGCATCGCGAGTGCCTGCCGACGCGACGTCGGCGGACCGGCCGGCGGGACGGGCCGGCGGTCCGTTCCCTGGCGGCGAGACGCCGCGCCGGACAAGCCTGCGCGGACACCGTCGCTCCCATCGCGGGCTCCCATCATGCCTCTCGGCTGTCGCCGGTGTTGGTAGTACCGTAGAGCAGTTCCCAGACGGCCGATCGCGAGATTCGAGATGAAGAAGAACATGCCCTTGAAGTTCGACAAGTTCGCCTTCGGCGTGCAGTACGGGCATCCGCCGCCGGCGAGGCCTGAGAAGAAGGCCGGGGAGTAGGGAGGCAGTGGAGAGAGGGAAGCGAAACGCGTTCAGGACACCCGCGGAACTGGCGGAACGCATGATCGCGGAGTACAAAACCGGTGTCGGCACGTACTCCTCCGATACGCTGAGGCTGAACGAACTTGGGCTGGAAAAGGTTCCGGAGAGCATTCGAACTATTCGGAATCTTCGCATTCTGGACCTCGGCCAGAACAAGATCAGCGAGATCCCCGAGTGGTTCGGCGAGTTAACCACGCTGACGGTGCTCGACCTCGCAGATAATCGTCTACGTTCCCTGCCGGACACAATTGGCCGTTTGACAAAACTCCTAGATCTTTATTTGTCTAACAACCTTCTTGAGTCTCTACCGGAGACGCTGCAAGGTCTGTCATTACAGACACTGTGGGTTGGCCGCAATCCAGCCCTGGGGCTGCCGGAAAGTCTCCTCACGCGTCGCCCCGTAGAAGTCCTACGCTACTACCTCGAATCGCGCACCGAAAATAGCCGCCCTCTGCGCGAACTGAAATTACTCCTCGTCGGCCGCGGCAAGGCCGGCAAAACGACGGTGGTGAAGCGCCTGGCAAACGAGCCGCCTGACCCGCGGGAATCCGAGACCCACTCCATCGCCATTCGCGAGCTCGCCCTGTCGTGTCCCGGCGGCGAAGTCCGAACGCGAGCGTGGGATTTCGGCGGGCAGGAGATCCTCCACTCCACGCACCAGTTCTTCCTCACCGAGCGTAGCCTGTACCTGTTGGTACTGGAGCCGCGAACCGGGTCCGCGCAGAAGGACGCCGAATACTGGCTCAAGCTCATCGAGGCGCAGGGAAACGGCTCGCCGGCGATCGTCGTCCTGAACTGGAGCCGCGGCCGGCCCTGGCGCGTCGACGAAGTGAAGCTGCGCCGGAAGTTCCCGTTCATCGTCGCATTCATGCCGGTCGACGCGCTTCATGGTGACGGCGTCAATGAGTTGCGCGAGACGATCGTGAGCACGGTCGAGCAGATGCCGGACGTCTGGCTCCCGTTCCCGAAACGGTGGCGCGCGATCAAGGATGCCGTCGGCGGGATGCACGGCAACTTCCTCACCTACGATCAGTACACGGAGTTGTGCAGCAACCATGGCGAAGAGCGGTCCGATGCACAGGCCGACCTGGCCGGAATCCTCCACGCTCTCGGCCTGGCCCTCTACTTCGGCAAGGACCCCAAGCTGCACGATACGCGGGTGCTCAACCCGAGTTGGGTCACGGGCGGCGTCTATGCCGTGATTCGCGCACCGTCGGTCGCGGCCAACGACGGGCAACTGACCGTCGCAGACATGCCGCGCGTGCTGGCGGAGGCTGAGGCCGAGAAGGTCATCGACGCTAACGATTATCCGAAGGAGAGCCACCGCTTTATCCTCGAGCTGATGCGCGCGTTCCAGCTTTGCTACACGCGGGAGGAGGAGGATGGGAAGCCGACCCGCTATCTCGTCCCGGAACGCCTCCCCGAGTTCGAGCCCGAAATGAAAGAGAACTGGGAGCAGGCGGAGGTGCGGCTGCGTTACCGCTACGAGATCCTGCCACCGGGCCTGCTCCCCCGCTTCATCGTCCGGACGCACGAGCTGAGTGAAGACGCTCCCCACTGGCGGCACGGCGTCGTCCTGCGGCATGCCAAAGCGCAGGCGCTGATTCGCGAGGAGCCCGACCGGCAGGAGCTGCACGTCTTCGTCCTCGGCGGCGACGAAGAGACCCGCCGGGTCCTGGCCGCGATGGTCCGGCGTGAGCTGCAGGCGCTGCATGTGGAGATGAAGATGCAGCCGGTGGAGGATCTCGAGCTGACCGGGAGCGCGGAGCAGTGGATCGGCGTCAAGGCCCTCCGCGAGATCGAGGCACCGGAGCGGCCGACCCAGAAACTACCCGTGCTGCCGGAAGGGACCGCCGAGATCCACGTGTCGAGGGAGCTCGACAAGCTCGTTCCGCCCGAGGCGCGGGCCATCGACCGCGAGCCGGAGACGGCCCCCGTTCCGGTGCGCCTGTTCGTCAGCTACGCCCATGAGAACGAACGCCAGCTCAAACGCCTGGACGCCATCCTCGGCGTCCTCGAGCTCCAACACGGTCTGGCCTCCTGGACCGACCAACGCTTGATCGCAGGCCAGGAATGGGACCGGCAGATCCGGCAGCGGGTGGAGGAAGCGGACATCTTCCTTTTCATCGCCAGCCAGGCCTCGCTCGTACGACCCTACATCCGGGACATCGAGCTGCAGCGCGCAAAGGAACGCCATGCGGCCGGCGAGGTGGAGATCGTCACCGTCAAGCTCGAGCCCTGCGCGAGCGACGAAGACCCGTTCCTCGGCAAACTGCAGCGGCTGGCGCCGAAGTTCAAGAGCGTCGCCGAGGTCTCGCCGCGGTCCCTCGTCTGGGAGCAAGTGCGGAAAGACCTGTTGCCAGTGATTGCACGGGTGCGTGAGAAGAAGTCGGCAGCGCGGTGAAGACGCGACGCGACGGTCGCCGATTCGCCGCAGGAGTAGTACTTTAGTGAGGTTGCGAGGATCACGATGAAAAAGAGCAAGCCGGCCCCGAAATACGATTTCGGTCTCTCGAAGAAGGCCGCCGCCGCGAAAAAGGCCCGCCCGCTACCGAAGGTGGACGCGGAGAAGATCCTGTCCGAGCTCGCCCGGATGCGGTCCGAGATCCCCATCCTCAAGGACAAGCCGCCGCGGAAGCCCGACCCGAAGGCGCTCGACGGCCGCTACGACGCCCTCTCGGAAGAAGAGTTCGAGCTGATGGCGGTCGCCGACGGCCTCCAGGCCCTGGCCGACGATCTCAGCGAGACCCTCGACGAACAGAACGCGAAGCTGATGGAAAACGCGATGGAGGTCTACTACACCGCCGTCGAGCTCATTGAGGACCCCGAGCACGCCGACCTCATCCCCCACGTCGAAGCCATGCGCGCCGCCTACATCAAAGACTTCGGCCACCCGCCGCCGCCGAGGCCTCCGAAGAAGAAGGAGGAGGAGGAGGGGTAGTAGGAGTTGGTTGTCACTCCCCTTACGGCGAGACGCCGTCCGCCGGCGGGACGCCGCCGGTCCAGCCCGCGCGACGCGGGCGCTCCACGCGCGGACGCATGGTTTACGATGACCGGAGCCACGTCGCTTCGATCCACGCACGGTCAATTCGCGGGGACCGCGGTCATGCGCCGGAGCGCCGACGTCGCGTCGGCTGGTCCGGCGGCGTCCCGCCGGCGGACGGCGTCTCGCCGTAAGGGCGTATAACCCTCATCACGCCGCGCGAACTTCTACTCCGCCCCGTAATACCGCACCACCGCCATCGCCAGCGCGAACGCATAGGCCGGCCAGAACGCTTCGAGGCTGCTGACCGGCTTGCCCTTGCGCTCCCGCCGTCCGCCGATCCAGGCGAAGGCGGCGCCGGCGAGGATGGGGGTGAGGAGGACGGAGGTGATCCGGAGACCGGCGGTGCGGATGAAGTGCGCCGGAAAGAGGAAGAGCGAGGCGGCGCCGATGGCCGCGCCGAGGAGTGCGAAAAGGATGATCCGTGCGGTGGTCCGGCCCGTCTCTCCCCCGCCGAAGCGGTGCACGGCGACGTCGATCAGCGTCTCGCCGAACAGCTCCACGAGCAGTTCCAGGACCAGCTCCAGCAGTACGATCATCGGGCACAAGAGTATGCCAGCCGCGGCGGATCATCAGTCGCCGAAAGCGGCGAAAGATCTGTAGGCCCGGCCTTTCAGGCCGGGTACAACCAGCGTCCTCCAGGCGAGCCCGCGTAGCGGGCGACAGAAAGACCATCCGCACATTTCTTGACTGTCGCCCGCTGCGCGGGCTCGACCATCGATCCACGCTTTACCCGGCCTGAAGGCCGGGTCTACAGATCTTTTGCTGCCTACGGCAGCAGAGGTATGGCGTCTTGTTGCCGCCCTTCCGGGCAATCGCAAGAGTTCTCCGGAATCTCGCGAGCCCCCTCCCGAGAACTCGTGAACCTGCGCCCTTTCGCAATCCACCAAAAACCCGCATCTCCCGCCTTTTCAATCACTTCCCCCTCAACCCCTCCGTGGCCCGCCCCTTGTTCTAGTGGGCTGCCGAAGGAGAAGACATGAGGCGAAAGAAAATCCTGCTCGTCGACGATTCCGCGACGACTCTGATGATGGAGCAGATGGTGCTCCGCGGTCAGTCGTACCAGATCGTCACGGCGAGCAACGGCCGGGAGGCGGTGGCCACCGCCGCCATCGAGAAGCCCGACCTGATCCTGCTCGACGTGATCATGCCCGAGATGAACGGCTTCGAGGCCTGCCGCCGGATCCGGCAGCAGGAGGCGACGAAGAACGTGCCGATCATCATGGTCACGACGAAGGGTGAGGAACAGAACGTCGAGTCCGGGTTCGAGAGCGGTTGCAGCGACTACATCACCAAGCCGATCAACGGCGCCGAGCTGCTCACCAAGGTCCGCAGCTATCTCGCCGCTGGGGGTGCCGAATGACCGCCCGCAACGAGAATCCCGGCGGCAACTACGTCCAGAAGATCCGCGAGGACACCCACCGCGCCATCGCGGAAGTGAAGGACCAGAACGGGCGGCTCCGGATCATGGTGGCCGCGCTCGAATCCGACCGCTCCCGCATGCAGGTGGAGAAGATCCGCCTGCAGGAGCAGCTCATGAACGTCCGCGAGGAGCTTGCCCAGCGCGTCGACGAGCACAACACCCTGCTGCGGCGCCTCTCCGAGGTACAGCGCGAGAACGAGTCGGTGGCGGGCCGTTTCGTCGAGATCGAGACCCAGAACACGAACCTCGCGAACCTCTACGTCGCCGGCTACCAGTTGCACGGCAGCCTCGATCGCCGGCAGGTCCTGGGAGCCATCAAGGAGATCGTGATCAACCTGATCGGCTCCGAAGACTTCGCGATCTTCGAGCGCGAAGGAGAGGATCGCCTGCGGATGATCGACTGGTTCGACGAGCCGCCGCAGGTCTTTCGGGAAGTCTCGTTCGGGGACGGGATCATCGGACAGGTCGCGGCCACCGGTGTGCAGTTCGTTTCGAACGGCGACCAGAGCCGCGGCGTCGGCATGGCGGCCTGCGTTCCGTTGCAGGTCGACGGCCGCGTGACCGGCGCGATCGCGATCTTCCGCCTCCTTCCCCAGAAACACGACGGACTGGAAGCCCTCGACGAGGAACTCCTCGGCCTGCTGGCCAGCCAGGCCGGCATCGCCCTCTATTGCACCGCGCTCCACGCGCAGGTCTCCGCCCGGCAGCAGCTCGAGGAGTCGCACCGATGAAAGCGCACGCCGTTCCACCGGCGGCCACGGAGAACCGTTCCATGCCCGAGCGCAAGGTGTATCTCCATCCAGGCGGCCTCTGGACAGAGCCCTTTGCCGCCGCAATCACGACCGTCCTCGGCTCGTGCGTGTCCGTTTGCCTGTGGGATCCGCTGACCGCGGTCGGCGGGATCAATCACTTCATCCTCCCGCACGGCGGAGCCGCCCCCTCGGCGCGGTACGGCAATCACGCGCTGCCGATGCTGCTCGACCGGGTGCTGGAGAACGGTGCGCGGGGAGAGACGCTGCTGGCCTGCGTGTTCGGCGGCGCCTCGGTGATGCCGGGCGATGGCGAAGGGCCGCTGCTGGGCAGCCGGAACGTCGCCGAGGCCTTCGACTTCCTGGAGCGCAACGGCATCACGGTCCTTCGTCACGACGTCGAAGGGCGGCAGGGACGGAAGCTCACGTTCCGCACCACCGACGGCACGACGCTCATTCGGAAGCTGTAGGGAGAGAGACCGTGCTCGACAACCAATCGATGGCCGCCCTCCTCGAGGCATTCATCGCCGAGTCCGACGAAGGGCTGACGGCGGCGGAGGAAGCGTTGCTCGTGCTCGAGCGCACCCCCGAGCACGCCGACTCCCTCGCGTTGGTATTCCGCGCGGTCCACACGATCAAAGGCAACTCCGGGATCTTCGAGTTCGACGCCATGACCCGGATCGCGCACGCCATGGAAGACCTGCTCGACCGGTTGCGCGCCGGGCAGACCGTCGTCTCGAACGGCATCATCACGCTGCTCCTCGAATCGGTCGACGTGCTGCGCGGCCTGCTGTTCGAATCCGACCGCACCCGCGCACTCTCCGCGGCCGAGCTGGAGCTCATCGAGCACCTGCGCCGCGCCGACCCGCTGCACGTCCCGGCGCACGACGCCGCGCAGGCAGCAGGGCCGGCGACGCCGGAGCGCGTCTCGCGCACGCTGCGCATCGACCTGGCGAAGCTCGACCGCCTGCTCGACCTGAGCGGCGAGATCGGCATCGCCCGCGGCCGCCTCAGCGAAATGCTCGGCGACCCCACCGTCACCAGCCGGATCGCGCTCGAAGCGCAGCGCGACGCCGACCATCTCCACCTCGAGATGCAGGAGCTGGTGATGAAGCTTCGCATGGTGCCGGTGGGTCCGACGTTCCGGCAGTTCCAGCGGATCGTGCGCGACACCGCCCGCTCGCTCGGCAAAGAAGCGGAGCTGCGCATCGAAGGCGTCGACGTCGAAGTCGACATGACCGTGATCGAGCACCTGCGCGACCCGCTCGTCCACATGATCCGCAACAGCGTCGGTCACGGCATCGAAAAGCCCGCGGCGCGCCGCGCGGCGGGCAAGCCTGCCGCCGGGACGCTCATCCTGCGCAGCTTCCGTGAGGCCGGCTCGATCGTCATCGAGCTCGCCGACGACGGCGGCGGCATCGACTACGACCGCGTCATCCGCCGGGCTCGCGAGCGCGGCTTAGTGAGCGAAACAGAGACCCTCACCGCCGCGCAGGCCGCGGAGCTGATCTTCCATCCCGGGTTCTCCACCGCGGACGCCGTGACGGACCTCTCCGGGCGGGGGGTCGGCCTCGACGTCGTGCGGCGCAACATCGACGCGATCCACGGATCGGTGAGCGTCGAGAGCGAGCCGGGACGCGGCACGACCTTCCGCGTGCGGCTCCCCCTCACCCTCGCCATCGTCGACGGCCTCGGCGTGGGCGTCGGCGGCGAGACGTTCGTGATCCCGATGGAAGCCGTCGTCGAGGCGCTCCATCTCCCGGCCGGCACGGTGGAACGGGAAGAAGCCGGCGTGGGCGCGACCGGCGTGCTCACTCACCGCGGCGAGAGCATTCCGTTCATCCGCCTGCGCGGGCGGTTCACGCCCGGCGGCGGGGAAGCGGAGCGCGAGAACGTCGTGGTGGTTCGCTACGCCCGCGGGCGCGCGGCGCTCGTCGTCGACGACCTCCACGGCGAATGCCACACCGTCGTCAAGCCGCTTCCGAAGTCCCTGCGCGGCATCCCCGGTCTCTCCGGCTCGGCGATCCTCCCGAACGGCAGGATCGCATTCATCGTCGACGTCCCCGGTCTGCTGCAGGTCGAGATCGACCAGCGCAGCTCTCTTTTCCGTAACTCAACACGCAGCAATCAGGAGCGGTCATGTTTCGTAAACTGAAGTTCGTCCATCGGGTCCTCATGATGCCGGCCATCGCCGCATTGGCGCTCGTGCTGATCCTCGGCACGACCGTCTTCGCCGTCTCGCGCACCGAGTCCTTCAGCACGATGATCGAGGTGGGCTACTTCCCGGCCACCGAGATGCATCACGACCTGCACGAGATCCTCACCTCGATCCAGCGCGCCCTGCAGGACGCCGCGGCCGCGCACGACGCCGCGGGCATCCAGGAAGCCGACGCGCTGAAGGAGAAGTTCCTGGCGCGGCTGCAGAAAGAGAGCGCCAATCCGGCCGTCGACGCGGCGGAGGTCGAGCGTCTGCGCGGCCTGCTCAACGCCTACTACGGCCTCGGGCGCGGCATGACCGTCCGGCTCATCACCGGCGAGACCGGGGTGAGCTTCGCGGAGTCGCTCGAAGAGATGCGCCGCCGCCACAACGAGCTCGCCACCGCGCTCGACACCACGCGCAGCAAGGGCAAGCAGAACATCCAGACGGCGTTCAGCGAAGTGCGCTCCCTGCACCGTTCCACCCAGTGGCTGGTGATCGTCATCAGCGTCGTCTGCCTGCTCCTGCTGGCCGGCGTCTCGGTGATGCTGATCCGCAGCCTCACCCGGCCGCTCCATCAGGCGGTGGAAGTGGCCAATCAGCTCGCGGCCGGCAACCTGGCGGCGGAGATCGACGGCACCCGCGACGACGAGATCGGGCGGCTGCTGCAGTCGATGAAACGGATGGTGCAGTACTTCCAGGAGATGGCCGGCGCGGCCGAGCGCATCTCCCGCGGCGACGTCAGCGCGACCGTCGCTCCCCGCTCGGAGAACGACACCCTCGGCCGTTCGTTCCGCGACATGGTGGCGTACCTCCAGGAGATGACCGGCATCGCCGACTCCATCGCCGCGGGCGACCTCACCTCGACGATCAAGCCGAAGTCGAAGGACGACACGCTGGCGCTGGCGCTGCGCAAGATGACCCGCAACCTCGCCCAGATGATCGGCGACGTGCGCTCCGGCGTGGCGACGCTGTCCACCGCGTCGACGCAGGTCTCGTCGACCGCGCAGAGCCTGTCGCGCGGCACCAGCAGCCAGAGCGCCTCGGTCGAGCAGGCCACGGCCAGCCTCGAACAGATGACCGCCTCGATCACCCAGAACGCCGCCAACAGCCAGGAGATGCGCGACATGGCCATCCAGGGCGCCCGCGATGCGGAGCTCAGCGGACGGGCCGTCGGCGAGACCAGGGAAGCGATGGCCGCGATCGCCGAGAAGATCAGCATCGTCGAAGACATCGCCTACCAGACCAACCTCCTGGCGCTGAACGCCGCCATCGAGGCCGCCCGCGCCGGCGAGCACGGACGCGGCTTCGCCGTCGTCGCCAGCGAAGTGCGCAAGCTGGCGGAGCGCAGCCAGAGCGCGGCGAAGGAGATCGGCGGACTGGCGGGATCGAGCGTCCGCATCGCCGAACGCTCGGCCACGTCGCTCACCCAGCTCGTCCCCTCGATTCACAAGACCGCGGAGCTCGTGCAGGAAGTCTCGGCCGCGTCGAACGAACAGTCGACGGGCGTGGCCCAGATCAACCAGGCCATGAGCCTGCTCGACCAGATCACCCAGCAGAACGCGTCCGCCGCCGAGGAGCTCTCGGCGACGGCGGAAGAGCTGGCCGGCCAGGCCAAGACCCTCCGGCAGCGGATGGAGATCTTCACCCTCGGCGCGAAGCGGACGGTCGTCCAGGACGATCCTCCCGCGTTCGCAGACTCGGATGACGACGACGGTGCGCATCTCGCTGCAACCGCCGGATACCGGCCCACCGCCGCGGAGCTGTCGCAGTTCGACTTCGAGAGGTTCTGATGGCACGTCGCGCCACGAGCACCAAACGCACCCCGCGGCGGGCGTCGAAAGACGCCGCCGCGAATCCACCGGCCGAAAAGAGGCTCCTGCCTCAGCCGGCCGGCACGACCACCGAGGCACCGCTCGAGCAGTTGCTCACGTTCCTGATCGGCGACGACGAATATGGCATCTCGATCCTGCGCGTGCGTGAGATCGCCGAGTACCGGACGCTCACCCCGGTCCCGATGACGGCCGCGTGGATGCGCGGCGTCATGAACCTGCGCGGCACGGTCGTCCCGGTCGTCGACCTGGCGGCCCGGCTCGGCATGGAGCCGACCACCGTCTCCCGGCGCACCTGCCTGATCATCGTGGAGATGGACGCCGACGGCGAGCGGGTCGTGATCGCGGTCATGGTCGACGCCGTGAGCCGGGTCGTCGACGTCTCCCAGGCCGACATCCAAGAGCCGCCGCCGTTCGGCCTCGGCATCGACTTCGTTCCCGGACTGGTGCGCGTCGACGAGCGGCTGATCGTGCTGCTCGACCTCGCGGCCATCCTGTCGAGCACCGACATCATGGATGCCGCAACGCTGCTCCCGACCCTGCGCGACCAGGCCGCGGGGGGCACCGATGCACACCAGTGAGATCGTGCCGATGTCGGACCGCGAATTCCGCGGCTTCCGCGACCTCGTCTATCGCGAGGCGGGGATCCACATCTCCGATCACAAGCGGGAGCTGCTGACCGCCCGCCTCTCGCGCCGCATCCGCACCCTCGGGATGATGCGTTTCGGCCAGTACCTCGCGCTCGTCGAGCGCGAGCCGCAGGAGCGCCTGGAGATGCTCGACCGGCTGGTCACGAACGAGACCCGCTTCTTTCGCGAGCCGTCGCAGTTCGACTATCTGGAGAAGCAGATCCTCCCGCGCTGGTGCGCCGAGGCGGCAAACCACGCGCGGCCGCGGCGCGTGAGGGTCTGGAGCGCCGGCTGCTCGACCGGACAGGAGCCGTATTCGATCGCCATGACGCTGCTCGCCCATCTCGAAGGATGGGACATCGAGGTCCTGGCCACCGACATCTCCGGACGTGCACTCCGGCAGGCCATGGCCGGGATGTGGCCCATCGAGAAAGCCCCCGAGATCCCCGAGCACTACCTGAAGGCCTACATGCTGCGCGGGGTCCGGTCGCAGAAAGGCACCATGTCGGCCACCGACGCCGTGCGCGCCGCGATCCGCTTCCAGCGGCTCAACCTGCACGAGGAGTTGCCGGAGCTCGGATCGTTCGATCTGATCTTCTGCCGCAACGTCCTGATCTACTTCGACGTCACCTCGCGCACCCAGGCGGTGACCCGCATCCTGGCCCGCCTCGGGCCCTCCGGCTACCTGTTCCTCGGGCATTCGGAGAGCCTGCTCAGCTCCGGCCTGCGGCTGCGCCCGATGGCGCCGTCGGTCTATTCGCGGATGGCCCGATGACCGCGCTGAACGTGCTCGTGATCGACGACTCCGCCGTCGTGCGCCAGGTGATGACGGCGCTCCTCGGGTCGACGATGGTGGTGACGACCGCCGCCGATCCGCTGATCGCCATGACGAAGATGGATGTCCGCCTCCCGGACGTCATCGTCCTCGACCTGGAGATGCCGCGCATGGACGGCCTGACGTTTCTCCGCAAGGTGATGGACGAAACACCGCTCCCGGTCGTGGTCTGCTCCAGCTTCGCCGACTCTTCGAGCGAGCTGACCATGCGCGCGCTGCAGCTCGGAGCCGTCGATGTCGTCCTCAAGCCGAAGATCAGGATGGGAGAAGGGCTCAGCGACTCCGCCATCGCCCTCATCGACACGGTCCGCGCCGCGGCGCAGGCGCGGGTCGGACGGGCGCGGTCCCGCCAGACCGCTTCGCGGCAGGCGCCGCAGCGCATGACCGCCGAGGAGCGGCACCCGCGCCTCACCCTCGCACCGGTGGCGTTCGGAAACGGCGGTCCGGCCGGCATCCCGCGGGTCATCGCCATCGGCGCCTCCACCGGCGGCACGGAAGTCCTCAAGCAACTGCTCGACACCATGCCGGCCGACGCCCCGGCGATGGTCATCGTGCAGCACATGCCGGAGCGGTTCACCGCCGCTTTCGCGCGCCGCCTCAACGAGACCTCGGCGATGTCCGTTCGCGAGGCCGTGGCCGGCGAAGTCCTTCGTCCCGGCACGGCGCTGATCGCCCCGGGCGACCGGCACATGTCGCTCGTCCGGAACGGCCGGAATTCCCTCGGGATCGCCCTTCACGACGGCCCGCTCGTCAACCGCCACCGTCCCAGCGTCGACGTGCTCTTCTCCTCCGCGGCGCGCATGCTCGGCGACGCCGCCGCCGGGATTCTCCTGACCGGCATGGGCCGCGACGGCGCGCAGGGGCTGCTGGAAATGAGGACGGCCGGCGCCCTGACGATGGCGCAGGACGAAGCGAGCAGCGTCGTCTTCGGCATGCCCAAAGCGGCAATCGACCTCGGCGCGGCCGCGAAAGTCCTCCCGGCCGACCTGATCGGCGTCACGCTGCTCCGCCTGGCCCGGGGAGATAATGAGTGACAGTCCATTCATGCACATCCATCTGCCGGCGGCACTTGATATCAACGAGCAGGCGCTCGAGGAGGTCTTCCGCCACACGCCCGTCGGCGTCGTTCTGACCGATCTGCACGGCGCCATCCTCGACGCGAACCTCGCTTTCTGCGCGATGCTCGGGCGCCACCGCGATGACATTGTCGGACAGACGTTCGGCGCGTTCGTTCATCCCGAGGAGGCCGAGGACGCGCAGCGGTCCATCGGGCGATTGCGTGAGGAAGAGGTCAGCAGCCTCGAGACGGTCCGGCGCTGGATCGCCAGCGACGGCCGGACGCTCACGACCAAGGTGACCGCGTCGATCGTGCGCTCGAAAGACGGCGAGCCGATCTGCGGAATCGGGTTCATCGAAGACGTCGGCGAGCGAATGGCCATGGAGCGGGCGCTACGCGAGAGCGAGACACGCTATCGGCGCGTCGTCGAAGACCAGACGGAGCTCATCGTCCGATGCCTGCCCGACGGCACGCGCACGTTCGTCAACGAAGCCTACTGCCGCTACAGCGAGGCCACCGCCGAGGAGCTGATCGGGACTTCCTTTTTCCCGTGCATCCCCGAGGAGGAGCAGGAGCTGGTCAGGAACAAGTACGCCACGCTGACGGTGGAGCATCCGGTGGCCACCGACGAGCATCGGGTCTTCACTGCCCGCGGCATGATGCGCTGGCATCGCTGGACCGACCGCGGGATCTTCGACGCCACCGGCACCCTCGTCGAGATCCAGGCCGTGGGACGCGACATCACGGAAGAGCGGGAATCGCAGGATTTGCTGCGCCGGAGCGAACAGAACTACCGGCGCCTCTACGGCGCGTTGCCGGTGGCGGTGTGGGAGACCGACTTCAGCGAAACCCTGCCGGCGATGCTGCGGCTGGGCCTCGACACGCCCGAGAAGTTGATCGCCGCGGTCGAAGAGAATCCGGCGCTCTTCTTCGAGCTGGCGAAACACTCGAAAGTCGTGACGGCGAACGGCCCCGCGCTGGCCCTGGCCGGCGCCTCGACTCCGCAAGCTCTGTTCGAATGGCTGGCCGCGCGCTACACGACCGAAGCCGCCGTCGCGTATGTGCGCTCCGCCGCATCGCTGTTTCTGGGCGATACGCGCGTGGCGGACATCGAGCTGCCGCTCCGGGCACCGGACGGCCGGCGAATCGACCTCCTGCAACGCCTGGCGCGATTGCCCACTTGGCTGGCCGAGCCCCGGCTGATCGCGATCACTCTCGACGTGACCGATCGCAGGCGCATCGAACGCGATCTCCTGCACCGCCAGCAGATCCTCGAAGAAGCGGAGGTACTGGCGCGCATCGGGAGCTATGAGTGGGATGTGTCGACCGACCAGGTCTTCGGTTCCGCCGGCTTCTGGGGCATCTTTACCGGCGAGGCCCAGGCGCGATTCGGCTCCGTCGAAGAAGTCGTGGCTTGCTTCCGCGAAGATTTCCAGCCGCGCATCCGGGAGAGATTCGCATGGATGGCCCGGCACGGGCACCGTCACGAAAGCGCCGATCGCGAGTCGATCCTGGTGCATCAGGACGGAACCACGATCATCGCGCGCGGTGCGTCATTCGCGGAGCGGAATGCGGCCGGGGACGTGGCCCGCGTCTACGGCATCGTGCAGGACGTCACCGAGCAACGACAGGTCGAGCAGGCCGCACAGCGCGAGCGCGAGGCGATGACCCGCGCCGACAAGATGATCTCCCTCGGCGTCCTCGTCTCCGGCGTGGCCCATGAGATCAACAATCCCAATCACTCGATCATGCTCAACGCCCCCCTCCTGGCCGACGCCTGGAAGAGCATCGTGCCGATCGTCGACCGCCATGTCGCGCTCGAAGGCGAGACCAGGATCGGGAACATCCCGTGGGACGAGATGCGCGCCGAAGGCAAGGCGATGATCGAAGACATCGAACAGGCCGCGCAGCGCATCCGGGGCATCGTCACCGAGCTGCGCGGCTTCGCTCTCGATCACCATCCCGGCGAGCGCCGGCCGGTCTCGATGAACGACGTCGTCAAGTCGTCACTGCGGCTGCTCGGCAACCACATCCGCAAGGCCACCAGCCGCTTCTCGACTGTTCTCGCGCCGGATCTCCCGGACGTCCACGGCAACCAGGGCCGCCTCGAGCAGGTCCTGGTGAACCTCATCATCAACGCCTGCCAGGCGCTGGCAAGCGCCGACTGCTCCATCGTCATCGAGACCGGCCGCACGCCGGCCCACGTGTTCGTCCGCGTCACCGACGAGGGCCAGGGCATCTCGCCGGAGGACCTGCGCAAGATCAAGGATCCGTTCTTCACGACCAAACGCGCCACGGGCGGCTCGGGCCTCGGCCTCGCGGTCTCGGACCGCATCGCGGAGGAGCACGGGGGCGAGCTGACGTTCGAGTCGGAGCCGGGACGCGGCACCACCGCGACTCTCTCCATTCCGGTGCTGTCGATTCCGGAGCAGGAACACGCATGGCAACCATCCTGATCGTCGACGACGAAGAAGTGGTCCTCAACGGCGTGCGGCGCACGCTGCGCGCGAATGGCTTCGACGAAGTGTTGATGTGCGCCGACTCCCGCAACGTCGAACCGCTGCTGGAAGGAGAGCCGGTCGCGCTCATCCTCCTCGACCTCATGATGCCGCACATCGGCGGGCGCGAGCTCCTCGAGCGCATCGCCTCGTCCCATCCCGAGATCCCGGTCATCGTCGTCACCGCCGAACAGGACGTGCGCATCGCCGTCGAATGCATGAAAGCGGGCGCGTACGACTACCTCCTCAAGCCGGTCGGCGCCGACGAGCTGATGGCCGTCGTGCGTCGCGCCCTCGAACATCGCGAGCTCCGCGACGAGAATGCGCGGCTGCGCTCGAAACTGCTCGAACAGGATCTCGAACAGCCCCGCGCCTTCGCCGGCCTGATCACCGCCGACGCCTCGATGATCCGCGTCTTCGCCTACCTCGAAGTCATCGCCCGCGGCTCGCACCCGGCGCTGATCACCGGAGAGACCGGAACGGGAAAAGAGCTGATCGCGCGCGCGCTCCACGATCTCAGCGGACGGCGCGGTCCGTTCGTCGCCGTCAACGTCGCCGGCCTCGACGACACCATGTTCTCCGACACCCTGTTCGGCCATCGTCCCGGCGCGTTCACCGGCGCCAGCGGCACGCGCCGCGGCATGATCGAGAACGCCGGCCGGGGGACGCTGTTTCTCGACGAGATCGGCGATCTCGCCGAGGCGTCGCAGGTCAAGCTGCTGCGCGTCCTGCAGGAGCGCGAGTACTACACCCTCGGCGACGACGTCCCGAAGCGGCTGGAGGCGCGCGTCATCGCCGCCACCCACCAGGACCCGTCGCGGCTCCGTCGCGACCTCTACTTCCGCCTGCGCGCCTACCACGTGCGCATCCCGCCGCTCCGCGAGCGCCTCGGCGACCTGCCGCTGCTCGTCAACCACATCGCCCGCGAAGCCGCGCAGGATCTCGGCAAGCCCGCTCCCGTCGTCCCAGAGCGCCTCTACCGCGCCCTCGGCCGGTACGAGTTCCCGGGCAACATCCGCGAGCTCCGGGCAATGGTCTTCGACGCCGTCGCCCGCCACACCACCGGCCCCCTCCCGGTCGACCCGTTCATCGAATCGATGGGCACTCACGACGTCGAAGACGACGACACCGTGCGCGCCGACGTGACCCGCGGCGACATCATCGACGAGCCGCAATGGCGCGAGATGGAGCGCACCAACCTCCTGAACGCCCTGCGCCGCGCCAACTGGAAAATCTCCGGCCGCGGCGGCGCCGCCGAGCTGCTGCACATCAAGCCCTCGACGCTCGAATCGCGCATGAAGGCGTTTGCCATCGAAAAGCCGTGAGTGCACCCGGGCTCTCCCCGGAACTCGCGAAACCCTCCCGAAAAATCGGGAAAGGCACTTTCTGCCCCACACTCCCAAATCCCCACAACACCCGCATTCACAACCAGTTACGTGCAAACCCCTGCGTGGCCTTCCGGTTGCCCTTAGAGGCGCCAGGAGGAATCAGCAGCATGCATCGTTTCAATCGGATCATCGGCTGTCTCGCATTGACGGTAATCGCCGCATCGCCGGCACTCGCACAGAGCACGGGCAGCATCATCGACATTCACGGTTTCGGCGGATGGGCCTACGGGAAGACCGGCGGCCACAAGTACTCGCTGGGCACGGAAGGCGGCGAATACGACAACGCCGAGCTCGCGCTCAACGTATCGGCCAAGCCGATGGAGAAGCTCTCGGTCGTCGCCCAGATGCGCCTCGAATCGGGAAGCGACACGGAGCAGGCGGAGCTCGACTACGCGTTCGCGGAGTGGACGTTCAGCGACGCGGTGCGGGTGCGCGCCGGACGCGTGAAGCATCCGTTCGGCATCTACGGCGAAGTCTTCGACGTCGGCACCGTCCGTCCGTTCTATTCACTGCCCCAGAGCCTCTACGGCTCGAACGGATTCACCGCCCGCGCCTACAACGGCGCCGGCATCACCGGCAACGTGCCGGTCGGCAAGTGGGACCTGCAGTACGACGTGTACGGCGGACAGATCGAAGGAGACTTCGAGACCCCCGGCCTGCTCTCGACGTCCAGCGCGTACTTCACCGAGCCGTCCATCACCTTCGGATATCGCGTGGAGAACGCCTACGGCGGCCGGCTCAACATCTCGACGCCGGTCGAGGGCCTCATCTTCGGCGGATCGGGATACACCGGCCAGGCCTATACCGACCTTTCCACCGTCGACGCCGACAAGCGGGACGTCTTCGCCGCGCACGCTGAATACACGCACAAAGGCTTTGCGATCCGCAGCGAATGGGGACACCTCAAGAACGGCGGCGACTTCAACGTCGACGGCGGCTATCTCGAGACCTCCTACCGCATCGGCGAGCACTGGCAGATCGCCGGGCGCTGGGACCAGATCGACGTCACCCTTCCGGGCACGAACCTCGATCGCCTGCCGAAGATCTTTCCGCAGCTCCTCGAGCACCGCGAAGCCGCCCTCGGCCTCAGCTACTGGTTCAGCCCGAACTTCGTCGTACGCGGCAGCTACCAGCTCGTCGAAGGAAACCGCTTCGCCTTTCCCGAGACCAGCGACCAGGTCAAGGCCGCCCTGGCCAGCGGCGTTCTCGAGCGCGACACCGACATGATCCTGATCGGTGCGCAGTTCAGCTTCTGAGGAGATCACCATGATGAAAAAACGACTCGTCGCCGCTCTCGGCCTGTTCCTGTTCTTCTTCGCCCAGAGCGCCCTCTCCGCGGACGTCAAGGTCGTCGTGCACTCCACGAACGCACTCGACTCCATCACCAAAGCAAAAGTCGCCGACCTGTTCCTCAAGCGCGTCACGCGCTGGGAGAACGGCCGCGCCGTCACCCCGGTCGACCAGTCCGAGAAAAGCGCCGCCCGGGCCGCATTCACGAAAGAGCTCCTCGGCAAGGAAGTGCTCTGGGTCAAAAGCTACTGGCAGAAGATGATCTTCTCCGGACGGGCCACCCCGCCGGCCGAGCTCTCCTCTGACAGCCAGGTCCTCGACCTCATCCGGACGAACCCCGACGCCATCGGCTACGTCACCGAGGCCACGGCGGTTCCGGCCAACCTGAAAGCCCTCACGATCCAGAACTGAGGCCGCTCCCGTTGTTGGTTGTCGGTTGTCAGTTATCTGCCAGTTCCCGTCTCCGGCGTTGGTCTCTGCGAGTGCCGTCCGGGGAGAAATGGCAGACAACTGACAACCGACAACTGACAACCGACAACTGACAACGTCGGGGTGCCGGACACCCGTTTCGGGGACTGTACTGAGGCTCGGCCCCGGGGCCAGCCCGCACTTTGCATGGTTCGCTCCTCGGAAGGAGAAGTTCATGAAGTCCAGCAGTCTGTTTCTCGTATTTGCCCTGGCGTTCCTCGCGCCGGCGTGCCAGAAGAGTGAGATCAGCGACCAGCCGGCGGCCGAGGTGTCGGATACCGGGGCGACCGTCACGGCGGACACGGCGGCCAACAGCACCGCGCCCACGCCCGGGGCGGTGACGACCAACGTCGTCAAGGAGAAGAGCAAGATCGAATGGGTGGCTGGGAAGGTGACCCGCGATCACAACGGGAAGTTCGCGAACTTCGACGGCTGGCTCGAGTATGCGGCCGGGAAGCCGTCGCGGCTCTCGTTCGACATCGACCTCAACGCCATCGAGAGCGATGACGAGAAGCTCACCGGGCACCTGAAGAGCCCCGACTTCTTCGACGTGGCCAAGTACCCGAAGGCCACCTTCACCTCGACCTCGCTCACCGAGGCCCCGGCCGGCTCGGCCGACGGCACGACGCACATGCTCAACGGTACGCTCGACCTGCACGGCGTGCAGAAAGCAGTGAGTATCCCGGTGAAGGCGGAGCAGACCGCCGAAGGCGTCCACGCCACCAGCCAGTTCACCATCAACCGCCACGACTGGGGCATTTCGTACAAAGGAATGGCGGACGATCTGATCAAGGACAACGTGCTGATCAAGCTCGACCTGATGTTCCCACCGCCGCCGGCGGCGTAGGGTTCGCGAGCCCTGTGGGGACAGGCAGGATTGCCTGTCCCCCATGCGCGCCCGGCGAATCGCTCAGCTCACCGTGATGAACGGGTCCCACGAGTAGGCGCCGAGCTGCGTGCCGTTGTTGTCGAGGATCACGAACTTCCAGCTGTACTGCACCTGCACGCCCGGCTGTACGACCGTCGACTGCCAGACGTAGTCGGAATAGGTCACGCTCGTGAACGGACCGGTCGGGGCGTTCGTGCTTGCGGGCTGGAAGACGTCGACCGTCTCGTTGATCATCACCGGCGCAGTGACCGCGGTCGCCTGGCCGGTCGTGAAGCCGTACAGCACCGGGTTGTATTCCTGGCCCGAAGTCGGGTCAGTCACCGTCCACTGGACGATGTCACCCGAGTGCGCGCCGATGTTCAGCTCCGACTTGCCCTGATTGGAGGCGAGATAGTCGCCGCTGCCGATCATGTAGACGTAGGCGTCGGACTGCGCGTACGAGCCGAGGTTGGTCTCGCTCCCGATGCTGCCTTTCGGGATGCTCTGGTTAGTGAGGATGGACTGGCAGTCGATGACGGTGAGGATCTGTTTTTCCATGTGCTTTCTCCTTTTGTTTTTCGGTGGATGGAGTGGACTTGCTTCCGGGGCTGAATGACTCACGCTCAAGATGACTGCGGCGTAGCGACGCTTTTCCGGGCCGATGGAAAAAAAGTTAAGATGCCCTCGGGTTTCCCACACATCCAAGGTGCCAATGAACGCCCAGCCGGGCCGCAGTGACGATACGCAGGCCGAGGCGGAGACCCTCTTCCGCGCGAATCTCGCTTTGATCGACCGGGTGGTCGACCGCGTTTGCCACAACGCCAACATTCGTGACGCCGACGCGGAGGATTTCGCCTCCACGGTGAAGCTGGCGTTGATCGAGAACGATTACGCGGTATTGCGGGCGTGGCAGCGGCGAGCATCGTTGACCGGTTATCTGCTGGTCGTGGTGCAACGGATGCTTTCCGACGAACGTTCGCGCACGCGCGGGAGGTTCGAGCCGTCGGCGGAGGCGCGGCGCGGAGGGAAGGCGGCCATTTTGCTGGAGACTCTGGTGCGCCGCGACGGGCGGCCGGTCGAGCAGGCGCTGCCGCTGGTTCAGGCAGTCGACCCCTCGTTCACGCGGGCCGGCGCCGAGGCGCTGCTGGCGCGGCTTCCGGAGCGTGTGCCGCGTCCGCGGCCGGCACCGATCGACGACGTCGACGTGGAGAGTCCCCGTGCCTCGGACGGAGCGGAGGCCGCGGTCGCCGATCGCGAGACGGAGCGGCTGTCCGCGGAAGCGAGCCGCGTCGTGCGGCAGGCGCTGGCGTCCCTCCCGCAGGAGGACCGCACCATCGTCCGGATGCACTTTGGCTCGGGGACGAGCATCGCCGACATCTCGCGCATGCTGCGGCTCCCCCAGAGGCCGCTGTACCGACGGATCGAGTCCGTCCTGGCGCATCTGCGGAAAGCACTCCAGTCGGCGGGGATCGACGCCGGGACCGCGGGGGACTTGATCGGCTCGGCAGTGCAGGCGCTCGATTTCGGGATCGCGAACGGGAAAAACGGCTTCGTGCCGCAGTCACAAGGATCGGAAGGGCCGGAGAACCGCGTATGAGCGATCACCACGCACAACATCCGGCATCCGAAACGATGGCCGCCTTTGCCGAGGGAAGACTGAAACGCCGCGAGTTGGAGCCGATCATCGCGCATCTCGAAGAATGCGCCTCGTGCCGCGCCGAGGCGACGCTGGTGAGCGGGGCCTCGGAGGAAGAAGCGGTGCCTGTGCGAACCATTCCGAGGGCGTGGTGGCTCGCCGTCGCGGCCGTTCTGGCCGCGGTGCTGTTCCTCGTGCCGGCGTGGCAGCGCAGCCGCTCCGGCTCTTCGATCGCCGCGCTGGCGGAGCTCGCGCCGCGTTCGGCCCGCATCGTGGAGCCCAGGCTTTCCGGCGGCTTCGCGTATGCGCCGTACAGCGGTCCGATGCGCGCCGGCAATCCAGCCGCCGAGGCGGAGCGCCTGAAGCTCGGCGGCCAGGCCGGAATCGCCATCGACGAGGCGTCGCGCGACGCCTCCGCCGAAGCGCAGCACGCGGCCGGCGTGGCCTATCTACTGGTCGAGAACCCCCGGCAGGCGATCGAGCACCTCCGCACCGCCGCGAACAAGACCCCGGACGTCGCCTCGGTCTGGAGCGATCTGGCGGCGGCGCAGTACGCGGCCGCCGTGCGGATGCCCGCGCCGTCGCTCTTCCCCGAGGCGCTCGCCTCGGCCGACCGCGCGCTGAAGATCGACCCGAAGCACGCCGAGTCGCTCTTCAACCGCGCGCTGATCCTGGAGCGGATGGGACTGACGCAGCAGGCGCGCACGGCGTGGGATCGCTATCTCGCCGTCGATCCCTCATCCCCCTGGGCAGTCGAAGCACGCGCGCGACTGCGTACGATTCCGTCGACCAACAGCGATGCGCTGTTCCGGCAGGAGCTGCCACGTCTCGAAGCCGCCGCCGTTGCGAACGACACGGCGTTCGTCACCGGAGGGGTGCGCCGCTGGCGCGAACAGAGCCGCGCCTGGGGGGAAGCAGAGTTCCTCGGACGTTGGGGCGAGGCCGAGCAGCGCGGTGATTCCGCGGAAGCCGCGCGACTGCTGACCATCGCCCGCGCGCTCGGCGCAGCGCTGCGGCAGCAGAGCGGTGAGGCGTTGCTTGCCGATGCGGTTGCGGCGATCGATCGCGCCGATTCCGTCACCCGTACGACACTCGCAGACGCGCACGTTACCTACCGGCGCGGACGCATCGCGTACAGCCGCAGGCAACCTTCCGCCGCCGAGCCCGAGCTGCGGCGGGCCGCCACGCAGTTCGCGCGCGGACGGAGCCCGATGGCGCGGATGGCGCGTTACTACGCGGCCAACACGCGCTTCGACCGGAACGACGTCGCCGCTGCGCAGGCGGAGCTGGAAGCTTTGCTCGCCGTGCCTGCCCCGGCGGTGTATCTCGCGTTCCCGGCGCTGGTGCGGTGGCAGTTGGCGTTGTGCCGGATCGCGGACGGGGATGCCGGAGGTGCGCAGGAGCTCCTCTCGGCGTCCGCGTCGGCGTTGCGCCGGCTCGAGGAACGAAACAACCTCGGCTTCGTCGAATCGCTGCTCGCCGACTCGTACACCGCGTCGGGGCGCCCGGACGATGCGTGGGCCTCCCGTATCCGTTCCTTCGAGGTGCTGAGCGCAGACGGACGCGGCGACCGGCTGCTGGTGAACCTGGCCAGCGCAATCTCGATGGAGCGGCGGGCCGGCCATCGCGAGGCGGCGCTGTCGTTGATGGAGGTCGAGCGGGAAGCGGGCAGCTTGCTGCAGGACGACGCGCTGCTCTCGTTCACGCTGAGCCGCGCGGCCGTGCTCAGCGCGGAGGGAGGAGATTTCGCCGGTGCCACACGCCGAGTCGCCGAACTGCGCGGCGTCGCGGCGCGTGTGGTCGATCCGGCTTTCCGGGCTCTGCTCGATGCCAATACCGATTTCGCGCACGGAGCGGCCACGCTGCAGTCCGATCCTCGCACGGCGGCGCAAAGCCTCGCGTCTGCCGCACGCGCGTACGAGGAGATGGGGCAGCAGGCGCTGGCGATCGACTGTCATCTCTACCGGGCACGTGCGGAAGTCGCCTTCGGCGCGACCGCGGCGGCGGCGCGTACGATAGACGAGGGGTTGGAGCGCTTCGAGCGTTTCCGGGTCTCGCTGGCCGGCACGGCGGCACACGCAGGGGTGCTCGCGTCGGGCAGCGACCTGTACGGCGAGGCCATTCGCCTGAGCCTCGATCGCGGCGAGACTGCGCTCGCCTTCGGCTACGCCGATCGGGCCCGCATTCGCTTTACGGACACTCCCGCACCGGCCGCGCAGGCGCTCGCGGCGGCCGTGCAGTCGCGGCTCGCCGGCAGCGGCGCCGCGCTGATCGAAGTGGTGGTGCTGCCGAAGGAGACGATCGTCTTCACCGTCGATGCTTCGACGGTGTCGGCGCGGCGGGAAGCGGTCGATCGGGACTCCATGACTACGGTCGCGCACAGAGCGGCCGCGGGAGATCTCCGTGCCGCGGCGAAGCTGTATGACCTGCTGGTTCGTCCCGCGGCGGCGGTGCAGCGTGCACGGATGCTGTTCGTCGTTGCCGATGCGCCGTTCGACGCGGTGCCGTTCGCGGCGCTCTACGACAGAGCGAAGGAGCGGTATCTCGTCGAACAGCTCCCGCTCGCCTTTGCGGAAAGTGGTTCATCGCTCCGCGTGGCCATGCCAGCCGAGCGCCCGTCGCGGGTGCTGGCGATGGCGCTACCGTCCGGCGGAGCCACCAGCACGGTGGTGCTCGCCGAGACCGGCGGCGAGGTGAGTGACGTCGTCGCCGCTTACGAACACGCTACGACGGTGCCGATGGCACACTCGACTTTCGCCACACTGGCCACGGCCGGACGCGAGGCGGACGTGATCCATCTCAGCGGCCACACCGAGGAGATCGGCAGCGGTGGAACGGCAGCGCTGCTGTTCGCCGGAGAGCGTGTGCCATGGAAAACCATCGCCGGCGCGTCGTTCCCGCATTTGCGGGTCGCGGTACTGGCCGCTTGCGATACGCTCCGTCTCCCGCCACACCACGCCGGCGCGCGCGCGCCGAGCCTCGGCGGCGCCTTCCTCGCAGCCGGCTCGCGCGCGGCAATCGGAACGCTGCGGCCGGTCGGTGACCGGGACGCGCGCATTCTCTTCCGCCTTCTTCACCAGCAACTCGGCGCCGGGGTTCCGGCCGCTGACGCCTTACGCAACGTACAACTCCAGGCCATCGCCGGCGGTACGCCGCCCGCCGCCTGGAGCGCCCTGGCCGTCCTCACCCGTGAAATTCCGAGATCCTGAAAGGAGCCCTCATGAAAGTCCACGTGCATTTCGTCGGGATCTGTACGCATCGCACCGACAAGTTTCCCCTCCCACAGGGCATTTTCGCTCCCGTGATTCAGCCGCCCGGAACCGAGGCGAGCGTCGTGCTGGTCAACGCCAGCTACGGCGCGAACATCGCCGGCAATCCCATTCCGCCGCATCAAGCGATGCTGATCATCGACCCGCGATTCATCGCCAGCACCCCCGACAAGGTGCACGGAACGACCACTGTTTCAGGCGGGTGGGTGCTGCAGGGAGTCGAGATGGAGATCGTCAACAATGCCCAACGTGAGCTGACGGTGACGCCCGACTATTACCTGATGCCAAGCCTCACCACCTCGGCGGACGTAGGGGCGCTCCATCTCGATCGCCTCACGGTCGACGACGGGGGAGCGGCCGCGGTTTTTCGCACCACCGGCGGAACTCTCGACGGCTTTCAGTATTCCGACGAGGCCGTTCTCGGCAGATTCTCCATCGAGACGGACGGACGGCCGAAGCTCAGGATCACCCCAAGTTGGAACCCGGATAAGAGCACGGAGATCACGTTGCAGAGCGCCATCATCGGCGGAAAAGAGCTGGACCCTGTGATCGCCATATCCAATACGGGAATCGATGACGACGAGTCGTTCGACTTTCTCCTGCATTACGGTGCCACCACCTGGACGCCGACGCGAATGGTCACGCCACGTTCTGACTCGATCGACAAGGCAATCCGAAAAGCGATCGAAAAAGACCTGATGCTGCTGGGTCTGCTCCCGCCATTCATCAACTTCGGCGTAACCTTCGGCTGCTCGAACTCCGTTTACCCGTAACGCAGATGCCCGTTACCGCACCGGCCCCTTCATGTCGTACCCATGCCGACGCCGCAATTCCGACACGGCCAGCGTGAGGTGGTAGTGAATCACCCGGTCGCCGGTCCAGAAGTCGGCGTACGGGAGGAGGAAGGCGATGTCGGACGGGTCGCCGAGGCGGCCGAGGTGGCTGGCCGCGCTGACGGGGACGCCGAAGTCTTTCTCGGTGAGCATGCGCCGGAGGAGGGGGAGCACGCGGCGGCCCTGCAGCGCGACCAGGACGTCGATCGCGGCATCGCGCGGCGTGCGGTCTGCGGCGCGGAGCAGCGGGAGGACCGCGGTTTCGGTCTCGGGGCCGCCGATCCGGATCAACGCCTCGACGTGCGGATCGGGCAGCACGCTGAATCCTGTCTGCAGCGCCGCGACGATCGGCGCGATGGCGCGTTTGTCGCGCAACCGGCCGAGGCGATAGATCGCCCACGCGCCGTCCTCCCCGTGAACCGCGTTCGCGAGGTCCGGAACATCGGCCGTCAGGAGAGGCCGGAGCGCGGGGCGAACTTTCTCCAATGCCTCCTTGCGTGCCAGTCCGCCGAGGTCGGCGAGGGCGAACGCGGCGATGCGCATGGCCTTGTCGTAAAGCCGGTCGTTGCGGCCGAGCAACGCCAGCAGCGGACGCACCGTGTCCGGATGTTTCAGCCCCCGCAGCACCTGCGCCGCCGAAGCGGCCTGCAGATAATCGCCGCTTTGTGCGTAACGCGTCAGCACCGGCAGGAGCGCGGCCCGGATGCGCTTCCCCTCGGGCGGATGTGCCTCGATCATCCGCTCCACCCACTCCGCGTCGAACCGCACCAGCGCCTCCGCCATCTCCGGATTCGCAACCGCCCGCAGGAACAACGCTCGCGCCGCCGCCTCATCGCCGGCCTCGCGGAAACGACTGATGCGCTGATAGTCGTTCGCCGGCGGGGGTTCCGGCTGCGGCCCGCTGGGGAAGCGGAAGCGCAGCGACTGCTCCGCCTTGCTCGCCACCCATTTGTGCGGCGACCGCTTCGCGATCTCCAGCGTCGGGATGCCGCGCGGATCGCCGATGAAGTCGATGATGCCGACGATCGACTCCTGCCCCCGCTCGTCGGCGCGCGCGAACCATTCGGTCACCAGTGCGAAATTCGCCGGCTCGCGCATCTCGTGAAAATCGGCCCACAACTGATTGCGCACGATCGAATTCGCAGGCGCGCGGAACGCCAGCTCGCGCAGCTTCGTCAGGCGCGCCCGCTCCGACGGCAGCTCGTAGATCCCGATCAGCGTGCGCAGTGCCTGGAGAGCGTCCGGCGTTGTGTAGATCTCGAGCACCCTCTTCCGGTCCGCGTCCAGCAACACCGCAATGCCGCGCGCATTGCGCGGGACATACACGTCCGCGGTGGAAAACTGCGGCGGCACGGTCAGCCGCTGCCCGCGCAGCTTCGCATCACCTTTCAGGATCTCCCCGAGAACGAACGTCCCCTCGGCCGTGGTGTCGGCGATCGCGATCAGCCCCGCATGCCGGATGGAGTAACCCATCGGCATCTCGATCCGCGACGCCAGGAGAGGAGTCGTGAGGAGTGTCAGGGCGACGACGAGCCAGCGCACGGTTACGAGTATAGGGAACGTGTGCGATGGGTAATTGGCACTCCCCTTACGGCGAGACGCCGTGCGCCGGCGAGACGCCGCCGCGCCAGCCCGCGCGACGCGGGCGCTCCACGCGCGGACGCACGGTCGCGATGACCGGGGCCACGCGTCGCTTTGATCCATGAATGATCGATTCGAGAAGAGCGCGGTCATGCGCCGGAGCGCCGACGTCGCGTCGGCTGGCCCGGCGGCGTCCCGCCGGCGGACGGCGTCTCGCCGTAAGGGGAGCGACAAATCACCGCTTGTGAACACGCCACACCATGAACTGCGTCATGATCGCCCTGTGAAAACCGACGAGGTCTGGCAGGAAGCGAAGAATCTGATCTGGGCGCGGCGGGGACGGCTCGGGGTGGGGCTGGTGCTGATGCTGATCAGCCGCCTGGCCGGGCTCGTGCTGCCGGCGACGTCGAAGTACCTGATCGACGACGTGATCGGCAAAGGGAAGCACGAACTGTTGCCGCTGCTCGGGCTGGCGGCAGGGGTGGCGACGCTGGTTCAGGCGCTGACGTCGTTCAGCCTCTCGCAGATCCTCGGCGTGGCGGCGCAGCGGTCGATCACGGAGATGCGCAAGCGGATCGAGCAGCATGTACTGCGGCTGCCGGTGGCGTACTTTGATTCCACGAAATCGGGCGTGCTGATCTCGCGGATCATGAGCGACGCCGAGGGGATCCGGAACATCATCGGCAACGGACTGGTGTCGCTCGTCGGCGGCGTCGTCACGGCCATCCTGGCGCTGTTCGTCCTCTTCTACCTGAACTGGACGCTGACCATGATCACCATCGTCACGCTGCTGATCTTCGGCGGCGTGATGGCCCTGGCGTTCCAGCGCGTGCGCCCGCTGTTCCGCAAGCGCGGCGAGATCAACGCCCAGGTCACCGGCCGGCTCGCGGAGAGCCTCGGCGGCATCCGCGTGGTGAAGGCGTACACGAGCGAGAAACGGGAGGACCTCGTCTTCGCGAAAGGCGTGCACGACCTCTTCCGCAACGTCGCCAAGACCATCACCGCCGTCTCCGGCGTCACCGCCTTCGCCACGGTGATCCTCGGCGTGGTCGGCGTGATCATGATGCTGATCGGCGGCCGGGCCATCCTCGCCGGCACGATGACCCTCGGCGACCTGATCATGTACGTCTTCTTCACCGGCCTCCTCGCCGCGCCGGTGATGAGCATCGCCTCGATCGGAACCCAGATCACCGAGGCCTTCGCTGGACTCGATCGCATCCGCGAGCTGCTGGGACAGAAGACCGAGACCGAGGAAGACGCCGGGCGCGACCCGATCGTCACACTGCACGGCGACATCGAGTTCCAGGACGTCACCTTCGAATACACGCCCGGCGTGCCGGTGCTGAAGAACATCTCCTTCGCCGCCCCGGCCCAGACCACGACCGCGCTGGTCGGCTCGAGCGGCTCCGGCAAGAGCACCCTCATCAGCCTGGTGATGACCTTCAACCACCCGCTGAGCGGCCGCGTCCTCATCGACGGCCGCGATCTCGCCACGCTCCGCCTCCGCGACTACCGCTCCCGCCTCGGCATCGTCCTGCAGGACAACTTCCTCTTCGACGGCACCGTCGCCGACAACATCCGCTACGGCCGCCCCGACGCCACGGAAGCCGAGATGCGCGAAGCCGCCCGCATCGCCCACGTCGACGAGTTCGTCGACCCGCTGGAAAAAGGCTACGACTCGATCGTCGGCGAGCGCGGCATCAAACTCTCCGGCGGCCAGCGCCAGCGCATCGCCATCGCCCGCGCCATCCTCGCCGACCCGGCCATCCTCATCCTCGACGAAGCCACCTCCAGCCTCGACAGCGAGAGCGAAGCCAAGATCCAGGACGGATTGCGGGCCCTGCGCACCGGCCGCACCACCTTCGTCATCGCCCACCGCCTCTCGACGATCCGCGGGGCCGACCAGATCCTCGTATTAGAAGGAGGCGAGATCGTCGAGCGCGGCACCCACACCCAGCTCCTCGCCGCCGCCGGCCGCTACAAGCAGCTCTACGACAAGCAATACCACTTCGAGACCGACCAGTTCGTGAACCCGGGAGAGGACTTTCTGCCGGTGGGGGAAGAGGTGCGGTGAGGGACAGCGCAACGCGCCCGAGGAGCCGACGTTCCGTCGGCCGGTCCACCCAGTGGCGTTAACTTTAGGCCTGAGGCGTGACCCCTCACCCCGTCGGGCACCTGGTCTTCTAACCTCATTCAGGTCAATCCTGAGGTCTCGCTAACCAGCCACGCGCAGGTGCCCGACATCCCTCTCCCCTACGAGAGGGGAGAGGGGCAACACGACGGGGCCAACGCATTTCTTTGTAATTAGATACGTGGTTTTGTTGCCCCTCTCCCCGCCGGGCCGGGGAGAGGGATGTTCGGCGCCTGCGGGTGGAACATGCGTGAACGATCCAACCCGGATGCGTTTGTTAGAAGTTCAGGCGCCGGACGGGGTGAGGGGCCGTGCCTCAGGCCTAAAGTTAAGGCCCATTGGGCCGGTCCGCCCACCTCCGGTGGGCAAGGCTCTCGCGCAGAGCTGCCGTTCTTGTCGCGCTCTCGCCGAGAGTGGCCTTCGTGGGCACCCTCCTGCCAAGCATCGCCGGCCGGCGGACCGGCCGACGGGAACGTCGGCGCTTCGATACGCCGCCTGACGGCGGCGTGTGACGCACAGGCTCAGAAGGGGATCTCGTCGTCTTCGAAGCCGCCGTTGCCGAAGTCGTCCTCTACCGCCACCGGATCGACAGGCCGGAGCTCGACGGGCGGAAACGAGTCAGCCCGATCGGGCTTTTTGTCGTGATCCAGTTCGTCTTCGAAATCGGCATCCGATTCCGGCCACTCGTCTACGAGACCGGCCGCCACCATCCGTGCCCACAAGGCGGGATGACGCTGCCTGATAGTGGGGAGCCGCTTCTTCCGTCCGGGATGGGTTCTTCCGATATCGGCGACGAGTTGCGCCAACTCCGCCACCGCGGGATCTTCACTGCCGGCCCACTCGACGGCCATGCCGATGTTCTTCGGCGAGATGACTCGCTGCCGAAGCAGGATGGAGTAGAGATCCCTGATCCGCGATTCTCTGTCGCGTTCCGCCTTCGGTTGCCGCGCGCAGTCCCGACAGAGGTGACGGCCGTGGTTTTTCCCGGAGAACGCCTCGTTCGGCCGGGACCGCCCGCACATCCAGCAGAACTGTCCCATGTTCCTAGAAGCGTGGAGATGCCAGAGCATTCCCCGTCTGTTGCAGGAAGACGGCGATGTAATCCAGGTATCCCTGGCGGCCGCCCTGTTCGTTCCACATCCGGGCGGATTTCCGGATCCGCTTGAGGCAGAGCAGGATGTCGGAAATGCTGTTTGCCTCATCCGGCGGGATGACGGTGCCGGGATCTTCCGCGTCCAGCGCCGCGCGTCCCAGCCTCCACTCGCACATCGACTGGACCGTCTCGTAGACGTACGCGGCACGCGCGGCAAGGCGCAGCGCCGGCGGAGTGCGTCCTTCTTCCTCGGCGAAGTATCTGCGGACGAGCGCATCGAGCGCGTCGATCACGTCGAGATCGAGCAGGGCCGCCTCGTTCTGGTAGACGCCGTAAATCGCAACCTCGATATTCTGGAGCAGGTCAGGAAACCGTTCGACCGTCTCGTCTCGCATCGGCTTCCATGATACGCGCTCCCGCCGTCAGGCGGCGTAACCGGAGCGCCGCAGTGTCTACCTGGCTGCTTCTGCGAGGTGGTGGCAACTGTTGCCACGGTAGCGCTTCCGAGGCCCAGTGCGTCAGCGGGTGAATTCGATGGTGAGCGCCGGGCGGCTGGCGGCCGCGCCCTCGCGGCTGTGGAGGCGTTTGGCCGTCCGCTGGGTGCTCTCATTTCCCCGCACGATCCAGCCGAAGTTCGCCGCCGGGTGGTCGAGCCACGACTGCACGCGCGCAGCCAGCGCCGCCGAGGAGTCCCAGGTGACGGCGCCGTTCGCCTCCACTCCCGTGCCATCCGCCGGCTCGGCAAAGTCACCGCCCGCCCGCGCCCACATGCGGTCCGGGAAGAAGGTATGCCCCCAGGTCGCATCGCCGGGTTGTGCCTCAGTTCCCTGACCGTCCCCCGAAGACCCCGCGTTCGAGGCTCCTTCTCCCCAGTCCGCGAGGACGTTGTGCAGGTGTGCCGGCTCCGGTCCGGCAATGGTCAGCGAGACTCGCAGCACGAGCGACGCGCGGGTGATGCGGGCGCCGGGCGGAATCTGCGCGGCGACGTCGAACGCCAGAAGCGCGCGGCGCAGCGCCCGCCCGGCCGTGGCGCCGGCAAACATGTGGATCCCCGCGCCGTTCGACAGCTCGTCGCTGTCTTCGTAAAGGGTGTTGTCTTTCGACGGCGCGAGCACGACCGTTTCGGGCTCCGGCGGCGGCGCCGCCGCCGGGAAACGGACGGCGCGGCGCTTGTTGGTCGGACCGAGCGCCTGCGTCACCGGCCGGAAGAACGCGGCCCCGGTCCGTTCGTTCGAGGTGTGGTGGAACAGCAGTACGTCCCCGAGAGCACGGAACCCGAGAGCGCCGTCGATGTCGATGGACCGAGTGCCGCGTGCGGGCACTTCCAGCCAGCGTTCGCCAACCGCCACGAAGGCCGGCACGTCGCCGGTGTTCACGGCGAACAGTGCTTCCTTCCAGCCGCCACCGCTTCCCCGGCTCGCGGCCAGACCTTCGTCCCGGACGTCGCGTCTGTCGACGACCGGAACTTTGCGCGAGGCGCCGCTGGAAACGCAGTGCGCCGTGGCGGTCACGGCGATGCGCGCATCCGCGCGGACCTCCACCGCTCCTGGCGCGGCATCGCCGTACGACCATTCCGCCCGTTCTCCCGCTTCGAGGGTCCACGTGCCCGCGGCCGCGGACGCGCCGAGCACCTCCACCGAGACCGTGGCACGGCCCTTCGAGACATTCACCATCGACAGCCGCGTGACGGAGGTCCCGCCGCCCTGCAATGGCACGTAACGCTCCACCGCAAAAGCCGGAAGTGTTACAAGAAGCGCGAGGAGAACGACACAGGGCCGGTTCATGTCTTTCAATATATAGACTACCGCCATGCTCCTTCGTCTCCTCCGGTGCCTCGTCGTTGTCCTTTCGCTTCCGATTTCCGCGCAGCAGTTGGCGCCGTTCGGCGAACCGTTCCCGCTTTCGAATACGCGCTACATTCCGGTCCGCGAATCGGTGAGCGACTTCTTCGCTCCCGAAGCGCCGTTCCTGAGGACCAACGGCACCGACGCGTTCGTGTTTCTGTGGGACGTGAACGGCATCCGCGTGGCGCGGGTGGATGCGGCTCCGAGAATCGCCCGGCTCGTCCTCCCCTTTGCCGTCACCTCGAGCCACCTGTTCGACGTCGTCTGGACGGGCTCTCACTTCCTCGTGGTCGCTGTCGATCGAACGAGGAGCTACGAGATCTGGGGACGGTTGGTCGACCGCGACGGCAGGCCCGCCGGCGAGCCGTTTCTCATCGGAGCCGGTATTTTCCCGGCGCTCGCCTTCAACGGCCGGTACGTTCTGATGATCCACAGCCACGGTGGCGAGAATCAGTCGACGGTTCTGCTGCCGGATGGATCACCCTCTGCGTTTGCGCCGCAGCAGCTCCCCAATCCGCTCTCCGTGGAGCGTGCCGCGGTCACGAGCAATGGCAGCCGTTTCGCCGCGGTCGTTCCTCGCGGGGGCTTCGGCGCGGCGGCGTTCGTCCTGTTCGACGAAAACGGGCAGATCCTGACGCAGCAGACGCTCGCGGATGAAGTGAGCTGGGCGATCGCGAGTGACGGCAGTCGTTTCCTCGCGCTCCACGCACATGCCTACACGTCCGCGCTGTGGCTTTTCGACAGCGACGGAGCTCTGCGCGCCACACACACTCTCCTCGACGCCGAGCCGCTCTTCTATCGCGACCCGCTGGCCATCTGGTCGGGCACGCGCTGGGTCGTGTCCCGCGTTGCGTCCAATGAAGGGCAGGTCCTCGAGCTCGACGCGGAGGCCGCCGAGATCGTTTCGACGTCGTGGGTGCACAACACGCAGGTCGCACCCGGCGTCCTCGGCGGAACCGTCATCGGAGCATGGTGGGCCAATCGCGAGATCGTCGTAGGCCCGTTGCCGTTCGAGGCCGGCGTGACGCCGGTCGCCCGCGAGGCCGCGGCGCAGCGTCTGCTCGGAACAGCGACTTCGAACCATGCGGCGCTCTTTCTCTGGAACGAGGCCGGAGGCCTGCGCGCCGGAGTGCGGCTATTCGACGGCCGATGGCGCGAGCACGTTCTCGGCCCGGTCGCGGCGAGCCTGATTGCCGCGAGCGACGGCGAGGGGTTCGTCGTCATCGCGGACCGCATCGTGCTGCGTCTCGACGCCAACGGCGAGCGCCTGCCGGGGAGCCCGACCGGGTTCACGCCGTTCCTGCCGACGTCGATCGCGTGGAACGGAGCCCATTACGGCATCGCCGGCGTCGATCACGACGCGCGCATCGTCACAGCCACCCTGACGGAGTCGGGAGTGTCGGCGCCGGCCGTGGTTCCGACGTCGACCGAGCCCGTAGGCGCCCCCGTTCTCGACTCTTCCGGCGGCCGGTTTCTCGCCGCATGGAACGTGTTCAGTTGCGAGGTGGAATGCTTTGTCGTGCGGATCGACGCCGTCCCGTTGAGCGCCGCGCTGGAACCGGCGGGTCCGGTCATCGCGGTGACGGCAGGCGATGAAACGATCACCGGCGCGTTCGGCCTCGGGTGGAATGGATCGCGCCACGTACTGGCCTACGGCACCTCGTCGGGAGTCCGGGCGCGCGCGATCGACCCCACGGGAAGTCTGGGCGAGCAGCGCGAAATCACGGAGGAACCCGCGGCTTTCATCCAGGTCCGTTCCGCGCCGGACGCCGTCGTCATCGCGTGGCTCGATCCGACGCGATTGATGCTGCGCGGCGTCACGCTGTCGCAATCGGGAGCACTCTCCGAACCGCTCCTGATCCATGAGGAGCCCCACCTCAACGACTGGGGAGGAACGCTCACCAGACTCCCCGACGGACGACTGGCCTTTGCGTTCTACGCGCCGCAACGAGCGGCTCCTTATCACGGGTCGTCGCACCTCCTGCTGTCCATTGCCGGCGCCGCGGCGGTGCCCGGCGCTCCGCACGCGTCGCTGACCGGCAATGTCCTGGCGTGGACGGCGCCGGCCGGGCCGGGCGTGACCGGATATCGCGTCGAACAGCGCACGGGCGATGACGAGTGGATCGAGATCGATCGCTGGTTCGATGCCGATGAGCTTAGCCTCGCCCTTCCGGCGCCTCCCGATCCGACAGTGTCCTTCCGCGTGCGTGCCTTCAGCGATGGCGGAGCAGGTTCCTACTCCGCCCCGGTCCCGTTGACCCGGAGACGCTCGGTGAGAAGCTGATGAACGCCTCGTTCGGGCGGGACCACTGGAGCGCCGGTCTTCGACCGGCCGGTCCGCCGGCCTTCGGCCGGCCCTGTGGGTGGGACGGGGGCTCCTCACACTGCCGGCCGAAGGCCGGCGGACCGGCCAACGGAACGTTGGCGCTCCTTAGGGTGTGCCCATTAGGCACTATAATTCCGCTTCGTGACGGATGACGAGTTCCTTCAGACCTTCGGTGAGCGGGTTCGCGCCGAGCGCGCGAGGCGGGGGTTGAGCCGGAAGGCGCTGGCGGATGCTTCGGAGATTTCGGAGCGGTACATCACGCAGTTGGAGTCGGGGAAGGGGAACGTTTCGATCCTTCTCCTGCGTCACATTGCCGCGGCGCTCGGGATGTCGCTCAGCCGGTTGATTGCGGAGGCTGAGCCGGAGACGACCCGTGCGGAGCGGATTGCGCTGGTCGGATTGCGCGGCGCCGGCAAGAGCACGCTCGGGGCGGCGGTGGCGCGTCACCGCGGGGTGCCGTTTTTCGAGCTGGACCGCGAGGTGGAGCGCATTTCCGGGAGCTCGCTCGCGGCGATCTTCGAGCTGTATGGGCAGGATGTTTACCGCCGTTACGAGTTGGAAGCGCTGCAGGAGTTGCTCGAGGCTCACCCGCGGTTCGTGGTGGCGACGGGCGGAGGGATCGTCTCCGAGGGGGCGACGTATGAGCTGCTGCTCCGGAACTGCTTCACGGTCTGGGTGCGGACCTCCCCGGAGGAGCATATGGGGCGGGTGGTCGCCCAGGGGGACCGGCGTCCGATGGCGGCTTCGAAGCAGGCGATGGACGACCTGCGGCGCATCCTCGAGGAGCGGACGCCGCTGTACGCCCGGGCCGATGTTCGGATCGACACGACCGGCAAGTCCGAGGAACAAACCGTAGCCGAGTTGCTCGCCCTGTTGCCGGAGAAATAATTCGGCACGGAGCGAGCATTCAGGAATTATACTGCCGACCTTTTCTGCAGGAGTGTGCATGATTACATTCGACCGTGACCCCGCCGGGTATCAGCACTGGCGCCTCAGCTTCGACGGACCGGTGGCGACGCTCGCCCTCGACGTCGCCGAGGATGGGGGCATCGAGCCGGGCTACAAGTTGAAACTGAATTCGTACGACCTCGGCGTCGACATCGAGCTGCGCGATGCGCTCGACCGGATCCGCTTCGAGCATCCGGAAGTCGGCGCGGTGGTGATCGCCAGCGCGAAGGAACGGATGTTCTGCGCCGGCGCGAACATCTACATGCTCGGCAAGTCGAGCCACGCCTGGAAGGTGAATTTCTGCAAGTTCACCAACGAGACCCGCAACGGCATCGAGGACTCGAGCGAAAACTCCGGCCTGAAGTTCCTGGCGGCGGTAAACGGCACGGCGGCCGGCGGCGGCTACGAGCTGGCCCTCGCAGCCGACGAGATCGTCCTGGTGGACGACCGGTCGAGCACGGTCAGCTTCCCCGAGGTCCCGCTGCTGGCGGTCCTCCCCGGCACCGGCGGCCTCACGCGCCTGGTCGACAAGCGCCGCGTCCGCCGCGACCTCGCCGACGTCTTCTGTACGACCGCTGAAGGTTTCGGCGGGAAGAAGGCGAAGGAGTGGGGGCTCGTCGACGACGTCGTGCCGCCGCGCCTCTTCCCCGAGAAAGTGAAAGAGCGGGCGCTCGCGCTCGCGGCGAAGACGGACCGGCCGAAGGACGCGCAGGGCGTGGCCCTCACGCCGCTGAAGCGGACCGTCGATGACGCCGGCTTCCACTACGAGCACGTCGACGTCGCCATCGACAGGGATGCCCGGACGATCACCATCACCGTCACCGGCCCCGCCGCCGACGAGCCGGAGGAGCTGGACGCGATCGTCGAGCGCGGCGCGCAGTGGTGGCCGCTGGCGATGGCCCGCGAGCTCGACGACGCGATCCTCAACCTCCGCACGAACGTGCGCGATGCGGGGATCTGGATACTCAAGACTCGCGGCGAGATTGATAACGTCCTGCGCATGGACGGCGCCCTCGACCGCCACTCCGAGCACTGGTTCGTCCGCGAGACGGTCGGCTTCCTCCGCCGCACGCTGGCGCGGCTCGACGTCTCTTCGCGGAGCATCTACGCGGTGATCGACTCCGGCTCCGCATTCGCCGGCACGCTGTTCGAGCTCGCCCTCGCGGCCGACCGTTCGTACATGCTCGCCAGCGCGGAAGAAGGCGGTCCGAGCGTCGCCCTGAGCGCGATGAACTTCGGGCCGTACGAGATGGTCAACGGCCTGACGCGCCTCGCCACCCGGTTCAGCGGCACGTATGGCG
>DASPHC010000033.1:0-23879 GCA_035629865.1 Thermoanaerobaculia bacterium | reverse complement strand
CGCCATCAAACGGTGCAACTCCCCCTTCGCCGTACTCAGTAAGGACGTCCGTGCCCAACGCTCATTCACCGAGGAGGTCATCCCGGAGATCTGCTTAAGTTAAGGCCATTGGGCGGACCGGCCGACGCGACGTCGGCGGTCCGGGTGCTTCTCCCAAGCAACCAGCAACCAGCAACAAATACCGGGGACGCCGCCGCCTACTTCTTCTTCAGCCCCGCCAACCTCGACTTCGCCTGCTGATTCTCCGGGACGATCTTCAGCACGTCCTCGTAGCAGGTCTGGGCGCGGCTGATCATTCCTTCGCTCTTGTAGAGATCGCCGAGGGAGATCATCGCTTCGACGTTGTTGGGGTCGATCGAGAGGGCCATCTGGAAGCTTTCGGCGGCTTCGCGGCGCCATTTCGGGTTGCGTTCCTGGCAGGCGCCGAGAAGGCACCACGCGTCAGCGTGGTCGGGGACGTAGTGGACGGCCTGCTTCAGGAGGACGATTGCGCCGTAGTAGTCGCCCTGCGTGGTCAGCTCTTTCGCACGCGCGTAGTTCTGCTCGGCGATGCTGCGCTGGGTGAGCCGTTGCTGCAGCGACGCGACCCCCTCGCCGGCCATGCGGGAGTGGACCAGCTTGTCGTACGCGCCGCGGCGGACGGCGTCCTTCAGCGTCTCGGTTGCCTCGTCGATGCGGCGCTGGATGGCGGTGATCGACTCCCGTACGATCGGCGGGAATGTCGACGCGTCGTACTTCTGCTTCATCGCCTCCGCGGCGTTCAGGACCTGGGCGCGCGTCGCCGCGCGGGGGACGTCGAGCACCTGGTAATGGTCGAGCATCGGCAGTTGCCGGGAGAAGGCGACGGTGCGCAGGGAGCGCTGGTCGCTCGAGCCGATCGCCGCCAGCAGCTCGAGATCGCGCTGCATGTCGGCAAAGTCGGCGGTCGACTCCGGGGCGCGCTCCTCCACCATCGTGTAGACGCCGAGGGCGAGCATGCTGATGACCACCTTCGCCACCGCCACCGACTGCGCGGCGAAGCGCTTCAGGAACGCCTCGATCGACGCCCGCTCGGTCAGCGCGGCGGCGATGCTCCGCTCCTGCTCGGTCAGCGGCAGCGACTCGATGGCGAAGCGGCTGGTACGCGAGATCTGGATCTCCCGTTTCAGGTCGCCGAGGGAGCGGCGGAGGATCAGGCCGTTGGTAATGCCGCGGATCCCGTCGATCAACAGCGCCGCGGTCGACTGCAGGAAGACCCGCTTGTCCGGCGGCAGCGGCTCGTCGTCGGTAAACGCCGTCGTGCCTTCGTCCAGTGCGAAGAGGGGGAGAAACTGCGCGGTCAGCCACTCACGCAGCAGAGTCTGGCGGGTGGAGAGGTCCATCAGGCCCGACTCGTGGACCTTGTGCACCACGTCGTTCGGGTCGTCACCGAAGAGCTGGGCGGCCCGGTCGGGAGGGACCGCGCCGCGCCGCACGAGGAATTCCGCCAGCGAGTCTTCGGTCGAGCTCGAGGCGGCCATGACCAGCTCGCCCTGGGACCAGTAGAGGACCTTGCGGAGGGGCGGCTTGAGGATGGTCAGGAAGCCGGTTCTCCGGTTTTGCAGGATCTCGCCCGCGATCACTGCAAACGGAGTGATCTCGATCCTCTCCAGACTCACGCTATTTTTAGCCTCGTTTGACGTCTTTTAGCACATTCGTGACCAACTGTCGTGGCTGTCTGTACTGGCACTCGAAATGCCTTGGAAAGCGTTGGACGTTCTCTCAGTATCTGAGTGCTACGATGAAAACAATGATGAAGTGCTCGTTGGTCCTGCTGGCCGTTCTCTCGTTCACGGTTGCAGCAGGCGCGCAGGATTTTCCGAACGAGCCGCACGAATTCCTCCTCGCCAAGCTGGCCGCTGAAGAAGGGCGCTACGACGAGGCGCTCACCCGCATCGACCGCGTCATCAACAAGACTCCCGGCGATCCGGTCCTGCTCTACGAGCGGGCCATGATCCTGATCGACGCCGGCCGCATCGAGCGCGCCGAGACGGAGCTGCGGACGGTCCTTTCCAAGTCTCCCGATTTCTACGACGCGAACCGCGTCCTCGGACGGGTCCTGCTCGACCGCGCCGGCGCCGACCGCGGCAAGATCGAGGATGCCCTCAAGTACCTCCAGGCCGCCTACAAGGCCAACCAGGACGACCTCTCCACAGGCATCGCCATCTCGCAGATCCTCCGCTCCATCGGCCGCAACGCCGAGGCCGAGCGGCTGCTGGCGACGATGGTCGAGCGCGCCCCCGACCAGCGCACGCTCAACTACCACTACGCCCAGGTCCTGACCACCGTCGGCCGCGGCAACGAGTCGCAGAAATACCTCGAGCGCACCGTCTCCATCGACCCGACCTTCGGCCCGGCGGTGATGCAGCTCCTGGAGATCTACCAGCAGGCGAACGAGTGGCGCAAAGCCGCCGAGCTGCTCCAGCCGCTGATCGCCGAAGATCCGATGAGCCTCGAGCTGCAGCGGCAGCAGGCCTACTTTTACCTGCGCGGCGGCGACGCCCGCGCGGCCCGCGACCGTTTCAAGATGCTGGTGGCGTCCGACCCGCGCGACGCCCGGTCGCTCTTCTACCTCGCCGAGGCGCTGAACGACCTGGAAGAGTACGCGGAGGCGGAGAAGATCTTCCGCCAGCTCCTGGCCGCCGATCCGGACGACGCCGACCTCACCGCCAGCTTCGGCCTCAGCCTGGCCGGCCAGAAGAAGTGGGACGAGGCATCGCGGGCGTTCGGCAGCCTGCTGAGCAAGTCCGACCTCCCCGACAGCCTGCTGGCGCTCGCGCGCACTCAGCTCGCCTACATCGACGTGCAGCGGGGCAACTACGCCGCGGCGGTCGAGACGGCGAAGTCGATCTTCATCTTCCGCGACAAGATCAACGCCCAGGCGATCAACATCGCCCTGGAGGCGCTGAAGAAGCAGAAAGACGCCGCCGGCGCGGTGGCGCTCCTCGAGCCGCTCGTGGCGAAGTACCCCGAGGACCCGTTCGTGAACGCCCGCTACGTCGAGTCGCTCGCCCGCGCGGGGCAGACCGAGAAGGCGACGTCGCATGCGTCGGGGCAGGCGAAGCTCGGGACGCGCAACGCCATCGCGGTCTCCGAGGCGTACGTGCAGTCGCCCGACTTCCCGGCCGCCATCGCGTTCGTCAAGTCGGCCATCGCGGCGAAGCCGGAAGAGCTCGACCTGCGCTTCCAGCTCGGCTCGATCCTGGAGCGCTCCGGCGACCGCAAGTCGGCTGAGACGACGTTCCTGACGGTGCTGGAGAAGAATCCGCAGCACGCCCCGTCGCTGAATTACCTCGGCTATATGTGGGCCGAGAGCGGCGTGAACCTCGAGCGCGCGCAGGAGATGCTGACCGTCGCGGTGACGCAGGAGCCGGACAACGGCGCGTACGTCGACTCGCTCGGCTGGGTCTACTTCCGGATGGGCAAGCTCGATCTCGCGGAGAAGTACCTGACCGACGCGACGCGCCTGCTGCCGCGCGACGCCACGGTCCACGAGCACCTCGGCGACGTACTGGCCAAGCGCGGCGACATGCAGCGCGCGCTGCAGCTCTACCGGACGGCGGTCGATCTCGATCCGGAGTCGAAGGACGTCGAGAAGCTCCGCTCGAAGATCGCTGAGATCGAGCGCGGCGGACAGATGCCTCGATGACCCGGGCTCTCCGCGTATTCGTGATCGCCCTGCTCTTCGTCTCCTGCCGCTCGACGCGGCCCACCGGCTCCCCGGTGGCGCCGCTGACCGCGGCCACGTCCGAAGAGGCGATGGCGCAGTTGCGCGCCCGGCGTGATTCGTTCGAAGGCCTCCGCAGCTTGATGAAAGTGCGGGCAACGACGAATGGCAAGACCCAGTCGTTCCGAGCGCAGCTTCACGTGCAGGATGCGCGGCGGATGGAGTTGATTGCGTATACGCCGGTCGGGACGACCGCGCTGACGTTGCGGGCCGACGGCGATGCGATCACCAGCGACCCCGAAGTCGCGCCGGCGTCGTTCGCGTTCCTGCGCAACGCCGGGCTCACGCCCGCCGAGACGGCGATGCTCCTCCTCGGCATCCCTCCTCGCGATGACCTGCAATACGACGTCGCGGTTACCGGCCTGCGCAGCGCGACTGCCGCCGGCGTGACGGTGACGTACGACCCGCCGTCGTTCCCCGCGCAGAAGGTCGTGGTCACGCGCGGCGACGACCGCGTCGAGATCGAGCACCTCGAAGTGGTGCGCTAGCACCGCCCCCCCGGACCGCTGCCCTAAGGAGCGCCGACGTTCCGTCGGCCGGTCCGCCGGCATTCTGCCGGCCCGCTCTCGGGAGGTGTGACCCACTCACACTGCCGGCCGAAGGCCGGCGGACCGGCCGGCTGAAAGCCGGCGCTCCGTACGCTGCGCTGCGCTTGCTACGATGCACTGCGTGCAGGTCCGCTCGTACGCCAAGATCAACTGGTCGCTCCGCATCACCGGCAAACGCCCCGACGGCTTCCATGACCTGGAAACCGTCTTCCAGACCATCTCCCTTCACGACGACCTGACCTTCACCCCCGCCGACCGCACCACCCTCACCTGCGACGACCCCACCATCCCCACCGACGACACCAACCTCGTCCTCCGCGCCGCCCGCGCAGTGAACGCCGCCCCCGTGGCAATCGAACTGCGAAAGCGTATCCCCGCAGGCGGCGGCCTCGGCGGCGGGTCGTCCAACGCCGCGGCCACACTCATGGCCCTCGGGAACGGCGACCTTCGCGACATCGCCCTCCACCTCGGCTCCGACGTCCCGTTCTTCCTCCTCGGCGGCACCGCCTACGCCACCGGCCGCGGCGAAGTCCTCACCCCGCTCCCTCCCATGACCGGCATCCCCCTCCTCCTCGTCCTCCCCGAGGAAGGCGTCCTGACCAAGGACGCCTTCGCCCGCATCACCCGCTACTCCCCACCCCTCGGCCTCGCCGCTTACCGGGACTTCGCAAACTTCACCAACGACTTTGAAGAACCCGTCTTCGCGACGCTCCCCCGCCTGCGCGAGCTCAAAGAACGGTTGCTGGAGAACGGCGCGTTCTATGCGTCGATGAGCGGTTCGGGCTCGACGCTGTTCGGAGCGTTCGTCAATGCGGAATCGCGCGACGCTGCGGCAGCAGGGTTCACGGACGTGCGCTTTGAAAAGGCGGAAACGATCTAAGCAGAAGCTCCTCGGAATAGGTGACCGCTGACCTTGCGGGAGCCGCCGAAGGCGGCGAAAGATCTGTAGGCCCGGCCTTTAGGCCGGGTCACGCGTGGCCAAATTTTCGAGCCCGCGTAGCGGGCGACAGAACACGATCCGCGCAGACCTCCTGTTCTGTCGCCCGCTACGCGGGCTTGCCTGGGGGCGCGTTGTGGAACCCGGCCTAAAGGCCGGGCAACCCGGCCTAAAGGCCGGGCCTACAGATCTTTCGCCGCCTCCGGCGGCACCCGTCGGATTCTTGCGCCAGCAACAGATCGAACGGGACTGAGCCGCGGAGCGGCGGAAGAATGTAGCCCAGGGCGTGAGCCCTGGGAAAAGCTCGCAGCAAAAGAAAGCCGCGGAGCGGCGAAAGAACGCTTTTCGCGAAACACATTCTTTCGCCGCCCCGCGGCTGGTTCCCGCGCGCCTGCGGATGCAGGCGCGCGGGAGAGAGGGAAACCCTAAGTCCCCGCCACCGACACGTTCTCGAACACCAGCGTCGGTGTCCGCATCGACGAGTACGGGAACGGATCATTCCCGATGGCCACGAGCTTCTTCCAGAACTCGAGATGGTTGCCGGAGAGGTTCATCTCGCCGACCGGTTCGGCCACTGCGCCGTTGCGGACGCGGAAGCCGGTGACGCCGACGGAGAAGTCGCCGGTGCCGCTGTTGGAGTTGCCGCCGATGAAGCCGGTGATCAGCAGGGCGTCCTTGCCGTCGGAGAGGAGCTCTTTCTGGCTCTTCGAGCCGAGCTTCCACGAGAGGTTGGAGAGCGAGCCGCTGGTCGGCTCGACCTTCAGCTTCCGGCCGTAATACGTGTCGATGTAGTAGCTCTTCAGCACGCCGTTCTCGAAGATCGCACGCGGCTTGGCGGCGATGCCTTCGTTGTCGAACTTGCGCGAACCGAAGCCTTTCACCACCAGCGGGTCGTCGGTGACCGATACGAGCGGGCTGACGACCTGCTGGCCGGCCTTTCCTTCGAGGAACGAGCGCTTCTGCTGGATGTTGCCGCCCTGCAGTGCGGCGGCGAGGAAGCCGACCAGGCGGCCGGCTGCGCGGTTGTCGACCAGTACGGTCATCGCCGCCGTCTCACCCTTCTTCGAGCCGAGGCGGCGCAGGGTCCGTTCCGCGGCGCTGGCGCCGATGGCCGGCATGTCGCCGACCAGGCTCCAGAAGCGCGAGCCGGCGTAGTCGTACTCCTCGGGGCGGCGGCCGTCGCCGTCTTTCGCGCTCACCTGCGCGGAGATGAAGAACGAGGTGCCGCGGTTCGAGCCGGCGAAGCCGTTCGACGTCACCATCCAGTTCTCGACCAGGTTCGTCGAGAAGGAGGAGGTGACGCTGAGGATGGCCTCTTTTCCCTTCACCGAGCGGGCGGCGTCGTGGACGCTCTTCGCCACGCGGCGTCCTTCTTCCGCGGTCACGGCGGTGTACTTCGGATCCTCGAGCTGCAGGTCCGTACCCGACTGCCCTTTGTAGAGCGCCGCATCCGGAAGTCCGCGGAAGGGATCGGGGGAGATCGATTTGGCCAGCGTCACGTTGTCGGTGACGAAGGTCTTCAGCGCCTCGGGGCGCAGGTCGCTGGTGGAGCCGCTGGCGTAGCGACCGTTGGCGTAGAGCTGGATGACGATCCCGCGGGTGGTCGATTCGCTGATCTTCTCGACCTTCCCGTCGCGGTAGTCGAGCGAGACGTCGCGGACGCGGTAGGCGCGGGCGGCGGCGTCATTGGCGCCGGCGCTCTTGGCCATGGCGATGCACGACTGGGCGATGGCGAGCATGTCCTGTTCAGTGGTCTTGGCCATCGCTTATCCCTTCTGCTCCGCGCGGCCGCCGACGGTGATCGCGGAGACGCGCACGGTCGGCAGGCCCTGCGAGACCGGCACCGACTGGCCGTCCTTGCCGCAGGTCCAGCCGCCCTCATCGATCTTCAGGTCGTTGCCGACCATGTCGATCAGCTCCAGCACCTTCGGACCGTTGCCGATGATGTTGATGTCCTTGACCGGCTTGGTGAGCTTGCCGTCTTCGATGAGGTAGCCGTTCTTGACATAGAAGGTGAAGTCGCCAGCGCCGATGTTGACCTGGCCATTGGAGAACTGCTCGCAGTAGATGCCGTTCTTCACCGAGGCGATCATTTCCTCGGGGGTGTGCGGGCCGGGGAGCATGTACGTCGAGCGCATGCGCGGCATCGGCGCGTATTCGTACCCCTGGCGGCGGCCGTTTCCGGTCGGCTTCACGCCATAGTGCTTGGCGGAGATGGAGTCGTGGAGGTAGCTGGTGAGCGTTCCCTTCTCGACGAGCATCGTCCGTCCGACGGCGTTGCCTTCGTCGTCGATGTTGATCGCGCCGCGGGCGCCTTCCTGAGTCCCTTCGTCGACGATGCTGACGAACGGCTTGGCGACCGGCTTGCCGATCTTGTCCGAGTAGATCGAGACGTTCTTGCGGTTGAAGTCCGCTTCCATGCCGTGGCCGATGGCCTCGTGCAGGAGGATCCCGGCGGCGCCGGCGGCCATGACGACCGGCATTTCACCGGCCGGCGGCTGGACGGCGTCGAAAAGGATCATGGTGCGCTTGACGGCCTCGGAGACCATGGTGTCGAGGCGCTCGGGGGTGTAGAAGCCGATGTCGGAGCGGGCGGCGCGGTTGACGCTGTTGTTCTCGCGGCGGCCGTTCTGCTCGGCCACGACGGAGAGGTACATGGCGGTCATCGGCTGCACGTCCTCGACGATGCGGCCGTTCGAGTCGGCGATCAGGACGACGCTCCCCTGGTCCATGAAGTTCATGTTGACCTTCTTGACCCGCTCGTCGGCCTTGAAAGTCTTCTCGTTGAGGGAGTTCAGCATGGCCAGCTTCTGCTGCGGCCGCACGTCTTCCCAGCGCACCTTGACCGGGTAACGGTTCGGCTTCGCCTCGGTGATCTTGAAGCGCTTCGGCCCGTCCTTGGGCGTCCCTTCGGCGATGACCGCGGCGGTGAGGGCCGCGCGGCGCAGGCCGTCCGGGGTGATGTCCTCGGTGAAGCCGTAGCCGGTCTGGTCGCCCTTGACCACGCGCACGCCGACGCCGAGGCCGACGTTCGCGTTGGCGCGGCTGACGATGCCGTCTTCCAGGCCGAGGTTGTTCGAGACGCGGTGCTGGAAGAACACGTCCGCGTAGTCACCGCCTTTGGAGAGCGCCGAAGAGAGCGTGTTGCGCAGCAACTGCTCGGTGACGCCGAAGCGGCTGAAATAACCCACCCCGTCCGTCGGCCCCGGTTTGGCGAAGACGGAAGAGATGTCGAGGAGATCGGTGAGAGCCACGGACGCCAATGCAGCGGCGCCCGCTCCGATCACGGTACGGCGGGAAATGCCCGAAGGGTCTCCGGTCATGCGTGTTCCTCCTGCTCGAGAATGTCTACGTATTGAACGAGCGAAAGCGTACTTCGGCAGTTACGTAGGAGTGAACGTTCGGTTTCAACGAGACGGTGACAATTCGGGCAACGGAACACTTCTGTTATTTGTCATCCTGAGCCGCAGGACTTGGCCAGCGGCAGAAAGCGCGACGGCGAAGGACCTTCCCGTGGGCAGCCTTCGGGAAGCTTGGTCCGGGGGAAGGTCCTTCGCCTCCACGCTTCACGCGCTGTGGTGACGTGCCTGCGGCTCAGGATGACAAATAACAGAACTTGTCGCGGCCGGGTGTTTGAGGAACGCGTCCATCCTCCCGCAAATGGCAGCCCTCCCGGCATGGATCGCATCGACGTGCCCGCGGGGCGTATGTGGCCGTTCAACCAACGCGACGACGCCGTCGCGGAGCGGAAGATCCCCGTCGGGCATCGCAACGTTGCGACCGAAGCCACCGCCAAAATCGTCATGAACCGCAACCATGAGGATGCGGAACGCATCCGTGCGGTCGCCGAACGCAATGATCCGACCGCGGAGCCCAATCATCCAGTCCTGGAACACAATCAGCCGATCGGGGAACGCAACCACGTGCTCGCAGAACGCAGCCATGTGCTCGGAGGGCACAACCATATGCTCGGGGAGCGTAACCATGTGCTCGGGGAACGTAACAATGGTCTCGGAGAGCGTAACAATGGTCTCGGGGAGCGTAACAATGTGATTTCCGAGTGCAACGATATGCTCTGCGAGCGTAACGTTGCGCTCCTGGATCGGAATCATCTGATCGCAGAGCGTAACGCTATGCCATTGATCATAACGTTACGCCCGCGGATCATATGGTTATGCCCGCGGATCATATCGTCGCACTCGGCGATCATGTGGTTACGCTCGCGGAGCACATTCCTGCGATCGGGGAAGGAATGCGTGCGCGCAAGGACGGCATCGACGCGATCGAGAGACCCATTCACTCGATGCGGGAGCATCTCAATGCGTACGATCGTCAAATGCGAGCGAGCCAGCGGCTGCCGGTTTCGAAGATGTGACCCGAGTCGAAGATGTCATAGGTGATGTCAGAAGAACGAAGGTGTGACCCCGATGGGCTGACACGTTGCCGTGTGGCCTCCGGCGTCAACTGAAACAAACAGAGGATCAAACGCCGAGCTGCGCTCGTATGCGCCGGATCAACTCGTCGAAGCCGGAGCCCTCGTGCTGGTCGGGCGTCAACGCGTTCATGTCGCGCAGCGTGTCGGCGATACCGTCGAACAGCCGCCGGATCTCCGCATAGACGTTGAGGTCTTCCTGCAGCTTCGTGAGGTTGTCCCCCCGCACGGTCTTGAGCGCCTTGTCGAGCTCCCGAATCTGCTTCTCCCAGTAGCTCACATACCGGATGCGGCCGGTCGCCTTGTAGATGCCGGCGTCGGAGAGCACGATCGGGAAGATCCGCTCGCGCAACCCGAGCGCCTTCGCCACTTCGACCATCTCGAACATGCAATTCTCCGATTTCAGATACTTCTCGGAGATCACCACGACGACGCACTTCCCCTGGCCGATGCGGCGCATGAAGTCGCGGATCGAGTCCCTGTAGCGGACCTCTTCGCGGTCGCGAATCAACCGAATGCCCTGCTGACCGAGGGCTTGCTGGATGCGGTCGACGATCGCGCTGCTTTCCGCGTTCCATGCGTAGGAGACGAAAACCTCCGGCGCCGGTGTGGATGGGGAGACCTCCGGCGCGATTCGTGACGCCGTGGGATCGGGGCCGTGCTCGGCACGCCGCAGCGCTCCAGGCACGATCTCCCGCACGAGCCGTGCGGCGTCCACCATCTCGCCGCTGGGGTGACACTGAATCTGCTGGTTTTTGTTCGCCCTCTTGATGAGGTTCTCGAGCGCAAACCCGTACGGTTCGGCCTTGTCCTGGCACTCACTGCACGGGCAGGGAAGAAACTTCTCGTATTGCAGCCGGGGAAACGATGCGTGGAGCCTCTCCATCTGCTCATCCACAATCGAGAGCAGCCCGCGTGGATCCGAACCGCTCACGCGCACCCGAATCCTCCGCTGCGAATACTCTTCGAGGATCTCTGCCCGATTGCCGTCCCTTTCGAGAACCACGCCCGTCTTCCAGACCAGCTTTCCGCCGGCGATCAGGCGATGCATCGCCACGATCAGCCGCGTCACGATTCCCTTCGGAAGGAACGCGTACTCGTAGCGAAGAACCAGTCCCCCGGCCGGCTCCCAGGGGTAGGACGGCTGCTCGGAGGAGAGCAGTTGCGGCGCGATCCAGGCCTGGCCGGATTCGAGCGCATAGCAGAGCTGAAACTTCATCATCAGGCCGAGCAGCTCGTCCTGCATGCCCGCATACTTCTCTTCCGCCCAGATGCGCTCGAGCTGCCGGCGCGTGAACTCGCCGCGGGCGGCAATGACCTCGGAATCATCCAGGACACGATACGCGGCGTCGGTCCCCCACGACGGTTTCAAGATGACAATGTTTTTCAGGAGCGGGTCGTCCTGGAAATGGAGGCAGATCCCGAGATCGTGCAGGTACCCGCTCAACTGCAACTTGTCGGCGCGGCGCGTGAAACCATTCTGCTGGCAGATGTCGAGGTACTCCTCGAAGCCGAGGTAATCCCGCTGGTCCCGTTCGAGCGCCTCGCGTACCCGCTTCCATGTGGCGGGCAGCCCCACACCGACGTGCGGAAGGCTCTCGAGCTCCCTGCGAATGGACTGAATTACGCCATCGAGCCCGCGGTTGGTGTCGAGATTGACAGGCAGAACGTCCCGCAGGTTCGAGAATCGCGCACGCAGGCTGCTGGCATTGATGTCACGCGTCCGATCCTGCTTCTCGTTCTGCACGATCAACAGCGGGCTGGCATTGCTCAACATCTCTACTATGTGCAGCCAGTACGAGAAGTCCGTGTCCTCCTTGCGGTCGTCGCAGACGAGCACGTAGACGGAGCGTCTGGTCAGGAAAAACTGGTGCGTGGCGTGGTAGATCTCCTGCCCGCCGAAGTCCCAGATGTTGACCTGGAACCTGCGCTGCAGGACTGTTTCTTTTCCGTCGTCCCGCGCGCGAATGGCCGTGTCGAATTGATAGCCGATCACGTCGATCCCCTCGGTGGATTTCTCGCGCTCGCGCAGCTTGTAAGCAGGGTTCTCGATCTTGCGCGCCAGCGATGTCTTGCCGGCCCCGGCCTCGCCGAGAATGATCAGCTTGGCCTCGCACAGGTAATCTACTCCGGTATCGGCTCGTTGGCGCCAGTAGTCGCGGATTGCCTCCAATCCCTTGTTCGCGACTTCTGCAGGAGGAGATTCGATGGGATTATTGGCATAATCGAGATCTTCCAGCCAGCGAAGGCTGAGGATGTTGTCGGGAATCTCGCAAATCTGGCAGTCGCGGACTCGTAGACTGCTAAGAGACATTAGCGCAAAAATGGATGCTGGAATTCGCTCGAGGGGATTCCAGCTGACGTCGATGGATTTTAGATTACGTGACAAGGGCGGCAGAGCGGACAGCTTATTGGCGATGGCTGAAAAGCTTATGAGATTCAACTGCCCGATCCATTCGGGAAGAGCTTCCAGATCGAGAGCATCTAACTCCAATGATTTCAAGTGCCGAAGCTGGCGAATGCCCTCAGGCACGGCGCCGAGCCCTAAGCTACGCAGGGACAGCTTTTCCAGGAAATCCAGGCTGGCAATGGAATCGAGAATCTCCTGGAGAGCCTGGCTTGGCTTCGGGTGTCCAACTTCTAGGCTGATCACCCATTGACCGATTGTGAGGCTGTGCACGTCTCTGGCGGTGCGCAGTTCGGCCAGCAAAGTATCCTTGCTTTCGTGAGCGGATTGCTGATCAATCATCAGATCAAGGTTTTCCGCAGTGACCTGATTGCGGCAGCGAAGATACGTCCGTCCGTCGATGAACAAACCCGGACGATCCGGAAGGGACTCAATGGGATTTCCGAACAAGATCACGCGTCGGAGCTTCGGCAGGTTCCACAGTCGTTGAGGAATCGTTCGTAGCGCGTTTAGTGAGAGGTCGATCCATTCCAGGTCAGTGAGGTCGAATACCTTTTCCGGAATCTCCGTAAGGCCTTTCCTGTCGAGATAGATCCAAGGAGAACGAGACTCTCGAGCGCGGCGCAACTCGGCAGCAACATCCGACTGCAATCCTGCGGTAGTTGTTCTGTTCCTGCGAGCCATAATGCCTCTGGGATTCAAGACAAGCTATCGTTCAACAAACGTTCGCGAGATGCCGTGGCTGAAGGTGCAAGGGACACGTAGGGGACGGGCGATGATGGTTTCAGAATAACATCCGAAACAGACGTGGCGCTGATGGGTCTCCTCGGTTCGAGAACGCCACTTACCAGCGTGAACCATTCCCTCCAGTCTCTCGTATTCACCATCCATGAACCGAGGCCGGAGTGTTCTCTCCTTCTGTCTGTTCCTTTCTGCGGACAAAGGGTATTCATCCCAGAGAAACCACGCGACACTCACCGCACGTGCAGCACGGCCTTTCCGCCAAACCTGCGCTGTTCGAGCTCCGGGAGCACCTGCTCCAGTTCCTGCCAGTCGCGCTCGAGGCCGATCTCGATCTGCAGGGAGCCGCGTGCCGTGGCGTCCAGGAGGTAGCGCAGCTCGCGGGTGCCCAGGCGGCGCTGCTCGACTTCTTCGAAGATGATCAGGCCGTAGATCGTGACGGCGCCTTTGCGGTAGATGTTGCGGACGTTGATGGTCGAGTCGCGCTCGGAGGAGTTGCCGATGGTGACGATGGTGCCGCGGGGGGCGATGCGGTCGATGGCGGCGGTGAAGGAGTCGCCGCCGGCGGATTCGAGGATGAAGTCGTAGTCGCCGGTGACGTCGGCGGCGGAGCGGCAGCCGGTGGCGTCTGCGCCGGCGAGGGGGAGGAGCTGCATGGCCAGCATGCCGACGCCGCCGCGCTGGCCGGTGACGAGGGCGCGCTTGCCGAGGAGCGGTCCGGCCACGGCGAGTGCGCGCATGACGGTGAGGCCGGCGAGGGGGAGGGTGGCGGCGATCGAGGTGGAGAGATCTTCCGGGATCTCGGCGGTTGTGTGCACCGGGACGGCCGCCAGCTCGGCCCAGGCGCCGCCGCTGGTCATTGCGGCGACGCGCGTGCCGATGGGAGGCCCGCCGGGAGCGGTCGCGACGACGGTTCCCGCGACGTCCCAGCCGGGGATCGTCCCGTCGGCGGCGAGTGCGGCGGTGCGCAGCTCGCCGCGGTTGAGGGAGAAGGCTTCGACCCGGACGAGCAGCTCGTTGGAGCGGGGTTGGGGGTCGGAGGTTTCACGGAGTTGCAGCCGGCCTTCGTGTTTGATCCAGGCGCGCATGGCGACCCGTATTAAAGCGCATCTCGCAGCAGTACGTGCCAGTCAACCACGAAAGAAACCGACGAGGAGGCCTCCGGCGGGCCGGTGCGGCCGGCAGCGCTGGTTGGCCCAGCCTGAACGCTCGCCTGTCGCACGAAGCACGCATCGCGCGACGACACGTGCTACTTCAGCGCTGCCGGCCGTGCCGGCCCGCCGGAGGCCTCCCGGTCGTCTCTCTCTGGGTCGATTGAAAGCGTATTGCTACGACTTCGCCGGATTCGCCGCGAACAGCTTGGCGAACGCGCCGGTAGTCTGCGTCAGCACGGCGGTTGCCGCCGCGGTGTACGCCTCGTTCGTTGTCTCGGCCACCTTCAGCCACTTCTTCTTCTTCGAGTCGGCGCCGTTCCAGGCGAGCACCGTTCCGGTCTTTTCGTCGACCAGGCGCAATTCGGCGAATTCGATGTCGGTGTCGAGGGCTTTGGTCATGGCCAGGGCGCCGTCGTCGCCCTTGAATACCAGGCCGCCGTAGCGGGTTTCTTCGGCGCGGACGACGCGGGTGGTGAAGGTCGGGACGCTCATGGCCAGGGTGGCGCCGACTTCGGCGCGGCGGGCGATGAGGCCGCTGCGGTTGCCGCTCGACTGCATGTGCGCGAAGTCGACGACGATCAGGGGGGCGATGGTGACGGGGGCCTGGGCGTTCTTCGACAACTCATTGAAGGCGCGCATGTTCTTCTGGCTCAGTCCCGCGTCGCCCCAGGCGTCGCCGACCTGGAACCAGAGTGGGATGCCGGACGGGCTGAAGGCCTTGCCGCGCAGGAGGCCGGTCTTGACCTCCATCGGGACGGCGCCGGCGATCTTGAAGGCGGCGTAGGAGTCTTTCATCTGGTCGGGCGTGACCACTTCGCGGCCGGCTGCCTTGAGCTGGTCGACGAAGAGGGCGTAGGCGCGGTCGGTGATGGCTTGCAGCGTGGCGTCGTCGACGCCCTTGAGGTCGACTTCCATCTTCGCGCTGGCCGAGCCGGTGTCGCGGCCGGGGAGGTAGCTGGCCCGGACGAAGGCGCGGGCTTCGTTGTGGGTGACGAAGACGACCCGGAAGCCGGCCACGGCGACGCGGTTGCTCTTCGCGAAGGCGGTGACGGTCTTGGCGCCGAAGGTGCCACCCATCTTCCCGTCGAACCATTCCGCGGGATTGAGGTCGGGGAGGTTGATGGGAGCGGGAGCTTCCTGGGCGGACACGCCGAGGGAAAGGACCAGCAGTGCGGCCGGAACGAACAGTCTCATGGTGCCTCCTGTTGTTGGGGGTTCACTGATGATCGCGCAAGCTGTAGGCAAAATCCCTCAGCGACAAGTGACGTTTGCGGCTCGCCACACGTATTTGGAACATGCGCCGGCTCCTGCTTCTCCTGGTCCTTGCCCTTCCCCTGCACGCCGAGGTCTCCATCCATATCGTCGAGCCGCTGACGATGGAGGCGGGAAACCGGCTGGTTTGGCGGGTGTATGTCTCCAGCGACACGGCGGTGGAGGACCTCGGTGTCTCGATCTCTGCCGGGGGATCCCCGATCGTCGGTGTCTCGGACGGCTGCGTCATCCCCCATCCCCAAGGGGCGGCCTGCACTGTCGATCTCGCTCCCGCGACCTCGCGCGAGCTGGTGATCACGGTCCAGGCTCCCGCAACCCTTGGACACTTTCAGTTCTACGCCTCCGCCGGCGGGGTGCACCGCTATGGGGACGCGATCTTCGGGCACGAGTACCTGGTGACGAACACCGCCGACTCCGGCCCCGGCTCGCTGCGGCAGGCGCTGCTCGACGTCACGCGCGACTGCCCCGGACGGGGCGAGCCGTGTGAGGTCGTCTTCCGGGTCGACGGGCCGGTGCCGGCCGAAGGCTGGTTTACGTTCCGTCCGCAATCGCCCTTCCCGACGATCCGCGGGACTGACGTGGTCATCGACGGCAGGACGCAGACGCGCCACACGTTCGACACCAATCCCTCCGGCGGACCGGAGGTCTTTCTCGACGGCTCCGCGGCCGGGGCGGGCCACGGGCTGTTGGCCCACGCGGCACGCCTGCGCGTGACCGACGTCGCCATCGGCAATTTCGCCGGGAACGGGATCGAGGCAAGAGATACGTACGTCGACATCTACCGCAACTACCTCGGCCTCGATCCGAGCGGCGTCAAAGCCGCGCCGAACGGCCTCCGCGGCGTGCAGCTCGACGCGTCCGGCGGCATGGTGGAAGACAACGTCCTCAGCGGCAATCTCCGCGCCGGCGGGTTTTTCACCGGCCAGGCGGGAACGTTCCTGCGCGTGCAACGCAATCTCGTCGGCATCGGCGCCGACGGGGTGACACCGCTTGGCAACGGCGCGAGCGGGCTGTTTTTCCACAAGACCGCGGTCGGCTACGGCTTCGCCGAGGCGCGGGAGAACGTCATCGGGTACAACGCGCACGCGGGGATCGGGGTCTCGCTCGCGGCGATGGGGGACTTCGCCGAGAACAGCTTCCGCGGCAACGCCGGCCGGCCGATCGACGTGGGCCTCGACGGCCCGACGCGCGGGACGGTCATGGGACTCCCCGGCCAGGGAGGAGTCGTCGGTGCGCCCGTCATCGAGACGGCGCGCTTCGAGAACGGAGGCACCGTCGTCACCGGCCACCTGGCCGCCCCGCCGACGTCCGTGTCGACCAGCCGGACGGTCTACCTCTACGCGGACGGAGAGCTCGTCGGCATCGCGATCCCGCAGAATCTCGACTTCACCCTGCGCATCGAGCGCGACCTCCGCGGCCGCGCGATCAGCGGCGCGACGTACGGCGGGTTTGTCTACAACGGGGATTTTCCGGCGCTGGGAACGTCGGAGGTGGGGGAGGCGGTGGTGGTGGAGTGAAGCGGTTGTTGGTTGTCAGTTGTCGGTTCAGGCACTGTGGTGGCGGAGTGATCAGCCGCCGTAGGCGGCGAAAGAACTGTAGGCCCGGCCTTCAGGCCGGGTACCACGAGCACCAGCCAGGTGAGCCCGCGTAGCGGGCGACAGAAAAGACAGTTCGCGCGCTTCTCGCCTGTCGCCCGCTACGCGGGCTCGAATCCGGCCACCCCTGAACCCGGCCTGAAGGCCGGGTCTACAGATCTTTTGCTGCCTACGGCAGCAGAAGGCATGAACTACGCCGTCTTCTTCATCTTCCGCGCGCGCTTCGGCTCGATCCGCAGTCCTTCGAGGCGGGCCCGTACGGCCTTCTCCGCTTTCTCGATCGCGTTCGTGTCGTTGCGAAGGTAGAAGTCGAAGTTGGCTCCGAAGAAGAGGGCGTTGAGCTCGAACGCGAGCTGGGAGGGGTCGACCTCCGCGCCGAGGTGGCCTTCTTCCTGGGCCATCCGGATGGAGCGCTCCAGGGCGCCGATCCAGTCGTCCATCATGCGGCGGACCAGGTCGCGGACCAGGCCGGGGCGGCTGTCGAACTCGAACGAGGCGGCGGCGAAGAAGCAGCCGCCGGGGAAGACGCCGCGGCGCATGTAGCTGAGCCAGGAGTCGCAGATGGCGACCAGCCGCGGGTAGCCGCGCGGCTGTTGCAGCACGGGGGTGAAGATCTCGCTGATGTAGCGCTGCGCGGCGGCCTCGATGGTGGCGATCTGCAGGTCCTCTTTCGAGCCGAAGTGGGCGAAGAGGCCGCTCTTCGACATCTTCAGCTCGTCGGCAAGGCGGCCGATGGTCAGCCCCTCGAGGCCCTCCAGCGACGCGACGTCGACGGCGCGATCGAGGATGCTTTGGCGTGTCCGCTCACCCTTCATGCAATGGCCGGCAGGTCTTTCAGCAGTTCCGCGTGCGTGACGCGGAAGTCGCTGCTCCATTTTGCCGCGCGATGGGTCTTCGGGTCTACGTTGACGACCGTCCGCTCGCCGCGGGCATAGGGGACGCTCCCGTTCTCGCTGGAGATGAGGAAGCCGTAGGTGCAGGTGTAGTCGTCGAGATCGCTGACCCAGAGATCGACGCGCAGCACGTCCCCGCCGAGGAGCGGATTCAGCGCTTCGAGCGTGGTCCCGCCGCCGACCGGCGCCCGCCCGTCGAGGGCGATGATGGCGTGGTCGACCTGCTCGGCCAGCCCGTCCCGGGTCAGGCCGATGGTGCGTACCGGGGCAAAGAAGGTGAACTTGGGGTTGAGGTCGAGAGTGGTGGTGAACGACATGGTGTGCCTCCTCAGGCGAGAGAATAGCACGACCGTTCGTTTTATGTCCAGCCGGGTTATCAGTTGTCGGTTGTCAGTTGTCCGAACCAGTCGTCCAGGGAAGATCGGTTCGGACAACCGACAACGGACAACCGACAACTACTTGTAGATCTCCACGTGCGCCACCCCGTCCGCGCCGATCCACCCCCGGTACATCCCCTCGGAATTGAAGGGCATGGCGAAGTTGCCTTTGGCGTCGAGGATGATGACGCCGCCTTCGCCCTTCACCGGCACCAGCTTCTTGTGGATCACCTCGTCGCCGGCCTGGGCGACGGTGAGGCGGCGGTATTTGACCAGGGCGGCGATGTCGTGGGCGACGGTCCAGCGGATGAAGAATTCACCGTGGCCGGTGGCGGAGACGGCGCATGACTCGTTCTCCGCGTACGTGCCGGCGCCGATGATCGGGGCGTCGCCGACGCGGCCGAAACGCTTGTTGGTCATGCCGCCGGTCGACGTGGCGGCGGCGAGGTTGCCGTCGCGGTCGACCGCCACGGCGCCGACGGTGCCGAACTTCTTCTCGTCCTCGACGATCAGCGCGGCCTGCGGTTTCTTGCCCTGTTCCTCCAGCAGTTCCTTTTGCAGAGACTTCCAGCGGCGCTCGGTCCAGAAGTACGAGGGGTCGACGATCTCCAGGCCGACGGTGGTCGCGAAGAGCTCCGCGCCGCGGCCGACCATCATCACGTGCTCCGACTTTTCCATCACCGCGCGCGCGGCGGAGATGGGGTTGCGGATGATGGTCACGCCGGCCACCGAGCCGGCCCGCTTTTCCTTCCCCTCCATGATCGAGGCGTCGAGCTCGTTGCGCCCTTCGTGCGTGAATACCGCTCCCTTGCCGGCGTTGAAGAGGGGAGAGTCTTCCATGAACCGCACCGCCGCTTCGACGGCGTCGAGGCTGGTGCCGCCTTTCTTCAGGACGGCGTGGCCGGTGCGCAGCGACTCGGCGAGCGCGTCGCGGTACTGCTTCTCCAGCTCCGGGGTCATGCTGCCGCGGGTGATGGTGCCGGCGCCGCCGTGGATGACCAGCATCGCCTTGCGGGCCGGCTCCGCGGCGGCGGCGGTGAGCGCGAACACGATTGTTGCAGTGGCGACAACGAACGACTTGACCATGATTCGTACACTAACACGCTGCATGGACCGCCTTGCCGCCCTGTTCTTTGCGCTCGCTCTCACCTCCGCCGCATTCGCGCAGGGGCCGTCCGCCGAGTGGCGGACCATCGAGACGCCGCACTTTCGCGTGCACTATCCGGCCGAGTATGAGGAGTGGTCGATGCGGGCGGCGTCGCGGCTGGAATCGATCCGCCTCGCGGTCTCGAAGGAGGTCGGCTTCACGCCGCCGCAGAAGATCGACGTATTGATCGGCAACCCGGTGGCGCGGGCGAACGGCAGCGCGTGGCCGTTGCTCGACACGCCGCGGATGATCTTCTTCACCGAGCCGCCGGGGCCGGACGAGCAGCTCGGCGCGTTTGGCCACTGGATTGACCTGCTGGCCGTGCACGAGACCGCGCACCTCGTGCACATGCTCCGGCCGACGCGCAATCCGCTCGGCCGCGTGCTCGAAAAGTCCGTCCTCCCATTCAACCCGATCACCCTGCGCGCGCCGCGGTGGGTGCTGGAGGGGTATGCGACGGTCGTCGAAGGGCGGCTCACCGGGGCCGGCCGGCCGACCAGCACCATCCGGGCGTTGATCCTGAGGCGCTGGGCCGAGAACGGCCGGTTGCCGAGCTACGGTCAGCTCAACTCCGACCAGCGTTTTCTCGGCATGTCGATGGCCTACCTGATGGGCTCCGCCTATCTGGAGTGGCTCGAGCAGCGGAGCGGCCCGGAGTCGCTGCGCAACCTCTGGTCGCGCATGACCGCGCGTCATCGCCGCTCGTTCGCCGAGGCCTTCACCGGCGTCTTCGGCGAGAGCTCGGAGCGTCTCTACGGGCGCTTCGTCGCCGAGCTCACCGCCTCGGCCGTCGCGATCGATCGCGCCTCCACCATGAGAGAAGGGGAGCTGTTTCAGGAGACGGCCCGCGCGGCCGGCGATCCGGCGGTCTCGCCGGACGGGACGCAGCTCGCGGTCGTCCTCCGTCCGCGGGAGCAGCCGCAGAAGCTCGTGATCTGGTCGACCGGGGAGGCCGAGGAGGAGGAGAAGAAGTTTCAGGAACGGATCGACCGGATCCTCCGGCGCGACCCCGAAGACGTCGCGCCGGTGCGGACGAAACCGCTGCCGCGGAAGGCGGTCCACTCGCTGGTGATGCCGGACGGCGGCGACATCGAGTCGCCGCGTTGGACGCGCGACGGAAAGGCCATCGTCTTCACACATCGGACCCCCGATGCGGAAGGAGTCCTGCACACCGACCTCTATCGCTGGGACTTCGACCGGCTGACGCGGCTCACCCACCTCGCCGACGTCCGCGACGCCGATCCGCTGCCGGACGGCCGCACCGCGGTCGCGATCCGCAGCCGCTACGGCGCGGTGCAGCTCGCAGACGTCGACCTGACCACCGGCGCGGTCACACCGCGCACCGAGCCGTCGATCGACGAGATCGTCTCCCATCCCCGCGTCAGCCCGGACGGCACGCGCATCGCGCACGTCGCCCATCGCGGCGGGTCGTGGCTGCTGGTGGTGAACGGGGAAGAGATCCGCCTCCCCGGCGACGCCGCGACGCCGGAGTGGATCTCCGACGGCGAGCTCGTGGTGACGGTGTTCACGCGTGGGTTTGCGGAGCTGTACCGGGTGGATGCGAGCGAAGCGGGTTTCACGCAGATCACCCGCACCGCCGGCGGCGCCTTCCAGACGGCCCCGGCGAAAGACGGCCGCCTCTTCTTCATGTCGCTGAACCCGGACGGCTACGTCGTCCGCGTACTCCCCTCCGGCGGAGAACCGGCCACGCTGCCGGCGCTCGACGCGTCACTCGTCCCCGCCATCCCGCCGGCTGCTGCTCCTTCGGCATGGCGCGGCGAGAGCGCACCGGTGGAAGCAGGCCGCCCCTACGGCATCGGCCGTCAGGAGCTCGCCTGGCTCGCCTCCTCGACCTTTGCCCGGCAGCATCGCTCCTTCGACCTCGGCGTCCGTTTCGGCGACGTGGCCGGCCGGCTCAACACCCTCCTCGTCGCCTCGCTGGGCCGCGACGACGCTCCCGAAGGAGCCGCCCTCGCCACCGCCTGGCGCGGCTGGCCGGTCGAAGTCCACGGCCATCTCTTCACCACACGCGACGGCACGACGGACCACGACTCCGGGGCGGAGCTCCGCGGCCTCTGGACGCGCCGCTTCCCCCTCAGCCGTCTCACCGTCGAGGCGGGAGCGCTCTCCTCCGGCGAGCGCCTCTTCGGCAGCGCCGCCTTCTCCACCCGCCAGCTCTTCGGCAGCACGCGCGTCGAGGAAGGGCTGCGGGTCGAAGTCGACGACGAGCATACCCGCGCCGTCCTCTCCGCCGGCTTCCGCAGCGGCTCGCTGCGCGTCGGCGCGCGCTATCAGCACGACGGCGGCGGTTCCGTTACTCTTGGCGGCGTGGCGTCGACCATCCTGCCGCGCTCCGCGTACGCGCACCGCATCCTCGATCCCGCCTTGCCGGCGGCGCTGCTCGCCGGCGACGAATACGACGGCTGGCGCGTCGAGTCGAACCTCGGCGTGCTCCCGGTCACGGCGTTCTACCAGCGGCACGAGCTCGGCGCGGCCAGACTCTCGCTCGCCGGCGCGGAATTCACGGTCGACGCCGATCCCTTCCCGATCCTCAAATTACCCGGTCTCGAGATGACCGCCGGCGTGGCGCACCTCCTGGACGCTCCGCTGGAAGGAGAAACGAATTGGTGGCTGGCGGTACGGTGGCGCCCTTGATTCACATCCACAACGGAGACGTCGTCGCGCACGCGGCGAAGCGCGCCGAGATCCCCGGCGAGCACCTGACATTTCGCGAGACCCTCGTCACCGGCGCCGTCGTGCCGGGCGACGACTGGATCGAGACCCGCGCCCGCGCCATCGCCGAGGCGCATGGACAGGACCTGCTGCGCGTCCGGACCGACCTGCTCGAACAGGAACAGGCCCTCGACGCCGCCGCGGCGTCGGAAGGGGAGATCGTGCTCTGGTTCGAGCACGACCTGTTTTGCCTGGTGCACCTGCTGTATCTGCTGAACCGGTTCGGCGACGCCCAACTCTCCCTCGTCTGGTGCCCGCAGCCGATCTCCGAGAACGACGACCGCGGCCTGCATCTCCTCTACGAGTCGCGCGCCGCGGTGACGCCGGGGATGGCGAAGGCGGCGCGCGAGGCGTGGCAGGACTACACCTCCTCCGAACCGGCCTCGCTCAACCGCTGGCTCGACGCCGACACCCCCGACTTCCCGTTCCTCCGGGAAGGACTGACGCTGCACGCGTCGCGGTTTCCCTCCCTCACCAACGGACTCGGCGCGGTGGAACGGCGGCTCCTGACCCACATCGCCGCCGGCTTCAACGACTTCGCCACCATCTTCGACCACCTCAACGACGAAGTGCCGCGGTTCGGCTTCGGCGACACAGAGATCTTCCGGACCGTCCGCGCCCTGGCCAACCGCGCCGTCCCGCTGATCAACCTCACCGGCGACCTTCCGAAGGCGATCTGCACGATCACGCCGATGGGGGAGAACGTCGTCCAGGGAGCCGTCGACGACCTGACCATCAACGACCCCGACCTCTGGCTCGGCGGCGCGCATGTGACCAAGGGGAGCGTGTGGCGCTGGGACGGACAGCGGCTGCAGGGATGAATTCTTCAGAACCGCTCTGCCGCATCGTCCGCTTCGAGACCCGCGACGGCGTCCCCCTCTCGGGGGCCCTGTTCGAGCCGCGCCGGGCCACGAAACGGGCGGCGATCTTTCTCCACGGCAACGGCGGCGCTTCGGTATTCGAGTCGGGACGAACCAACAAGCTCGCCCGCGTCTTCACGAAAGCGGGCGTGGCCTGGTTCCCCTTCAACAACCGCGGCGCCCACCTCGCCCGCCGGGCCGGCCCGGGCCTCGGCGGGATGGCCTATGAAGTCATCCGCGACTGCGTCCCCGACCTCGACGCCGCCATCCGCGAGCTCCGCCGGCGCGGCTACCGCGACCTCACCCTGATCGGCCACTCCACCGGCGCGAACAAAGTTGCGGTCTACGACCACTACAAACCGCGCAACTTCGTGAAGCGCTACGTCCTCCTCGCCGGCGGCGACGACACCGGCCTGCTCTACGACCAGCTCGGCCCCCGCCGCTTCGCAGCCGCACTGCAGAAAGCGCGAACGATGATCCGCGCCAAACGGGGCGAAGAGCTCGCGCCGCCGGCGGTCTCGCAACTGCCGATGAGCTGGCGCTCCTTCCACGACATGGCCAACCCCGACGGCGACTACAACGTCTTCCCCTTCCTGGAAGTGCTGCGCGGCGTACGCCTCTCGCGCAAACCGCGCTTCCGCCACGTACGAGGGATCCGCAAACCGACGCTCGTGCTCTACGGCGACAGCGACCCGTACCTCTACGGCGACGTCTCCCGCTGCGTGGGCATTCTGGCCGAGGCTCTCCGCGCCAAACCGAACTTCGAGCTGGCCATCATGGGGGAGGCCGATCATGGGTTCGGGGGGAGGGAGGGGGAGTTGGGGAGGGTGATCGTGGATTGGATCGGGTAGGGGGACGGTCCGCGCGAGAGCCTGCCCGCGCGACGCGGGCGGACCGGCCCAATGGCCTTAACTTAAGGCGATCTCCGGGATCACCTCCTCGGTGAACGTTCGTTGGGTGCGGATGTCCTTACTGAGCACAGCAAAGGGGGAGTTGCATCGTTTGATGGCGCGGGGGGAATGCCGGTGCGGCCGTTTG
>DASPHC010000032.1:0-10790 GCA_035629865.1 Thermoanaerobaculia bacterium | reverse complement strand
CTGAACGCGCGCCTCTCGTACGAATCGCGATTCGCGCGAAAACAAACGCCGCGGGCCGTGCCCGCCCGCCGGAGGCCCTTCGTCGTTCCCCGGATGGGAGGCTACGCCGTTTCCGTCGACGCGTCGCCCGCGTCGAGGCGGGCCAGGCGGAGCTCGACGTCGCCGGCACGGATTGCACAGCGCGGAAGGAGGGGGACGGTGCCGTGGATGCGCGTGCCCTCCACGAACGTCCCGTTCTTGCTGTCGAGGTCTTCGAGCCGGAGCGAGCCGGGGGCGACGTGCAGCTTTGCGTGGACGCGCGAGACGGAGGGCGAGTCGATCATCACCGCGCAGTCCGGGCGCCGGCCGATCAGATGTTCCCCCACCGGCAGCGACACCGACGTCCCTTCCCACCGCACCACCAGCACCGGCGCGGCCTCGTCCCGCTCCTTCGGCGCTTCTTCCACGATCCCGGCAAAGGCGTAGCCGAAGCCGAAGACGGTGCGGATGACGGCGGCGCGGCCACCGCGCTCTTCGACGGCGGTGCGGATCTCGTTCACCAGCGTCTTCAGGTTCGCCTCCTCGACGATGCCTCCCGACCAGACATAGTCGAGGATGTCGCGCTTGCTCACCGCCTTCGGACGCTGGCGGATCAGGAACTCCAGCAGGCGGAAGGCGCGGGGGGTGAGATGGACCGGCTCCCCGCCGCGCTCCAGGAGCATCCGTTCGGGATCGAAGCAGAACTGCTCGAAGAGCACGCGGGTCATGGCCAGATCCCAACCAGATTCCTACCAGTCGCTTACGACTTATGGAAAGCCGCAACCGATCATAACGGCATGCACGCAGCGCGGAACAGAGTCACCGGTTGGACGCGGCCGAGAATCTCCCGTCACAAGGGAAGACAGGCTCGTAGAATCGGACTCCGGATGATCGGAGCGCGGATTGGCCGCCTGAGGATCACAGACGTCCTGGGCCAGGGCGGCATGGGCGATGTCTACCAGGCGATCGACGAACGCCTCGGCCGCACCGTCGCGGTAAAGGCCGTGCGCGCCGAGCGCCGCCTCAGCGCCGACGCCCGCCGCCGCTTCCTGCGCGAGGCACGCGCGCTCTCCGCGCTCGACCATCCCAACATCTGCCGCATCCACGATTACGTCGAGACCCCGGAAGGCGACTTCCTCGTCCTCGAGCTCATCGAAGGGATCACCCTGCAGCAGGCCGTCGCCCGCGGCATGAGCCGGCCGCGCAAGCTGCGCATCGCCGCCGAGATCGCCGGCGCGCTCGCGGCCGCGCACCGCAAGGGCATCATCCATCGCGATCTCAAGCCGCAGAACGTCATGATCGCCGCCGACGGCACGGTCAAGATCCTCGACTTCGGCATCGCCCGCATGCGTCACGAGGACTCTGATGTCATCCCGAGCGTCGAGCGAGGGACCTGGGTGGGTGGGGACACGCAGCGCCTCCCCTCCCACCCAGGTCCCTCGCTCGACGCTCGGGATGACAGAAACGTCGAAGATGCCGACACGCTCATCTTCCCGGCCGGCGAACGGGAGTCCGAAGCTCCCGACCACACCACCAGCGCCTTCGCCGCGGCCGGCACGCCGCTCTACATGAGCCCCGAGCAGGCCCAGGGCCTCGCCGTCACCCCGGCAACCGACCTCTACTCCTTCGGTCTCCTGCTCCAGACACTCCTGAGCGAGAAGCCGGTCTATCCCGACAACCTCTCCGCCGACGAGTTGCTGGAGCGCGTGCGCGCCGGCCAGACGCTGCCGCTCGAAGGGCAGCCGCGCGACATCACCGCTCTCGTCGGCCGTCTCAAGAGCTTCGCCGCCGCCGACCGTCCCACGGCGGTCGAGACGATCTCGATCCTCCATCGAATCCTCGACAAGCCCAAGCGCCAGGTCCGGTTCGCCGCCGCGGCGCTGCTGGTAGCGATCGCACTCGCATTCACGGCCAAGTACGTCGCCGACGTCACCGCCGCGCGCCGCACGGCCGAGCGCCGCCGCAATCAGGCGGAGGAGCTGGTGAGCTTCATGGTCGGCGATCTCCGGACCGAGCTCGAGGCGGCCGGACGGCTGGACGCGCTCGACGGCGCCGCCACGCGCGCCCTCGCCTACTTCGCGTCGCTGCGCCCCGAGGAGCTGACCGGCACGAACCTGCACCACCATGCACTCGCGCTCGCGCAGCTCGGAGAAGTGCGGATCCACGAGGGGAAGCTCGACGAGGCCGTACGCCTGTTCCACGAATCGATCCGCTTCGCCGAGACCGCGGCGGCGCGCGATCCGAAGCGCGAAGAGTTTCAGCTCGCGCTGTCGAACGGCGTCTTCTGGCTCGGCGACGCGTTGCGCCGCAAGGGCGACCATGCGGGCGCGTTGCGCGAGTTCCATCGCTATCTCTCCATCGCCCAGCGCCTCGCAGCCGCGCATCCGCGCGACGCAAAGTACGAGGCGGAGCTGAGCTATGGCCACGGCAATGTCGGCGCGGCGTACGAAGCGGCGGGCGATCTCGACCGGGCGCTCGGCGAATACCGCCGCGCCGTTGCCCTCGACCGGCGCCGTCTCGCCCGCGAGCCGGAGAACGAGAAGTGGCAGTCCGATCTCGCCATCTCCCTCAACCGCGAGGCGGTGACGCTGCAGGCGAAGGGCGACCGCGCCGCTGCACGGCCGGTGTTCGCCGAAGAACTGGCGCTCCGCCGAAAGCTCGTCGCCGCCTCGCCCGACGATGCCCGCCGCCTCGGCAGGCTCGCCGTCAGCCTCGCCTATACCGGCGTGCTGCTGCAGGAGCTCGGGGCGCAGGCCGGCGCGCTGGCGGCGTTCGAGGAAGAGCTCGCGATCGCGTCGAAGCTCGCCGAACGCGATCCGGCGAACGTTACCCTGCGCCGCCACCGTGCCGCCGCCGAGTCGCGCAGCGCAGCGCTCATGACCCACGACCTGCCGCGCGCACTGCGGCTCGCGCAGCATGCCGTCGCCGAGTTGCGCGAGGTCGTCCGCTCGGATGCACGCCGTTCCTGGCGCCGCGATCTCGCCCTGGCGCGTATGCGCGAAGCGACGCTGCTGCTCGCCGTGAACCAGGACGCACGCGCGGAAGAGGCGGCGCGCGAGGCGCTGGCGATCGCGCAGGAGCTGGCGGCCGGCGATCCGCGCGATCGCCAGACAACTCGCGTCGCGGACGACGCCCGTGCGGTTCTCGCGCGGATCCACGCACCGCCTTCCTGATCTCGTTTTCTCTCCGCGTCTCCCAGTGCCGCTGCGCCGTGCATCGGCAGAGGTGTAACCGCAAAACCAAATGGAGGAGCCTCATGTCCAACCGAACGCTGTCCGCCGTCTCTCCCACCGCCGAGCTCGAGCTGCTGGTGATCGTCAACATCGACGAAGCGACCGGCGAAGTCAGGGCCGAGCCCACCGTGCTGAAGGTCCCCTACGGCTTCCGCGGCTACATCCGCTGGCAGATCGACCATCCCGACGCGAAGTTCGAGGAGACGCCGATCGTCTTCACCGACGGTCCGCGCACCGTCCCGCCGCCGGCTACGCCGAAGACCTGTCACGTCTGGTGGGAGAACGTCGGCGCCGGCAGCTACTCCTACGAGACGCTGCTCCAGCACGGGCTCCGTCACGTGAAACCCGATCCCACGGTGGAAAACGAGCCCCCGGGGTTTGTCGCGTAGCGCGCCGTGCGCCACGCATCCGATCAACCGTCAACCCATTGAGGAGAAAGCCATGTCGACCGTCCAGTTCCGCAGCGCCACGCTCAAGTTCAATTCGGCCAAGGGAGGCGAGCAGACCCAAAGCACCTCAGTGCTCTTCGGCTCGAAGGTCCTCGAAGCCGATGCCGCGATCAAGAGCTTCAAGATCGGCTATACCGGCGAGGACCACGAGCTGAAGTACGAGAAGATCAAGATCGACAGCGTCACCAAGGAAGGCACGCAGGTCGGGGTCCAGGTGACGTTCGCCCTCCGCGACAGCTCCGGTACCTTCGACGACGCGTACGAAGGGTACGTCGAGGTCATGGTGTCCGCAGTCCTCGACGAAGCCGCGTGACGTCCGGACTTCCGAGGTTCCGGGCGCGACAACTGAGTGAACAAGGAGCGGCGGGCCGCGAGGCTCGCCGCTCCCTCCCCTACAATGTCGCGCCATGCTGAGGCGCCTTCTCGTTTTCCTGCTCACCCTCTCCGCGTTCGCCGAGGAACCGCAGCAGGCGTTCGCGCCAAATCGGCGGCCCGACGAGGGTGAAGGGCCGTTCAAGCGGCTGATCATCCGAGGAGCCACGGTCATCGAAGGGTCCGGAGCGCCGCCGATCGGGCCGATGGACATCGTCATCGAAGGAAACCGCATCACCGAGGTGCGGAACGTCGGCTACCCGAAAGTGCCGATCGACCCGAAACGCCGGCCCGCCGATGCGGCCAAAGAGATCGACGGCTCGAAGATGTACGTGCTCCCCGGCTTCGTCGACATGCACGGCCATCCCGGCGGAACCGAACAGGGAACGACCGCGGAGTACGTGTTCAAGCTCTGGCTGGCGCACGGCATCACCACCGTGCGCGATCCCGGCGCCGGCAACGGCCTGGAGTGGACCGTCCACGAGCGCGACCGCAGCGCGAAGAACGAGATCGTCGCGCCGCGCATCGTCCCGTACGTCTTCACCGGCTCGGTCATGTGGAGCGGCGGCGCGATCGATTCGCCCGAGCAGGCGCGCAAATTCGTGCAATGGGCGGCCAAGAACGGCGGCGCGGGCCTGAAGATCATCGGGGCCGGCGATCCGGTCTACGACCCCGACATCCTCGCCGCGCTGCTCGACGAGGCGAAGAAGCTGAAGCTCGGCACGACCACCCATCTCTCGCAGATGGGCGTGGCCCGCATGAATATCCTCCAGGCCGCACGCCTCGGCCTGCAGGGCATGGAGCACTGGTACGGCCTCCCCGAGGCGCTGTTCGCCGAGCGGACCATCCAGGACTACCCTGCCGACTACAACTACTCCGACGAGCAGAACCGCTTCGGCCAGGCGGGCCGGCTCTGGAAACAGGCCGCCCAGCCGGGCAGCGCGAAGTGGAACGCGGTCATGGACGAGCTGCTCGAGCGCCGCTTCAACCTCGACCCGACCCTGACGATCTACGAAGCCAGCCGCGACCTGATGCGCGCCATGCGCGCCGAATGGCACGACCGCTACACCCTCCCCTCCCTCTGGAAGTGGTACGAGCCAAGCCGCGCCGCCCACGGGTCATACTGGTTCGACTGGACCACCCGCGACGAGATCGAGTGGAAGAACAACTACCGCCTCTGGATGACCTTCCTCAACGACTACAAGAACCGCGGAGGCCGCGTCACCACCGGCTCCGATTCCGGCTACATCTACAAGCTCTACGGCTTCGACTACATCCGCGAGCTGGAACTGCTCCAGGAAGCCGGCTTCCACCCGCTGGAAGTCATCCGCGCCGCAACGTTCCACGGCGCCGAGGCGCTGGCCGAGCCTTCCGGCAAGCGGCCGGAATTCGGCCTGGTGCGCCCCGGCATGCTCGCCGACCTGGTGCTGGTGGAAGAGAACCCGCTGGCCAACCTGAAGGTGCTCTACGGCACCGGCGCGATCCGCGTAAACGACGAAACCGGGAAGGTGGAACGTGTGGGCGGCGTACGCTTTGTGGTGAAAGACGGGATCGTCTACGACGCGAAGAAGCTGCTGGCGGATGTGGAGAAGATTGTGGCGGAGGCGAAGAAGGCGGGTGCGCCATAGGACCTATGGGACCGATAGGACCTATGGGACTGATAGGACGAAGGGGCTTTTGAAAGTCCTATTGGTCCCATAGGTCCCATAGGTCCTATAGGTCCCATCCGTCCCATCAACCCTACAGTCGCGCCCTGCACCGCTCGATCAACCGCTGCAGCCCCATGGCATCCCCCAGTGCATCGCGCGCCTTCAACAGATCTTTCAGCATGTCGGGCGACGTAATCTCGTCCGCGGCCTCTTCAATCTCCCCGTCCGACGATTCGACGGCGCCGGCGATGTAAGGGATCGCGCGGGCGTCGCGGCGGCGGGCCAGACCGAGGGCGGCTTCGTTGGCGACATTGCGGTCGTCGTCGCGGAGGCGCTCCGCCAGGGCGGCGCGGATGCGCGGCGTATCGTGGTCCGAGAGGCTGCCGACGGCGAACGTGGCCCGGTCGCGTACCGACGTGTCGCCGTCGCGCATGAGCGCCAGCAGCACCCGCTCGGCGCGCTCGTCGCCGATCAGGTCTTCGAGCGCTGTCGCCACCGCCCAGCGCACATTCGACGCTTCATGCTGCGCGGCACGCGCGAGTGCGTCGATGGTCCGTCCGTCCTGCTGCTGGCCGAGGGCGTGGATAGCCGCTTCGACGACCGAGGGCTCCCCGTCGTCGAGCATCATGGTCAGCGTGCGCATCGCGTCGTCGGACCAGGCGTTCAACTGGCCGAGGATGTCGCAACCGGCGACACGCTCCGAAGCGGCCGCCGCGTTGCAGAGTTGCACCGCCCGCTCGAACACCTCGCGAGTGCCCAGCGCATGCAGCTCCTGGATCGCAGTCCATCGCGCATCGTCATCCAGCTCACGAACGACGACCGCGAATAGCTCGTCGACGGAATGCACGTGGCGATGCTACCTTAACGACGGACATGCGTGTACCCATCGTGCTTGCTCTTCTCCTGGTCGGGTGCGGCGAGCTCAGGACGCCGACGAACCTCGGGGGCCCCGGCGAACCGATCGACCCCACTGCGACCTTCACTCGCGTGCAGACGGAGATCTTCACTCCCACCTGCGCGAACCTCGGCTGTCACGACCCGCTCGGCCAGCAGTCGCAGATGGTGCTCAGCACCGGCCGCGCCTACGCCAGCACCGTCGGCGTGCCGAGCGTCGAGATGCCGAACCTGATGCGCGTCGCGCCGAACGATCCGGCCAATTCCTATCTCTACCGGAAAGTCACCGGCGCCGGCATCACCGGCGACCGGATGCCGCAGGGAAAGCCGCCGCTCACTGACGCCCAGATCCGTTTGATCCGCGATTGGATTCGCCGAGGTGCACCGAATGACTAGGTACAGCTTCCCGAGAGTGGGTTTCCGGCTGCCTTCAATGTTGTCGGTTGTCGGTTGTTGGTTATCTGCCACTCTGCGTTTTTGCTTCAGCTCCCGGTTCCGCCCAGGCGAGAAATGGCAGACAACTGACAACCGACAACCGACAACATCTCTGGTCCGGCTGCTGCTTGCCCTGATTGTCGCGCTCCCCCTCTTCGCCCAGACGACCGCGCCGCGCCGGCTGCCGGTCGGCGAGACGCTGCTCTCCCTCCCCTCGCCACACATCCCGACGCAGGGACTGTGGGAAGTGAAGTTCACGCATCGCTTCAATCAGTCGCTCTCCGACGGCAGCTTCAGCGACCAGTGGCACTCGCTGTTCGGCCTCGACACCAACGCCGACGTGACGTTCGGCGTCTCGTACGCGCTGCGGCCGAACCTGCTCTTCTCGCTCGCGCGGACGAACACCAACGACACGGTGGAGATCGCGTCGAAGTACGTGTTGATGCAGCAGAGCGAGAACCGTCCGCTGACGCTCGCTCTCCGCGGCGGCGTCGACTACCGCACCGAACGCAATCTCGAGGACCGCAACTCGTTCTTCGCCCAGGCCATCCTCGCCCGCCGCCTCGGCGAGAAGGTCGAGGTCTACGCCCTCCCGACGTTCGTCACCGAGGCCGGACGCGCCGTCACCGGGGACAGCTCTGGAGCGATGTTCGAGCACGCCTTCAACGTCCCCCTCGGCATCGTTTACAGCCTGCGCGGACCGCTGATGCTGGTCGCGGAAGTGATCCCTCCGAACGGCGACGTGCCCGACGAGGTCGATGCCGATTTCGGCTGGTCCCTCGGCATCAAGCGCGCCATCGGCGGCCACTGGTTCGAGATCCTCCTGACGAACAACCAGTCCACCACCGCAGACCAATACGTCACCTCCACCTTCCAGGGCACCGGACTCGACGCGGGAGACATCAAGCTCGGGTTCAATATCGAGAGAAGGTTCGGACGGAGGAAGTAGTGCTGCTGGTTGCTGGTTACTGATTGTCTGGGAGTCAGGACTTACGGAAACTGTCTTCCGAAAACGCCGTAAAGACATCTAACCCCAACGTTTCCAGAGCTTCCGCCCATGCGCCAACCCTCAGGCAACCAGCGACCAGAAACCAACGACCACATGGCAGCCCGGTTGCAGTACGACCCTGCCATGCGATGCCCCGAGTGCAAGGCCCTCAACGAACCGGCCGCGGCGGCTTGCTCGACCTGCGGGCTCCTGCTCTTCAACGCCGCCCCGAAGCGGCGGGCCGAGGACCTGAACGTCAAGCATCGCCGGCTCTCCGATTCCCCCACCATCGAATGCGAGTTCTGCAGCGGCACGATCGCCTCCAAGGCGGTTCGCTGCAAGCATTGCGGCGAGGTCGTCGACGAGGAGTTCTACCGCGAGCGCGCTTCCCGCCTCCGTTCCCGCATCAACTACGCGAGCTGGGTCCTGTACCTCTTCGGCCTCGGCGCGCTCCTGGTGTTCCGTCCGGTCGGCGTCCTGTCGATCGCAGCCGGCCTGCTGCTCTCCATCGCCTACTACGCCGTACCGGTCGAGCCGCCCAGCTCGCCGAAGAACAAAAAACAGTCGTCCCTCGGCACGCTGATCCGCCGCCAACTCAAGATGGAGCGGGTCGCGATCTCACTGCCCGCCCTGCGCCACAAGAAACTGGTGTTCGTCGGGACGCCGCTCGTAGCCGCCCTCATCGGCTACTCCGCCAACCTCTTCCTGCTGCAGGAACCGGTCAACGACATCCTCAAGGAGAACAAAGCCTTCCAGGGGATGGAAGTCTCGGCGCACTACCAATACTGGGTCGTCCCCGGCATCGTCGTGTACGACCTCAAGGGGTTGAGCGTCCGCCAGACCCCCATCGACGTCCACACCGCCTTCCTCGAGTTCGCCAAGGAGCTGAAGGAGAAGCGCTACCAGCGCGTCGACCTCTCGTACCAGGGAACGACCAAGTTCTCCATCGACGGCGCCTCATTCGCCCGCGTCGGCGAGGAGTACGCCAAACGCAACTTCGACTACGTCCTCTACTCCCTCCCGCGGCTCTTCCATCCGGCGGCAGGAACCGGTCCGATCGAGCCCAACGCCACCGACCGCGACGCCCTGCTCGACTTCCACCGCAAGTGGTACGGACAGGATCAGTTGACGAAGACCGTGGCCAACGGTCTGTAAACGAGAGCTGCGATCGCGCTCGCGGGACGCATTCATGCGATGCCCGAGCGCATGCGTTCGTTCCGCGAACGCAATCATGCCGGTGCGACGCGGGACCATGCAGTCGCGGCACGCGACCGTGCATTCGTGAAACACACCTTCGGTCTCGCGGAGCGGAACCCGACGATCGCGGAACGTATCGACGCGATCGCGGAGCGCAACCACGGGCTCGTCGAGCGTAACCAGATGATCGCCGAGCGTAACCCGATGATCCCGGAGCGTAACCCGATGATCCCGGAGCGCAATCCGATGATCGCGGATCATAACCACTCGATCGGCGATCGTAACATTGCGCTCTCAGATCGCGACGATTCGATCGCAGATCATTTGGTTACGTTCGCAGATCACATGGTTACGTTCGCGGAGCGTGTGATTACGCTCCGCGAGCATCTGGTTGCGCTCCGTGAGCAGTTGATCACGCTCGCGGAGCCTGATCATCTGATCGCCCAGCGTAATGTTGAGCCCGCGGATCGTGTCGTCATACCCGGCGATCCCGTGATGATGATCGCGGAGCATGTGATTGCGCCCGGGGACGAAGCGCGTGGATGCACGGACCGCGTGAACGCGTTCGAAGAGCGCATTCACGCGATGTCGGACGAAGGCGATTCGTCCAAATCCGGGGTGCGTTCGAATCGGCTACGTCCGTCCGCGTTCCGGAAGATCCCGAACTCCTCCGCGGAGAGCGGTCGGAGCAGCATCGTCCGCACCGTCGCCGTAAAGTCCTTCGCCCTCGTCGGATACCCGCCGGCCAGCAATGCCGCCGCGATCTCGCGAGGGGTCCTCGGCTCCCCGGCCTCCGCCAGATAAACTGCAGCCGCCTGGTAGAAGCTGAGGATGGCATACGGGCCGGGCGTGTCCGGCAGTGGAGGCGCGCCCGCCTCCGGCGCCGACAGCCCGCTCTGTGCCTGCGCGCTCCCCTCTATCCGCCCCAGCACCGCCCCCTGCGCCGCCCCGCCACCGATCACCTCTTCGAGCGCGGCAATCGCGCGCCGAACCCCCGACAGCTCGACCGAGAGCCTGCGCTCCTCTTCCCGAAGGCCTTCCAGAACTTCCGCAACCCTCTTCATCGCGGCAATGGTATCGCTTGGTTGCGCGCAACTGTTATGCAAATCGCAACAGACTACGGGACGCGTACACGACCTCGCATGATCTGCGCGATCGTCGTCCTCGGACATATCGCGCAGGCGGCGCTCGAACGTGGCGAGGCGCGAGATCCCGAGGTCCCCAACTCGCTCGTGACGTTGTCGAGCGCAGAACATCGATAAATCACGATGTTTCACGAACTTGGAGGTGTGTTCCACGCAATTGCACCTTGCGAGACACGCGAGACACGCGTGACTCGCAAGGTCGCGTTTCTGAACGCTAAGCCCATCGATCTCAGAGAGTTACCCCACCCCCTTTAGCGTTCCCTCTCTAATTCTACTTTGTCACATTGATTGGAGATGCTTCATTCGCGGTGAAAGTATTGGTATAATGCGACTTAGCATGAGACGCGACCCGCCAAAGATCAAATAGGAGAGAAGCATATGGCCGCAATCCGTTGCCAAGGATCGCCGCG
>DASPHC010000031.1:0-12478 GCA_035629865.1 Thermoanaerobaculia bacterium | reverse complement strand
CCCACTGAGGCGCAACACTCGCTTCCAGCCGGGCACCACCCTTTGCTGGACAGGACTTGGACCTGTCAGGTTCTCTTCGAAAGGTTTCGTCTTTCGACTTCCTCCTTTCCGAGGCTTCTTGTCGTACCGAAGGACCTGGGCGGGTGGGGGTGGGAAGAGCGCGCGTCGCTCCCCCTCCCCCCAGGTCCTTCGCCGCCATGCTTGCGCTCGATCGGGAGATTCTGCGGGCTCAGGATGACAGTGGAACCCCGGTAACCGCCCTCACTTCCCCCACACCCGATTCCCCTCCCCCCGCTCCCACGGCCTGTACCCCAGCGCGAACGGGATCCTCTTCGCGATCGGGGGGTGTGAGTACCGCCACCATTCGATGAGGGGGTGCGGGCTGGGGTCGCGTTTGGAGTCTTCGGCCATTTTGCGGAAGGCGATGGCCATCGGTTCGTTGAGGTGGGTGAGCTCGAGGGAGAACATGTCGGACTGGCGCTCGATGTGACGGGAGAAGCCGTTCGTCACGGGCGACAGTACGAAGTAGGCGCCGTACATGATCAGCAGGAGCCACGGGAGGGATGCCGGGTCGCCCTTCTCCCGGATTCCCCAACCCCAGCGCGCCAGGCCGCGGTCGTGGATGCGCTGGCCGAGGAAGAAGACGAGAAAGGAGAGGACGAGCGAGAAGGCCAGGCCTTTCCAGATGTGCTTCAGGACGTAATGGCCCATCTCGTGGCCCATCACCGCCAGCACCTCGTCCTCGTCCAGCTTCGCCAGGAGCGTGTCCCACATGACGATGCGCGCGGTCGGGCCGATGCCGTTCACGTAGGCGTTCATGGTGTTGGTCTGCTTCGACTTGTCGACCTGGTAGACGCGGCCCCCCTCGATGCCGGCACGGGAGGCGAGGTCGAGGAGCTTCTGCCGCAGTTGGGCGTTCTCCAGCGGGCGGAAGTCGTTGAAGACCGGGTCGAGCAGGATCGGCTGGATGACGATCGAGAGGACGATCAGCGGGATCGAGCCGAGCCACACCGCGAGCCACCACCGCCTGAAGCGGCGGATGGCGAGCAGCGTGAGCGCCCCGACCGGCATGCTGATCAGGATGCTGACTCCGACACCTTTCAGCAGGTCGGCGGTCCACCCGCCGAGCGACTGCTCGGTGAGGTCGAACTGGTGCGGCACGACGAAGTCGGAGTAGTAGACGAGCGGGAGCTCGAGGAGCGTGGTGGCGAGGACGAACAGCGCGATGTACGCCATCGCGGCGACGAAAGGCTTCTTCGACACCCGCTCCGCCGCGTCGCGCATGCGCCGGGAAAGCGGCGTGAGAAGCAGCACCGCCAGCGTGCCGAACGTCCAGGCCGTACCAACGAAGTAGAGGACGTCCCGCAGGCGGCTGTGGCGGACCATCTCGTCGGTGATCCGGACTTCGAACCGCTCGTCGCCGGTGCGCGGCGGCTCTTCGATCTTCTTCGGCTGCGCGGAGACGGTGGCCACGACGATTGTGACCGCGGCGACGGCGAGAGCAACTTTCAGCAGCGTCCGTATCACGCGCGGAGCATCGCACGAATGCGCCACGCATGCACCACGAGCGCAAACACGGCGGAGACAGCGAACGCGCTCCAGAACAGCGTCGCGTAGGGGAAAGCGAGACGGACCGCCAGGCCGGCCCAGCGGAACGGATCCTGTCCGTCGATGATAGGCAGCGGCTGCGTCGGTACGATGTTCGGGAGGTTGCGGTGGGCGGACGGCGTAGCGGCCACCGGAGAGCCGACGACGAGCAGGGTGTACAGCGGCAACAGCACGAACAGGGCCGCGAAGAGCGTCGCCAGGCCGAGGGCTCCATGGCCCCGCCGGAGGTCGTAGAGCCCCGGCACGAGGAACATCGTCGCGCGCGTGAGCCGGCCGTCCGGCGGCGCGTCCGCGGCATACCGCGCATCCGGCGGGACGGCGTACAGCACCACGAAGACGAAAAGCAGCGCGAACCCGAGCAGCGCCGCCAAGCGTGGGCTCGAGGCGATCCGGAACAGCCAGTCGGTAGCGCCCCCGAGCTCGATGAACGAGCGCCGGGCCGCGAAGGCTTTCCCGATGTCGTCATGCGTGAGTGGGACCGCCGGCATCGCTCCCCGCTCCAGCGCCTCGCGATTGCGCGTCACCCGCGGATCGGCGGAGAGAGTCCCGTACAGCTCGCGCGCCCGGTCTTGGTGGCCGGCGTAGTGGTTGACGGCCGCCAGGACGTAACGGCTGGCCGGGTCGCTGGTGGCCTCCGGCAAGCGCCGTTCCAGAAACTGCACCACCAGCGGGTGTCCGATCGAGTCGGCGGTGCCGTGGGGGATGAGCAGGATCGCCTGGAGTGACGTCAGTGCGACCGTCAGCACCAGCATCGCGAGGCACGCCACCGCCGCCGCGGCCAGGAGCAGCCGCCGCTCCCTCGGCTGCAGCGACGCCGCGAGCGCCAGCGGCGCGAGCCGCAGGAGGCGGAGGATGTACATCCCGCCGGCAATGCAGAGGAGCACGAAGATCCAGACCCCGTCGACCGCGCGGTTGACCGTCGCCAGCGCCAGCGCCAACAGCAGCCCGCCGATGACCGCCGTCCCGAGCACGATCGCCACAGGACGCGGCATCGTGCGCAGCATTCCGCTCACCTGGCGCCGGGCCGCGGCGAACAGCGGCGCCGGAGCCGGATACGCTCCGGCGCGACGGACACGAACGGCGCCGGTCGCGCCGAAGAGGAGGAAGAGCGCGAGCAGGGCGCCGCATGCGCCGGCGGCGGCCGCCGTCGCGTAGTCGGCACGCATCAGCGCCGCGACGTAGTTGAGTCGCTGCCCGCCCGCGCGGCGGACGATCGCCTCCTCGTGTGCCCGGCGCTTTTCGTCGCCGCGCATGCGGAAGTACTTTTCCCAGACCGCGGCGACCATGTCGTCGGACTCGAGCGAGAGACCGCTGAGCCGGCGCGCCTGGTCGAGCAGCGTCCAGCCGCGTTCCGGATCTCCCCGCGCCACCGCGACGCGCGTGAACGGTGCGATCGCGTTCCGTTCCGAGAGGGTCGTCGCACCGGCCGGCGCCGGCATGGCCCGGCGCCGCACCAACGCTTTCTCGAAAAGCATCTCTTCCCACCGCGGCGCCCCCATCCGCTCCGCGAAAAAGGCCATCGAGGCAAGCTCGTAGTGGTGCGTGCCGGGGTAGTCGCGGCGCAACAGCTCCCCGAGCTCGCGCTCCGCCTCGACGGGACGATTCAGTTGGCGCAACGTCGCGGCTAGGAAGAAGCGGTGCCACGGCTGCATCGGATCACCGGCGATGGCCTCCCGCAGCCGCGTCTCGAGCTGCGGGAGCGTGACGGGCAGCGACGGATCGGGGCTCGGCACGAGCTGCAGCGCCACCGCCGGCGCGGTCACCGGAGCGTCGAGTGCGGCCATGAAGTTCGCCGGGATCACCTGCCCCGCCTTCATCGCCCGCACGCGCATCCGGCTGTCGACCGGGGGCCAGAGGTAACGGTCGAAGGCATTGCCACGCATCGCCATGGTTGCCTGACGGTCGTAGCGCGTGTTGTAAGTGATCGTCACCGTCTCGCCGTTACGCTCGAAGCGCGCCGGCTCGCCCGGCATCGACCAGCGGGCCGGTTTCCGCCCCGCGCGATCGAGCTCGACGAGATAGATCGTCGACACCTCGCGCTGTCCCTGCAGCGTGCGACCGCTGTACGTCTCATGCATGTACAGCCGTCCGCGCTGCATGAAGCCGCGGGTCGACACGAATGGCTGTCCTGTCGCCTCGGCGCGCCCGAACAGCCCGAACGCCGCGTCGAACCGGCCCGCGGCCAGCTCGATGTCGGCCAGCGTCGCCAGCGCCTGCGCGTCCAGGGGATCGAGCCGCAGCGACTCCTCGAGCCGCGCCCGTGCTTCGTCGTTCCGCGACAACAGCAGCAACGCCTTCGCCTCATAGCGCAGCGTCTCCGCGGTACGCGGGACACCCCGCAACAGCGCCAGCGCCCCGGCGGCATCCTTCTTCGCGTCGAGCGCGTGAATCGCTGCGAGCACGGCCACCAGGTCGCCGATCCCCGAGGCCGAAGACTTGCGCAGCTCGATCTGGTTCGGCGCCTCCGACTGCAGCTTCAGCGGGCCGGTTCCGCGATCGACGCCGCCGTCGTCCTCCTCGTCACGACGCGCCAGGAAGTCGGCCGCTCCCTCGTCCATGCGCTGTTCCGGCCGGCCGCTGTCGACGATCGTCACGTGCGGCTCGATCTCCGTCTCGTTGCGAAGAACGAAGGCCTGGCCCCAGATCACCGCGTTCGCGCCGAGCTTCCTGCCGAGCTGCCGCGCGGCCTCGTGGTCGCGCAGGGGCGTACGCGTCTCCTCGATCCCGATCACCCGCGCGTCGCGCCTCCCGATGCGCTGGTTCACGGCCCGCTCGATCAGCGCCGCCATGACCGTCCCCTCGCGGGCCGAGTCGGCATCCGGACCGTAGAACGGCGCGATGGCCACGACCATCCGGTCGTCGACCGCGGTCGGGGTCGGCGTCTCGCGGAGCCCTCCCGACGGGGTGAACATCAGCGTGACGAACGCCGCCACGACGAGAAGCAGGACCAGCCACTGCGCCCGCTGCGAGCGCCGCGGCGCAAACGGCACGTGCCCGATCAGCGTCGTATCGTCGGTCGTCCCCTCCCGGATGGCGTTGACGGCGGCGCGCAGGTCGGCGTACGACTTCGGCCGCCCCGCCGCCTGCTTGGCCGTCATCCAGGCGACCAACGCCTCGACGCTCTCCGGCAGCTCGGGCCGCCGCGAGCGGATCGACGGGAGCGGCTGGTGAAGATGCTTGGCCACGACTGCCACCGGCGTCGTCCCCTCGAAGGGCCGCTCGCCGGTCAGCATCTGGAAAAGCATGATGCCGAGGGCGTAGACGTCGGAGCGGAAATCGACCGCTTCCCCCTGGGCCTGCTCGGGCGAGAGATAGTGCGGCGTGCCGAGGAGATAGCCGCTCTGCGTCGCCTGGACGTCGGAGACGGCGTCGAGCGGCTTGGCCAGGCCGAAATCGGCGACGCGCACCTGGTTGCGGGAGTCGAGGAGTATGTTGGACGGCTTGATGTCGCGGTGAATGATCCGCCGCTGCCACGCCGCCTCCAGCGCGTCCACAATCTGGCCGGTGAGGCGCAGCGCCTCGTCGAGCGGCAGGCGGCCGCGGCGGGCAAGCGTGTCGGTGAGCGTCTCCCCTTCCACGTACTCCATCACCAGGAAGGCCACGCCCTCGTTCTCGCCGAAGCTGTAGACGCGGACGACGTGGGGATGCTCGATGGTCGCCAGCGTCCGCGCCTCGCGCAGAAAACGCGCCTCCCCCTGGGCGTCGGCGGAGAGGCCCTCGGAGACGACCTTGATGGCCACATTCCGTCCGAGCGCTTCCTCCTCGGCGAGGTAAACCGCCCCCATCCCTCCCCTCCCGAGCTGGCGCAGGACGCGGTAGCCGCGGAACGAGGGCGGACGGTCGGGCCCGGAAGGAGTGCGCTCCGCGCTCGTCCGCGAGCCGGAGGTCAGGAGCTGGGTGGCGCAGAGCGGGCAAACGCCCGATTCCACATCCACCGGCCCCCCGCACGATGGGCATTTGGCGTCAGCCCGCATTTCTCACACTCATCCGTCGCGAGGAAGCAGAGTGCGGTTCGGCTGCGAGACGCGCGATGGGCGGCCGACGAAGGCGTACTCGAACGTACGTCGAGGAGGGCGACCGAGCGGACGAAGCAGACGAGCCGCACTCTGCTTCCGCAGCAGGATGAGTGTGGGAAATGCGGGCGAACCATGCTGAATTGCCCGAGATTATAGGAGGGTGGAATCGACGATGCAGAGGCTGTCGGGCATGAGTACCGAGAAAGAACTCGACAAAGACAAAGTCATCCATATCCTGAACCGCATCCTGGAGATGGAGCTGGCTGGCTCCGTCCGCTACACGCACTACTCCCTGATGGTCTTCGGATACAACCGCATCCCCATCGTCGGCTGGCTGCGCGAACAGGCCACCGAGTCCCTCGCCCACGCCGGCGCCGCCGGCGAAATGATCACCTCCCTCGGCGGCCACCCCTCCCTCGGCATCGGCCCCCTGCTGGAGACCCACAAACACGACATCGGCGACATCCTGAGAGAGTCCCTCGACCACGAACGCGCCGGCATCCAGCTCTACCGCAACCTCCTCGAGGCGGTGGAAGGGCAGTCGGTCTGGATCGAAGAGTACGCGAGGCAGATGATCCAGCAGGAAGAGACCCACGCATACGAGGTGGACAAGATGCTCAGGAGGCCCGGGGAGTTGAAGAGTAACGTGTAGCTTTGGATGAGGCGGTGGCGTCACCGCCCTCCCTTCGAGCTCTGCGTGACGCGGCGGGCCCCATTCCTTGGTGGCGCTTGCACCACCACCCGCTGCGTCGGATCAGGGGAGGTAGGTAAATCCCACGTCCACCATGGCGCGCTCCTCCACGTCATGCCCGCGTGTCCGTCGCTCGTACGTTCCGACCAGCATGAGGCTGTTGCCGTTTACATATGGCGTGTGGTCGTGCACGCGGGCCAGGTTCAACGCGACGATGCGGTGCGCGGTGAGCCGGGAGATCTCAGGCGAGTTGGCAACACCGTCGTGGTTGCGGTCGACCCACAACCGCAGGCGATGCCAGATGCGATCCGTTTTCGTAATTCGGCCGTCGCCGTTGCCGCCAAACTCGTCGCCGTCATATTTCTCGAGTGCCTGGAAGCCGTTGCGGTGCAGGCCGCCCGCCGGATCGGGCATACGGCTGCCGAACAACTCCGCCTCACCGACCGCATGATCCGTCTCGCTGTCCAGCCAGAGGAACGCTTCCTCGCTCGCCGGATTCGTCCATCCGCTATAGGACTCGACGCCCGCGAAAGTCCAGAACCGCACCGGCGACTCGAGGCCAGTCGTGTGAATGCCGTCTCCGTTCAAATCGAGGAGGAGCGGGCATAGCTGACTGATGACGACCGGCCCCCGATCCACCTGAGGCGAACACCTCGTATCGCCGCGGAACAACCTGCTGATCGTGTTCCCGGCAGCGACAGGATCCGCGACCACCTGGAGCGACGTGCTGTAACAGGCACCCGGTTCTGCCGGTCCCTCGAGGCTGTAAGAGTACGTGCCCGTGCCGTAGACCGGCGTTTGAAAGATACTCGGCCCGGTGACACTGTGGGTTCCGCTGAGCGTCGCATCGGCGTCCTGTTGCAGGTCGTTGTAGTAAGTCGCCGATGCGGACGACGAAAACTCCGAGCTGATCGGCAGGAGGAAAACGGAGCCATCGATCCCTCCAGCCTGCAATGTGCCGGCGCAACTCAAAACCGCAAAAAGCATTGCGACAAGAGCAAGCCTCATCGGCAGCCGCCTTCGATCTTCCGTAAGAGCGCAGGATCGGGAACCCGATCTGCCGCGTGAAACATATTCACGGCGATGACCTCATACAGGAAGCGGTCGAAACGCTCTCGCCCAAACTCTTTCCGTGCGGCCGCAAGAGCGTCCGCCCGGCTTCGACAGACGTCGTCATGTTTCAGCGTCTGCGCCTGCTCGGCACGGCGGCGTGCCGGACCGCTCTGCTCCCGAACACCCGCCCCGAGATCATCCAGTGCCCAGAGATCCGCCGTGTGGATGGCCGATACAGAACGGAAGCGCTCCCAGAAATCCCTCGGCAAACCGAGTCGTTCGACCTCCGGCATCAGTCCATCACGAATGAGCTGGCCATGGCGTGGATCTCCAGTGAACGCCAGTTTGATGACTTGACGGAACACCTCGAAAGGGAGAAACAACTCGGGATGACTCTTTCCGTCGAATGCGTCCTTCAACGGTTGCGACTCCGTGTTCGTCGAAACCGGATTCGATGGGTCGACAGTCCTGCCTCCGCGAACGCGCTCCCGCGCCAACTCCGGATTCGTACGGCGCGCGATCCGTTCCTCGACCGTCATCTTCCAAGGCTCGTTTGAAGATTGTGCACACAGGGGCACCGCCACAAGCACGGCCAGCAGGAACAGCGCTGTTTGGGGCATGTAGCAGATGGTAGTGTTTTTCCTGCCTGCCTGCAATATGTCCTTTATTAGTGTCTGGAATGGTGAGGCAAGAGGCCGCATTTACCACACGCGGAATCGCCGATCGTCTTGCCAGGGAAGGATACCCGGCGCGCGCAGCTCGGCGACGCCGAAGGCGGCAGGATGGCCAGCGCGAGTGCGCTCAGGGAAGACAAGGGCGCCCCGTGGTAGGTGATGTTCAGAAGCAGCGCCTGCAGGGTCTCGGTGCCCACTGCGTCTCCGCGGCTCTCTCCCGCGCGTTCCACTGGCCCAGCAGGTCCAGCGATTCCACCTGTTATGTACGACCCCGGCAGGGGCCGCAGAACACTCGCTCTCCCGATTCGCCACCCAGTTCGCAGCCATACAAAATCTCGGCGAGATGGCGCCGGGCATCTTCGTCACCGAATTCCGGGTGACGACGCCGAATCCCAGCGACGGCGAGTGCATAGTCAGATCGCTCAACTCCAGCGCGAATCTGAGCCTGCCGGCCATTCCAAGCGCCCGGTACTCGTGAAGCCTCGCGGCTTCAGCAGTCTTGTCCCGTGGCACCATCGAATGACGATAGCACCGGATAGGGCCGATGGGACAGATAGGACTGATGGGACAGATGGGACAGATGGGACGAATAGGAAGTCCTATCAGTCCCATAGGTCCCATAAGTCCCATTAGTCCCATTGGCGCCGCCACCTCCACAGCGCAAAAGCCGCAATCCCCACCAGCGTCACAAACGTGACCGCCCTTCCCCGCACGAACGCATCCGGCCAGTACTGCAACCGCACCTCATGGCGCCCCTGCGGCACATACACCGACAGAAACGCGGCGTTGGCTCGTTGCATGTGGACGCGGCGGCCGTCGATGTAGGCGCGCCAGCCGGGCCAGGCGGCGTCTGAGATGACGATCCAGCCGTCGCCCTGCATGGCCGCGTCGATGACGTACTCACCGCCGAGACTGCGCGAGCGGAGGACGGCGGTGCCGGGGCCGTTCGGGCGGTCCGCCAGCGGCGTGTCGGCCGTGATCCACGCCGTCTCGCGGAAGTCGCGGTGGGAGGTCATCCGGTCGACGACCTCCTCGGCGGCCATGCTGCCGGTGACGACGTGCCGCGGGATGAAGACGCGCGGGATCACGCGCTCGTTCTCCAGCAGCACCGTATTCGGTCCCTCTTTCACTTTCCGCCAGCCCTCGGGGATCGCCATCTCCGTTGACGCGATGGCGAAGCGGACGTTGAGGAAGGAGAGGAACGGCGCGTTGAGGTCCTCGACGCGGTTGAACCACATCGGGTCGGTGCGGGACCAGAGCCGGTAGGTGTGCAGGTAGGCGCTCAGCGTCAGGGCCTCGTAGCCGCGCGGGTCTTCGAGGCCGTAGAAGATGTTGGTGTTCGGAGGAAAGGCCACACCGACGCCGGCGATGCGGAACGGCTCGCGGATCTGCCGCAGCGGCTCGAGCAGCTCGAGCCGCGGATATGCTCTTTCGGCGGGGAACGTCGCGAAGGTGCCACCGACGGTGAGGGCGCGCTGGGCGGCGAGCAGCACCAGCAGGATCGCCGGTGCGGTCCGCACGGATAGCCGGGGCCAGAGGACAATCAGGAGGCCCAGAAAGAAGATCTCCGCGGCGATCGCCCAGCGGTGCAATCCGCCGGGCTCGGGAGCGAGACCGATGCTGCGCTCCAGCCAGAACGAGCCGAGAGCGACGATCAGGAAGACCGCGACGAAAAACGGACCGGCATCGCGGCGCGTGCGGAGCTCGTCGACGCCGAACGCGGCGAGGATGGCGAGGGCCAGGGCGCTCAGGAAGACGAGACGCTCGTGATGGGTGATGTTCAGCAGCGGCAACGCTTGCAGGCTCTCGGCGACCGGCGCCCACTGCGCACCGGCGAGCATGCCTGCGATCGCGAGAATCGCGAAGAACCACTTGTCCGCCGAACGGCGGCGCACGACGGCGTAGAGGGCGAGCGCGAGGACGATGCTGCCCGCGGTTGCCGATTCGGCGGCGACGTAGCCGAGTTTCGGCGACTCCCAGTAACGGAGGTGCAGATGCGGGAAGAAGTTCGTGACGAGGGTGGCCATGACGCGCGCCGTCGGCATGGCGCGCGTGGTCTCGGATTGGTAGCGGGCCTTGATCGTCCACTCCCCCGCGTACGGTAGGGCGTCGAAGAACGGGAGGAGGAAGACCGCGCAGATCAGCAGCGCCACGAGGCCGGCGGCGACGGCGGTGACGATGGAGAAGAGCGGCTGGTACCGGCGCCGGATCAGGTCGACGACGCCCCACGCCGCGGCGGTGAGGACGTTCAGGAACAGCGACTCCGGATGGCCGGCGAGGACGCAGAGCGCGAGGGCGGTGGTGAGTAGCGCGCCAGAGGCCAGGCCGGGCTGCCAGACCACGCGGTGCGTCGCGGCGAGGATGAGCGGGGCGTACGCGGTGGCGAAGCCCATCGCGGTGTGGAGGTAGAGCAGGGTGATCGCGGCGAACGCCCACCCGGCAGCGGCGACGAGTGCCGCCTCCTCGGAGCAGTCGAGCTCGCGCGCCAGGATGAAGGCTCCGGCGGCGGCGAGGAAGAGCACGATCGCGGCGGTGTAGGTGAAGCTCACCGCCGCCGGCAGCAGGCAGGCGATGAGGGTGAAGGGACTGTACGGCGCGGCCTGCAGCGAGCCGGCGAGCAGATGCCCGGAAAGGTTGTACGGATTCCAGAGCGGCCACTCCCCCCGCTCGAGCGAGGCCTGCACGGCGCGCCGCCAGGGGAGGAACTGCGAGAAGGAGTCGGTCGACGACGGATTGCGCGGCTCGCCGATGTCGCCCTTCAGCGCGGAGAGCGGCGGGTGCTGGTAGGTGGATTCGATCGGGCCGTACACGCCGCCGGTGAGGAGCGCGTAGCCGGTGATGGTCAGCGGCAGGACGAACAGGATGATCGCGGCGCGGCGGGAGAGAGGGCGGATGAAGCGGTGGATGAGGAAAAGGAGGGGGAGGGTGGTGAGGATGTAGAGGATGAAGGGCACGCGGGGGGTAATGGTAGCTCTGTCATCAACACGCTCAAATACACGCCGGAGGCGTGTTGGAAATTAGCCGGGGGCTGGCGCGAAGCGCTTGCCCCCGGAACCAGACCAACCCTCACGGTTGTGCCCCGGAGGGGCACCGGAAGCGTGGCATTCACGAGCTCCGGTGCCCCTCCGGGGCACGAGATACGGGGACGTGTCGTATCCCGGGGGTAGGCGCTTCGCACCAACCCCCGGCTAATTTCCGGAGCCCCTTCGGGGCACTCAGCATGACAGCGAGGGCTACGCGCGCAACGCTTCCACGGGCTCCAGCTTCGCCGCGGTCAGGGACGGGTACAGTCCCGCGAACAAGCCCACTCCCGTCGCAAACCCGCTGGCGATCATCAGGCCGAACATCGAGACCGGAAGGCCGCCGGGGAAGAAGCCGCTGACGAGCTTGACGACGAGGATGCCGAGGCCGAGGCCGACGCCGGCTCCGAAGACGGAGAGGGTGATGGACTCGATCAGGAACTGCAGGAAGATCTCGCCGTTCGTCGCGCCGAGGGACTTGCGGAGGCCGATCTCGAAGAGGCGCTCGGAGATGGAGATCTTGAGCACGGAGAAGATCCCCACGCCGCCGATCAGCAGCGAGACGCCGGCGATGGCGAAGAACACGATGCGCCAGTTGCGCAGGATGACCTCGATCTGGGCGCGCTCCTGCAGGATCTCCTTGCCGACGTTGTCGATGCGGGTATCGCCGATGCCGTTGTGGGCCTGTTTGAACCGCGCCGTCGCTTCGTACTCGGCGTCGATGCTCTGTTCCGGTGTGACCGCCTTGGCCAGCATGTAGGAGATGGAGTTGGCGCGGCCGAACATGTCGCGGAAGACCGGCCACGGCACGTAGGCCCCGCCCATCTCCCGGAACATGTCGTCGTCGTCGACGAAGGAAGTGTCGAACTTCGTCCCGACGCCGACGACGGTGAGGCGCCGGCCGCCGATATTGACCTGGCGGCCGAGGGCGTCCTCGCTGCCGAAGAGCTTCTGCTTGAGGTTGTAGCCGAGGACCGTCACCGGGGCGACGGAATCGACGTCGCGGCGGCTGATCCAGCGGCCCACGGAGACGTCGCGGTTGCGGGCGGTGGCGTACTCCGGCATGACGCCGTAGATGTCGACGCGGCGGGCGATGCCGCCCGCGGTGACGACCGCGCGCGACTCGCCGACCGGCGACATGCTGGCGATGTTGTCGGCGTCCGCGAACACGCCGACGTCTTCAACGCGGAGGCCGCGGGAGAGGTGCGCCTTCGCCTTCTCGATCCGGTCGACCGGCACGCGCGGCGAAGCGACGACGACGCCGTCCAGGCCGAGGTCGTTGATCCCCTTGAGCACCGAATTCTGCACGCCGTCGAGCACCGACATCACCACCACCAGCGCGAGCGTGCCGAGGATGACGCCGATGAGGGTGAAGAGCGAGCGCAGGGGGTGCGCTTTGACTTCTTCGTAAGAGGT
>DASPHC010000030.1:0-47680 GCA_035629865.1 Thermoanaerobaculia bacterium | reverse complement strand
AGTACAGCTTCCCGGAAGTGAGTGTCCGCTGGGTCTCACGCGGCTGCTGAAACCGGGGTGTCGGCTGTGCCGAGAACCTTCGCGAAGGATGCTACCGACCAGCGGAACGGATGTGCGTGGTCGTTCCATTCGGAGATGAAGTCGAGAATCCGGCGCTCAAGCTCCTCGACGCTGGAGAAGTTGGGAGCGGAGAGTCGTTTTCGCTGAAGAATCGAGAACCATTGCTCGATTTGGTTCATCCACGAACAATGAACGGGAGTGAAATGAAAGCGGAATCGCGCATGGTCGGCGAGCCATGCTTGTACCTTCTTGCCCTTATGCAGGATCAAGTTGTCGCAGACCACATGGACGAGCGTCACTGAACTCGGAGTATCGCGATCAATCGCCTCGAGAAGCTCGATGAACTCCTCCTGACGCTTCCGTTTCCGACAGATTCCGATGACCGCACCACTCCGCGTATCAAAGGCAGCGAGCAACTGAAGCGCACCGCGCCGCCGATACTCGTGTTCCAAGCGAATCGGTAGACCAGGCTTGGCCGGGAGTGTGACGCTCGTTCTCGGTCTCGGTTGCAGCGAGGTCTTCTCATCGACGCATAAGACGCGCTCATGCGACTCCAGATCCCGGGTGTAAAGATCACACACGTTGTTGGTTCGGCGACGAAACTCCTCATCGCGCGGCGTCTTGCCGCTCAGCCAGTGGTGCACCCGCCACGGCTTGAGCCGGTACGACGACAGAATGCGCTGAACCGACTGCGGCGAGATCGTTTCCACCAGCCCTTCTTGTCGGAGGGTGCGCGCGAGTTCCGCGCAGGTCCAAAGCGAGAGCGATCGCTCCGCCTGATCAGGCAGCTCGCAGGCGAGCTTGACCAGATGCGCGGCCACCGCTGGGGGGGAAAACCGGCGGTCGGCCAGAGCGAGGTTCATCGGCAAGCCCGGCCATGCGCTTGAGTCGAAACCGTTGCGCCCATTTCCTCGCGATGCGGCGTCCACATCCCCCTGTGCGTGCCGCAGCGGCGATCGTCTGTCCGTCAGCCACGGCCAGGATGATCCTTGCACGGCTGACCATGCGATGCGGCATCGTCTGCGCACGCGACATGGCCTCGAGCTCGCGCCGCTCCTCGGGCTTCAACTCGATGTGTATCAGTGTCTTCACGCCCATCCCATCCTCCCCACCGAATCTGTCGCTTCATTCTAACGGACACTCACTTCCGGGGAGCTGTACTTAGCGAGAGGCAAGCGCGCGGCGCGGCGCCGTTGTCGGTTGTCAGTTGTCAGTCAGGGGCCATTCCTCGCCTTGAAATGGCCAGAAACCGACAACTGACAACCGACAATGCTTCTCAGGGGTTCAGCTCCGCGAGTGCCGCCCGGGCGAGAACTGGCAGACAACTGACAACCGACAACTGACAACGCTTCTTCAAGTTACACTCCCCACAAAATGAGCGTCCCCCTCACCCGCGTCTATCGCGGGGCGGAAGTCGAGTCGGTACATCGCGGGTCGGTGGCGGTCGTCGATACGCGGGGGAAGCTGCTCGCGTTTGCGGGCGATCCCGGGGCTCGCTGCTGCCTCCGGTCGGCGGCCAAGCCGTTCCAGGCCATCCCGCTGCTCGAGTACGGCGGGCTCGAAGAGTACGACCTGACCCCGGAAGAGATCGCCCTCACCTGCGGCTCTCATGGCGGCGAGCCGCTGCACGTGGCGACGGCGGCGGCGCTCCTCCGCAAGGGGGAGTTCGACGAGGAAGATCTCCTCTGCGCGGCGCATCTACCGCTCGACGAAAAGTCGGCCGCCGACCTGCGCGCGGCGGGCGAGCTCCCCTCGCCGCTCCACAACAACTGCTCCGGCAAGCACGCCGGGATGCTGCTGGCCACGCAGGTGATGGACATCCCGAGCGCGGGCTACATCGACGCCGGGCACCCGCTGCAGGAGCTGATGCGCGCGACCGTCGCCGACTTTGCCGGCCTGGCACCCGAGGACATCCCGATCGCCATCGACGGCTGCAGCGTCCCGGCGTTCTACCTCTCCCTCCACCGGGCCGCCTTCGCCTACGCGCGCCTGATGCAGGGAGCGATCGAGCGGTATGCCGACAGCGGGCGGCAGGTCGTCGAGGCCATGACCTCCTTCCCCCACTACGTCGCCGGGAACTGGAGCATGACCACGCCGCTCATGACCGCCTTCGACGGCGACCTCCTGGCGAAGGAGGGGGCGGAAGGGTTCTACGCCATGGCCCTCTCCCCTTCGCTGCGGGCGGAATTGACCGACCGCCTGCGCCTCGCCGATGATGTCGCGGTCGGGATTGCCATGAAGATCGACGACGGTTCGATGGACCGGGGACGCAATCCGGCCATCCTCCGCCTCCTCGAGCTCCTCGGCATCGACCTCGACACGCGTCCCGGCCTGGACCGTCACCGCCTCTGGCCGCTGCGCAATCACGCCGGCACGATCGTGGGAGACGTACGGTCCGAGTTCGAACTGGAGGTTTTATGAAAGCAGAAGTCAGAAGGCAGAAGGCAGAAGTGGGCACCTGGCAAAAGTTTTCTCTCTTGTTCCTTCTGCCTTCTGCCTTCTGCCTTCTGACCTCGTGCAAGACCGTCGGCATCTCCATGACCTCGGGCGGCTACGCCGAGGTCTCGCCGCAGATCGCGAACGAAATGATCCTCGACTCGCGGCAGGTGGTGATCCTCGACGTCCGTACCGCCTCCGTGTTCCGAGGGGCGGAGGGGTACATCGCCGGGGCGGTGAATGCGCCGTTCGACGCCATCGAGCGGCAGTTACCGGAGCTGCTCCCCTACCAGAACCAGACCGTGCTGGTGTACGGCGAGAATGACGGCGACGGGACGCTGGCGGCGAAGTTTCTGACCCTGGCGGGGTTCCGGAACGTCGTCCATGTGTCGGGCGGGCTCCGCAACTGGATTGAGAACGGCTATCGCACTGTTAACGCGCAGTGATCATGAAAAGGGCCCTGCTCGCCGCCTCGCTCCTCCTCTGCACCGCCGCGTCCGCTCAGCGGATCGACCCGAACGCCCCCATCAAGGCGTACGCCGCGAAAGTCCTCCCCCGCTGCCCCGGCGGGACGGTGACGGTCGAGGAAGCCGACGGCGGTCCGAAGAACTTCCAGACCTTCGCCGTGGCGGTGCGCTCCGCCGACAAGTACTGCGGGACGCAGAAGTACCTCCTCTACTCGCCGAAAACGCAGCAGGTCCTGGTCGGCGCGGTGATCCCGCTCCCGGCTGACGGGCGCTCGGCCGCCGACCGCATCACCGGGAAGAGCACCGAGCTCCTCGGCAAGCCGCACAAGGCGACCGTGGCTCCCTTCCCCCTGCCGGACGGGCTGAAGTCGGTGAGCATCGGACGCGACACGCCGTACGGCCCGTTCGCCTACACGGCCTACATCGACGCCTCCGAGCAGTTCATGATCGTCGGCATGCGCGGCAGCATGACCGTCGACCCGTCGAAGACGCTGCGCGAGGCTCTCGGCAACGCCGGCGGCGCCCGCCGCGGCAACGCGAGCGCGACGGTCGAGATCATGGAGCTCTCCGACTTCCAGTGCCCCACCTGCGCCCGGGCCCACGAGATGATCGAGCCGATCGTTCGCCAGAACATCGGCAAGATGAACTACGTCCGGGTCGACCTCCCGCTCTTCGAGCACCACGAGTGGGCCGTCCCGGCCGCGATGGCCGCCCGCGCGATCCAGCGCGTCGCCCCGAACAAGTACTGGGAGTACGTCGACTACGTCTTCAAGAACCAGGAGACGATCGGCAAGCGCAAGTTCGACGAAGTGCTCAACGAATTCGTCGAAGACCACGACATCGACAAGGCCGCGGTCCAGAAGATCTACGGCTCCAAGACCGAGCGCCAGACCCTCCTCGACCAGGTCAGCCGTGCCTTCAGCCTCGGCATCGCCTCCACCCCCACCTTCCTCGTCAACGGCCAGATCCTCGGCTTCGGCCCCGAAGGCTCGTTCACGATCGAGTCGATCAAGCAGGCCCTGGCGAATGCACCGGCCGCCGCGAAGAAGACTTCGGCGAAGCCGGCAGCAAAGAAGACCTCGGCGAAGCCGGCGGCAAAGGCTCCGGCGAAGAAGGCCGGGAAGTAGACCAGGCTGTTCGCCACATGTGGCCCGGACTTTTAGTCCGGGCGCAGAACGCGTGGCGCGAGAGCCGGCCCGGACTAAAAGTCCGGGCCACATATAGGGCCAGGTTCCCTACCCTTACGGCGAGACGCCGTACGTCGGCGGGACGCCGCCGCGCCAGCCCGCGCGACGCGGGCGCTCCACGCGCGGACGCCCGGTCTGCGTTGACCGTGGTCCTGTGCCGCTCGATCCGCGTACGCACGCTTCACGACCCCCGTCGTCATGCGCCGGAGCGCCGACGTCCACGTCGGCTGGACCGGCGGCGTCCCGCCGGCGACGGCGTCTCGCCGTAAGGGTGGTGCCCAAATCGGAACCCGGCGGCTTGGTGTCCCAGACTGTCCCCAACCGACAACTGACAACCGATAACGCTGTATCTAGAACCCGAAACTCACCTTCGCCGCATAACTCCTCTCCTCCCCCTGCGTCGCTTCGATGACGAACTTGGGGAGGAGGAGGGAGATCTTGACGCCGACGGTAATGCGGTTGGAGTCGAATTCGTCGACGAGCGGCTCGACCGGGACCGCGCCGCCGGTGGGGATGCCGGTGAAGGGGCGGCCCTCGGCGTCGGTGCGGGCGCGGCCGATGGCGGCGTACGGGGTGACGGGGCCGAAGCCTTTGGAGAGGAACAGCTCGACGCCGTAGGTGGTGAGGTCGAGCTCCTCCACGCCCTGGAGCGTCGAGTACGCGCCGCGCACCGCGAGGGTCGGCTTGACCAGCCCGCCGTTGATGATCGGCACGTCGAGCGAGCCGCCGAGGATGGAGATGTCGGTGTCCGGAACCTTGGCGTAGGAGACGGCGATGTTCACGACCGACAGGCCCTTCGACACGACCAGCCGCGGGACGGCCACGTGGTCGCTGATGGTGAAGTCGTCGGTGACGGAGCGGGTCCAGTAGGTCGCATTCGTATCCACCGGCACCGCCGTGGCCATCACGCCGATGTCGAATCCGAGCAGGCCGCGGGAGCCCGCCGGTTCGACCGGCGTGGCGTAGATGGCCTGGCCGACGAGCCGCGAGAACTGTTCGAACTCGGCCTGCGTGATCCCGGGATCGAAGTCGATGTCGCCGTTGTCACCGCTCGACTGTGCCTGGAGCGGAATCGCCGTCAGCAGCAGCGCGAGCAGGATCAGAAGAGCTGTGAGATGTAGTCGTTGCTTCCGAGAAACCCCGAAGGCGTGAACGCCACGCGTCCCTCCCTCACCCGTTGCAGCCATCCCCCCTCGAGTCCGCGTTCCGTCCATGCGATGCCCTCCTGTCCACAGAGCTCAACCAGCTCTTCATAGCACATCCCGGAGGTCCGGCGGAGCTGGAGGAAGATCGTTTCCCGCCGCACCTCGCCGGGACCGAGCTCCTCGCTGAAGTCGCCGGCGGCCGGCGCGAGCTCGATGTAGCGGCGGATGTCGCGCGTGTTCGCGAAGCGGCGGCCGCCGAGGAACGAATGCGCGGCCAGGCCGAAGCCGAAGTATTCGCCGCGCGTCCAGTAGCGGAGGTTGTGCAGGCACTCCTCGCCGGGGCGGGCGAAGTTGCTGATCTCGTACTGCTGTAAGCCGTGCGCCCGGAGGCGCTCGATGGCGTCGAGGTAGAGATCGGCCACCGTATCTTCCTCGGGGAGGACGACCCGGCCGCGCGCCACCTGCACCTCCAGCGGGGTCTTCTCCTCGAGGTCGAGCATGTACAGCGAGAGATGGCCGGCGCCGAGGGCGATCGCGGTGTCGAGCGTCTCCCGGAACGACTCCGCGGTCTGGTGCGGGAGCCCGAGCATCAGGTCGAGATTCGTCCGTACCCCGGCGGCCACCGCGGTGGAGAGAGCGTGGAGCGCGCGCCGCCGGTCGTGGATGCGGCTGATCGCACGCAGTTCCTCGTCATGGAACGACTGGACTCCGATCGAGATCCGGTTGACCCCCATCCCCCGCCACGCCGCCAGCGACTCCAGCGTGACGTCCTCCGGGTTGGCTTCCATCGAGATCTCGGCCGCCTCGGCGACGTCGAACTGCGCGTGCAGCGCCTCGAAGATCCGTCCCAGCAGCTCGACGCTCGTCCGCGAGGGAGTTCCCCCGCCGACGTAAATCGTATCGACGGAGCGGCGATCCGCGGCTCCGATCTCCCGGAGAAGTGCCTCCGTATACGCCTCCTGCTGCCCCATGTCCGTGCTGATGGCGAACGGACAGTAGGTGCAGTGGGTGGAGCAGAACGGGAGATGGACGTAGACGCCGAGCATCGGTGCAGCCTCAGGAACCGTAGCCAGCGATGGTTCATTCGTCAGCGCGAAGGACGAGGAGAGCCGCGAGGCATGACCCGATGACTCGCGAGGCATGATCCATGGTCCGCGAGGCATGACCCCATGACTCGCAAGGCATGACCCTGTGCCTCGCGGGGCATGACCCCATGCCTCGGGCGATATCCCCCCATATCGACCGCGATATCCCCCCATATCGCGCGGGTCAGGAGCCCCAGAGCCGCGAGGCATGACCCGATGACTCGCGAGGCATGATCCAATGGTCCGCGAGCCACGATCCCATGGTTCGCGAGGCATGACCCCATGACTCGTGAGGCATGACCCTGAGCCTCGTGAGGCATGACCCCATGCCTCCCGCGATATCCCCCCATATCGGCCGCGATATGGCCCCATATCGCGCGGGTCAGGAGTCCCAGACCCGCGAGGCATGACCCGATGCCTCCCGAGGCACGATCCCATGGTCCGCGAGGCATGACCCCATGACTCGGGCGGCATGACTCTGTGCCTCGCGAGGCATGGCCCCATGCCTCCCGCTAGAAACCCCGACCCTCTATAATTCCGAGCAATGTCCGCGTCCGCCCCCGAAACGCCTCCTCCCGCGAAGACTCCGCGCCGCACGCGGCTGCTCTGGACGCTCCTTGGGGCGATGGTGGTGGTCGGGCTGCTGCCGCTGGTCATCTCCCATTACTTCCTGATCGGCATCAACCGCGACTCGCTGGAGACGCTGGAGAGGAAGTACCTGACCCGCTCCGCGGTGACGATCTCGAGCGATCTCCAGAACCTGCTGACCACGAACCGCCAGCAGCTCATGCAGGTCGCCGGCGGGATCAAGACGATGAAGCGGACGCTCCCCCCGGGGGCCGATCCGTTCCTCTACGCGGCGCAGACGAACTGGATTGCCGACGCCATGACGCCGGACGGCGACCTGGTGGCGTTGCGCGCGCTCAACAACGCCGGGCAGGGAGCCGAGGCGATGCCGGAGGGGCTCGACGCGGCGATCGTGAACGACATGCAGATCGCCCGGCAGGTCGCGCTGAGCGGCCACGAATCGACCGGGCGGATCACCCACGTCAACGTCACGAACCAGCCGGCGGTGGTGATGGCCGTCCCGGTGAAGGACGGCAACAACACCATCGGCGCGGTGGTGGGACTGGTGAGCCTGCGGCGCATCGTCAGCCGTATCCGGGAAGAAGGGAAAGGCGACGTGTCTGCATTCATCGTCGACCGCGACGGCCGGGTGCTCATCCACAGCGAGCCGGCCATCGACGTCCAGCATCCGAATTTCTCCCATCTCGCGCTGGTCAAGGAGTTCTCCAACGCCCGGGTCCCGCTGCGCCTCACGAAGTCGTATGACGACAAGGGTGTGAAGCTCCTCGGCACGGTGGCTCCGGCGCCGCCGAGCGTCGGGGTGATCGTGCAGAAACCGGAGAAGAACGCGTACGCCTCGGTCGACCAGATGATCCGCGCCACGGTGCAGTGGGGCGCGATCGCGCTGGTGCTGGCCATCGTCGCCGGGACCTTCTTCGCCTCCGGCATCGCCCGGCCGATCCGCCTCCTCGCCGAGCGGACGCACGAGATCGCGCAGGGGAACTATCAGCAGCGCGTCGAGCTGAAGACCACGAACGAGATCGGGGAGCTGGCCCGGAACTTCAACTCCATGTCGGAGTCGATCGAGCACGCCGTGGAGCAGCTCCGGAAGGCGGCGCACGAGAATCACCTCCTCTTCCTCAACTCCGTCCGCATGCTCGCCGCGGCCATCGACGCGAAGGATCCGTACACCCGCGGCCACTCCGAGCGGGTGGCCCGCTACTCGATCGCCATCGGCAAGAACCTCGCGCTCCCGGACAAGGACATGCGCAACCTGAGGATCTCTGCTCTTCTGCACGACGTCGGCAAGATCGGCATCGACGACCGCATCCTGCGCAAGCCGGGCGCGCTGTCGGACGACGAGTTCGAGGTGATGAAGCAGCATCCGGCCAAGGGCGCGGCGATCATGAGCGGGGTGGCGCAGCTCATCGACATCATCCCGGGGATGAAGTATCACCATGAGAAATGGAGCGGCGGCGGTTATCCGGACGGGCTCGAGGGGGAGCGGATCCCGATGCAGGCCCGCATCGTCGCCATCGCCGACACGTTCGACGCCATGACCACCAACCGCCCCTACCAGAAGGCGATGGAGCTGGGGTACGTCGTGGAGAAGATCAAGAGCTTCGCCGGGACGCGCTTCGACCCGCACGTGGTCGACGCGTTCGTGACCGCGGTCAAGCGCGGCGACATCCAGATCGAAGAGCAAGTGCGAGGGGCCGCCTGATCCGCCTCGCCGCCCTGCTTCTTCTCTCTCTTCCTCTCTTTGCTGCCGCGCGGTCGAAGTCCGCCTGCGACCGGAGCGTCTACTACATCCTGCGCGGCAACTACGACGCCGCGCTGCGGCAGCTCGAGGGGGCGAAGACGTCCGGAGCCTCGCCGGCCGAGGTGGAGAACCTGCGGGGACTGGCCCTGCTGCTCGACGGCGACGCCGCGAAGGCGCTGGCGGCCTTCGACCGCGCGCTGGAGCTGCAGCCGACGTTGCAGGCGGCGCGGTTCAACCGCGCGCTGGCGCTGCTGCGCCGCGGCGAGCTGGCGAAGGCGGCGGCCGACCTGGAGAAGGTGTACGCGGACGAGACGTCGATGCTGCGCGGCGATGCCGCGTACCATCTCGGCATCGCCCACGATCGCCTGCAGCACCCGAAGGAAGCGGAGACCTGGCTCGACCGCGCGCTGGCGCTCGACCCGAAGCTCGACGCGGCGCTGCTGTACGTCGGCATGCTGCGTGAAAACCGCGGCGACCTGCAGAATGCGGGACGCGCGTACCTCACATACATCGAGCGATACCCGCAGTCCGCGGTGGCGCTGCTGCGGTTCGGGCTGGCCGCGCACAAGTCGGGACGCGCGGATGTCGCGAAGACTTACCTGGAGCGGGTCATCGCCGCCGCTCCGCGGTCCGCTGAAGCCATCGAAGCCCGGAAGTTCCTGGTGATGTGGGAGTGACGACGTGTTCCGCCAGATCCTCGACGAGCTGATCGTGACCACCCGCGGCGCCCTCGCCGCCCTCTTTCTCGACTGGGAAGGCGAGACCGTCGCCCTCGCCTGCGACCACGATCTCTCCGACCACGAGCTCCGCATCCTCGGTGCCTACCAGGGTATCTTCTTCGACCGCCTCCGCACCCTCTGCGACCACGTCGGCGCCGGCGCCCCCCACCGCTTCAAGGTGGAGTTCCACAGCAAGGCCGTGCTCAGCTACGACGTCAGGGACGGCTATTACCTGGTGCTGCTGCTGGACGGCGCGTACAACGAGGGGCTGGCCTGGCGGCAGCTGGAGATCTGCCGGAAGAGGTTGCTGGAGGAGATGTGAGGGCGGTTGCTGGTTACTGGTTGCTTGTGGGGCCTGGGTCTGAGCAACAGGCACCACTTCACAAGTAGGCGCGTTGCGGCATCGGTAGCAGTTGCCCTATCCTGAATCCAGGCAGAGATGCGCTGGGCTCAGCGTGTCGGGAACACTTTTATGACGCTGAGAGAGATCATTCACTCCGATCCCGACATTCTCGGAGGAACGCCGGTTTTCATAGGAACGCGGGTGCCGGTCCGGATTCTCCTCGACTACCTCGAGGGAGGGGAGCCGCTGGAGGAGTTTCTCGACAACTATCCGAGTGTGTCCCGCGAGCAAGCCGTTGCATTTCTCGAAGAGGCTGGCAGGGCTGCCCTCGCTCAGATCGCGTGAGACGCGTACTGTTCGACGAGAACATGCCCCGAAAACTGCGGCGCGATCTGCCGCAGTTTTTCATCCGTACAGCGCAGGAAGAGGGCTGGTCTGCATTCAAGAACGGTGACCTGCTCCGGCGTGCAACGGTCACGTTCGACGTCCTCGTGACGATCGACCAGCGCATGCGTTACCAACAGAACATGACGCGGTTCGAGATCGGAATCGTGGTCATCGAAGTCCCCGATACGCGCCTCGTTCACTTGCGCCCTTTGGTGCCGCAGCTCAGCGAGGCAATCGAACGTGTGAGGCCTGGCGAGGTCGTTGTCGTCACGCCGGGCTGACCGGAACAGCCTCGGGTGATAGGACCGATGGGACCTATAGGACGAATAGGACCTCTGGGACGAATGGGACGTTGAGCCGTCGTATTCGTCCCATAGGTCCCATAGGTCCTATTGGTCCTATTGCTCTCACTCCCCTGCCAGCTCGAGCGTCTCCAGGTTCGAGAGAATGCCCTCGATCCGGTCGCGGATCTCGCTGCGTTCTTTGCGGAAGCGGTCGTGCTCTTCTTCGAGCGAGGTGAGGCGGGTGCTGGTGGCGTCGCTGTCGGCGACTCTCGCCTGGAGCTCTTCGACGCGGGCGCTGAGCTGGTCCCGCTCGCGGCGGAGCTCCTGGATCGTGCTGACGGCTTTCTCGACGCGCTCGGAGAGGCGGCTGAGGATCTCGGCTTCTTCGGTTCCGGTGAGCGTCGTCTGGTCGTTGTTGGTCATGGTCTTTTTCATGCGGCGCGGATTCTACTGCGAGTCTTAAAACGTCACTCGTGAAAGCACGCTCTCCGCGGCGTCGTGCGGGTTGGTGGTCTTGCGGAGGACGTCTTCGAGGAGTTGTTCGTAGGCCTCCCGCGTGATGGTGCCGCCGATGACCCGCTCCATGAAGCTTTCTTTGAGCTGGGTCTCGATGCGGATGCGGACGCGGTCGCGGTTGCGGCGATCGAGCTCGCCGGAGGCGGTGAGGTAGTCGTGGTGTTTGACGACGGCGGCGTCGAGGTCGGGAATGCCCTGGGTTTTGGAGGCGACGGTTTTGACGATCGGGGGGATCCAGTCGCCGTGCTCTTCGACGAGGGACATCATCATCGTTACTTCGGTGACGGTCTTGTCGGCGCCGGGGCGGTCGGCTTTGTTGACGACGAACACGTCGCCGATCTCCATGATGCCGGCTTTGATGGCCTGGATGTCGTCGCCCATGCCGGGGACGAGGACGACGAGGTTGGTCTGGACGGTGCGGACGACTTCGACTTCGTCCTGCCCGACTCCGACCGTCTCGACGAGGACGACGTCGAAGCCGGCGGCGTCAAAGATGTCGACGACGTCGTTGGTCGCCTTGGCGAGGCCGCCGAGGAAGCCGCGGGTGGCCATGGAGCGGATGAAGACGCCGCGGTCGGTGTAGAGGTCGGTCATCCGGATGCGGTCGCCGAGGATCGCCCCGCCGGTGAAGGGCGAGGTCGGGTCGACGGCGATGATGCCGACCCGTTTCCCCTGGGCGCGGTAGTGTTTGGCCATCGCTGCGACGAGGGTCGACTTGCCGGCGCCGGGCGAGCCGGTGATGCCGAGGATGCGCGCACGGCCGGTGAGCGGATAGAGCTCCGCGAGCAGGCGGACGGCACGCTGGTCGTGCGATTCGACGAGCGTGATGGCCTGGCCGAGGGCGCGCGACCGGCCGGTCGCGACGCCGTCCACGATGCGCGCCAGCTCGTCGCTCACTTTTCCGCCAGCAGGTTCCGGGCGATCACCACGCGCTGGATCTCGGACGTTCCTTCGCCGATCGTGCAGAGCTTGACGTCGCGGTAGTACTTCTCGGCCGGAAACTCTTTGATGAAGCCGTAGCCGCCGAAGATCTGGACGCCTTTCTCGGTGGCGCGGACGGCCACTTCGGAGGCGTACAGCTTGGCCATGGCGGAGAACTGGGTGACCTTCTCGCCGGCATCCTTGACGGTCGCGGCGCGGTGGCAGAGGAGGCGCGCGGCCTCGATCTCCGTGGCCATGTCGGCGAGCATGAACTGGATGGCCTGGAAGTTCGAGATCGGCTGTCCGAAGGCCTGGCGCTGCTTCGAGTAGTCGCGCGCGGCCTCGTAGGCGCCGCGGGCGATGCCGACCGAGAGGGCGCCGATGGAGATGCGGCCGCCGTCGAGGACTTTCATGGCGTCGATGAAGCCATATCCGATCTGGCCCAGGATGTTCTCGTCGGGGACGCGGCAGTCTTCGAGCACCAGCTCCGCCGTGTCGGAGACGCGCATGCCGAGCTTGTTCTCTTTTTTGCCGGGACGGATGCCCTTGCGGTCCATCTCCACGGCGAAGGCGGTGATGCCTTTCTTCTGGTCGTTGCGGTCGGTGACGCAGAGGACGACGGAGATGTCGGCGTAGGTGGCGTTGGTGATGAAGTTCTTGGTCCCGTTCAGCACCCACTCGCCGCCGTCCTTGACGGCGGTGGTGCGCAGCCCCGAGGCGTCGCTGCCGGAGCCGGGCTCGGTGAGGCCCCAGGCGCCGATCCACTCGCCGCTGGTGAGCTTCGGCAGCCATTTCTTCTTCTGCTCGTCGTTGCCGGCCAGGTAGATGTGGCCGGTGCCGAGGGAGTTGTGGGCGGCCACGCTGAGGGCGAAGCCGCTGTCGACGACGGCCAGCTCTTCGATGACGTTGACGTAGTCGACGTACGACAGTCCCGCCCCGCCGTACTCCTCGGGGATGGTGACGCCGAGCATGCCGAGCTCGCCGGCGCGCTTGAAGGTGTCGACGGGAAAGTGCTGGGCCTCGTCCCATTCGGCAAGGCTCGGCTTGATCTCGCTCTCGGCGAAATCACGCACCATCTGCGCTATCTGCAATTGCTCGTCGGAAAGACGAAAGTCCATTCGGTTCTACTCCCCTGATTAGTTCGGCGCGGATGGGTAGGAAGTGACGCCCGCGGCCAGGCCGGCGATTCTATCGGATGGACAGAAGGCATGCCAGTTCCGTAACTTGACCGGCACGCGACCCCCCTGAGACCCCATGACCCGAACTCTCCTTCTCCTGCTTCTCTCGACCACCGCTCTCGCACAGACCGCCGACCTTCGGGTCTCGATCACGCCGCTTCCCGACCGGATCGCTCCCGGGACGGTCATCACCTGGACGGCGACGCTGGAGAACGCGGGTCCCAACACAGCTCAGGAGGTGCGGTTCGCCAGCCACCTCGCCGGGACGGCCTGCTTCGACGAGACGCTGCCGTCGGTCGCGGCGGGGGAACGGCTCAGCCGCGTCTGCACCGTCGCCGTCCCGGTAGGGCTCGGCTTCTACCGGACCCACGCCACGGTGTCGGCCGTCTCCCTTTTCACGACCGATCCCGACAACGCGAACAATGGCGCGTCCGAGGCCTTCGACCTCGACACGCCGCCCGACCTGAGCGGCTTCCTCGGCATGCCGCGCGCCATCGATCCGGGACTGCCGTTCCAACTGACCGTGGCGTACGCCAACCTGTCCCGCACTCCGGCGACGGGAGTGACGATCGCGGTCGACGTCCCCGAGGCGACCGAATTTGCGAACCTGCCGCCGCACTGCAGCACGGAGGGCACGCGGGTCACCTGCGCGATCGGGAACGTCGGGGTCAGTGAGACGCCGTGGAATCCATACCTGTACTTCGATCTCCAGCCGATCGCGCCCGATGCCTCGGAGGTGCCGATCGCCGCCAGCATCGGGATCGCGGCGTCCGAGGGGGATGCGATGCCGGCGAACAACGCCTTCGCCCACACCGCCCGGACGTACCGGACGTTCTTCGTCACGAACACGAATGACGCCGAATCGGGGTCGCTGCGCGATGCGATCGTGGAGAGCAACGCCGCCTGCACGGACGCCATCGCCTGCAAGATCGCGTTCCGCATCGCGGGCGCCGCGGCGGCGTGGCAGACGATCGAGCCGCTGTCGGCGCTGCCGGCGATCACCGGCGTCGACGTGGCGCTGGACGGGACGACGCAGACGCGCTACTTCGGCGACAGCAATCCGCTCGGGCCGGAGATCGAGCTGCGCGGCTCGAATCTCGAGGGAGTGACCAACGGCATCGTCATGGCGGCCTCCTGCAACTTCGAGGTCCTCGGCCTGGCGATCAACAGTTTCCCGAATGCGGGACTTCACATCAGCCCGCCGAATTGCACGACCGGCGGGTACTACGAGGTGAGCGTCGCCCGGAACTATCTCGGCACCGACCCGACCGGCACGCGCGCGCTTCCGAACAGCCGCGGGATCTACGTCGACCGCGGCGGCGGGGTGTCGATCTCCGAGAACCTGGTCAGCGGGAACAGCCGGGCCGGGATCTTCGTCCACCGCGGCTCCAGCTCGCGGATCTTCCGGAACATCATCGGCCTGACGCCGTCGCTCGAGCCTCTCGGCAACGGCGCAGCGGGCGTCTGGCTCGGCGCCGGCGGGCGGGCCACGGACGTCTACTGGAATTACATCGGTTTCAACGCCCACGCCGGTGTGGCGCTGCATCCCGACGCCTGGCAGTCCGCGGTGTTCGAGAACTCGCTCCAGGCGAACGGCGGGCTGGGGATGGACTTCGGCCACGACGGGGTGTCGGAAGAGATCATCGACATGTTCACCGCCTCGACGCTGCGCATCCCGGATATCACGAACGCTTTTTACGACGCCGCACGCGACGAGACGGTGATCGAAGGGACGGCGCAACGCTCCGGCGAGAGGGTGACGGTGTACCTCTACGCGAACGACGCCCCCGACCCGAGCGGATACGGCGAAGGGCAGTACACCCTCGGCGAGACCGAGCTCGATCGCCAGACCGGCACGTTCCGCTTCGTCTGGCCGGGCCGTCTCCCGGGGCCGTGGGTCGCCGCGACGGTCTCGCGCTACACGATCCTCGGCGCGAAGGCGCCGCGTGGCGAGAACGTCGGGGCGGGAGCGCAGACGACGTCGTCGGAGTTCAGCAGGACGGTGCAGGTGCAATAGGGCGTCGCGTTCACGAAACGAGTGTTTGCCGGTTCGTACCCGCCTCCCCGCATTCGCGCCGCTGTCGCGTGCTACCCTCGAATCAGCTCCTATGGCCGCGCGACTGCTCGTACTTCCCGGCGTCGTATTCGTCGCCTTTTCCATCCTCGCGCTCGAGCCGAAGGACGTCCCCGCTGAGTACGCCCGGATGCAGAAGTGGCAGTTCTCGCAGCCGGTGCCGGTCCCCGCGGGCGGGATCACGCTGACCCGCGACACGGCGACCTGGACTCTGGAGTCGGGCACGGTCCGGCTAATGGAGCCGCTGGCCGGCGGCGCGAGCACCGGCGTCTACTTCGAGGGACGGGGCCGGTTCCGGATGAGCATCCCAGACCGCTTCGAGCTCGCCCAGTTGCGGCGCTTCACGAAGAAGCGGGACCTGGCGGAGCTCGACCAGCCGATCACGCAGCTCCTGCTCCGCACCTCCGACGCGGAGAAGATGCAGGTCTTCCCCGCCGCTACGTCCGCCTACGGCCCGTTCGCCGCCGCGACGAAGAAGCACGAGGCCTGGCTGGTCGACCTGCGCGTCGACGCCGACGCCCGGATCCTGCTGGCGCTGCTCAATCCCGGCTCGCTGCAGATCGTGGCGGGGATGCAGACGGCCGATTTCGACTGGCTGACCTATGAATACGACTCGATGCGCGACGAGGAGATCTCGGTCACGAGCTTCCAGGCCATCCTCCCGGAGACCTGGATCAGCCTCGACGCACCCGGCGATCGCCAGGACGGCCGGCCCGGTCCGCGGCGCGACGTCCAGGCGGTGCTCGAGCACATCGACGTCACCGCCGACTTGCGCAAAAACGCCAACAGCTCGGCGGTGAGCCGCCACCAGCAGCGGCCGATCAACGGGAAATACTCGATCACGCAGACGTTCGCCGGCGCTTCCGAGTCGACCGGGGCGCTGCGGCTCGGTATCGCGTCGCGCGCCGAGGAGCTCGAGGCGTTCACTGAGACCGGCGAGCCGCTGTTCGTGATGCGCGATCACGTCGGGAAGCGCGCCGCGGGGCTCGACAACCGCATCCACGACGACGACTTCGTGGTCGTCCTCCCCTCTCCGCTCCTGCGCGGGGAAAAGCAGAAGATCCGTTTCGAGTACGAGCTGGAGACGTTCAATTACGCTCCCGGCGGGATCTGGTATCCGATGATCCGCGACGCGCTGCAGAAGCACACGGCCCGGCTGGAGCTGACGGTGAAGAAGCGGAACGAGCTCCGCGCGATGGGGAGGATGGAGAACCGCCGCGAAGGCAGCGAGGGGGAGACCAGCGTCTGGATCGTCGAGAAGCCGGCGAACATGATCACCTTCTCCACCGCCACCCGTTTCGAGGAAGTGAAGGTGGCGTCGGACGGGCTCCCGGAGATTACCGCCTTCGGTCCGGACTTTCAGTTCGCCAACACGGTGAAGCTGCGCAACGTGGCGACGGACGTGGCGAACAGTATCTTCTTCTACCAGAAGATGTTCGGGGCCGACCTCGATCCGCGGCCGATCTATGTGACGAGCGTCGCCGGCGGCCATGGGCAGGCCTTCGACGGTTTTCTGCACATGGGGGAGTTCACGTTCGTCGCGGAGCGCCCCGGCGCTTCGGAGCTGTTCCGCGCGCACGAGGTGGCGCACGAGTGGTGGGGCCACAAGGTCGGCTGGAGCAGTTACCGCGACCAGTGGCTGACGGAGGCTTTCGCCGAGTACTCCGCGATGATGTTCGTGCAGCAGACGGTGAAGGGAGGAGAAGGGTTTTTCACCGACATCCTCCGCTCGTACGACGGCATCGTCCGCGGCAACATGGCGGGCGGTTTCTCGAAGTTCAACCGTCCCTGGCTGATCGAGCGCAATGCCGCGGAACGGAACCGTCTCGGCCCGATCGGTCACGGCCGCCGCGCCGCGACGCGCGACATGCCGTTCGGCTATACGGTGCAGGCGTATCACAAGGGTCCGCTGGTGCTGCACATGCTCCGGACGCTGCTGCGGTGCCGCACCGGAAAGGACGAGTTGTTCATCAGCGTGCTGCGCGATTTCATCCGCGAGCAGGACGGCCGGAATGCCAGTACCGAGGATTTCCGCCGGGTGCTGGAGCGGAACACGAACATGGACTGGGGCTGGTATTTCGATTCGTGGATCTACAGCGCCGACATTCCGTCGTACCACTGGCGCTACAGTGTGAAGCCGGCGGGCGAGGGGGTCGAGCTGACGCTCGATCTGGAGCGGCGCGACGTGGCGGACGATTTCCGGACGATCATCCCGGTGCGTCTCGATTACGAGGACGGGAAGTCGGCGATGTTTTATGTGATGAGCGATAAGCCGAAGCAGAGCGTGACGCACAAGCTGCCGGCGAAGCCGAAGAAGGTGGAGTTCGCCCCCGATTTCTCGCTGCTGGCGAATGTCCGGCGGGATTGACCGGGGAACGACCGGGGGGCCTCCGGCGGCGGGCCCGGCCCGCGGCGTTTGTTTTCGCGTAAAGAGCGTTCAGGGTGAAAGCGTGCGTTCAGCCTATGGCGACCAACGCCGCGGGCCGGGCCCGCCCGCCGGAGGCCCCCGGTCGTCTCCCCGAGCACCGGGCGGAATACCGCGAAATCTGGCGAGTTAGAATCGGCTGCACATGAACGTCCTCCGGTCCCTGGTGCTACTCCTGCTCGTCATCCCCACGCTCGCCGAAGCGCGCATGCAGACTGCGCCGGCGCCGAAGCTGAGCGGCTTCAAGGGGGAGTTCGTCGCCAACCTCAACGAAGTACAGGAGAAAATCCTCGAGCTGGCCGAGTCGACGCCCGCCGACGCGTATGCCTGGCGCCCGGCGCCCGACGTCCGGTCGATCAGCGAGGTCTACATGCACATCGCCGGCGGCAACTACTTCCTGGCGACCTTCCTCGACATCGACGCGCCGAAGGTCGGCGACCTGGAAAAGAAGTTCACCAAAAAGACCGAAGTCATCGCCGAGCTCAAGAAGTCGTTCGACCACCTCCGCTCCGCCGCCAACCGGGTCAGCGACCTGGAGAAGCCGGTGAAGATGTTCGGCAACCAGACCAGCCACCGCGGCGTCCTGGTGACCATGCTCAGCCACCTCCACGAGCACCTCGGCCAGTCGATCGCGTATGCGCGCATGAACGGCGTGGTGCCGCCGTGGTCGCGGTAGGCGGGTGAGTTGATGGGACCTATAGGACCTATGGGACCTATAGGACCTATCTACCGCGAGTACTGCGCGATGTACTCAGGCACCTCCGCCACTACGCCGGTATCCGCCACAGGCTCGCCGGGCGTCAGCCGCATCGGCAGCACGCCTGCCCAGACCGGGAGCGTGTAGTCCTCGTCGTCGTCGATCGGGCCGCCGGTGCGGATCTTGGCGGAGGCTTCGTCGATGGGGATGGCCAGGACCAGCGTCTGGCGCAGCTCTTTGTCGTTCGGCCGGCGGATCTCGGCCGAGCGGCCGCGGACGACGTGCTCGACGAGGGCATCGAGGGCGCGGAGCTTCTCGTCGCCCTCCACGATGCGCGCGGTGCCGTAGACGACGACCGACCGGTAGTTCATCGAGTGATGGAACGCTGACCGCGCCAGAACCAGCCCGTCGAGCAGGGTCACGGTGACGCACGCCTCGACGCCCTTTTCGAGCGAGCGGAGCATCCGGCTGGCGGCCGAGCCGTGGAAATAGAGCGTGTCGCCTTCGCGCCAGTGGATGGTCGGGATGACCGCCGGGGAACCGTCGATTACAAAACCGACGTGGCAGAGCAACGCCTCGTCCAGGATGGCCCGGATGGTGTCGAGCTCGTAGTTCCCGCGCTTGGGGAGGCGGCGGACGCGCGTGCGGTCGGTGACAGGAAGGGTTTCTGTCGTCATGGCGTGATCCTTTCTTCCGGCAGCAGCCACCAGGCATGGGGCATGTGGGAGAAGCCGACGTGGCCGTAATACTCGCGTGCCGCTGGGGCGGCCAGCAGGAGCACCTTCGCCTCCGGCGCGGCGGCCTGGGTGAGGCGCATCAGCTCTTTTCCGATCCCCTGCTTCTGGTGCGACACGCGGACGGCGAGATCGGCGAGATACGTCATCCAGACCCAGTCCGTCACGCTGCGGGAGATGCCGACCAGCAGGCCTCCGTCCCAGGCGGTGATGGTGAGGTTGGCGTTGCGCAGCATGGCCTCGAAGCGGGGACGGTCGTCGACCGGACGGCGCTCGCCGAGGGTCGAGGCGACGTAGAGATCGTGGGCGGCATCGGCGTCGAGATCGGGCGTGTTCTTGTAGGTGATCATATGTTCTAGTACAATCCAAGTACGATGCTGGTACAAAACTACATCAACGGCTCGACCTCCGTCAACATCGCCGCCTCGGTGGAGAGCGGCGTCGCCGGCGGCCAGGTCGGCGCGGGCGAGCTGCTGCCGCCGGTGCGGACGCTGGCCGAACATCTCCGCGTCAGCCCCGCCACCGTTGCCGCGGCATACCGCCTGCTGCAGGATCGCGGCGTCGTCGTCGCCGACGGCCGCCGCGGCACGCGGGTCCGTCCCGCGCCGCCGATCTCGATCCCGCGCGAAGTGCCGCTGCCGCACGGCGTGCGCGACCTGGCGAATGGGAATCCCGACCCCTCGCTCCTCCCCCGTCTCCCTCGCCTCGAGCTCGACCAGCGGCTGTACGGCGAAGAGACGAACGACCCGGAGCTGCTCGAGCTGGCGCGGGAGCAGTTCCGCGCCGACCGCATCGATGCGACGTACCTCTCCGTCGTCAGCGGCGCCCTCGACGGGATCGAGCGCGTCCTGCGGGAGCGGTTGCGCGCCGGCGACCGGGTGGCGGTGGAAGACCCGTCGTTCACGGGCGTCCTCGATCTGCTCAACGGATTGTCGCTCGTCGCAGTGCCCGTTGCGGTGGACGACGAGGGAATGCTCCCCGCGGAGCTGAAGAAGACGGTCCGCTCCTGCGACGCCGTCATCGTGACGCCGCGGGCGCAGAACCCGACCGGCGCCGCGCTGTCGGCCAGGCGGGCGCGCATGCTGCGGGCGGTACTCGCTGCGAGGCCCGAGCTGCTGCTGATCGAAGACGACCACGCCGGCCCCGCCGCCGGAGCCGATTACGTCAGCCTGATCGACAAGTCGCGAACGGCCTGGGCGGTGGTGCGGTCGGTCTCGAAGTGGCTCGGCCCCGACCTGCGCGTGGCCCTCCTCGCCTCCGACGCCCAGACCCACGCCCGCGTCGAAGGACGGCAGACCCTCGGCATCCGCTGGGTCAGCCACATCCTCCAGCGCATCGTCGCCTCCATCTGGCGCGACCGCGCCACCCACCGCGCCGGCCGCGTCTACACCGAACGCCGCCAGGCCCTCGTGCGTGCCCTCGCCGCCCACGGCATTCGGGCGCACGGGATCTCCGGACTGAACGTCTGGATCCCGGTCTCCGAAGAAAACGCCACCGTGCAGGCGCTCCTGCATGAAGGGTGGGCGGTGAAGGCCGGAGAGCGATACCGCATCGGGTCGCCCCCGGCCATCCGTGTGACCATTGCCACGCTGGAGGTGAAAGAAGCGGCGCGCTTCGCACGCGACCTGGCAAGCATCATCACCCCGCAGAGGCGGGCGAGTGGGGTGTGACGGAGCGCCGGTCTTCGACCGACCGGTCCGCCGACCTTCGGTCGGCAGTCTGGCGACACTCTACGTACCACTCCCCGTCTTTGCTCCGGGAGCCGCCGAAGGCGGCGAAAGATCTATAGGCCCGGCCCTCAGGCCGAGTCATGCGTGGACCGATTTTCGAGCCCGCGTAGCGGGCGACAGAACACCAACGCCGCGTAGATGTGCTTTGCTGTCGCCCGCTACGCGGGCTCGCCTGGGCGGGAGCTTGTTAAACCTGGCCTGAAGGCCGGGCCTACAGATCTTCCGCCGCCTACGGCGGCTCCCGCGAGTTCTTTTGCCAGCAGCAGCCACCTGCTTCCGGGGAACTGCACTGAACACACACTGCCGGCCGAAGGCCGGCGGACCGGCCGGTCGAAGACCGGCGCTCCGTATGACTCTAGTTACGAGTCAACATCTGCGAATCGGGCTCGCTCGTGGCCCGCTTTTTCGCGAACATCCCCGGCGTGTACGCCGTGATCTTCCCTGTGAACGCCGACGCCGCGACCGTCAGCGGCGAGGCCAGCCAGAGCTTGCCCGGGCCGGAGCGGCCCTTGTAGTTGCGGTTGATGGCGCTCACCGTTACCTGCTCGCCCGTCTCCGAGACGCCGGGGCCGCAGCCGATGCAGGCGCCGCAACCGGGGTTGAGGACCGTGGCGCCGGCGCGGGCGAAGGTGTCGAGGAGGCCGTTTTCGTGCGCGAATTTCTCGACCGCCTGGGAGCCGAACTGGATGAAGAACTTCACCCCGTCCGCGACGCGCAGTCCCGCGTCGACCGCCTCCTTCGCCACCTGGTGGTAGAACAGGAAGTCGTCGATCTTGCCGGCGGTGCAGGAGCCGGCGTAGGCGATGTCGATCTTCACCTCCTGCACGTCGTCGATGTAGGCGCCGTTGGTGGGGTCGGAGGGGATGCCGTGATCGGGGTCTCCCGGATGCGCGACCATCGGCCGGATCTCCGACATGTCGATCGTGTGCACTCCGCCCGCGTACTCCGCGTCCGGATCGGGCGAGACCGCGCGGGCGCGCAGTGCCTCGAGGTCCGCACCGGGGCGGAAGGCGGCGATCCACTCGAAGGTCTTCTCGTCCGCCTCGACGATCGCGGTGCGCGCCGAGCACTCGGTGGCCATGTTGGCCAGCGTGGCCCGCTCGTCGAGCGACAGCGTGCGCAGGCCCGGGCCGGTGAACTCCATGATCCGGTCGAGCGTCATCTGCGGCTTGGCGTACTCGAGGAGGATGTACAGCATCACGTCCTTGGCCGTGACGTTCGGCTGCAGCTCACCGGTCAGCTCGAAGCGGATCGACTCCGAGACCTCCACGGTGGTGAAGCCCGACTGGACGAGGTTCGCGTACTCGGTCGCGCCGACACCCCAGGCCAGGGCGTTGTTCACGCCGCCCATGCAGGTGTGGCTGTCGGTGGCCTGAATCAGGTCGCCCGGGTCGATGAACGCCTCGCGCGCCACCTCGTGGCAGATGCCCGGCGAGATGTTGTCTTTCGCCGAAAAGTCGCGGCACGAGGTGTGGCGCTGATACTCGCGCTGCATGTCGCGCAGCGTCTGGATCTTGTCCATGAACGGCCGCATGCGGGGCACGTCGTCGGTGTAGATGAGGTGGTCCTCGAAGACCGCGAACTTCTGCGGGTTCACGATCTCGTAGGCGGGGCCATACTCCTGCGTCAGGAAGTGATGCACCTGCGCGGTGGTGAATTCGTGCGTGTAGCCGCCGTCGACGTCGACCACGACCGCGTCGCCCGGCTTGACGTAGCGCTCTTCGTCCGGGACCCCGCGCATGTGACGGGCCAGGATCTTCTCCCCCATCGTCATCGGCCGGGGAGCGTTGTGCGGAACCGGGAGCTGGACGTCGCCGCGAGCCACCGCTTTCGAGAACGGGAACAGCCCGCCCCATTGGATGATGAGCTGCGTGATCGGGTCGTAGCCTTCGCAGAACTCGGCCAGCGGCACGCCCTCGCCGGCCTGCAGGCGGGCCAGCATCTCGTGGTCGCCCATGAGCAGGCCCTGATTGATGTTGTTGCCGGCGTGGATCGGGGCGAACGAGACGGCGACGGCGAGCCGGATGCCGCTGAAGACCTCGCACTGCGTGGCGGTCTCGCGCGAGCTGCCGACCCCCTTGCGATAGCCGGAGACGATGACCTCAAAGTTGCCGTTGCGAAGGGCGTCGGGCGGAAAGAGCCGCTCGCCGTTGACGATCAGTCCCGCGTAAGCATTGCGGGCGATGTCCTCCGGTTTGTAGTCGAAGCAGACCCAGGCCGGGGTCATGGCGTCGGTGTTGATGTCGTCGAGAAGATCTTCGACGCGCAGGTCTTTCATCTGCAGGTCGAGCTCGCCGGAGAGCTGCTTCCGGATCAACTCGGGGTCTTTGGTCAGAAAAAGAACGCGCTTACCGGGCGTAAGCGTCACGACTTCAGGTGGTCTCATCGCGCCTCTTCAACGTTTTCGCGGCTCGTGGGATTCTATGCTGAGCGCATGCACGGCAACTACCATGCTCTGACCGCCCAGCTCGTCGCGGTCCTCACGGCCGACCCGCGCATTCTCGGCCTGGTGCCGCTCGGCTCAATGGGCGAACAGAACGGCCGGAAGCCCGATCGCTGGTCGGACCACGACTTCTTCGTGGTGACGAATCGAGGCCGGTCCCATTCGCCCCCTACTTCTCCCGTTTCATCCCCTTCCTCGCGCGGATCACGAAGTGGATCGGGCAGCCCACCAAGCCGAACGCATCGCGAAACTGATTCTCCAGGTAGCGGCGATAGGAGAAGTGCAGCGGCTCGTCGACGTTCGAGAAGAGGGCGAACGTGGGGGGGCCGGCTTTGAGCTGGGTGACGTAGTAAAAGCGGCGCGGTTTGCTGCGGACGGTGGGCGGGTTGTGGCCGGTGACGGCGCGCTCGAGGATCGTGTTCAGCTCCGAGGTGCGGAAGCGGCGGCGGTAGCCCTCGATGACCTGGTCGATGCGGGGGAAGATCTTTTCCACGCGGCGGCCGGTCTTGGCGGAGATGAACTCGAGCGGCGCGTACGACAGGAACTTGAGGCGGAAGCGGAGCTGCTCCTCGAACTTCTTGTAGTCGTCGGGGCCGTGCTGCTCGGCGTCCCACTTGTTGACCAGGATCATGGCCGCCTTCCCGGCATCCTCGGCGTAGCCGGCGACGGTGGCGTCCTGCGAGGTCGCGCCCTCGGTGGCGTCGATCATCACCAGGGCAATCTCGCAGCGCTCGATGGCCTTGCGGGCCGAGATCACGGCCAGCTTCTCCGCCTCGTCGGTGGTCTTTCCCTTCCGGCGGATGCCGGCGGTGTCGATGATCAGGTACGGCTTCCCGTTGCGGGCGATCTCCATGTCGATCGCGTCGCGGGTCGTGCCGGAGATCGGCGAGACCACTGCCCGCTCTTCCTGGGTGAGCTTGTTCAGCAGCGACGACTTGCCGACATTGGGGCGGCCGATGATGGCCACGCGCACCGGCGCGTGCTCGTCCTCTTCTTCATCCTGCACGGACTCGGGCGGGACGATCTCGCCGATGGCGTCGAACAACTCGTCGACGCCGGGGCCATGCTCGGCCGACAACGGGATGACCCGCTCGAGCCCGAGCTCCCAGAACTCGTTGACCGCCTCCTCGGCGTCTTTGCGGTCCGTCTTGTTGACGATCAGGACCGTCCTGGCCGATTCGGAGCGGAGATCCTGGGCGATGTCGCGGTCTTCGGAGAGTAGACCTGCGGCGCCGTCGACGACGAAGAGGATGAAGTCGGCGTCGCGGAGGGCGCGGGTGGCCTGGTCGCGAATCTCGCCGGCAAAGGCGGACATCGGCGAGTCGCCGTACTCGAGCCCGCCGGTGTCGGTGAGCTCGTAACGCCTTCCGTCATCGAGGGAAACCACCTGCGAGAGGCGGTCGCGGGTCATGCCCGGCAGGTCGTGAGTGAGGGCCTGGCGCCTTCCGGCGAGGCGGTTGAAGAGGGTCGACTTGCCCACGTTCGGGCGTCCGACGATGACGATTTTCTTGAGTCCGGCAACCATTTAGGGTGTGATCTTACCGGGGACTTTGAAGAGGCAGTTGCGTTTCAGTTCCACAAGCCCCACAATATTTTCCACAACAGCAGGTCAGATCCGTCCCGGTCGAGAGAAGTTTCAAGACGTGTCATTCACGTCAGGAGGACGCCAAATGCGCAAGACTATCGTTGCTTTGTCTCTGGGTTTCGCCCTTTTCGTTGCCCCTTCAATGTTCGCGCAGGCGACGCGGACGTGGGTTTCCGGTGTCGGTGACGACGCCAATCCGTGCAGCCGTACCGCCCCGTGCAAGACATTCGCGGGTGCCATCAGCAAGACGGCTGCCGGTGGAGAGATCAGCGTGCTGGATCCGGGTGGCTACGGCGCCCTGAACATCACGAAGTCGATCACGCTGAACGGCGCGGGCACGCTCGCCTCGATCCTGTTCAGCGGCACGAACGGCATCATCGTCAACGGTGCCGGCATCACCGTGAACATCACCGACATCAGTCTCAACGGCGGCACGCCGACCAGCCCGGGCGTGAACGGCATCCGGATCATCCAGGCTGCCAACGTCAGCGTGAACAACTGCGACATCTTCAACTTCTCGACCAGCGGCATCCGCGATGAGCGGACCGTCGCCGGCTTCCTGACGGTGAAGAACACTCGCATCCACAACTCGATCCTGTTCGGCGGAAACACCACCACCATCGGCCTGCACATCACCCCGTCGGCCGGCGTCGTCGCGCTCACGGCCGTCTGCGACGGCTGCATCATCTTCGGTCATCCGGAGGCCAACTCCAACGGCGTGTTTGCCTCGAACGGGGGCAAGGTGGCGATCACCCGCTCCACGATCAACAACAACACCCGCGGCATCACGGTCGGCAACGCCGGTGAAGTCACGGTTGTGGACTCGACGCTCCATGCGAACCAGCAGGGTATCCGGACGGTGGCCGGAGCCACGGTCCGCCTCGCCGGAACGTCGATCTCGGCCAGCACCGTGAACGGCCTCGCCATCATCGGTGGCGTCATCGAGTCGTTCGGCAACAACTACATTGCCGGCAACACCGGCAACAACGGCGCCGGTATGACGCTGATCGGACCGCAGTAACCTTCGCTCCTTTCGTAATTCGGAACGCCGCCGGGAAGACCGCCCGGCGGCGTTCTTTTTTTATCTCTGCAGCGGTGCGCCGAGCAGCGCCTCCCACTGGAAAAGGCCCAGCAGCGCCTGGGCGTAGTAGAAGAGGATCGCTCCCGCCGCGGTGTTGAAGAAGTTGAGCACCCCGTTCGGCACCGGCCTGGCCTGCTTGCGGTTCCAACTCCCGGCGATGCTCTCCAGGTACGACCCGAGGAACGCGCAGGCCGCCAGGACGATCACCACGCGCCACGAGAACGCCGAGTCGAAGAAGAGCCGGTCGACCGCGAGCGAGGAGACGAGGGCCACGACAAAACCCGCCGCCGCACCGGCGAGCGTCCCTTCGACGGAGATCGCCCCTTCCGTTCCGACCGGGACGCGTTTGAGCGTGAGCGGCAGGAAGGCCCGGCGTCCGATGAGCTGCCCGATCTCCGAGGCCGTCGTGTCGGCGGCGGCGGTCGCGAGTGAGGCAATGCCCATGAAGAGCGGCAGCAGTTCGAGCTCGGTCTGGCCGAACTCGCTCCGCGCCACGCGCGACACGGCGATCGCGCAGATCGCCGCCACGCCGACGTTCGAGAAGGCGTGGCTGAATCCGCGCCGTCCTCCCCCTTCCTGCGCCAGCCCCGCGCGCGCCTTGCGGCCGTAGCCGAGCTTCGTCGTCGCCGTGCCGATGACGAAGAACGCGAGCAGCGCCACGTAGAGCGGCCAGCCTGCGCCGAGGATGAGGATCGTCCCGAGAAGCCAGCCGCCGAGGGCGCCGGAGAAGTTGACGCTGCGCGCCGCGTATCCGATGAAGGCGAGGACGGCATTCACGATCAGCCAGGCGGTGGTCTCGGGCCAGACACCGTACGCGGAGGTGGTCTCGACGCCGGCGACGACGAGGGCGACGCCGGCGGCGAAGGGAACGGTGAGGTTGTCGTCGACTCCGAGCGGAAGCGATTCGGTGATCGCGGCGGCGAGGGCGGCGATCAGCACGACCCCCGGCGCGCGGTAGTCGAGAAAGTACGCCACTGCGATCCCGGCCGCGCTCCCCGCGACGAGAAAGGCGAGGAATCCGCCCCAGCTCTTGTCGCGGTTCCACGGGAGCGCGCCGATCGGCATCGACTTGCCGGCCAGCGTGGCTACGCCGTCGCCGAAGGCGAGCAACGCCCAGCCGACGGCGGCGTAGTGGAGGCTGTTCCGGAAGACGAGGATGAGCAGCAGCACCGCGACCGGGTAGAGGACGATGCCGGCGTCGAAGCCGCGCTCATGCCGCGCCACTCCCCTTCCTACCACCCGGTGCAACAGCAGCCAGTTCCCCAGCACCGCCCCCGCCGCCACCCCCGCCGCCGCCCACCACGGCAGCCATTTCAGGGCGAAGGCGCAGAAGCCGAAGGCGATGTGGAGCGACTTTCTCAGGACTTCGTTCGTCGTGTGAGGCATGTGTCGCGAACGATACGGAAAAATTGAAAATTGAAAATTGAAAATTGTAAGCGGAGCGGCGGCGGACCGCCTCGGAGGCCGGACAGGCACTTTCAATTTTCAATTTTCAATTTTCAATTCCCCTACAATCGCGCCGCCGATGCCTGAGACCGCCTCTCCACCGCTCCTCTCCGTGATCGTCCCCTGCTACAACGAGCGGGCCACGGTGGCGGAGCTGTTGCGCCGCGTGCGCGAGGTGCCGGTCGAGAAGGAGATCATCGTCGTCGACGACCAGTCGACCGACGGCTCCCGCGACGTGGTGGCCGCGCTGGCGCAGCAGTGGCCGGAGATCCGGCAGGTCCTGCAGCCGGTGAACCAGGGAAAAGGAGCTGCCATCCGGCGCGGTATCGCCGAGGCGCGCGGCGAGATCGTGCTGATCCAGGATGCCGACCTCGAATACGACCCGGAGGAGTATCCGAAGCTGATCCAACCGATCGTCGACGGGCATGCCGACGTCGTCTTCGGCTCCCGTTTCGAAGGCTACCCGCGACGGGTCATGCTCTTCTGGCATCGCCTGGGGAACACCTTCCTCACCTTCCTCTCCAACATGACCACCAACCTCGACCTCACGGACATGGAGACCTGCTACAAGGTCTTCCGCCGCGACGTCATCCAGTCGATCCCGTTGCGCTCGAACCGCTTCGGCATCGAGCCGGAGATCACCGCCAAGGTCGCGCGGCGCGGTTACCGGATCTACGAGGTGCCGATCTCCTACTACGGCCGCGATTACTGGGAAGGGAAGAAGATCAACTGGAAGGACGGCTTCTCCGCCCTCTGGACGATCCTCCGCTACGGCCTCTTCGACGATCCCTCTTCCGAGCCGAAGACCTTCACGCAGGTGCGCCGCCGCGGGCGCCTGAAGCGCTACAACAAGTGGGTGTGGCAGCGGCTGCAGCCGTTCATCGGCCAGCGCGTGCTCGAAGCGGGCGCCGGCAGCGGCACCATGACCCGCTTCATGTACGGGCGCGAGCTGATCGTGGCCGGAGACCGCGAGACGGCGTACGTCGACCGTCTCCGCAACGCCTTCCGCCGCCGCCCCGGACTCGCAGTCGAGCGCGTCGACCTCGAGTCCGACACTTCGCTCGAGCTGGCCCGCTACGGCTTCGACACCGTCACGCTGATCAACGTCCTCGAGCACACGGCCGACGACGCCGGCGCGCTGCGCCGGGTGAACGAGCTCCTGCAGCCGGACGGGCGGGTGGTGATCTTCGTCCCGGCCGGGCAGTCATTGTTCGGGTCGATGGACCGCGGCATCGGCCACCAGCGGCGCTACGAACGCGACGAGTTGGTCGCGAAACTGCAGCAGGCAGGGTTCGTGATCGAGCACGTGAGCTATCAGAACCGCATCGCGAAGATCGCCTGGTGGTGGAACTCGAAGCTGTTCGGACGCGGCGCGCTGCCGAGCGCGCAGTCGCGGATCTTCGACTTCTTCGTGCCGCTGCTGCGCGCATTGGAAGGCGAGAGCCCCGCGACCGGCCTCAGTCTGATCGCGGTCGGGAGAAAGACGGCGTGAAACGGGCCGCGGTCATCCTCGCCGGCGGTGCCGGCACGCGCCTCCGCCCTCTCAGCTCCGACGAGAACCCCAAGCAGTTCCTGAAGCTGTTCGACGGAAAGTCGCTGCTGCAGCTCACCTTCGAGCGCCTCGAGCGGCTGCTCCCCACGGACGCGATCTACGTCTCGACAAACGTGCAGTACGCGGAGAAGTGCCGCGAGCATTTGCCGCAGCTTCCGCCGGAGAACATCCTCACCGAGCCGGCGCGCCGCAATACCGCCCCGGCGGTCGCGCTCTGCACCTTCACCATCGAGAACCGCCTCGGCGCCTCCGCGGTCTCCTTCCTCGCCTCCGACCACTACATCGGGGACGTCCCCGAGTTCGTCCGCGTCCTCGGCCGCGCCTACGAGTTCGCCGAGTCGCACGAGCAGCTCATGACGATCGGCATCGAGCCGTCCGAGCCTCATACCGGCTATGGCTACCTGGAGATCGGCGAGGCGCTGGAGGGCGACGTCCTGCGCGTCCGCGCGTTCAAGGAGAAGCCCGACCGCGCCCGCGCCGAGGAGTTCCTGCGCGCCGGCAACTACGCCTGGAACGCCGGCATGTTCGTCTGGCGCACCGATGTCTTCCGCCGCGAGCTCGCCGCCGCCGCGCCCGAAATCATCCGCGTCAGCGAAGCGACGTACGAGGAAATGCCTTCGATCTCGATCGACTACGCCCTCATGGAAAAGTCGCCGAACGTCGCCACGATCCGAGGCGACTTTGAGTGGTCGGATGTGGGAACGTTCGAGGCGCTGCGTGCGGTTGGGGTGGATGTGGATTCGTTGCTGGCCGAGGCACGGGGTCTGCTGCCGAAGGCAGCAAAAGATATGTAGGCCCGGCCTTTAGGCCGGGTACAGAGCCCCTCCCAAAGTGAGCCCGCGTAGCGGGCGACAGAAGACCAGCGCTTGCCACGTCTTTTCTGTCGCCCGCTACGCGGGCTCACCTGGGGGCGTTCGTTGTACCCGGCCTAAAGGCCGGGCCTACAGATCTTTCGCCGCCTTCGGCGGCTGCCTCGAACTTAACAACTCGAGAAGTCAGCTGGAGGGAAAGAGGCGCGAAGCGTTCTCCCAGAGGATCTTCCGCTCCACCTCTTCTCCCAGTCCCAGGGCGCGAAAATCCGCCACGTTCTTCTTCATCGACACTACGCCCGGCGACGGCCAGTCGGTGCCCCACAGTACTTTGTCCGCCACGCTGACGACGCGCGGAAAGTACTGGAGCAAGGACCTGGGTGGGATGCCGGAGATGTCGAGGTGGACGTTCCGGTGGCGGCGTGCGAGGAAGAGCGCGGTCTCGCCATACATCGGCCGGCCGGCGTGCGCGAGGATGATCGAAAGGCGCGGGAAGTCGATGGCCACGTCGTCGATCGGCATCGGGTCGGCGAAGACATTGCGGGCGCGCGGGAAGACCGAGGTCCCGGTATGGAACATGACCGGCACACCGCGCTCCTCGCATTCGCGGTAGATCTCCGCGAGCTGCCACAACTCGCCGCGGTAGCCGTTCGGCGAGAGGAGCTGGTGCGGCGGGTGGATCTTGATCAGGCCGATGCCGAGATCGAGCACGCGGCGGATCTCGTCGCGCACGTTCATCTCGTGCAGCGGGTTGACCGAGCCGACCGGCACGAGGCGGTCGCGGTGGGCGCGGGTGAAGTTCGCGATCCAGTCGTTGACCTCGCGGGTGAAGCCCATCACGTCGGGCGAGACGTAGTTGATGCAGCAGGCCCGCTCGACCCCTTCGGCGTCGAGATAGCGCAACAGGTTCTCCGGCGACTCCAGAATCTCCTTCGCATTCTCATGCGAGGGGTCGTCGATCATGGCCAGCACTTCCGGCTTGACCATCTGCCACGGCTGGACGTGGATGTGGGCGTCGAAGACCCTCACGCCAGCATCACCAGCCGCATGCACGTGGCGGTCGCCGGGCAGGCGTCCTGGAACTCACGCGACGAAAGCAGTTGCGGATGGACTTCATCGCGGTCGATGGTCTTGAATCCGCGCTTCCGGAAGTACTCCTCGGCGGTGGTGGTCAGCAGGTAAAACTCACGCAACCCGCGCGAGGCCAGCCGGTCGAGCAACTGCCGCACGATCCGCCGTCCGATGCCGTGACTGCGGTAGTCCGGCAGGACGGCGATCGACCGGAGCAGCGCCGCGAACTGATACGCCTCCGCCCCGCCGCAGGCGACCATCTTCTCCCCGTCACGGGCGACGATGAACGTCTTCCAATGCTCGTCGACCCCCGCGGTCGGAAGAGCGTTCGCCTCGAGCAGCGCCTTGATCGGCTCGAGATCCGCCGCCGTAGCGGGCGTGATGGTGATGTCGGACATGGAAGGACCTGCTGCGGATGATACTCCACAGGACTGATAGGACTTGATAGGACCACCGGCCCTCCCATTCGTCCTATAGGTCCCATAGGTCCTATCCAAAAACAAAAGGCCGCGCATCCTGCGCGGCCTGGTGTCAGGGAGCTCAGGTCGGCACGAATGGCCGGCCTGGCTCCGGGTCCTTGTTCGAACTACCTCAGTGACGGCCCTCGGACGAGTCGCCGCTGTTCCGGCTCCTGTCACAGCTATCCTTGTCTCGGGTGCGGTTGCTTTCGTCACGACAGACTTCCGAACCGCCACCGCCCATGTTGCCTACCGAGCCCGTGCGGCCGGTCGACGAACCGTAGCTTCCGCTGCCGGAGCGACGGCCCGAATCATTGCTCATGTTGCTGTTGCTCATGTCGTCTTTGTCTCGATTGCGCATTTCGCCTCCTTCGCGAAAATTCTCCGAGCGTCCGATGCTCTGGCCGAACTCGGCGGTCGTATCCATGTTGCTGCGGCGTCCGAGCTCTTCCGACGTCTCCCGGTTCAACTTCCCGGCTTCCGTCGGCTCGGTCCGCTGACTCACGCGATCTCGATCGCGATTTTCCACTAAGTCTCCTTTCGCCACACGCTTCTTCAAGGTGCAACGAAAGTGCCTAACTCGTTGGAAACAATGAGGAATAAATCACTGCAACCGGAACGTGACGGTGACTGCGTACGACAGCTCCTGAGACCCCGACTCCACCGGCACGTCGGCCGAAGCGGCGCGCGCCTCCATGGCCATCGCACGCTGCATCGGGTACGGCGGCTGCTGCGACATCTGCACCCCTTCGCTGATGTAGATCACCGGTCCGAGGCTGCGGCCGGCGGCTTTCGCCAGGAGCGCGGCCTTGGCGCGGGCGTCGTCGAACGCCGCGCTGAGCCCCTGATCGCGGCCGCGGGCCGGATCGGAGACCTCGAAGTTGATCCCCGACGAGGTATTCACGCCGGCACCGATGCCGACGCCGAGGAGACGCCCCGCGTCGGCGACTTTGGCGCTGCGGACCGTGACATTATTCGTGACTTGATAGCCGAGGATGCGCGGAAGGCGGCCCTCCTGATAGTCCTGCTGCGGCCAGATGTTGAAATTCGAGGTCTGGATGTCCTGGTCGCGGGCGCCTGCGGCCTTGAGAGCGGCGATGACGGCGGCCACCCGCTTGTTGTTCTGCGTGACCGCCTCGTCGACCGTGTTCGCAACCGTCTGGACTCCGACGGTGAAGGTGAAGCGGTCCGGGGTGACGTTGGACTTGCCGTTCCCGCTCACGGAGATGGTCTCGGGCAGACCCGGGTCGCGCGGAGCGAGTGCGGGGACCGGCTGGGCGAAGACGCTCGCGGCAGCCGTGACAATGAGGAAAACTGGGAGAAATCTTTTCATACAACCTCCTGGTTAGTTGAGCTGGCCTCGCACTACTCGCGCCAGCCCCGTTGGACGCGGGCCACGTCAGGAAAATAACCCACACAAATGGCTGATCCGAACGACCGGGTGCCCGGGCAGGTCCTGGGCCGCTACTACGTCGACACGCAGTGCATCGACTGCGATCTCTGCCGCGAGACCGCTCCGGTGAACTTCACGCGCAATGACGACCAGTGCTTTTCCTATGTCTTCAAGCAGCCGGAGACGCCGGAAGAGGAGACCCTCTGCAAGGATGCGCTGGATAACTGTCCGGTCGAAGCCATCGGGAACGACGGTTAGCGGATCAATGTAGCTTCTTGTCCACCGACACCTGGTCGTGCCAGTCGTCCGCGAGCAGGACCTCGATCAGCTCCTGCAACTCCTCCATGTGGAAGGGTTTCGTGAGCGCGGCGGTCATGGCGTTGCCCTTGGTGATGGTGAGGATGTCTCCCTTCCCCGATGCCACCACGACCGGGGTCCGCTTTCCCTGGTTGGCATACCAGGCAATCCACTCCTCGCCGCTCATCCCCGGCAGATTGAGGTCGAGCAGGATCAGGCGGGTGTCGGGGTTCGCGCTGAGGAGGTTCATCCCCTCGATGGCTCCGGTCGCGGAGAGCACCTCGTAGCCCCGCTTCTGAAGGTACGATTTGTAGAGCGCCAGCACCTCAGGGTCGTCTTCGATCGCGAGGATTTTGTGGTTCACGTTGCTGCTGTTCGAACGCGTCTCCAACATCGGGTCTCTCCTCGAGTCCGGCTCTCTTGCGAGTTCCGTGCTCACTGCTGAGCGCGCGATAATCCGCCGATGGGGATTCCACTCTGGCTCGCGTCCGGTATCGCCGCCTGGGCTCTTGCGAGGATCGTTCCGCCCGGCAGGCGTCCGGGATGGCTGGCCGAGCTGATCTTATCGGTGTTGACTGCTCTGTTGCTCGGCGCCGTGGCCACGGCCATGGATTTTGGAGGGTGGCAGGAGCCGGACTGGCGGGCCGTGGTGTTCGCCGGGGTCGGGGCGCTCGGTACGATCGGGGTCTGGCGGGCGCTCTCAGCGCGGCAATGACTGCAACGCCTTCCGGGCGGTCTCTGCCACCTTCGACACATCCACGCCACGGGCATCCTCCACCTCACCCATCACCCGCAGTCCCTCCTCCAGCCGCTCGGCTGCCGCCCGGCGCTGGCCGCGGGAGAGGTGGTGCATGCCGGTGCTGATCTGGAGGAGGAAGCGGACCAGCGGAACTTCGTCGCGGACGGCTTCGAAGAAGAGCTCTTCGAACAGATCGCTCGCTTCGAGCCAGTCGCCGTCGTCGAAGTGACGCAGGGCCGTTGCGAAGCGGGGATCGTCTTCGAGCGGCGGGAGCAAGCACGACGATTGTAGACTCCGCACCGTGCTCCGCGCGCTCGTCTTCCTGATCTTCCTCCCCCTCAACCTCGCCTTCTGGGGAACCCTGGTGTTCCTGACAGGACTGGCGAAGTTGGTGACGTTCGGCAGCCTGCGGCGGAAGGTCATCCTCGTCGCGGCCTTCTTCGGCGAGCGCTGGGTGGCGACGAACAACTGGATGTTCGACCGCCTGCTCGACACGCGCTGGGACATCCGCGGCATGGAAGGCGTCCGCCGCGATGCCCATACGCTCATCATCAGCAATCACATCTCCTGGGTCGACATCGTTGCCGAGTTCCGCGCCTTCCACGGCCGGGCGCCGATCATCCGTTTCTTCCTCAAGCACACCCTCATGTGGGCCCCGGTCGTCGGGCAGGCAGCCTGGGCGCTGGAGTTCCCCTTCATGCGCCGCTACTCGGCGGAATACCTCAAGCAGCATCCCGAGAAACGCGGCCGCGACCTCGAGACCACCCGCCGCGCCTGCGCCCGCTACCGCGACATGCCGGTGCCGATCCTCAACTACGTCGAGGGGACGCGCTTCGACCGCGAGAAGCACGAGGAGCAGCAGTCGCCCTATCGCTACCTGCTCCGGCCGCGCATCGGAGGCATCGCCTTCGTCATCGCCTCGCTGGCCGACCAGCTCGACGCCATTTACGACGTGACCCTGGTCTACCCGCGGCGCGACGTGACCATGTGGGACCTCGTCAGCAACAAGATCCCCTGGATCATCGTCCACGGCCGCCGCCTCGACGTGCCGGCCGAGTTCCGCACCGACGCCATCATCGAGCCCGGCCCGACGCGCGACGCGTTCAAGGAATGGGTCGGCCGGATCTGGCAGGAGAAAGACGATCTGATCGGACGAGTTCTGGCGGAGAGCGAATAGGTCCTATCAGTCCTATCTCCCTTGACTTAAACCTTAGTACCAACGTACCATACACCCATGGTCACCGAAGCCATCCCCGTGGAGCGCATCCAGACCGGCGTGCGCATGGAAAAGCGTCTAGTCAAGGTCCTCAAGGGCCTGGCCGAGTACCACGACATGTCCCTGGGCGATCTCCTCGAAGGGATCGTCCTCCACGCGTTCGACAACAAGACCCCGTTCGGACGCGAGTCGTTGCAGAAGATCGCGGAGCTCAAGAAGGTCTATCACCTCGACCTCGATTCCAGCGCCAGCCACCGTCTGACCGAAGCCCTCACCAAAGAAAGGAAGAGCCGTGGACGATCGTGAGCTGATTGCCGCCTTCGAAGACTGCACCCTGCCGCCGGCGCTGTTCACCCACCGCCAGCACGTGAGGGTCGGCTGGATCTACCTCACCGAGGGGACGCTCCTCGAGGCGCTCCCCCGCTTCGTCGGATCGCTCAAACGCTACGCCACCAGCCTCGGCGCGACCACGAAGTACCACGAGACCATCACCTTCGCCTTCCTCTTCCTCATCCACGAACGGATGCAGCGGACGCCGGCCGATACCTTCGACGACTTCGCCGTCGCCCATCCCGATCTCTTCGAGCCGATCCTCGACCGCTACTACACCGCCGAGACCCTCCGGTCCGACCTCGCACGCCAGACCTTCGTCATGCCCGATCTCTACATCCCGACCAATGCCACCTACGAAATCTTTCGTTGACCTTACGAAACCTTTCGTATAGCCTTTCGTACTGACAAACGGAGGCACCTGGTTATGGGCAGCAGCAAACCGACACCACGACCGACCGACGCCGAGCTGGCGATTCTCACCGTGCTCTGGCAGCGCGGTCCCAGCACCGTCCGGGAAGTGCACGATGAGCTCAGCAGCACGCACGACACCGGCTACACCACGATCCTTAAGCTCCTGCAGATCATGACCGACAAGGGGCTGGTGATCCGCGACGAGAGACAGCGTGCGCACGTTTACGCCACGCGCGAGAGCGAGCAGCGGACCCAGCGCCAGCTCCTCGGCGACCTGATCGACCGCGCTTTCGGCGGCTCCCCCGCCAAGCTGGTCATGCAGGCGCTCTCGGCCTCGAAAGCGAGCGCTGAAGAGCTGACCGCCATCCGCCAAATGCTCGAAAAGATGGAAGGAGACGCGCGATGAACGCCATGGAGCTTCTGACCGGACCCTTTGCCCAGGCCATCGGCTGGGCCCTGCTGCACCTCCTCTGGCAGGCGACCGTCGTTGCCGGCATCCTCGCCGCCGTCCTGGCCCTGCTGCCGAGGCAGAGCGCGAATGCCCGCTATGTCGCGGCGTGCAGCGCGCTCGCCCTCGTCTTCGCCATGTTCGTCACCACCGCCGTCCGCGCGTACGACCCCGCGGCCGCGCCGATCGCAGTCACCGCATCCTCTCCTGTGGAAGAAGCGACGAAGCTGATCCCGCTGTCGCGTGTGCCGGCGGTCATCGCCGCCACCGCCGCGGCGAGCTGGCGCGACCGCGCCATCGACGCGGTGACGAGCGCGCGGCAGTCGCTGCCGTCCGTCGTCGCCCTCTGGTTCCTCGGCGTGGTCATCCTCTCTTCACGCCTTCTCCTGAGCTGGTTCCGCGCTCACGCGCTCGTCACCCGTGGCACGAGAGAAGCCGACGCGGCGATGCAGCGCGTCGCCCAACGCCTCTCGGATGCCCTCGGCCTCAAGAGCGCCGTGCGCCTCCTCGAGTCCGCGGCCGTCGAAGTGCCGTCCGTGCTCGGTTCGTTCCGCCCGGTCATCCTCCTCCCCGCCAGCGCGCTTCTCGGCCTGACGCCGCAGCAGCTGGAGATGGTCCTGGCCCACGAACTGGCGCACATCCGCCGCCACGACTTCCTGATCAACCTCCTGCAGGCGTTCGTCGAGACGCTGATGTTCTTCCATCCGGCCGTCTGGTGGATGTCGAGCCGCGTGCGTATCGAGCGTGAGAACTGCTGCGACGACATGGCCGTCGCCGTCTGCGGCAATCCGATCCAGTACGCCAAGGCTCTTACCCGCCTCGAAGAGCTCCGCGCAGATTCGCTGAGCGTCGTCGTCGCCGCCAACGGCGGCTCGTTGCTCGGCCGCATCCGCCGCATCGCCGCCGGCCGCGCCGAATCGACCTCCAGCGCCTCGCGCTGGTTTGCCGCGGTGGCCATGCTGGCCATCCTCGGCCTCGCCCTGGCCGTCCCCTCCCTTCCGGCGCTCGCACAGCGCGAGACGAAGAACGACACCCCGACGCCGGCCGAGGCGAAGCTCGACGTCGTCGAAGAAACCCCGGACAGCGACGACGAGATGTACGAGGCCGGCGAGCCCGCCGAGCCGGAAGACGAAGTCGACGTGGCCGAAGCCGACTGGGAGACTCCCGGCACACCGGCAGCCCCCGAGCCGCCCGACTACGACTTCGACGCCTACACCCCGGTCCCGGCCATTGCACCGGTACCGATGATTGCGGTCACGCCGGGTATGCCGGCCATCGCGCCGATGCCGTCCATTGCCATCACGCCGCGCGTAGCGGCCATCGCGCCGATGGCGCCCATGGCGGCGATCGCTCCCTTCCCGTCCCGCGCGCCGATGGCCATCGCGATCGGCGACTGGAGCGACGATGACGACGCAGAGACCCCGAAAGCGCGCAAGCAGCGCCGGAGCGTGAAAGACCGGAAGCTCGGCGCCGACGGCAAACTGACCGTCGACGAGCTGATCGCCCTCCGCGCCAGCGGAGCCACCCCCGAATACATCAACCAGATGCGCGCCCACTTCCCGAACCTCACCATCGGTGAGCTGGCGGGCCTCAGCAGCATGGGCGTCACCGCCGACTTCCTCCGCCAGATGCGCGAGATCGGCTTCAACGTCTCCGACCCCGAAGACGTCACCGGCCTCAAGGCGATGAACGTCACCCCGGAATTCGTCAAGCAGATGAAGGCTACCGGCTTCGACCTCAGCTCGGCCGAAGACGCCACCAGCCTGCGGGCCATGAACGTCACCCCCGAATTCGTCAAACAGATGCGCGACGCCGGCTTCACCGTACGCACCGCCGAAGAGGCGACCGGCCTCCGGGCCATGAACGTCACCCCGGAGTTCGTGAAGGAGATGCGTGCCGCCGGTTTCGAGGTCAAGCATGCCGACGACGCCACCTCCCTCCGAGCCATGAACGTCACCCCGGCGTGGATCAAAGAGATGCGCGACGCGGGCGTCAACATCAAGAGCGCGGAAGACGCGACCAGCCTGCGCGCCGTCGGCGTGACCCCGAAGTTCGTCAAGCAGCTCGCCGCGGCCGGCTACACGAACTTGAGCGTCGAAGAGCTCACCAGCATGGCCGCACATGGCATCAACGACGAGTTCATTCGCGACATGGAGCAGTACCGCACGAAGCAGTAACCGGCCTCAAAACACGGAGAGATCATCATGAAGCGCACTCTGACGCTCACGCTAGTCGTGTCTCTATTCATCGCCGCCGGCGCCTTCGCGGAAATCGACGGAGCCTGGACCGCGGCCCGCAACGAGAAGCACCCCGACCGGCTCTACGTCAACATCACCCGCGGCCACTTCCACAACAACGGCAGCACCTTCCGCATCTCCGAATTCACCGGCCTCACCGCCGCGACGATCGACGCGGCGGTGATGACGCCGGTGCAGTTCTCGATGCGTCGCGAGGCCGGCAACGTCGCCTTCGAAGGAACGTTCCGCAAGGGCAAAGGGGCGGGACAACTGACGTTTACCGCCAACCGCGGCTACATCGACGCCATCCGCAACCTCGGCGTCGAGTTCAAGCTCGGACGCAACCACGGCAAGACGAGCGAGGAAGAAGAGCTCTTCACCCTCGCCCTCCACGACGTCTCCACCGCGTTCATCCGGAGCATGCAAGCCGAGGGCTTCAAGGTCTCGCTCGACAAATACCTCGAGATGCGCATCTTCGACATCACCCCCGCGTACATCCAGGAAATGCGCGCCCTCGGCTTCGGCGACATCAGTAACAAAGAGCTCGTCGAGTCGAAGATCCACAACGTCACCCCGAAATTCGTCCGCGACATGCGCGCCCAGGGGTGGAACCTCACCCTCAACCAATACCAGAACGCCGCCATCCACGGCGCCACCCCCCAGTTCGCCGAGGAACTGAAGAAAGCGGGCTACGGCGGCCTCGATCACGACGACATCGTCAACTTCCGCATCCACCGGGTCACCCCGGAGTACATCGCCGAGCTCCGCGCCCTCGGCTACGACAAAATCCCGGCCCACAAACTCGTCGAGATGCGCATCCACCGCGTCACCCCCGAATTCATCCGCGAGCTCAAAGCCGCCGGCTACGCCGGAGTCCCGATCAACAAACTCGTCCAGATGCGCATCGCCGGCATCGACGGGAAGTATCTGAAGAAGATGGGGAACGAGTAGGACCCAGTCGGACCGCCCACGTCCCCGTGGGCCGGTCCGCCCAATGGCCTTAACTTCAGGATGACCGAAGCTTTTCTGTCATCTGAACTACTACTTCGAAGAAGCTTTGAAAGACGCGAGCATTTGCTAGGCGGCCGCGAGGAGCTGTTTGGCTGTGGCATGACGGGCAGCGGAGAGAGCAGCGGTTAGAAGGGTGCCCTTGGGAGAGAGAAGGTAGCGGTGGCTGCGCTGAACTTTGCGGATCAGCCCATGAGCGCGGAGGAGGCGGAGGAGTCGAGTGATACGCGAGGCTTGTTGCTTGAGGATCTGTTCGGAGGTGGCCGCCGTTCCACAAAGGAGACGCCGAAGATCACGGTTGCGGAAGCCGGAGGTGGCGAACTCGCCGCGCGCGATGGCTTCGAGCAGAGCGATGTCGTCTGGATCGCCGATGCGAATCGCTCGGATACGTCGGCCGTTTTGATGAGTGGGGCGTGACACTTGATCGAAGATCGAGGCTAAGGTGGTGTCGTCCTCGACGACAGAAAGAGCGGATAGATAGCGGTCATTGGCGGCTTGGGAGACTTCAGCGCGGCGATTCAGGTCAGCGATACCCTTCCGCATCGGCCTCCACGAAGGCTCTCCCTGCGGATCATTCTGGGCGGAGCGGAAGGCACGGAAGTCAGTCGTTTTGGCGATGGTGGTCTCGACGCGGAGGACACTGCCAGCTTTGTCGTACATTTTGAGCGAGTTTCCGTGAACCCAGTGCTTGACGCGGACGCCTTCGGGACGATCCTTGAAGCGGGTCACCAGATCGCCTGTGAAGTTGCCGTGCTCCTTCCGCCCGAGGAAACGCATGACGTCGGGACTACGGAAGTGAAGCATCGCGTGCTGGCAGAGCGCCGGGTATATCTTGGTGAGAGTCGCAGGATCCTTGAAGAGCAGGTCGGTGGCCCACTCAGACTGATAGACGGACCAGTAATAATCGAGCGGAGCAGCGGCGAAGATCGATTCGTGCAGCGGGTGAATGGTCTGTCTGATCGAGGTAAGCGCACTCGTCCAGTCCGTCTGTAGCTGCTTCTGCATGAGCCGCTGGGCAGCTTCTGGCTTTTCAATCCAGGTGAATACATTGTCGTTCCGTTTGAACGCGACCCTGTTGCGGCGCAGTTGCACCGATAGCCACTCGCGACCGTTCAACCAGATCTGAATGTTGAACGGAAACCACGTTTGCAACCGTGTCCCGATCAGGCCGAAGACAGGGTGGAGGAAGTATTTGTAGACGTGAAGGCACTTCCTCTCGCAGAGCTTCAGGCCACGCTCTTTCGGGTCTGCTGCCCGGTGATACTCGAAGCTGATGCACGGTTCGACCGTGGTGAACGCGCACACCAAGCCCTTCGCGATGGGATGTTCGCGCAGCATCCGCTGCACCAAGTCCTCTTTATCGGTCCGGCTCGACGGAAGATAACGGGTTGGGCGGTTCTGTCGACGTGCCGGTGCCAGCGCAGCTTCTTTGATACGCTCACTCGTCTTCGATACGTATGCCTTGAAGTCAAGCAACCGTACACCGGCGCGATTCAAGAACGCTTGCATTCCGCTGGGGCGAATGAGTCCGATCAAATGACCGCGGAAGACGAGCCGATCAAATCCCGATACGACTGCGGTGATATCCGACCCGAACCGTGCTAGAAACTCGTTCATGGCGTCGTTCGCTCCTCGGAAAAGAGGTTGTCTCGCAACCACCCTCCTACCTGAGACGACGGCGCCATGTCCACCTTCGGTTGCGGGCGCAGCCCGCGCTAAGAGGTTGTGAAGAAATCGAGCATCTTCATTTGTAAGGAGCGAGCTACCGCAGCCGCCGTAGGCGGCGGAAGATCTGTAGGCCCGCCCTTCAGGGCGGGTATCGTGCGGCCCCACGAAGGCGAGTCCGCGAAGCGGGCGATAGAACAGTGGTCCACGCGTACCCTATGCTGTCACCCGCTTCGCGGACTTGCCTTGTCTGCTCGACTTACCCGGCCTAAAGGCCGGGTCTACAGATCTTTCGCCGCTTACGGCGGCTGCGGCGGATCCGGCGACGTTCGCTTCAAGCGTCATGTAAGGGGGCATCGTTTGATCCCCGAGATCCTCAGATTCGACCCCTGACACCTCAGATTCGACCCCCTGACACCTCAGCTTTGATCCCTGACACTTCAGACTCGATCCCTGACACTTCAGACTTGATCCCTGACACTTCAGACTCGATCCCTGACAATTCAGACTTGATCCCTGACACTTCAGAGTTGATCCCTGAGACCTCAGGGTTAATGTCTGCACCCTCGCATTTCGTCGCTGACCCCTCGCATTTCATCCTTCACCCCTCGCCTGCGAAGCCGAAGGTCTTCCGGCTGAAGTCTCGGGGATGGGGCGCGGGGAGTGAGGGCTCGACTCAGGCGCTCTTCAGGTCGCGGCGCCACTCATTGATCCTGCAGCGAGTAGCCGAGGCCTTTGATCAGATAGGTACCCGTTTCCGGGGACCCGCGCTCCCCTTTCCCTCCCCAAAAAAGTGATCCAGCTCACGGCCAACTCGCGCGGCCGGACGTATCTTGAATGCCGGGTCTCCGGTCAAACAAAGTTATTGCGCGGGTTATACTTCCGCCACGGGTCCAATTCCGATTCCAGAACCAAGCAGTCGCAGGGCGCCGTCCCCGCTTCGCGACGCGCATAGGGATGCTTTGATGAACGTACGCTCGCTCACTTTTCGTGCTGCAGTGGTTGCAGTTCTGATCCTGGCGGGGGCGCCACTCTTCGCGGCCAACTACACCGCCAACACCAGCGGTGACTTCAACACCGCCACGAATTACTCGCCGACCGCCACCCTCCCCTTCACCGCGGCCGACCACATCACCGTCGACCCGTCGGTCACGCTCACGGTGTCGAGCGACACCACGGTCGGCTCGATCACGTTCTCGAACGGCGGCGGACAGCTCATCAGCCTCTCCCCTGCGACCACGCTGAACGTCTCCAACGTCAACGGCAACGGTCACGGCATCGAGTTCGGCAACCCCACCCTCACCAATGCGCTGATTTCCGTCGGCTCCGGCACGCTGAACGTCCTCGACGACATCAAGATCGTCGGCGGCATCAGCTTCTCCAGCGGCCTTTCCGCCACCACCGGCGGGACGATCGACGCCACCGGCGGCATCGAAGCGGCCGGCACCCTCGCCAACGCCAAGATCGACCTCAGCTCGGGCTCGGCCCTCCTCCGCACCAGCAGCGACATCGACAGCGGCATCTCCTTCCTGCGCGGCACCTCCGCGGTCGAGTTCTACGGCTCCTCCAGCCCGCAGATCGTCAACTTCAGCGGCCAGTACCGCCACGTCAAGGTCTCGAAGAGCGCCAACACCTTCCTGGTCTTCAGTTCGGCCCTGACCCTCGACGGTGACCTGTCCATCACCGGGGGCATCCTCAGCGACAACGGCGTCAACATCGTCAGCACCGGCACCGGCACCACCCTCAACATCGACGCCAACGCGGAGCTGGAGGTCGGCATCCAGACCTCGGGTAACGCGACGTTCCTCCCGAGCTTCGACACCTACAGCTTCGACGTCGCCTCCAAGGTCACATACGGGGCCGCCGGCGCGCAGAGCATCGACCCGACCCCGACCTACGGCAACCTCGCCATCGAGTTCATGGGCGGCGCCGGCAGCCACATCAAGTCTGCCGGCGGAGATCTGAACATCGCAGGCAACCTCACCGTCCTGCAGGCCGTCGCCGGCGGCATCACCTTCTCCGGCGGCAGCGACACCCACACCGTAGCCGGCGGCATCGACGGCAACGGCGCCATCGACCTCGGGACCACCGGCATCCTCTCCATCGGCGACAATTTCAACAACACCGGCACCTTCAACGCCGTCGGCACGGTCATCTACAACGGCGCCACCGGCCAGAACGTCAAGGCCACGATCTACGACACGCTGTCTTTCACCGGCACGAACACGAACGGCCTCTTCCTCGGCAACGTCACGGCTACGACTCTCTTCGTCGACAGCGCCAGCTTCGTCACCCTCTCCGGCAACAACCTCATCGTCGTCGGCGACGCGACGGTCGACGGGACGATCAACGGCCCCGGCACGGTCGCCTTCAGCAACCCCGGTACGATGAACATCGCCGGCAGCGGCTCGATCTTCGCGCCCGTCACCTCCGACTCGCGCAACATCGTGCCCGGCAGCGTCCTCACCTTCGGCAGCTCCTTCACCCTCAACAACGCCAGCACCGTCATCACCAACAGCGGCACGACCGAGATCGAAGTCAACCTCACCGGCCCGGCCGGCGCGATGTGGACCCAGGCCAACAACTCCGCCCTCACCATCGGCGGCAACATCACCACCCTGACCTTCGACGCCGACGCCTCCGGCAGCAGCGTCACCTACGACGGCGGCAACCAGACGGTCTACGTCACGCCGTACAGCCACCTCACCGTCACCTCCACCTTCCCGGCGGCGAAGTCGATTCCCAGCATCAGTATCGGCGGCAACTTCACCGTCACCGGCTCCTCCAACGCCACCCTCACCGGCAGCGTCACCATTCAGGGCGACGTCAGCGTCACCGCCACGCTCGACACCGACTCCTTCCCCATGAGCGTCTTCGGCAACTGGACCGTCACCGGCACGTTCTCCCCCGACACGGGCGTGGTCAGCTTCGACGGCTCCACAACCCAGGAGATCAGCGGCGGCCAGTTCTACGACCTCGCCTTCAGCGATCCGGGCCAGAAGAACATCAACACCTCGATCGACGCCGGGAACGACTTCACCATCAACGCGACTGCCGTGGTCGCACCGCAGGGCGGCGTGACCATCAACGTCGGCGGCGACTGGAGCAACAGCGGGACCTATACCCCGGGCACGACCGAGGTCATCTTCGACGGCGCCTCGCCGCAGACCGTCGGCGCCACCGGCAACCAGACCTTCCACAAGCTCACCCTCTCCTCGGCCAACGCGAACTTCAGCGGTCCGGCCGTCTTCGTGAGCGATGACCTGCAGGTCCCCAGCGGCAACGCCACGCTGGGCTCGACCAACCTGACCGTGAGCGGCAACCTGATCGTCGCCGGCGCGCTGAACCAGGGGACGGCCACGATCGACCTCGACGGCGACCTCACCCTCGACGGCAGCTTCACCGCCGGCGGGCCGTTCACCTTCACCGGCGCGACGGCGCAGTCGATCGGCGGCATCGCCGCCGGCATCACCTTCGCCTCGGTCACCTTCAACAACCCCGCGGGGATCAGCTCCTCGCTCGACATCGGCGCGAGCAACGCGACCTTCACCGCCGGCGTGGTCACGCTCGATCCGGGCAAGACCTTCGCCGTGTTCAACGGCGCCGTCTCGGTGACCAGCGGCTACGTCGTCGGCCGCTTCAGCCGTACCGAGACCTTCCCCGGAAGCACCCTCTTTCCGATCGGCAGCCCCACCACCGGCTACGCGCCGATGTCGCTCACGGCCACCTCCGCCGGCACCGCCGCCGCCGAAGTCATCGACACGCCGCATCCGAACAACACCGGCGGCGGCAGCGACATCCTGCAGATCTACTGGACGATCCACTCCTCGACGTTCACCGGCACGGTGGACCTCGGCTTCAACTGGACGGCCGGCGCGGTCAACGGCACCGAGGCCAGCTACGTCCTCGCCTACCACGACGGCGTGTCGTGGTCGACACCCGGCGGGACGGTCACGCCGAACACCGGCACCATCAGCGGCGTCAACTCGTACCTCGGCGACTGGACGGCCGGCAACCCGGCCAGCGTGACCGACCTCTCCTACTTCGAGGTCACCACGAACGGCAGCACCACGGCCGGCACCTCCGAGGCGATCACCATCACGGCCAAGAACAGCTCGAGCACGACGATCACCAGCTACACCGGCGATCACACCTTCGTCTTCTCCGGCGCCTCCAGCTCCCCGAACGGCGACGCGCCGGTCGTGGTCGACAAGGACCTGAACGAGGTCGTCTTCGGCAGCAACACCGTGCTGACCTTCACGAACGGCGTCGCCACGACGACCATGAAGCTGTTCGCCGAAGAGAGCATCACCCTCATTGCGAACGAGGGCAGCGTCGGCGGCGGGGTGAACGTCAACGTCAGCGCCGACGCGGCGAGCGAGCTCGCCTTCGACGACATCAACGGCGGCAACCTCCTCTACGCCAACAGCCCGTTCTACGTCATCGTGACCGCCGTCGACACCTTCGGCAATCCGTCCGGCGTCACCGGCTCCACCGACGTCACGCTCGACCTCTCGAACTGCGGCGGCTGCACCGGCACGATCAACGCCGCCACCGGCACGATTCCGATGAGCGCGACCCAGGCGCTCATCTCGCCCAACACCTACAGCGCGGCCGAGGCAGCGGTCATCCTGACGGCCGTCGCGACGTCGGGCGACGCGCTCGCCTCGGTCGACTCCGCGCCGCAGACATTCAACGCCCAATCCGCGTCCCTCGTCGTCACCAGCGACGCGGACAGCGGCGCCGGGTCGCTCCGCGAGGCGCTCGAGCTCAACAACGCCGGCGGCTGCGTCACCCCCTGCAACATCACCTTCGAGATCGCCCCGGGCGGCGCGAAGAACATCTCCCTGGGGACCGCCCTGCCGCAGATCACCAATCCGGTCACCCTCGACGCCGCCACCCAGGACGGCTACAGCGGGACTCCGCTGATCAACGTCGATGGCGCGATTACGGCCGGCGCCAACGGCCTCGAGCTGACCGACACCGCCAACGGCTCGGTCATCCGGGGACTCTCCTTCACCAACTTCGAACGGGCCCTCGTGATCGGCGGCAGCAACCACACGGTCGAGAGCTGCTGGATCGGCATCGACGCCGCCGGCACGGTGGGCCCGAGCACTATCGGCATCTATCTCAATGACGCCTCGCTCTCCACCATCGGCGGCACGGCCGCGGGAGCGGGGAATGTGGTCGTCTCCAGCCTCGAGGCGGGCATCGTCTTCGGCGGCGACACGACGAGCGTCACCGTCGCGGGCAACCACATCGGCACCGACGCCGCCGGGACGACCGCCTATTCGAACGACATCGGAATCCGCTTCGACGACTCAGCCATCGGCAACACGATCGGCGGCGCGACGGCCGGCCATCGCAACGTCATCTCCGGCAACGCCACCGCCGGCATCTACCTCCAGGGCTCCGGCGGCGGCGTCATCGCGTCGGCGCCGCGCCGGAAAGGCCGGACCGTCGGCCGCCACGGCGTGGCCATCGGCACCGGAATCGTCGAGAACAACGTCATCCAGGGCAACTACATCGGCACCAACGCCGCCGGCAACGCGGCGCTCGGCAACGGCTACGGCATCCAGCTCGCGGCCGATACCCTCAACAACACCATCGGTCCGGACAACGTCCTCTCGGGCAACGTCAAAGGCGTTTACATCAGCCACTTCAGCGCCCAGGACAACCTCATCGTCGGCAACTACATCGGCGTCACCGACACGCTCGCGCCGCTCGGCAACACCTTCGCCGGCATCTCCGTCGGCGACGGCACGGACAACCACATCGGCGACATCAACCCGGGCGACGGCAACGTCATCGCCCACAACACCAACGAAGGCATCGTCGTCGGCGGCGGCAGCGGCACGGTGATCCTCGGCAACTCCATCTACAACAACACCGCCCAGGGCATCGACCTCAACGACGACGGCCCCGACACCAACACGGCCGGCGACGCCGACCTCGGCGCCAACGGCACCCAGAACTATCCGGGCATCGTCTCCGCCGAACTGGCCGGGGCGAACCTGAACCTCGTCTTCAACCTCGACTCCACGTCGGCGCCCACCGTGCCGCAGGCGATCCGCTTCGAGTTCTTCGAAGTCGACGACAACACCTCCGAGGAAGGGAAGACGGCCATCGGCATCAGCCCGTGCCTCCTCGGCGCCTCCTTCTCCAACTACCCGCTCTCCATGGCCGTCGCCGGCGTCGCGGTCGGAGACGAGATCGTCGCCACTGCCACGTCGTTCGCCGACGCCGGCTGCGGCGCCCACGAAGACGGCACCTCCGAGTTCTCCCCCGCCGTCGCCGTCGCCGCCTGCACCCCGCCGGCAGTGACGATCACCGGCGGCACGTCGTTCTGCACGGGCGGCTCGGTCACGCTCGACGCCGGCGTCCACACCTCGTACCTCTGGTCCACCGGCGAGACGACGCAGACCATCAGCGTCAACGCGGCCAACACGTACAGCGTCACCGTCACCAACGCGACCGGCTGCCAGGGCAGCGACTCCCATGTCGTCACCGTCAACCCGCTCCCGACGCCGGCCATCACCGGCCCCACCACCGCGTGCAACAGCGCCACGCTCGACGCCGGCGGCGGCTACACCAACTATCTCTGGTCGACGGGAGAGACCACCCAGCAGATCACCGTCACCTCTTCCAACACCTACAGCGTCACCGTCACCGACGGCAACGGCTGCCAGGGCAGCGACTCCCACGCCATCACCGTCAACGCCTCCACCCCGGTGACCATCGCCGGCCCGGCGACGGCGTGCGACAGCGCGG
>DASPHC010000029.1:0-56613 GCA_035629865.1 Thermoanaerobaculia bacterium | reverse complement strand
TGGTGATGACGACGTCCCCGGCCGGTTCGACGTCGAGGACGACGGTGAACGTGTCGGTGGTGCCGCTCTCCGCGACGGTCACTGCGGCCGGATCGACGGTCACGCTGGCCGTGTCGTCGTCGCTGTTCGCCGCGGCGACGTCGTCAGCATCGAACCCGGAGTAGAGAGCGTCCGTGCTGGCCGCCGCGCCGGTGGCGAGGGTGTATGCGACATCTCCGTCGTCGAGCGAATCGTTCCGGCCGTGGACCGTGACGGTCTGCGGCGTGCTCCAGTTCGAGGTGGTGAACGTGAGCGCCACGGAATCCTGTTGCGTCACGCCGTCGCTGGAGACGCGTCCCTCGCTGGTGTCGGAGGAGCTGACTTCGATGCTGACGTCCGCGACCGGCCGCGTGTCCAGCACCACGGTGAACGTGGCCGTTCCTCCGGCTTCAGTGGTCACGAGTCCCGAGGTGGGAGTGACGGTAACGCCGGGTACAGGGCGGTTCAGCCAGATCGAAGGAGAGTTGCTTGCCATGAGCGCATCGAGGTCGCCGTCGCCCTCGACATCGCCGAGCGCGATCGCCTGGATGGCGCCGGCGGCAATGGTGGCGCCCCCGGGATGCTCCGAGAAGACGCCGCTGCCGTCGTTCCTCCAGATGCCGGCCGGATCGCCGCTGTAGTGCCCGACGATGGCGTCGAAGTCGCCGTCGCCGTCGAGATCGCCGAGGGCGACCGCGAAGCTGTAGTTGTCGCTGAACGTGGCCGTGGAATGGGCGGTGAACGCGCCGGTGCCGTCGTTCACCCAGACGGTCTCTTCGAGCGGGACGGCGTTGGCGAAGATTGCGTCGAGATCGCCGTCTCCGTCGATGTCGCCGAGGGCCATGCCGAGGCTGTATTCGGAGCCGAAGCTCGGCGTGCTGGGATGCGGAGTGAACGCGCCGGTGCCGTCGTTGAGCCAGACCTTTTCGCCCTGTTGCGTCGTGGCGATGAGGAGGTCGAGATCGCCGTCGGCGTCAAGATCACCGAGTGCCCCCGCGCGGCCGTCGGTCGCGCCGAACGTCGCGGCGGTGGGATGCGTTGCGAAGTTCCCCGCGCCGTCGTTGAGATAGACCTTGTCCGCGGCGTTGTCGCCGGTGATGACTACGGCGTCCAGGTCGCCGTCGCCGTCGAGGTCTCCGAGGACGAGGTCCCATACGTAGTCGCCGTCGAGATTGGGAGTTCCCGAGTGGGCTGAGAAGTCGCCGCTGCCGTCGTTCACCCACACGGTGCCGGCGGCGGACCACTTGCCGATGACCGCGTCGAGATCGCCATCGCCGTCGATGTCCCCGAGAGCCACCGCCTCGGAGTCGCCTCCGTCGAACGTATCGCCGACGGTGGTGAAGTCGCCCGTGCCGTCGTTGAGGCGGGCGGTCGCGGGGAGGTTGTTGTAGACCACAACGGCGTCGAGATCGCCGTCGCCGTCGAGGTCTCCGAGCGCCGCGTCGCTCGTGTTGCCGCCTGCGGACATCGCCACCGGGTGCGCCTCCAATGCACCGCTCGCCGCACCTGTCGCGGCCGTGAACTGCCAGACGTAGGGCGTGAGCCCGACCGCTGCGCTGCTCTGGACGCCGTTCGTGGCGCTGACGTGGACTGTCTCTCCCGGCCGGAGGTCGTCCGTCGGGTCGAGCTGGAACGTCGTTCCGGACGCGCTGTACGCGCCGTCGATCCGTCCCGACTGCATGCTCTGCACGCGGAACATGGCCGCGGTGACGGTGGCCGCGTTGATGGTGTCGTCGGCGGTGACCTGGACATTCGTGTTGCGCGGGGCCGCCTTCGTGTTCGGGGCGGGCGCGACGGAGACGACATTGAGCTCTTCGTCGTCGAGGGTGGTGACGGTGACGTCGGCCGGATCGATGCTGAAGTAGACCGGATCGATGGTGGTCAGCGTCAACGTGACGGTGGTCGATCCATCGCCATCGTCCAGCGCGTCATCGATGCCGGTGACGGTGACGGTTCGGACGACGGACCAGTCGGCGGGCGTAAAGGTCAACGAGGAATGCGAGACGGTCGCTTCGCCGGTGTCACCCGAGGCGATGTTCACGGTGACGTCGCGCATCGGCGCGTAGGTGAGCACGACGTCGAAGCTGGCGGTCGTGCCGGTCTCCGAAACTGATACGGCCGCCGGTGTGACGTTCACTCCCGCCAGCGCGTCTTCGGCATCGTAGTTGAGCCATACGGTCTCAGCGAGGTCGCCTGTGCTGGCGAGAACGGCATCGAGATCGCCATCACCATCGACGTCGCCCAATGCCACGCTGTAGGTTCCGCCGCCTAACGGACCGAAGGTCGTGTGCGCGGTGAACGTGCCGCTCCCGTCGTTGACCCAGATGCTTTCGGGATGGCCGAAGAGGGCGAAGACCGCGTCGAGATCGCCGTCGCCGTCGACGTCGCCGAGGGCGACGGCGGCCGTGCTGCCGCTGCCGGCGCTGAAGGCCGTCGGATGCTGCGTGAAAATGCCGGTTCCGTCGTTCAGCCAAACGGTTTCGCTGGTGATGTCGTTCGCCACGACGACATCCGCGTAGCCGTCGCCGTTGACGTCGCCCACGGCAATATCGTTGCTGTAATCGCCACCGAAGGATGGCGTTGCATGGGCGGTGAAGTTGCCGGCACCGTCGTTCAGCCAGACCGTTTCCGGGCCGTCGTGGGCGATCACGGCATCGAGGTCGCCGTCGCCGTCCAGGTCCGCCAGGCCGACGGCGAAGCCGGTGTTGGCGGGGAAAATCGTCGCGCCGAAGGCGGGCGTGGTGGGATGGGCGATGAAAGTGCCGGCACCGTCGTTCAGCCAGACGGTCTCCTGACCGGAGTGGTTCGCGATGACCGCGTCGAGGTCGCCGTCGCCGTCCAGGTCGCCCAGCGCGAGGTCCATGCTCTCGCCGCCGCCAAACGTGGGAGTGGCCGGATGCGCGGTGAAACCGCCGCCGCCGTCGTTGACCCAGACGGTCTCCGCATTCGGCGGCTGCCGGTTGGCGACCACGGCGTCGAGGTCGCCGTCCCCATCCAGGTCGCCGAGGGCCACAGCCTGGCTCTGAGATTCGCCGAAGGAGGAGATCGCGGGATGCGCGGTGAACGTTCCGGTCCCGTCGTTGAGCCACACCGTCTCGGGATCGGCGGCGTTCTCCTCGTTCGCCACGACCGCGTCGAGATCCCCGTCGCCGTCGAGGTCACCCAGCGTCACGTCGCTGCTCCAGCCGTCGCCGAACTCCGGCGCGATCGGATGCGCGCTCATGGCGCCGTTGGCGGTGTTCGTCGCCGCGGTGAACTGCCAGACGTGCGGCGTGAGGGTCGCTGGGGCCGTGCTCTCGATGCCGCTCGTGGCCGAGACCTTCACCAACTCGCCGGGCTTGAAGGCATCCGTGGGGTCGAACTCGAACGTGTTGCCGGCCGCGCTGAACGTGCCCGCGATGCGGCCGGTCTGGTTCCCCTGCAAGAGGAAGGTCGTCTGGTCGACCGTGGATACGTTCACCACAGCGTTGGCGGTCGCCTGTACGTTCGCGGTACGCGACGCCGCCTTCGCGTTCGTCGCCGGGTTCGTGCTCGTGACGACGAACGTGCCCGGAGGGGAAAGGGCGGTGACCGGAACGACCGCCTCGGCGGTCGCGCTGGCGGAGTCCGTCACGGTCAGGACGACGTCGTAGTTGCCGGCGGAGTAGACGTGCGACGGATTCTGCGCCGTGTCGGCCGCGCTGCAGTCGCCAAAGTCCCAACTGTAGGAGTAGGGCGGCGTGCCCCCCGAAGCGCTGCCGGTGAAGTTGACCGTGAGCGGTGCGGTGCCGGTGGTGACGTCGCCCGATGCGCCGGCGGTGAGTGGAGCCGGCGAGATGGTGGCCGTGAACGCCGGCTCCTGCGTGCAGCAGTTGATCGCGTCCGGCATGGTCTTCAGCGTTGCGTTGCCGCTGACGCTCGTCGCGGACGCGAACGTGCCGCTGATCGACGTCTGTGTGGAGAACGGGCTGCAGCTCGCCGTATTGCAGGAGAACGCCCCGTTCGTGACCGCGCAGTTGGCGCCGGTCACGTTTGTGGTGCCGGAGCCTCCGCAAAGGGCGCTGTACGAGATGCTCCAGGCAGTGATCTGGCTCGAGCCGTTGACGGTGAGCGAAAACGCGTGGCCAAGGGACGTCGTGCCGCCGTAGGTGCCAGCCGGCGGCGTGACGGAGCCGATGGTGATCGAACCCGATTTCGTGCAGATGGTGCTGTCCGCGGTGACGGTGAGCTCCCAGTTGTACGTGCCGTTCGAGGAGTAGGTGTGCGACGGATTCGCGTCCGTCGAGTCGGCACCATCGCCGAACTCCCAGAAATACGACGCCGCGCCGCTGCAGAGACAGGGGGAGGCGGTGCTTTCGAAGTCCACCGCCACGCCGGCAGTGCCGGCCGAGGGAACGGTGGCCGTGCAGGTGACCGTGCAGTCGGCGAAGAGCGGCAGAGCGCTGCCGAAGACCACGCTGGCGATGAGCAGCCGGAAAGCATTCGCTTTCATGTGGACCTCCAAAATCGCTGGCCTGGGCGATGTAGGAGATACCGTACTGCAAAGCGGAAGGGAACACCGCGCAGTTAGGGAAAGTGGGGTGGTTGTCGGTTGTCAGTTGGTGGGCATTTCTTGCGATAAGGCGCAAACAACCAAGTGCTGTGATGGAGGCGGCGTCAGGCGGCGGAAGATCTGTAGACCCGGGCTTCAGGCCATATGCGCGAACTTGGTTCAGCCCCTTACGGCGAGACGCCGTGCGCCGGCGAGACGCCGCCGCGCCAGCCCGCGCGACGCGGGCGCTCCACGCGCGGACGCACGGTTTGCGATGAATGGAGCCACGCGCCGTTTCGAAACACGGACGATCGATTCGAGAAGAGCGCGGTCATGCGCCGGAGCGCCGACGTCGCGTCGGCTGGACCGGCGGCGTCCCGCCGGCGGACGGCGTCTCGCCGTAAGGGGAGCGACAAATAACCGCTTATACAAGTTTGCGCAGGCGAACCTGGTGTTCTGTCGCCCGCTTCGCGGGCTCGCCTTCGCTGGGCCGCGTTACCCGGCCTGAAGGCCGGGCCTACAGATCTTTTGCTGCCTTCGGCAGCAAGGCGCCTTGCTTGTCGCGCAGACAACCGAACCGACAACCTTACAAAGGCTTCTCTCCCACGTACTTTGCTCTCGGGCGGATCATTGCGTTCTGCGCGTATTGCTCGTTGGCGTGGGCGATCCAGCCGATGGTGCGGCCGATGGCGAAGAGGGTGAGGGCGGAGCCGCGCGGGAGGGTGAGGACGCGCTCGACGGCGACCAGTGCGAAGTCGAGCGTCGGAGCTTCGCCGAGGACATCCTCGGCCGCGCCGGCGAAGGTGCGGGCGAAGGTCAGGTCTTTCGACTTCGGGAGGAGGTCGAGCAGCAGCGTCGCGCGCGGATCGCCGCCGGGATAGAGGCGGTGGCCGAAGCCTTCGACTGATTCGCCGCGGCGGAGGCGCTCGGAGATGGCTTTGCGGACGTCGCGGGCGCGGCGCAGTTCGTCCCAGAGCGCCGCCACGCGCTGGGTGGCGCCGCCGTGCTTGGTTCCTTCCAGCGCGGCGAGGCCGGCCAGCACCACGGCGTACGGGTTCGAGGCCGCCGAGGCGACGCAGCGGGCGGTGAAGGCGGAGACGTTCAGCTCGTGGTCGGCACAGGCGATCAGGGCGGCGCGGATGATGGCCGGGGCGCTCTTCGACTCCGGCACCCAGACGCGCGCCAGCGTCTCCTCGACCGTGTCGCCGAGCTCCTGCGACTCCGCGGCGACGCTGGAGAGGAGGTTGACGATGCGCCAGCCGGTCTGTGCGACGGCGCGCGGGCGGAGGTCGAAAGCCAGCGGGTCGCGCGCCGCGACGAGCGGAAGGATCGACTGGGCGCGGCTGATGAACGGCAGGTCATGGGTGGCCTCACTGCCGGCGACGACGTGCAGCGGGGTGTCGAAGATGTCGGAGTCGAAGGCGCCGGTCCAGATCAGCGCGGCCACTTCTTCGAGCGAGCGCTCCCGGGCCAGGGTGCGGGCGTCGTGGCCGCGATAGTAAAGCGCGCCGTCGGCGATGAGGGTGATGGCCGATTCGAGCACCGGCACGCCCCAGCGCAGCGCGTTCTCGGCCGCCTTCTCCGGGTTGCGCCGCTCCTCGCCGCGCACGCGCAGGCGCTCCACGTCCTCACGCGCGTAGCGACGCTCGCGCGGCTTCCCCGGCACCGGCTCGGAGCGGACGTGCCCGCGGCTGACGTACGCGTAGAGCGTGGCCCGGCTGATGCCGAGAAGGCGCGTGGCGGTCTTGGCGTCCACCCACTCTTTCTTCGCCATGTGTTGATTCTACAATCAATGTTGACGACACGTGTAAAGAGAACTTACGTTGGCACCATGACGACGATGGTGCACAACGGACTGGAAGGGATCGTGGCCGCGGAGACGCGGCTCAGCATGGTGGACGGCGAGCGCGGGGAACTGGTCATCGGCGGGTTCCGCGTGGAGGAGCTTTCCTCCTGGCCGTTCGAGCGGGTGGTCTCGCTGCTCTGGGAGACGGCGGGCTTCACGGGAGGCGATTGCAAGGCGGTGGCTTTGCCTGCGAAGCTTTTCTCCCTGCTGCGCGACGCCGGCGATCCGATGGACGCTTTGCGCATGGCAGCGGGGGCGATGACCGCAAAGTACGACGCCGAGGCGGCGGAGCTGCTGGTGGGGTCGTTCCCGGCGATCGTCGCGGCATGGTGGCGGCTGCGGAACGGGCGGGAGCCGATCGCGCCGCGCGAGGACCTCGGCTTTGCGGCGAACTATCTCTACATGCTCACCGGCAACGAGCCGCACGAGGCGTTCGTGCGCGGGCTGGAGACGTACCTCAACACCGTCGTCGACCATGGGCTGAACGCGTCGACGTTCGCAGCGCGCGTGATCGCCTCCACCGGCTCCGACTTCGTCTCCGCGATCACCGGCGCGATCGGCGCGCTGAAAGGGCCGCTGCACGGCGGCGCTCCCGGCCCCGCGTTGGACATGGTCTTCGAGATCGGCGAGGCGGGACGCGCGGAGGAGGTGCTTCGCCGGAAGATCGAGTCGGGCGAACGGCTGATGGGCTTCGGGCACCGGGTCTACAAGGTTCGCGACCCGCGCGCCGACGTCCTCGCCGCGGCCGCCGAGCGGATGTTCACCCGCGCGGGCGACATGCATCTCTACGAGCTGGCCCGCCACGTGGAGGCCACCGCGCTGCGCCTGCTCGAGGAGCACAAGCCGGGCCGCCGCCTGCAGACGAACGTGGAGTTCTACACCGCCCTGCTGTTGCACGGCCTCGGGCTGGAAGTCCCGCTTTTCACTCCCACCTTCGCCATCGGCCGGGTAGCCGGCTGGACGGCCCACTGCTTCGAGCAGCGCGCGGCCGGCCGGATCATCCGCCCCCAGAGCGTATACGTGGGGCGGCGGCCACAGGTCCTATAGGACGAAACCCTACGCGATCGCCGCGATCAACGCGATCGGGATGCCGAACACCAGAGCCAGAACCACCAGCGGGACGATCAGCGCCACGACGACCGCCACGAAGGCAACGCCGAGCGCGAAGACGACCGCCAGCTTCACCAGCACCAGCACCGCCAGGATCGGCAGGACCAGCAACTTCAGCGGCATCAGCACGATGCTGAACGTGAACTTGATCACCGCCAGCGCGGCGAACAGCACGACTCCCGCAATTGCAAACACGGCCAGAAGGGCGAGTAGCTCGAACATGGATGCCTCCCGTGGGGTATACGGCGAGGAGCTCGGGCGGTTTTCAGTTGTAACAGGAGGAGGCATGAGGTACGGGGCATGAGGTATGAGTCCCGCCCCGGCCACTCACGGCTGTCGCGCGAGTCGGTCCGGCCGCCCTCTCGTACCTCATGCCTCGTACCTCGTACCCGTACCGCTGAGGTGGATTGGTTTTTGCTGCCGGGGGGACCGTGACTGAGAGAAAGCGGGCCCTCGTGGTCGATGACGATGACCCGATCCGCACGATGCTCGCAAAAGTCGTCGAACGCCAGAATCTGGACGTCGACACCGCCCGCGATGGAATCGAGGCGATCGAGAAGATCGACGAGAACGGCTACTCCGTCATCGTCCTCGACCTGATGATGCCGCGCGTGGACGGTTACGGCGTCCTGCGCCACCTGCAGGCCCACCACCCCGAACAGCTCCGCTGCACCATCATCGCGTCAGCGGTCCCGGAGTCCGAGTTCCTCAAGCGTTTCGACGTGCCGGTCTTCCGGATCCACGCCAAGCCGTTCGACATGGCCAGGCTGATCGAGGACATCAAGCACTGCACAGTGAGCGACCTGAGGGCCGAGGGCCAAGGGCCGAGGGCCGAGGGTTAAGACGCTTCCCTCGGCCCTCGGCCCTCTGCCCTCGGCCCTATCGATTCGCGTACTGCTTCTCGTAGAACGCCTTGTACTCCGCGCTCCGCTCCTTGATGGCGCGCCACCATGGCTCGTTCGCGAGGTACCAGCGGACGGTGCGCTCGAGGGCCTCGTCGAAGTCGGTGGTCAGCTTCAAGCCGAGGGATTCCAGCTTCGTGGTATCGATCGAGTAGCGGCGGTCGTGGCCCTGGCGGTCGGCCACCCGCTTGATGAGCGACTCCGGCTTGCCGAGGATCTGCAGGATGCGGTGGGTGATCTCGCGGTTCTCCCGCTCGTTGCCGCCGCCGATGTTGTACGTCTCGGAATTCTCCCCGTGCTCGATCAGGAAGTCGATCGCGGCGCAGTGGTCCTCGACAAAGAGCCAGTCGCGGACGTTCCTGCCGTCGCCGTAGAGCGGCAGCGCGAGGTCGTCGATGGCGTTCGTGACGAAGAGGGGGATCAGTTTTTCCGGATACTGGAACGGCCCGTAGTTGTTCGAGGCGCGGGTGACGATCACCGGCATGCCGTAGGTTTGTGCGTACGCGTAGGCCATCCGGTCGCCGCCGGCCTTGGACGCCGAGTAGGGGTTGCGCGGGTTGAGCGGGTCGGTCTCCCGGAACGAGCCGTCGTCGATCGAGCCGTAGACCTCGTCGGTCGAGATCTGGACGAAGCGCTTCAGGTTCGGGGCGTGCTTCTTCGCCTCCTCCAGCAGCACCAGGACGCCATGAACGTCGGTCTCGATGAACGTCCCGGCCTCCATGAGGGAGCGGTCGACGTGGGTCTCGGCGGCGAAGTTGACCACCACGTCGACGCCGCTGCCGTCGACGCCCTTGTAGGCCTCGGCCACATCCTCCGGCCTGGCGATGTCGCCCTGGACGAAACGGTAATTCTTCTTCCCCTCGTACTCGGCCAGGTTCTCGCGGATCCCGGCGTAAGTGAGCTTGTCGAGGTTCACCACGGAGGCGTCCTCGCCATATTTGGTGAAGATGTAGCGGACGAAATTAGAACCAATGAATCCGGCACCGCCGGTGACGAGGTAACGCATCTGTTCTGAGTCCTCAGCCGTAAAAAAGCGCGTAATACTACTAAAATCCCGCGTTCCATGCGCGGTCGAGCCTTCCAGGAATTTCGCACGCTGCTCCGTCTCGCGGCGCCGCTCGCGGCCGCGCAGGCGGGGAACCAGCTCATGGGCCTGGTGGACGTGGCGGTGCTGGGACGCCTCGGCGCGAAGGAGCTGGCCGGCGCCGGTCTCGGCAACGCCATCTTCTTCGCCTTCTCGATCATGGGGATGGGGATGGTCATGGGCGTCGACCCGCTCATGTCGCAGGCGCTCGGGGCGCGCGACGAAGCCCGCGCCCGGCGCGTGCTGTGGCAGGGAGTCTGGCTGACGCTGATCGTCGCCGGAGTGCTGACCCTGATCCTCGGCGCGGCGGTCATCCTCCTCCCCTACATCGGCTCGGAGGCGGAGCTGGTGCCGCTGGCGCAGGTGTACCTCGGCGTCCGCCTGCTCAGCCTTTTCCCGTTCCTGCTCTTTTTCGTGATTCGCTCGTTCCTGCAGGCACATCACGTTACGAGGCCGCTGCTGGTCTCGATGATCATCGCCAACATCGCCAACCTGTTCCTCGACGTCCTATTCGTGTTCGGCGGCAGCGTTCTGCCGGCGTGGACCGGACCGTTGCGGATGGTCCCGGCCATGGGCGTGGCCGGAGCCGCGATCGCGACGGTGCTCTGCAGCATCCTGCAACTGGCGATCGTGACGGCGGCGGTCGCGAAAGTCGGCCGCGTGGAGCACGTGAGCCACCGCTGGAACGCCGCCGAGATCGCCCGCGCGGCGAGAGTCGGTTTGCCGGTCGGCCTGCAGATGGGCGCCGAGGTGGGGATCTTCGCGCTGGTCGGCGTGCTGGCCTCGCGCCTCGGCACGCTGCACATTGCTGCGCACCAGCTGGTGATCGGCCTGGCCTCGTTCACGTTCACGGTCGCCTTGGGCGTCGCCGCGGCGGGGTCGGTGCGCGTCGGCAAGGCGATCGGAGCGCGCGATCCGTACGCGACCAGAATCTCCGGCCGCATGGCCTTCGTCGCCGGAGCCGTGGTGATGGGCATCAGCGCCCTCGCATTCGCCTTCTTTCCCCGCCCCATCATCCGCCTGGTGACCGACCAGGAGAACGTGATCCTCGCGTCGCTCCCGCTGATGCTCGTCGCCGCCGTCTTCCAGCTCTCCGACGGCATCCAGGCCGTCGGCGCGGGTGTCCTCCGCGGCGCCGGCGACACCAAATACGCCTTCTACGCCAACCTGGTCGGCCACTGGCTCATCGGCTTCCCCGTCGCCCTCTTCCTCGGCTTCAAAGCCGGGCTGGGGATCGTAGGGTTGTGGTGGGGGCTGTGCGCGGGGCTGACCGTCGTGGCGGTGCTGCTGTTCGTGAGGTTCGAGAAACTGTCACGAAACGAGATCGCGCCGATCTGATCCTTCTCTGTCGCCCGCTACTCGGGCTTGCCTTTTCCTCCGCCGCTGAACCCGCCCTGAAGGGCGGGCCTACAGGTCTGTCGCCGCCTACGGCGGCTAGAGCACGGCTAGCCAGACGGCTCCTGTCAACGGCCGACTACGACCCACCGGTTGTTCGTCAGGTGTCGACAACCACGATTCGCGTACGAATGCATCGCTCAGCTCATGAATCGAGATACGCCGCCGTAGGCGGCAAAAGATCTGTAGGCCCGCCCTTTAGGGCGGGTTTAGCGACGGAGGAGCAGGCGAGCCCGCGTAGCGGGCGACAGAACAGGTCATTCCAACAAGTACCGCGGGTCGAAATCGACGCCGTGTCGCGTCAGAAGACGGGCGAATTCGTCCTCGAAGGTCACCTTCCGGTGATGTTCCTTCTGCCCCTCGATGTACCGCGCGACGGTCGCGACATTCGACCGGCTGACACTGAAGGCGCCGAACCCGCGTTGCCAGGCAAAGAGACGCCTTTCCGAAAATGAATCGTGGACCCATTTGGACGAGCTTCCCTTGATCTTTCCGACTGCTTCCGAAATTGCGATCGTGGGCGGCAGGGTGACCAGCAGGTGCACGTGGTCCGGTACGGCGTTCGCCGCCAGCGCCATCCCGCCGAGTTGCCGGACGATCCCGCCAAGATACGGAAGAAGACGTTCCTCGAGATCGGGTGTGATCGATGGCTGCCGCTGTTTGGTCGAGAAAGTAACGTGCGTCGCCAGCGACGAATATGTGCATGGCATGGGTCATTGCGACCCGTGCGGAAGTCCCGGCGGGATGATACCTCGGCCGGATCTTCTCTGTCGCCCGCTACGCGGGCTCACCTCCTACTCCGTCGCTAAACCCGCCCTAAAGGGCGGGCCTACAGATCTTTTGCTGCCTACGGCAGCATCGGCGTTCAACCAGAAGTGGCGCGGCGGCACGAGTGCATCAACCAAGCGGCTGGCGGTGGTACGGGCGCAGGAGGCGTTCGCAGCAACAACGCTTACGTCAACGATGCGAACTCCGCGGCGATCGTGTGTCCGAATTCGCCCGGCTCTCTCAGCCGCCGTAGGCGGCGAAAGATCTGTAGGCCCGCCCTTTTAGGGCGGGTTTAGCGGAAGGAGAGGAGGCGAGCCCGCGTAGCGGGCGGCAGAGTAGAGCAGAACACCACGCTCAGTAGATGTTCCACGCCCTCGTCAGATAGTCGCTGAAGAACAACGCGAACATTACCGCCAGCCAGAGGAAGGACGAGATCACGACGATCCAGGTCATTCGCGGGGAGTGGATGACGTGCATGAACCAGAGGATGACCAGGAGGGCTTTGATGATGGCGACGACCATGGCGACCAGGGTGTTCATGGCGCCGAGGTCGATGCGGGAGATCCAGACGGTGATGACGGTGAGGGCCATCAGGGCGAAGAAGATGACGAAGTAGGAGACCAGGGACGCCTGGTGATGGGGGGCGGCGTGGCCGGTGTAGGTCTCGTGGTCGTTCGGCTGTGATTGGATTTGGGCCATTGCGTTCCTCAGACGAGATACAGGAGCGGGAAGAGGAAGATCCAGACGATGTCGACGAAGTGCCAGTAGAGGCCCATGATCTCGACCGGGCCGTAGTATTCGGGGCCGAAGTCGCCGCGCCACGTCCGTTTGATGAACCAGAGCAGCAGGCCCGCGCCGATGATCATGTGCAGGGCGTGCAGGCCGGTCATGGTGAAGTAGAAGGTCATGAACAGCTCGACGCCGCGGGTGAGCTGCGGGTTGTCGTGCTGGACGTACGTGAACGCCGAACCCGGGAAGAGTCCCTCGTGGATGTGCTCCGCGTATTCGTAGCCCTTCACGCCGACGAAGATCCCGCCGAGGATCAGGGTGAGGACGAGCATCAGGGTGGTGAACTTCCGCTTCGCTCCCTGCGCGCCCCAGACCGCGAGGGCCATGGTGAGCGAGCTGCCGATCAGGACGATGGTGTTGGCCGCGCCGATCTGCCAGTTCTGGTGGTGCGAGCCGGCTTTCCAGGCCGCGGGGTACATCTCGCGATAGATGAAGTAGCAGCAGAAGAGACCGCCGAAGAAGAGGATCTCCTGGGCGACGAAGAACCACATGCCGAGGGTCGAGGCTTCGTGCTGCTGCCCCAGGTCTTCGAAGTGGTGCTGGAGGAACGGGTGATGATGCTCGTCGTGCCCTTCCTCCCCTTCGTGGCCGGGATGCTGGAGATCGTGGAGCGTCGGATTGCTACGCATCCTGGGTCTCCTTCATCGCCTTGAGGAAGGCGGGATAGTCGTAGGCTTCCCACGTCACGACGGGCGTGTGATGGAAGTTCTCCTTCGGCGGAGGGGAGCTGGTGGCCCACTCCAGGCCGACCGCGCCCCAGGGGTTCGTGCCGGCCTTGCGGCCGAACTTGAGCGACCAGCCGAGGTAGAGCATCGGGAGCAGGTAGCCGACGGCGAGCACGGTCGCGCCGGCGGTGGAGAGCACGTTCAGGACCTGGAACTCCGGCGCGTAGGCGTGGTAGCGACGGGGCATGCCGACGTAGCCGACGAGGAATTGCGGGAAGAAGGTCAGGTTGAAGCCGACGAACACCAGCAGCGCGGAGAGGCGGCCCCACCACTCCGGATACATCCGGCCGGTGATCTTCGGCCACCAGTAGTGGATGCCGGCCATGTAGGCCATGATCGTCCCGCCGACCATGATGTAGTGGAAGTGGGCGACGACGAAGTAGCTGTCGTGGACGTGGACGTCGATGCCGAGGGCGCCGAGGAAGAGGCCCGTGACGCCGCCGATGGTGAAGAGGCCGATGAAGCCGAGGACGTAGAGCATCGGCGTCTGCCACGACACCGAGGCCTTGTAGAGCGTGGCCGTCCAGTTGAAGACCTTGATCGCCGAGGGGACCGCGACCAGCATCGTCAGGAATGAGAAGATCATCGCCGAGTAGACCGAGATGCCGGCCACGAACAGGTGGTGGGCCCACACGAGGAAGCCGAGGAAGGCGATGCCGAGCGAAGAGAAGGCGACGAACTTGTAGCCGAAGATCCGCTTGCGGGTGAAGGCGGCCACGCACTCGGAGATGATGGCCATGCCCGGCAGGATCATGATGTAGACGGCCGGGTGGGAGTAGAACCAGAACATGTGCTGGTAGAGCACAGGATCGCCGCCCAGGGCGGGATCGAAGATGCCGACCTGCAGGACCCTCTCGACCATCAGCAGCACCAGGGTGATGGCGAGGATCGGCGTGGCCAGCATGATCACGACGCTGGTGGCGTACATCGACCAGACGAACAGCGGCAGGCGGAACCAGGTCAGCCCCGGCGCGCGCATGCGGTGGATGGTGACGAGGAAGTTCAGGCCGGTGAGGATGGAGCTGAAGCCGGTGATGAACGCGCCGAGCGTGATGGCGAAGACTTTGGTGTTCGAGTACTGGGTGGAGAACGGCGTGTAAAACGTCCAGCCGGTGTCGACGCCGCCGGTGATGATGACGATGACGCCGAAGACGCCGCCGACCATGTAGATATACCAGCTCAGGAGGTTGAGCTTGGGGAAGGCGAGGTCTTTCGCCCCCAGCATGATCGGCAGGATGAAGTTCCCGAACACCGCCGGGATGGCGGGGATGAGGAAGAAGAAGATCATCACGATGCCGTGCAGCGTGAAGAGCTTGTTGTAGGTGTCGGAGGTGAACATGTCGCCTTCGGGCGTGAGGAGCTCGAGGCGCATGAGGAAGGCGAAGATGCCGCCGACGACGAAGAATACGGTGACCGAGAAGAGGTAGAGGATGGCGATGCGCTTGTGGTCCCTGGTCAGGAGCCACGAGAGCACGCCGTACTCGTCGTTGAGATAGTTCCGCCGCTGCCGCGTGGAGGGCTCGATGAACGGTGCGTCGTCGATGGTCGTACTGGTCATGGTCTTTACCTTTACTGCTGTTGCTGCTGCGGGGCGGGCGCAGTGGCGGCACCGGCAGCCGCCGGCTGTGCGCCGGCGCTGGTGCCGCGCGACTGCGGCGACTCGACGGCCAGCGCGGATCCGGTCTGCGGCGCGGGGATCGACTTCACGTAGGAGAGGAGGCGGATGAGGTCTTCTTCGTTCACCTGCCCCTGGAACGCCGGCATGAGCGGCTGGTAGCCGGCGGCGATCTTGGCCGCCGGGTTGAGGATCGACTCGCGGATGTAGTTGTCGTCGACGACCACGCTCCGTCCGTCGGTCAGCGGGCGGCTCTGGCCATAGAGGCCGGCGAGCACCGGACCGCGGCCGGTGGCGGTGTCCATGTGGCAGGTGTTGCAGGCGTATTTCTGGAAGAGCTTCTCCCCCTGCGAGGCGAGCGAGCCTTCACTGCCGCCGGCCAGCCACTGCTGGTATTCGGTCGGTTCCATGACGATCACGGAGCCGATCATGCCGCTGTGCATCGTGCCGCAGTACTCGGCGCAGAAGATGTGGAACTTGCCGGTTTTGGTGGCCTCGAACCACATCGTGCGATAGCGGTTCGGCAGGACGTCGGCCTTGACGCGGAAGGCGGGGAACCAGAGGGAGTGGATGACGTCCTCGGATGCCATGGTGATCTTGATGGCCCGGCCGACCGGGACATGCAGCGAGTTGATCTCGCGCTGCCCGGTCGGATGCTGGAACTTCCACATCCACTGGCGGCCGGTGGCGTAGACCTCGATGGCATTCGCCGGGACGCGCTGCATCCGGAAGAACACCCACGCGCCGGCGACGAAGATGAGGATGAAGATGATGCCCGGGATGATGGTCCAGGTCATCTCCAGGGCCATCGGCGGCTCCTGCTCCTGCGCCAGCTCGTTGGAAGGACGGCGGCGGTACTTGACGGCGAGGTAGAAGATCGCGATCCAGATCAGGAGCGAGACGCCACCGGTGATCGCGACGAGGCCGAGATACAGCCCGTCGACGAGTGGCGACACGCTCGAGGCCTGTTCGGGAAACAGCGGGAAATCGTTCATTTGGTTATGCGCTCTTTACGGATCATCACGAAGATGAAGCCACCGAGCGCGAGCAGCGTGGTCACGCCGCCGGCCCGGGCGAACATCATCGCGTTGCGGCTGTACTTTCCCGTCGCGGGGTCGTAGTGAAAGCAGAGGAGCAGGAAGTCGTCGACGGCGTTCCCGACCTTCCCCTCGGAGGCCTCGACGATGGCCAGGCGGAGGTCGCGCGGCTTGTACTCGAAGCCGTAGAAGTAGCGCGAGGTGCGCCCGTCCGGCGTGAGGATGAGCAGCGCCGCGCCGTGCGCGAACTGGTCGGTGCGGCTGTCGTACTGGTACTGGAAGCCGACCGCGTCGGCCAGTTTCTGGATCGTGGTCTCGTTGGCGGTGAGGAAGTGCCAGCCGTCCGCCGAGCCGAGACGCCCGTAGTGGCGGATGTACTTCTCCTTCATCCGGGCCGCGTCTTTCGCGCTGTCGCGCGGGTCGATGCTCACCGTGACGACGTCGAACTGCTTGCCGATGTCGAACTTCAGGTGCGTCAGCGACTCGGTGGTCCCCTGCAACACCATCGGGCAGAGCATCGGGCAGCGGTAGTAGACGAAGTTCAGCAGCACCGGCCGGTCGTTGTTGAAGAACTCGCGGAGACGAACGACCTTGCCCGCCTCGTCCCGGAACATCAGGTCGAGCGGCACCTGGGTGTTCAGCTTCTGGGCGATCGAGATCCGGGGCGGATCGGTAATGACGTTCTGGGCGACGAGGGGCAACGCAACGCAGAGCGCGACGAACGCGAGCGCAGCGAGCGCCACGGAGCGCCGGCCTTCGGCCGGCCGGTCCGCCGGCCTTCGGCCGGCAGTCTCGCGAAGGAACCTCACTGCTGCGCCCCCGTGTTCGTCGCCGGAACCGTCCCCGTGTCCGCCGGAACCGGCTGCCCCGAGGGAGCCGGAGTCGAGAGCGGAGCAGTCGTCGTCGCAGCCGGAGTCCCACCCAACTGCCCCTCCACCGCCAGCTTCGCCGCCATCACCTCTTTGGCCACGGCGATCGGCATGTGCACGATCCCCGCGCCCTTGTCCACCCAGCCGTAGTTCTGCAGCACCTTGTCTTCGGCGGCGCGCATGTCGACGAGATCGGTCACCGGCGTATTCGCCTGCGGCGGGATCACCCTCCCCTCCCCGTCGTTCCGCGGGAACGGCTGGAGGAGCGGCTGGTTCTGCGGGACGTCGGCGGACGCCGGCCGATCCACCGTCGTGCGCGGCGGGTCGGAGCGCTTCCGCTCCGCCTTCACCAGCCCGTTGTAGAGCAACAGGACGATGAAGTACGAGATGACCGAGAAGATGATGAAGATGACGATGAACCAGAGCAGTCCCTTGACCGGCACGTCCGAATGCTCGTGCGCGGTGTCGGGATTGAAGAGGTCTTCGTCCTGATATTGCAGATGGTCAGGCATTGCGGGCCTCCCTGCGCAGGGCTCCCTCGCGGATGGCTTCGTCGACCCAGGTCTCGTGGATCGGGATGATGGACTGGCCCTTGAGCTGGGTGATGAACGCCCACAGCCAGAGCCCGCCGATGCCGAGGAACGCGGCCGCGGTCATCCAGGAGAAGTAGAAGTGGTCGGGATACCACGCCGGGCCGGTGAGCCAGTAGATGTCGACGAAGCGCATCACCAGGATGATCACCGTGACGATGGCGATCGTCCCCGGACGGTCCTTGATGGAGCGCATCAGGAGCATGAAGAACGGCAGGAAGAAGTGGAAGACGATCAGGAGGGCGGCCATGACGCCCCACCCGCCGTGCATGCGGATCGTGTAGTAGGGCGTCTCTTCCTTGATGTTGCCGTACCAGATGAGCAGGAACTGGGAGAAGTTCGTGTACGCCCACAGCATGGTGAAGGCGAGCATCAGGTTGCCGAGATCGCGGAAGTGGCTCGGCCGGAGGATGTCCTCCATCGCCTCGTTGCCCGACAGCAGCGTCAGGAAGAAGGTCACGAAGGCGAAGGCGGAGAGGCCCGCGCCGATGAGGAAGGCGATGCCGAACATCGACGAGTACCACTTCGGCTCGAGCGACATCACCCAGTCGATGCCGGAGAACGTCAGGGTCATGACGAACACCAGCAGGCCGAATGCGGCCCACTTGCGGCGCGCGAGCTCGACGTAGGGGGAGCGGTCTTCGTAGAACTTCAGCGACAGCCTGCGCAGCCGCCACGCCCAGAGCGACAGCAGGCCGATGTAGACGATCGAGCGGATGATCCAGCCGGTGTCGTTCAGCCAGTACTTCGCCTTCTGCTGGAGCAGCACGTCGTGCGCGACGAGGTCGTGGTTCGCCCAGGTGTAGATGTGCTCGAGGCCGAGCGCGAGCGGGATGGCGAACAGGAGGAACAGCGGCAGCGTGCGCGCTGCGGCGCCAAGCGGACGGCGGATCAGGACACCCCATTCGCCGCCGGTGACGTACTGCAGCATCAGGACGCCGGCCGCGCCGGCCGCGATGTGGAACCAGAAGACGAAGGCGGGCAGCCAGGAGCGGAAGAACTCGGGCCGGTCCATGAAGAAGCCGGCCGCCGCAGCGACGATGCCGAGGATGCCGATGGCCAGCGCCGGGACCTGCGCGCGGGCGATGCCGGTGGCTGTCGTGGTATCGGAAGTCTGCTTGCGGGAGGAGGCCATCAGTGTGCTCCTCCCGAACCGTGCGTCGTTGGCTGGCCGTGTGTCGTCGGCTGGCCGTGCGTTGTCGGCTGCGCCTGGGTCGACGCCGCCGGTGCATTCAGCTTCGCCTGGTCGCGCGTCGGGACGTCAGCCACGGTGGCGTGCTGGCTGAGCTGGAGGGCGCGGACGTAGGCGACGATCGCCCAGCGGTCGCCCGGCGGAATCATCGTTCCGTACGGCGGCATGGAGCCGAATCCATTGGTCATGACGTCGAAGATATGTCCTGTCTTTGCAGTACGAAGGGTCTCGGTGTGGAACGACGGCGGCCGGCGGAAGCCTCGCGACGGGATCATGCCGTTGCCGTCGCCGGTGCGGCCGTGGCACTGCGCGCAGTAGATGTCGAAGCGCTGGTGGCCGCGGTTGATGACGTCGATCGTGACCGGCATCGGGAAGCCGTCGGTCACCTGCCCCCCGGTCTTGCCGGTGTCGAAGAAGGGGTTGCCCGAGATCTCGCCGCGGGCCACGGTGCCGGCGATGCGCGGCCGCGCCGACTGGCCGTCGGCGAAGAAGTCGCTCGGCTCGAGCGGGTCGTAGCGCGGCTGGTTGGCCATCTTCTGGCGGCAGCCAGAGAAAGGCAGAAGGCAGAAGGCAGAAAGCAGAAGGATGAGCAAGGCACGGCCAGGCAGAAGAATCCTTCTGCCTTCTGCCTTCTGCCTTCTGCCTTGTTTACCAGGGAACATCAGTGACCTCACGGGGACCGAGCGATTGCAGCACTCTGCGGACCTCGTCGAGCCTGAACTTCGGGTCGCGCGCCTGGATGACGAGGAAGAACTTGTCGCGCGACGCGGAGTCGAAGCGGCGTACGTTGAAGACGGGGTGATACGGCATCGGCAGGCCGTTCAGGGCCAGCATGCCGAAGACCGCGCCGAACGCGGCCAGGAGGATCGCGCACTCGAAGGTGATCGGGATCCAGGCCGGCCACGAGTTCAGCGGCTTGCCGCCGATGTTGAGCGGATAGCTGATCACGTTCGCGTACCACTGCATGAAGAAACCGCCGGCGCCGCCGATGAGGCCCATGGTCAGGACGATCAGCGAGAGGCGGGACTTGTGGAACCCGACGGCCTCGGCGAGACCATGGATGGGGAACGGGGAGAATGCGTCCGTCGACGTGTAGCCCGCTTCCCGAACCGCGTTGGCTGCGTCGAGCAGCGCCTGCGGGTCGTGGAATTCGGCGATGACGCCGTACAGACCTTGTCTGATCTTTCCGATCGCCATGGACTAGTGCTCCTCGTGCTCGGCATGCGCCTGCGCCTCGGGGAGGAGCGTGCGCATCTCGAAGATCGAGATCATCGGGAGGAATCGCAGGAACAGGAACAGGAGCGCGAAGAAGAGACCGATCGAGCCGATGAAGAAGCTCCAGTCCCAGAACGTGCCGTGGTACATGCCCCACGACGACGGCAGGAAGTCGCGGTGCAGCGACGCCGGGATGATGACGAACCGCTCCAGCCACATGCCGACGTTGACGAACATCGCCACCACGAACAGCGCGAACGGCGAGGTGCGGAAGCGCTTGAACCACATCAGCTGCGGCGCCATGCCGTTGCAGATCCAGAGCGCGACGTACATCTTGGCGTACGGGCCGGTGGCCCGGTTCTTCAGCATGTAGGTCTCGAAGATGTTCCCGGAGTAGAGACCGTAGAACCACTCCATCGCGTACGCGTACACGACGATGAGCCCCGTCGCCAGCAGCACCTTCCCCATGTTCTCGAGGTGGCGCATGGTGATGAAGTCTTCGAGCTTGAAGATCTTCCGGGCCGGGATGGCCAGCGTCAGCACCATCGCGAAGCCGGCGAAGACGGCACCGGCGACAAAGTACGGCGGGAAGAACGTCGCGTGCCAGCCGGGGAGCTGCGCGACCGCGAAGTCGAACGAAACGATGGTGTGCACCGAGAGGACGAGCGGCGTCGAAAGGCCGGCTAAGAGCAGGTAGGCGTGCTCGTAGCGGTGCCAGTGCTTCGCCGAACCGCGCCAGCCGAGGGCGAACGCGCCGTAGGCTCGCTTGACCCAGAGATTCGTGGCGCGATCGCGCAGCGTCGCCAGGTCAGGGATCAGGCCGACGTACCAGAACAGCGCCGAGACGGTCGCGTAGGTCGAGACCGCGAAGACGTCCCACATCAGCGGGCTCCGGAACTGCGGCCAGAGGCCCATGGTGTTGGGGTACGGGAACAGCCAGTAGTCGTACCAGGGACGGCCGGTGTGGAACGCGGGGTAGAGGCCGGCCGAGGCGACCGCAAAGAGGGTCATGGCCTCGGCGAAGCGGTTGATGGAGGTCCGCCACTCCTGGCGCAGCAGCAGGAGGATGGCCGAGATCAACGTGCCGGCGTGGCCGATGCCGATCCACCAGACGAAGTTGATGATGTCCATGCCCCATCCGACCGGATGGTTGATGCCCCAGATGCCGACGCCCTTGCCGACCAGCATGGTCAGCGAGACGCTCAGGATGCCGACCCCGCCAAGGGCCATCAGGAAGCCGACGAACCAGCCGAGCGGCGTCCGCTTGCGGAGGACGATCGTCGAGATGTGGTCCGTGACCGTCGAGAACGAATGCCCCGGCTCGATGGTCGGCGTCGGGATGAACCGCTCCGGAATCCGGGTCTCCTGCGTGACCGGACGCAGCTCGTGGACGGGGGTTTGGTCTTTCGTTGCCATTGGGTTAATCCGTCGCGATCCGAGAGATGAGCGATGAGAGATGAGCGATGAACAGAGTCATCACGCCGCTCTCGCCTTTTCGCTTCTGTTCATCTCTCATCGCTCATCTCTCATCGCTCGTTGCTCGCCTCACTCATGGCCCGTGTCCGCGGTGTGCGATGTCGCGAGGTCGGGGTGCGGGTTGCGGATCGCGCCGAGATACGTGGTGCGGGGCAGCGTCTGGAGCTCTTCGAGCAGCGCGTAGTGGTGCGGCTGCGCCTTGAGCCCGGCGACCTTGCTGGTCTTGTCGTTCATGTCGCCGAAGGTGATGGCCTCGGTCGGGCAGGCCTGCTGGCAGGCCGTGACGACCTCGCCGTCGCGGACGCGGCGGCCCTGCTTCTCCGCCTCGATCTTGCCGGCGTTGATGCGCTGCACGCAGTAGGTGCACTTCTCCATGACGCCGCGGGTGCGGACGGTGACGTCCGGGTTGCGCATCGGCTTGAGGGACGGCGTGTCGTAGTCGGAGTAGTGGAAGAAGTTGAAGCGGCGGACCTTGTACGGACAGTTGTTCGAGCAGTAGCGGGTGCCGACGCAACGGTTGTACGTCATGTCGTTCAGCCCGTCCTCGCTGTGCGAGGTGGCCTCGACCGGGCAGACCGGCTCGCACGGCGCGGCCTCGCACTGCATGCACGGCACCGGCTCGTGGTAGACCTCGGGGTTGTCGACGTCGCCGCGGAAGTAGCGGTCGATGCGCAGCCAGTGCAGCTCGCGCTCGCGCACCACCTCGTCCTTGCCGACGATGGCGATGTTGTTTTCCGACTGGCAGGCGATCACGCAGCCGTTGCAGCCGGTGCAGACGCTCGTGTCGATGACCATCGCCCAGGCGTGCTTCTGGCTGTAGTCGTACGGCGGGTAGAGGTTCGTGTCGTGGGAGCCGTGGCCGGTGACGTCGCTGCCGTGGTGCGGATCCTGGGCGAACTTCGGGTTCTTCTGGTACCCCTCCCAAGTGGCCGCACGGATCAGGCCGCGCTCGCCGACGACCTTCGGGTCGATCGACTGGTGCTCCTGCGTACACGCCACCGCGTAGATGCGCGGGGTGTCGTTCGACATGGTGATGCGCGCACCGGGACCGCCGTGCAGCGCGTTCGAGAAGCGCATCGGGTAGGTGTTGAAGCCGGTACCGTTGCCGATCCGGCCGCTCTTCTCGCGGCCGTAGCCGAAGTAGACCGTGGCGACGTCTTCGGCATAGCCGGGGACGACCCAGATCGGAAGGCGCATCTTTACGCCGCGGTACTCGAGGTCGCAGAAGCGGGTCTGTTTCTCGTTGACCAGCGCATCGCGCTCCTCGGCGGCATAGCCGATCTTGTCCGCCGTCTTCGGACTCACCAGCAGGACGTTGTCCCAGGTGATCTTCGTCTGCGGCTTCGGCAGCTCCTGCAGCCAGCCGTTGTTGGCGAAGCGGCCGTCGTAGACGGTCGGGTCGTGCCGCAGCTCGAGCTCGATGCCGGGGAGCGGGTTCGCCGGGGCAACGTCGAGCGTGAGCGAGGCGGAGGTCGCGGACGGAGGGAGCGCGGAGTCGGGGATCAGGCCGTCGTGGAGCCACTTCCGCCACGACTCGTCGGTCGCGCCCTTCGCCGCCCAGTAGGCGCGGACGGTCTGGTAGGGCGTCTGGTCGAGACCGCCGATCAGCGCGCCGAGGATCTCGTGCGCGGAGCGGCCGTTGTAGAGCGGCGCGACCAGCGGCTGGATGATCGAGACCGTGCCGTCGTGGCCGCGGGCGTCGCCCCATGTCTCCAGCCAGTGAGTGTCGGGGATGTGCCAGTGGCAGCGGTTCGAGGTCTCGTCGTAGTAGAGCGAGTGATGGGCGCGGAACGGGACCTTGTCGAGTGCCTTCGCGAACTGGAAGTCGGCCGGCGCGTCGAAGACCGGGTTCCCGCCGAGGATGATGAGCGCCTGCACGCGGCCGGCGTTGATGTCGCTGACGAGCTCCTGGAGCGAGGCGAGCTGGTTCACCGGCGCGACCTCGATCGGGTCGGTGACGAAGACGGTCTTGCCGAGGTTGCCGAGCTGCGAGTTGATCACGTGCGCGTAGGCGTGCACGATCGCCGGCTGCTCGTCGCCGGCGATGACGATGCTCGAGCCGGCGTTGGCCTGCAGGTCTTTGATCAGCGCCGCAACCACCGGGTTGACGCCGCGTCCTTCCATGATCGCGCGGGCGATGCCCCACATCGCCGACGGCTTGACCGGCAGGCGATGGTCGGCGACCGAGCCGGTGTTCGACATCGACGCCTCGATCGCGTAGAGGCGGTTCATCGACGTCGTCTCGCCGTGGCGCACCTTCCGGCGGGACATGAAGTCGCGCGCGTAGCGGAGGTGGCCCGGTCCGTCCCCGAGAAAATCGGAGCCGAGGGAGACGACGACGTTGGCTTTCGTGAAGTCGTAATGGGTGTGGACGTGGCGGCCGAAGGCGATCCGTGCGCCCTCGCGGATGTTGTCGGTGTTGACCGCTTCCCACTGGTGCCACTTCATCCCCGGGTACTGCGCGAGGAGGGCCTGGAGCTGTGCGCCGAGGGTCGGCGAGGTGATGGTCTGGGTGAGGACGCGCAGCCCGGCGCCGTTGGCCTTCGCCGCGGTCCCGACCGGCTGCAGGGCGGCGATGAACTCGCCCCACGTGGCGGTGTCGCCGAACTTGCGGACGACCTGGGAGCGGTCCGGGTCGTAGAGGCCGAGGACGGCCGCCTGCATGAAGGCGTCGCTGGCGCCCATGGTGGTCGGGTGCTCCGGATTCCCCTCGATCTTCGTCGGCCGGTTCATGTGGCTCTCGACGAGCACGCCGTGGGCGATGCCGGCGAGAGGCATGGCGCTGGCGAAGAAGAGCGGCTTGCCGGGGATCAGGCTCTCCGGCTGGTTGACGTACGGAACGATCGCGTCCGTCGGCTGGCGGCAGGCAGCCAGGCCGGCCATGGCCACCGAGGCGCCCATCAGCTTCATGAAATCGCGGCGGTTGGCGCCCTTCTCGAGCGGCACGGCCTGCTGCGGGAACTCCTGCGCGAAGAACTCGTCAAAGGCGTCGCTGCGCGACAGCTCTTCGAGGCTGCGCCAGAACTCCTTGCCGCGAAGGTCGCCGATACGCGCGCGAAAGTCGGTGAAATTCAGTGTCTTGTCGTTCATTTCTCAGGGCCGAGGGCATAGGGCCGAGGGCCGAGAGCCCCTTTGCCCTCGGCCCTTGGCCCTTGGCCCTCTAGTAATGACATGCCGAACAATGCGTCTTGCTCTTGACGCTGTATCGCTTGACGAGCTCCGGTCCCAGAACGGCCTGGTTCTTCGGGACATAGTTCATGTTGAAGACTTCTTCGCGCGGCCGGATGTACCGCTCCGGATTGCGGTGGCAGTTGAGGCACCACTCCATCGTCAGAGGAGAGGCCTGGTAGACGAGGTTCATCCGGTCGATGCGCCCGTGGCAGCTCGCGCAGCCGACGCCCTTGGCCACGTGGATGTCATGGCGGAAGTGGACGTAGTCGGGCAGGCGGTGGACACGGCTCCAGACGATCGGCTTGCCGGTGCGGAAGCTGGCCCGGACCGGCTCGAGCATCTCGGCGTTCGTCCAGATCTGCGCGTGGCAGTTCATGCAGGTCGAGGTGGGAGGGATGCCGGCGAAGTTCGAGGTCTCGACCGAGGTGTGGCAGTAGCGGCAGTCGATCCCGAGACCCGCCACGTGATGCTGGTGGCTGAACGGTACAGGCTGCTCCCGGTGGACGCCCTGGTTCGTAAAGTACGGAGAACGGACGATTCCGCCGATGACCCAGAGAACAAAACCGGCAATGAAGATCGCGCCGAAGATGGTGACGCGCGAGAGCGTATTGGCACTACGGTGGAAAATCTGCGCCATCTAGGCTGCTACCGTCCGGTGTCGTGATTTCAACTACAGATGGAAGAAGGCAGGTGACTGCCGCGGAGGCCCACGCCGGGCCGCGCAGACGGGGGGCATCATATTCAAAATTGCGGGGGACGCAAGGGGAGGGATCTCAGTGGGGAATGGGACCGATGGGACGTATAGGACTGATAGGACGAATGGGACCCCTTAGCTGTCCCATCTATCCCATCTGTCCCATGAGTCTCATTCCCTGAGAGAGTAGAATTGGGGAGATGAGCCGCGTACCGATCGACGAGATTCTGGAGCTCCCGGCAGCCGAGCGCATGGAGATCATCGGCCGGATCTGGGAGAGTGTGGTCGCCGAGTATCCGTATCCCGGTGAGATCAGCGCTGCGCAGTGCAGAGAGCTCGATCGGCGCTGGGAGAAATTCAAGGAAGATCCCGACCAGGGCGAGCCCTGGGAAGACGTGGAGAAATCTCTGCTCAGCGAGCCGGGTCCGGACTAAAAGTCCGGACCACATGTCGGAGACCCGCACAAATGTGGCGTGGACTTTAGTCCGCGCCGGCCTCACACCCTTGACACCCCTCCCGACACCACCATCGCCATGACGCTCGCGCTGTCCGTCTCCAGCGGAGTGATCCGGTCGCGGGCCACCACCAGCAGGCAGCCGTCCCAGGTGTAGGAGAAGGGGATGTAGACGGCCACGCTGTCGTGGATGCCGAGGGAGGAGAGGTCGTCGCGGGTGATGAAGCCGAGGGTGCGGATGCCGGGGGCGAGGTCGACGGTGACGGCGCGGTCGAAGCGGCGCTTGTTGCCGACGAAGGCTTCGAGGAGGTCCTTGATCGCGGCGTAGACGAGCCGGACAATAGGGGCCTTGGTGAACACCGTCTCGGTCAGGGCGAAGAGGCGGCGCCCGACGAAGTTCCCGGCCAGCGCGCCGATTGCAATGATGGCCAGCACCAGGATGACCAGCCCGAGCCCCGGCGTCGGGACCCTCAGGAGCTGGTCGAGGCGGATGAAGGTCACGTAGAGCAGGTAGACCGTCACCGCGATCGGGACGACGATGACGAGGCCGCGCAGGAAGTTTTTGATCAGCCAGTTCATGAATTCCGATGGTATCGATAAAACCGATCCGATTTCCGGACCGTAGAGAGACGAGATGAGCCACGCTTTTCCCCCCGAAGACCTCCAACTGCTCGACCAGCTCGCCGCCGAGTCGCTCGAGCCCGTCGTGCCGCCTGCCTCCGTCCGCGACCGGGTGATGCAGGGGATCCGCAATGTCCCCGGCCCCCACGAGAGCCGCACCGTCCGGGCGGACGAAGGGAAGTGGTTCGTGCTGGCGCCGGGCGCCCGTACGAAGAAGCTGACGAAGGAAGGACGCCGGGTAACGTTCCTCCTCGACCTCGACCCGCACGCCGTCCTCCCCGCCCACGATCACGAGGGTGGGGAGAATTCGTATGTGGTCCGTGGAAGCTGCCACATCGGCGGGCTCTCGTTGAGCACGGGCGATTTCCACCACGCCGACGCGACGGCCCATCACGGCGACGTGGTGGCCTCGGCGGATGGGTGTCTGCTGCTGGTGACGATCGAAGAGGCGGAGGCGGCGTAGGACCTATTGCTCCCCTGACACCGCCCCCACCACCTGCTGCCACCGCTCCTCCCACCCGCCGCTGACGATCCGCCACTCCGTGGCGAATTCATCGAGCACCTGCCGGAAGAGGTCGAACAGCTCTTCCCTCGCCTCCCCTCCCGCGTCGCGGACGGGGTCGGGGTTCCACTCGATGTCGGTGTCGAGCAGCAGGTACAAATCCGCGCGGCGGCGTTTCGCCTCTTCCTCGATCCAGGCGGGACAGGAGCCGTAGTAGTAGCGGGCGTACACCACCGTGGAGAGGAGGTCCGTGTCGAGCACGATCAACTCCCCCGTGGCGCGGTCGAGATTGGCCATCTGCCCTCGCGCGATCGGCTCGACGTCGGCGGAGGTCAGGTCATGGCCACACGTTTCGGCGTACTCGCGCGCGTGCTCCTTCGCCCACGCCGCGCCGTGCTCGCGCTCGAGACGGGCCGCCAGCCAGCTCTTGCCGGTCGACTCCGGACCGATCAGGCAGATGCGGCGAGGGAGCGTCGCCATTCGAAATAGCCTCGAATTGCCAGGATCCACAGCCCGACGAACAGCACGGCCGTGATCCAGAGCTCGCGCGTGACGTAGAGCGGCACGGAGACGGTGTTGACCAGCACCCAGAGGATCCAGCTCTCGAGCCATTTCCGCGCCGTCATCCACTGCGCCACCAGGCTCCACGCCAGCAGCGACGAGTCGGCGTACGGCGCCGGGTTGTCGGTGTAGCGGAGCTGGATCCAGATCGTCGCCGCCGTGCCGAGGATGCCGGCGGTGATGCCGTTGACCCACGCCCACCGCGGCGTACGCGTCACCGGGAGCTCGGTCTTGTTCCGCCCGCCGTGCAGCCACTCGTACCAGCCGTAGACCATCAGCGCGAAACAGATGATCTGCAGCAGAGACTCGGCGTAGAGCTTCGCCTCGTAATACAGCCAGGTGTACATGGCCAGCGCGACCAGCCCGGTCGGGTAGTACCAGATGTTCTCCTTCGTCGCGAGCCAGATGCTGAACAGCGTCAGCACCGCCGCGGCGAGCTCGAACCAGTTGGCAAGCAGCCAGCTCAAAAGTCGAAGTCCATCAACACGACCGCGTTCCTCCCGGCCTGCGGATAGTAGTACGCCGTACCGCTCTGTACTTCGCCGGCGTAGAAGCGATAGCTGTAGCCGCTCGGATAGACGCGGTTCGCGTCGAGGAGATTGTTCACCTGCAGGGTGACCCGCGCCCAGGGCGTCACCGCGTACGAGGCCCTCGCGTCGACGAGATAGAAGGACGGCGCATCGAAGGCGTCGTCATTGGTGTTGTCGAGATACGAGCGTCCGACGTAGCGGGCGGTCAGGCCTCCGCTCACGCGTGCGTTCGGCGCGTAGTCGAGGCTCTGGCTCACGATCACAGAAGGGGTGAGCAGCGGCTCGACGTCCTGGTAGCGCACCGGACGCGATTCCGTCCAGTTTCCCTCCACGTCGTAGACGTCGAAGAACTGCGTCCACTCGCTGATCCGGTTGCGGGAAAGGTTCGCGGTGGTCCGGAGGCGGAGCCGCGACGAAGGCTGCCACGCCGCGTCGAGCTCGATCCCGCGCCGGTAGCTGCGATCGACGTTCCGCCGCAGCAGCAGGCCGATCTCCGACAGCTCGCCGGTCGAGGCGATCTCGTTGCGGAGCTCCATCGCGTAGAGGTTCGCCGCCAGCTCGAGGTTCGCCGCGCGGTAGTTCCATCCCAGCTCGAGATCGAGCAGCCGCTCCGGCCGTACCGCGTCGAGGTCGTGCGCGGCCGACGGATTGTCCTCGCCGAGAAACATGTCGTTGCGCGTCGGCTCGCGGGTGGAGAGACCGGCGGAGGCGTAGACGCTGTGCGCCGCGCTCACCGAATAGCGCGCGCCGATCTTCGGGTTGAAGAACGTCCAGTCGATGCTCTCGATGTCGACGTCACCGTGGTAGTCGAACGTCGAGTGGCGCACCTGCGCGTCGCCGTAGAGATGCCACGCACCGGCGTCGTACGAGACCTTGGCGAAGGCGTTGACCTCCCCTTTCTCGCCGTAGTTCGCGTAATCGCGCGAGCCGGCCGCGACGTCGTCCCGCGTGTGATCGCGGCGGAAACGGTTTACGTGGACGCCGTAGTTCGTCGTCAGCGCGCCGGAGCTCTTCGAGTACGTGACGATCGAGCCGAGGAGCATCCCGTCGAGGCCGTACTGGCGGAGCGTGTCGCCGCCCTGCGGATCGGAATAGTCGAACAGGCGATACCAGCCGTAGCCGCGCTGGTAGTAGACCGACGCCGTCATGTCGGAGTCGCTGCCGAGCGGCCGGATGTACTGCAACTGGCCGAGGTCGTAGCCGAAGCTGTCCTTCTCCTCGGGGCGCAGCGGGTTGTTCCGCGGATCGCCCTCCAGCGTCGCCTCGTCGGTCGCGTAGAACGAGAGCTGCTGGTCCTCATGTCCGGAAAAGCCGGTCAGCTTGAGCAGCGCGTCGCCGAGCTGCTTCGAGCCGCTGAAGAAGACGTTCCGCTGCCGGGTCTCCGAGTTGTCGCGGTAGCCGCTGTTCTCCAGGTAGGAGAGCCGCGTGTAGAACGCAAAGCCGTTCGCCAGCGCGCCGGAGTGATACCCGACCGAGGCCTGCCGGTTGTCATGCGACCCAAGCCCGAGGGTGGCGTCGGTGCGGCTGTCCTGGGAGAGGGCGATGCTCTCCATGTTCACCGAGCCGGCGAAGGCCGCCGTGCCGAACGTGGACGTGCCGGCCCCGCGCTGGATCTGGATGCTCTCCAGCGACCGCGCCAGGTCGGGAAAATCGACAAAGTACGCCCCCATGTCCTCGCTGTCCGAGAGCGGCACGCCGTCGAGCGTGAAGTTGATGCGTGTGGCGTTCACCCCGCGCAGCGAGATGTACGAGTAGCCGGCCCCGCCGACCCCCGACTCCGCCCAGGCGTTGACGGAGGGCGTATCGCGCAGCAGCAGCGGCACATCCTGACCGTGATACCGCTCCTCGATCCCTTCGCGGGGCACGTCGGTCTTCGTAACCGGCGTCTCCTCCTCGGCGCGAATGGCCGAGACGACGATCGTCTCCCTCAGCTCAGGGGGGGAAGGCGTGGTGGTGGAAATGGGAGCGGCGCCGCTCAACGCGGCCCATACAAAAAGAAGTGTCTTCATCTGCCTTCCCTACGCCGGTGCGAACCGGATCAGGTTCCGCGGGTTTGATCTCAGGCCGGAAAGGCCACCCCGAGGCTGTGGGGAGTTTAGCGCAGATGGATCAACGAAGTCGCGTTTCACGCGAAGAGTTGAGAAACGACGAGGGTTTGTTGCCCCTCGCCCCTGCACAGGGGAGAGGGATGTTCGGCACCTGCGCGTGGCGATGTGAAAGCTGCAGCAACACACGACATGCTTGTTAGAAGCTCAGTGCCGAACGGGGTGAGGGGTCGCGCCACATGCGCAAAGTGAGCGCGCCCGGATTGGACTTTACTCGGCACTCCGTTCAATCCGTCGTTCGATCTCCTCGTCGGAAATGAAGTCTCCCCGCTCCGACACCTTGCCCTGCCCTCTTCATCCACGCCGCCCGCGCAAAGAAAGCCGCCGGAACATCGCGATCTTATGCGCTCATGCGCAGCGTTCCTGAATCATGACGTTCCACATGGCGAAGGGGCGGCGCCAGATGGTGACCCGTCCACGGTCGACTACGACGAAGTAGTTGCCATGCGCGACGCAACGACCGAGGCGGACTTCCTTGATTCCGGCGGTCGCAAGCACAGCGTTTACTGCCGCATCGTCCGTGGGTTCGTCGATGGCGAAGGCGACCAGGCGCGCCGCACTCGGTTTGTGCAGGAGAAGAAGCTCCTGCGACTGGCCGGGCTTGCGCAGGCGCTTCTGGGCGAAATCGTCCGAAAGGGCTTCGACCGGCATCGCGCGCCATCCGGCGGCGGCCAACCGCCGTTCCACCTCGGCGAGCGACGGCAGGTGCGGGCGGGCGAGGTCCTCCAGCGCGTCCTGCGGCGGGCCGGGGCTGAAGGTGAGATCGCTCCTGCCGCTCCACCGCTCGAGAATCAGCCCGCCGTTCGGCAGCAGCCAGCCGGCTTCATCGCCGAAGCCGCGGCCGTTGGCGGGGCCGAGGGCGGCGGCGAGGGCGGTATCGACCGGGTCGGTCTCGCCGCGCAGGGAAAGGGTGATCCATTCGCGCGGTCCGCCGGGCATGGTGGTTCGGCGGAGGAACATCTCGGCGCGGTATCCGGCCGGGGATCCCGCGGCGCTGGTGCCGGTGCGGCGCAGGTGAAGGGCGTCGGCGGAACGTGCGAAGGTGGGGTCGAGGTCTCCCGGTTTACTGGTGCGGATGAGGGAGATGAAGGCGGTGAGGCCGGTGCCGATCTGTTGCTCCGGTGACGGCGAGGAGGCTCCACGCGTACAGGACGCGGTCAGGAGGAGCATGATCCAGGCAGTGCGCACGCCGAGAATGCGCGCTACTTCGATGCCAATCCCCTCCTGTCATCCTGAGCCCGCAGAAGTGATCCATCAGCAGCAAGCATGGCGGCGAAGGACCTGGGGGGAGGGGGAGCGAAGCACGCTCATCCCACCACCACCCACCCAGGTCCTTCGCCTTCATGCTTTCCGCTTGTGGGGGCGATCCTGTGGCTCAGGATGACAGCCCTACTTCAACGCCAACCGTACCGCCATCCCCGTGCTTACCTCATTCTGCGCGGCCGCCGGGTCGGTGGCGGGGCGGGTCATGGGGTCGCCGTCGCGGTCGAGGCGGGCTTCGAGGCGGAAGGTGACCGGGAGGGGCTGGCCCATCATGGAGTCGGCGGCGGTGAGGTCGACGCTTAGGGGAAACGACGTCGCGATGACGCGTTTGACGGCGAGGGGCGGGCCTCCGGCGGGGTTGCGAGCGATGACGAAGACGATGCCGGTGCGGGGCTGGGCGGCGGAGTCGAGGTCGAGGGTGACGCGGACTCCCGGGCCGGCCGCGGCAGGAGCGGCGGCTGGAGGCACGGCGGACGGAGCACCTTCGATGGGCGGGTGGTTGGGGGGCAGCTCGCCGCCGGCGGTCTGCGCGGGCTGGGCTTTCTGCTGGGCGATGTGCTGCTTCATCTGGGCGAAGACGTCGTCGAGACGCGGCTTGTCGGCAGGCGAGTTCTTCGCCGCCTCGGCGATCATTTTCTCGGCCTCGGCCATGTTGCCGTTCTGGGCATGGATCCAGGCGAGGGAGACCCAGCTGTCGAGGTTTCGCGGGTCGCTCTTCGTGGCGCGCTGGATCAGGCCGACTGCCGCTTCCATGTCGCCCATCGCCATCCGCACGAGGCCCTGGAACGTCAGGGCCCGGCTGTCCTCGGGGCTCTTCTGCAGGACGAAGTTCGTCTGTTCGAAGACCGCCATCATGTTGTCGCGCTCCAGATAGGCCTGGGCGAGGTCGTTGCGGAGCTGGAGATTTTCGGGGTCGCGTTGCACGGCCGCCTGCAACTGCTGGAGCGCGGGATCGGGCGCTTGCCCCTGGGCCTGCCCCGGCTGCTGTATCGGCGCGTCGCCGCCGGTGAGGGAGCCCCCTTCCTGGCGCGGGGCGGCCTGCTGCATGACGAAGTAGAAGAGCAGTCCGAGCGCGGCGAAGGATCCGGCGCCCCAGAGGAAGCCTTTGGTGGTGGGGTTCATGCCGGCCGTTGCCGGCGTCGCGGCGGAGGGCGCACCGCCGGTCCGTGCGGGAGCGGCGGCGTCGAGACGGCGCAGGACGTTGGCCGTCTCCACTTCCAGGCGCGTCCGCTCGTCCGGCTCCAGGCCGGGGTCGCGGAGCTGGGCCACGAGCGCATCGCGCTTCGCCTCCAGGTCCTTCCGCTCCAGGTCGGGATCGCCGCCGAGGGTACGGGCGTTGCGGCGCTTGTTCAGGAAGACGAAGAGAGCGCCGAGGACCAGTCCGGCGGCGAGGATGGCAAGTGCACTGATCCAGTCGGTGGGGGTGTTCAAGACTTTCCTCCGGTGACGAGGTCGCGGACGCGCGACAGGTACTCGTCATCGGATTCTACCGGCGTGGACGCCGCCGCGGCGGACGATGGTGCCTTCTCGAGCTTGCGCAGCTTGAAGAACAGCACCGCCGCCCCGATCAGCAGCGCGAACACCGGCAGCAGCCAGACCATGCTGGTGGCGCCTTCGAACTTCGGCCTGAGCAGGACGAACTGTCCATACGACAGCTCGAAGTATTTGAGGATCTGTTCTTCGGTGTAGCCGCGCGCGAGGAGCTCGCGCACCTGCGCCTTCATGTTCACGGCCATTTCGGCCGGCGAGTCGGCGACCGCCATCCCCTGGCACACCGGGCAGCGCAGCAGCTCCGAGACTTCGTTGGTCCGTTGCGTGAGCTGGGCGCCGGCGATCGGCATCCCCTGCGGCTGGCCGACGAACTGCGCGGCGTCCGGGACTTTCAACTGGAGCAGGAGGAGGAGAACCGCCAGCGTCATCGCAGCACCTTCCGGAGATGCTCCTGCAGCACGTCGGCGTTCATCGGGCCGCTGAACTTCTCCGCGATCACTCCGTTGGCGTCGATGAAGTACGTCTCCGGGACGCCGCCGACGCCGTAGGCGATGGCGGTCTTTCCCTTGTCGTCGACGACGGTCGGATAGCTGGAGCCGCGCTGGTTGAGGAAGCTCAGGATCTTCGACTCCTCGTCCTGGAACACCACGCCGAGGAACTGCACGTTCGGCTGCAGCATGCGCGCGTTGGCGACGAGGATCGGATGCTCTTCCCAACACGGCCCGCACCAGGTGGCCCAGAAGTTCAGCACGACCGGCTTCCCCTTGAGCTGGGTGACGTCGATGATGCGGCCGGTGCCGACCTCGCGCAGCGCGAACGCCGGCGCGGCCTTGCCGATCAGCGGCGAGCGGATCGCGTTCGGGTTCTTCCCCAGGCCGAGAAAGAGCACGCCGAGGAGGATGGCGGCGATGATGACGCCGACGAGAAGGACCGTGCGGTTCATGCGGTCTCCGGGGCTGCCGCTTCGGGAAGCGGCTCGCGCGCTTCGCGCATCGCCGTCCGCCGCGACGGGATCAGCCCGAACAGCGCTCCCACGCCCATCAGGATCACCGAGATCCAGATCCAGACGACCAGCGGTGCGGCGAAGACGGTGATGCTGGTGGTCTGCGCGGCGGGGTCGATGTTGCTGAGGGCGATGTAGAAGTCGCCGCCGGCGGTGGTGTAGACGTCGGGGGAGCCGATCGGCTCGCGCATCGACTGGTACTGGTTCATGCGCGGCTCGAGCACCGCCACCTGCTTCCCGTCGCGCGCGACGTTGAAACGGGCGATGGTGGAGTGCCGGTGCGGCTCGGTCCGCTCCTCGGCGCCGACGAAGGTGACGTCGAAGCCGGAGGCCTGCTGGGTCTGCCCTTTGACGAAGTGCAGCTCGGTGGTCTGGCGCATCGAGCTGCTGACGGCGATGGCGATGATGACGACGATCACCGAGGCGTGCACGATGTAGGAGGCGAAGCGGCGGCGCCCGCGGCGGAGCTGGCCGTCGACGAACGCGGTCCCGGCGCTCTCCCCTTTCTTCATCCGCTGGAACATCGGGAAGAACATCTGTCCGAGGGTCACGTGCGCGGCGTAGCCGCCGAAGGCGATGGTCAGGAGCGTCCAGCCGCGCGCGTGGACGGCCCAGCCGACGATGGCGAAAGCGACCGCGGTGGCGATCGGCGGGAGAAGCGCCTTGCGCACCTGCTCGCCGGTCGCGCGGCCCCACGGCAGCGCCGGGCCGATGCCGAGCACGAACAGCAGCGCCGCGCCGATCGGCACGACCATGCTGTCGAAGTACGGCCGTCCGACGCTCATCTGCTTCCCGTTGAACGCCTCGACGACGAGCGGGAACACGGTCCCGATCAGCACCGTGAAGGTGAGCAGGACGAAGAAGAGGTTGTTGACGAGGAACATCGCCTCGCGGCTGGCCGCCCCTTCGATCCGCCCTTCAGTCTCCAGCTTGTCGATCCGGAACGCGAGGAGTGCGATGACGAAGAGCAGCGCCGCGGCGAGGAAGGCCAGGATGGTCGGGCCGATCTCGCTCTGGGTGAACGAATGGACGGAGTTGAACACGCCGGAGCGCGTCATGAAGGTGCCGAGGATGACCAGGAGGAACGTCGCTTGGATGAGGGTGATCGTCCACCCCTTCAGGATGCCGCGGCGCTCGACGACCATGATCGAGTGCAGCGCCGCCGTCGCCGTGAGCCACGGCAGGAGCGACGCGTTCTCCACCGGATCCCACGCCCAGTAACCGCCCCAGCCGAGGACCTCGTAGGCCCACCAGCCGCCGAGCATGATCGCGATCGACAGGAAGATCCACGGCAGCATCAGCGACTCGCGGAGCGGCTTCAGAATCCCGTGTCCGAGGCGCCCCTTCAGCAGCGCCGCGCAGGCGAAGCCGAACGGATGGTCATGCCGACATAGCCGAGGTAGAGGAACGGCGGGTGGACCGCCATCAGGAGGTGGTTCTGCAGGAGCGCATTCGGTCCCGGCCCGTCGGCCGGGGGATTGGCGACGGTGCCGAACGGATTGGCCGGCCCGGCGATGAGGAAGCTGAAGAAGGCGGCGCAGGCGAGCCAGACCCCGATGGCGTCGGGCTGGTATTCGGCATATTGGCCGCGCGTCAGGTAGGTGGCCACGGCGATGTAGGCGCCGAGGACGAAGCCCCAGAAGAGGATCGACCCTTCGAGCGAAGACCAGAGGCTGACCACCGTCACCCACGTCGGCACCGCGCGCGACCCGACCTGGGCGACGTAGCTGACGGAGAAGTCGTGCGCGAGGAGCGCGTAGACCATCAGCAGCGTCGCCGCGCCGACCAGGGCGGAGTAGAGGTAGGCGAAGCGGCGCGCCCACTTCAGGCCGTCGACGGAGCGCGAGCGGCCGGCGGCGAAGCCGAGGAGCGCGCCCGCGGAGGCGGCCAGGAGGGAGGCGAGGATGAGGATGCGTCCGAGGAGAGGGGTCATGGGTTTCCTTGCTCTACTCGCTCTCGGCGACCGACTTCATCATCCGCTCGAGCTCTTTCCGGTCGACGGTGTGTCCCTGCTCCGGAGCCTTGTATTCGTTGCTGTGCGAGACCATGAGCCGGCTCGACTCGAAGTAGCCGTTGCGCACCATCGTCCCTTCGACGACCACGCCGATGTTCTCGCGGAACATCTGCGGCGGGACCGTGGAGGTCTTCACCGGGATGCGGGTCTTGCCGTCGTGGACGACGAACTCCACCGCCGAGCCGCCGCGCTTCTGAATCGAGCCCTTGGCGACCATCCCGCCGAGGCGGATGTTCGCGCCGTACGCCTTCTCGCCGTTGGCGCGGAGGTCGGACGGCGTCCAGTAGTAGACCAGGTTGCTGTTGATGCCGCTGGCGGCGATCACGCCGAACGCGATCGCGGCCACGCCGAACGCGCCGATCATGAAGAGACGCGTCCTGCGGCGCATCTTCTCCGACTCGCTTCTGCCGATGACCGCCTCAGTCATTGCGTCCGGCCTCCCGCAAACGGCTCATCAGGCTGAGACCGTAAAGGATGAACGCGGCGGCGGTGATGCCGTACGCCGCCCAGACGAATTCCCATCCTCCGACGATGACTCCGCTCATACCAGCTCCCCTGCTTCTCCCGACATGGCTACCGGCGGTGCGGCGAGCTCGCGCTCGGCCCGCAGCGCCGCGATCCGTGTACGTACCATGATGAAGCCGATCATCAGAAAGAGCACGCCGAAAGCGTTCATCCGGAGCGGCAAATGAAACTGTGACGAAACTGTGCTCGGCGTCGACTGCTGCTGGTGCAGCGAGTTCCACCACTTGACCGACATGTAGACGATCGGCAGGTCGATCGAGGCGATGATCGTCGCCACCGACGACCAGATGGCGCGCTTGACCGGGTCTTCGACGAAGCTGCGCAGCGCCAGGATGCCGAGAAACGCGAAGAGCAGGACCGCGGTCGTGGTCAGGCGCGGGTCCCAGTCCCACCAGACGCCCCACGTCGGCTTGGCCCAGATGGCCCCCTGGCAGCAGAGGAGGAACGCCAGCAGCGTCCCCACTTCCAGCCCGGCCTCCAGCCGCGCGTCCCACTTGAAGTCGTTCCGGAAGAGGAAGGCGATCGCGCAGACGAGGGAGAAGAGGACCGCCAGCATCCAGTTCCAGGCCGTCGGGACGTGCACGTACATGATCCGCTGCACGTCGCCCATGAACGTCTCCGCGGGGGCCACGAAGAGCCCGATGGAAGAGCCGGCGAGGAGAAGAAGCACCCCGAGGGCGATGAAGATTTGTGCTTTTCGCATAGCTAGTCCTCGACGACTCGGGCGTACAGCATGCCGCACAACGACCAGTAAATCAGATCGAACGCCAGCAACAACAGCATCCACCGCTGCGAATCCCCCATCGGGTCGCCCAGGATGGCCATGGACGTTGCCTTGACGGACGCGAGCAGTACCGGGACGATCAGGGGGAACAACAGCAGAGGGAGCAGAGTCTGTTTCGCCTTCACCTGCGCCGTCATGGCCGCGTAGAGGGTCCCGGGTGCCGAAAGGCCGGCCGTCCCGAGGACGATGACCAGCAGCAGGGTCAGCAGCCGGGTCGTCCCGGCGTCGTACAGGACGACCATGACCGGCACCAGCGCCACCCCGAGGATCGCCAGTTGGAGCCAGTTGGCGATGGCCTTGGCGTAATAGAGGGCGTGCGGATCGGACGGGAGGAGGAGCAGCCCTTCGAGAGCCCGGTTCTCCATCTCCGCATGGAAGCTCTCCGCCAGGGTGAGGGTGGAGGAGAGGAGCAGCCCGAGCCAGAGGAAGCCGGCGGAGAAGGTCCGCAGGGCGGCGGCGTTCGGCCCGATGGCAAAGCTGAAGAGGAGCAGGGCGGCCGCGCCGAAGACGAAGACGGCGATGAACTGGCCGCGCGTGCGCCACTGGAGGAGGAGCTCTTTGCGGAGAGCGGCGGCTAGCACTCAGCCTCCGAGGGAGAAGCGAAATGCAGAATGCAGAATGCAAAATGCAAAATGGAAAAAGAAGACCTCTTCTCCATTTTGCATTTTGCATTTTGCATTCTGCATTTTGCATTTCGCCTCTTCCCTCATGCCCGCACCTCGTGCCCCATCACCTCACCCGCCGGCCCCATCCACGCCACCTTCCCCCCCTCGAGCACCAGCGCGACATCCGCCAGCGCCGCCCCCCTTTCCCACTGGTGGGTAGCCATCAGCACCGTGGCCCCGTTGCGCTTCAACTCGGCAATGACCGAGTCCACCAGATCGAACCCCGCCGGGTCGAGCGCGCCGTACGGCTCATCGAGCAACACCACCCGCGGGTCCTGCAGGAGCACTCGGGCGAACGAGAGACGTTTGCGCATGCCGGCGGAGAACGTCGAGACGGCGTCGTCGGCCCGGGCGGCGAGGCCGACCTGGTCGAGGAGCGGGAGCACCCGGTCGCGGCCGGTCCGGAGGTGGTCGGCCACGACGGCGAGGTTCTCCCGCGCCGTCAGCGAGTCATAGAGATAGTTGTAGTGGCTGAGGAGAGCGGTATGGCGGCGAACGTCTTCCCGCTCCCGCAGCACGTCGAAGCCGGCCACCCGCGCCTTTCCGTAATCCGGGCGGATCGCGGTGGCCAGGACCCGGAAGAGGGTCGACTTGCCGGCCCCGTTCCTTCCCGCCACCATCATCACCGTCGCCGGGGCGACCTGGAAGGTGACGTCGGCCAGGGCCCAGCGCCGGCCATAGCGGCGGGCCACCCGTTCGACGTCAATCGCGAGCTCGTGCATGCAGCGCGAGTCTCCCGTGCCGGAGGCATTAACGCAAGCCGGAGTGACGCGGAAGCGGACAAGAATCATCCCCCGCCCGTATCTCGTTATCATTCCGCGCCATGCGTAAGCTCGCCCCCATCGTTCTTCTCCTCGGAATCGCCTGCACCACCGCCCCTCCTCCACCCCCGGCCAGCATCGCCGCGACGGCCGAGCCGTACGGGATGACGGTGGAAGAGGAAGCACGGGTCCTGAGGCTGGAGGACCGGCGGGAGTTCGACCCGGCCCTGGTCGCCCAGTGGGTGGCTCACCCGAACGCGATCCACCGCGCCCGCATCGCCACGGCCCTCGGCCGGATCGGTCCGCACACCTTCATCGACCAGAACGGCAACAACGAGCTGGATACGGTCGAGAGCCCGGCCGGGGTGGCGGAGCTGATCGCGCTGACCCGCGATCCCGACCGCAATGTCCGGGAGCGGGCGGCGTTCGCCCTCGGCGAGATCGCCGCGGGCGCAGGCGCCGACGCGCTCTTCGGCCTGACCACGGACACCGACGCCGGGGTGGCCGCCGAGGCGATCGAGGCGCTCTCGAAGCTCGCCGGGCAGGAAGCGTTCATGCGCGACCGCTACGTCCGCTACGTCTGGATGACCGACGCCAGCCAGGCGGAGGGAGTGCGGGCGCGGGCGGTACGCTTCCTCTTCCGCTTCAACACCGACGAAGCGAGCCAGCTGGCGATGCAGGCCCTTGCCTCGCCGTCGTCCGCGGTGCGGCAGGAAGGGGCGTACACGCTCGCCCGCCGCGCGTACACGGCCGCGCGCGGTCCGCTGGAGCTCGTCCTGAGCGACCCGAACGTGCTGACGCGCGCCTACGCCGCGACGGCGCTCGGCCGGATCGGCGACCCCGCCTCCGCGCCGCTGCTGGTGAACCTCCTCGGCGACAGCCACCCCTGGGTCCGCACGAACGCCGCCGTGGCTCTCGGCCGGGTCTTCGAGAAAGACGCGAGCGGAGCCCGCGCCGACGATCTCCCGCGCATCTTCGCCACGCTCGACGACCCCGACCCCGGCGTCCGGTCGTCGATCCTCGATCCGCTCGGCTACTACGCGAAGACCAATGAGACGGCGAAGGCGCGCCTGCTGTCCGTCCTGGTCAACGGCACGTCGTGGGACCGCGAGACGGCGGCCGGGGCAGTGATGAAGCACCTCGGCCGCCCCGGCTTCGTCGGCACGAAGTTCTCGCGCACTCCCTGGATCATCGTGCGCCAGCTCGAAACAGCCAACGCCCCCTCCTCACGCAGGCAGGCCATGCAGAACGAAAATCCCCTCGTCCGCACGGCCGCCCTGAGCACGATCCCCGTGCAGCGCGCCGACCTCGAGCTGGAGGTGATCCAGAAAGGGCTGCAGGACCCCGACGTGATCGTCCGTGCCAACGCCATCGAGAAATACACCAGCGTCACCTCCATCCGTCCGAGCGACTGGCTGGCAACGCTGCATGCCGCGGTGGAGAAAGAGCGGACGTCGGAGATGAACGACGCCCGCGTCGCCGCCATCGTCGCCATCGCCGCCTACAACGACCGCGGACGCGAGCCGTTCCTCCGTGGCCTGCTGACCGACAACGACCCGGTAGTGCGGCGCGTGGCGGCCGACCAGCTCGTCGAGAAGCTCGGGGCGAAACGGCCGCAGATCACGCCGCTGCCGGTCAACCGTCCGCAGAGCGAATACGAGGAGATCGTCCGCTGGTCGCGCAAGCCGCATACCGCCACGATCCATATGACCCGCGGCCGGATCGAGCTGGCGCTGCTGACCCAGGACGCGCCGATGACCGCGTGGAACTTCGCCCAGCTCGCCGGGAAGAAGTACTTCGACAACAGCTCCTTCATGCGCGTCGTCCCGAACTTCGTCATCCAGGGCGGCGACCCGCGCAACGACATGAACGGCGGCCCCGGTTACTTCATCCGCGACGAGATCAACCTGCAGAAATACACGCGCGGCGCGGTCGGCATGGCCCTCTCGGGGCCCGACACCGGCGGCTCGCAGTTCTTCATCACCCACTCCCCGCAGCCGCACCTCGACGGCGGCTACACGATCTTCGGCCGCGTCTACGACGGCATGAACGGCGTGGTCGACCAGACCGAGCGCGGCGACCGGGTCACCACCATCACCATCGACGAGCGCCCGCCCGCGGGGGCGGAGCAGATCGGGAGCGTACCGAACGTCTCCCTCCCTCTCGTCGTCGGCACCGTCACCCCCGACCGGCTGATGGCGACGGTGCCGTCCTACGTGCAGCGCAAGAGCGAGTATCAGCCGGACGTCACGGTCGTGGAGATGATGAAGCCGTACGTCCGCGCCGGCGACCGGATGGAGATCTACATGGGCACCTGGTGCGACGATAGCCAGCGCGAGGTGCCGAAAATGCTCCGCATCGCCGACGACCTCAAGTCGCAGTTCGGCGTCGACCTGCCGATGACCTTCGTCGCCGTCGACAAATCGAAGCAGAAACCGGCCGAGCTGCTGAAGGGAAAGCACATCGTCAAGGTGGCGACCTTCATCTATTACCGCGGCGACGAAGAGCTCGGCCGCATCGAAGAGCGCCCGCAGGGCGTGTTCGAGGACGACCTGCTGCAGATTCTCGCGAAATCGAGCGATGAACGATGAGAGATGAGCGATGAACGTCGCCATCGGGCGGCTGATGCAGCTCGTGGCCATGGTCCTGCTGCCCGTCGGGCTTTCCTATGGACTGGTCAGCGGCAACGTGCGCCACGAGGTCGGAATCCTCGCCCTCGGCGGCTTCCTCTTCATCCTCGGCCGCATCGTCGCGCGTGAGACGAAAAGCTGAAGCTCCCGTGTTCATCTCTCATCGCTCATCGCTCATCTCTCGTCGCTAGCCGCCAATGCGTTACTCCGTCGTTCTTACCGCCGACTTTCCCTCCGTGACGACGGAGATCCTCGCGCCGCACTTTGACGTCATCGCCCATCCGACCGAACATGGCCGCAGCGAAGACGACCTGATCACCATCCTGGCGGACGCCGATGCCGCGGTCACACTCCTGCAGGACCCGATCACCCGCCGCGTCCTGGAGTCGAACCCCAACCTCCGCTGCGTCTCCAACTTCGCCGTCGGCTACAACAACATCGACGTCGAAGCGGCCCGCGAGCTCGGCATCACCGTCACCAACACCCCCGGCGTGCTCACCGAAGCAACCGCCGACCTGACCATAGCCCTCCTCCTCGCCGTCACGCGCCGCATCGTCGAAGGCGACGCCGAGGTGCGCGCCACCGGCCGCTGCGAATGGGAACCGCTCAAACTCCTCGGCGGATCGCTCCAGGGCAAGCGCCTCGGCATCATCGGCATGGGCCGCATCGGCACCGCCGTCGCAACGCGAGCCCGCGCCTTCGGGATGGACGTCCTCGGCATCCGCCGCGGCGACCCGCTCGACGAGCTCCTGGCCACGAGCGACATCGTCTCGCTCCACGTCCCGTTGTCCCGGGAAACCGACCGGATGATCAACGCCGCCACGCTCGCCGCGATGAAGTCCGGCGCCTACCTGATCAACACCTCCCGCGGCGCTCTCGTCGACGAAGACGCGCTCTGCGATGCCCTCGAAACCGGCCACCTCCGCGGCGCCGGCCTCGATGTCTACGAGCACGAGCCTGCCGTCAACCCGCGTCTTCTCACGATGAAGAACATCGTCCTCCTCCCCCACATCGGCTCCGCCACCGAGGAAGCAAGAAACGCCATGGCCACCATCGCGGCCACGAACGTGTTCCGATTCCTGAGGGGAATGGAGCCGCTGCACCGGGTGGTCTGACGGTCCCCCCAAGACCGCCGACGTCCTCGTCGGCCGGTCCGCCCGCGTCCTCGTGGGCAGGCTTTCGCGATGCATTGCCGATCAGGCCGAGAGACTGCCGTCCGACGGAACGTCGGCGCTCCGTCACGCCGTACGGGCAGCTCTCGCCTGAGATAGTCAGCGGCTCTTACGCAGTCGATTTCGCCAGTAGCCCGGCCGTCGTTTCTCATGCGCAACGGCGACAACTCGAATCACGTCGGTTTCGACGAAGTACACGAGGAAGTATGGATACGTCGGAAAAACGTATCGCCGCGTGCCGGCGAGATACCGTGGCCATTGCGCAGGAGCGTCGATAACCTGCTGAATGGCATGATCGAGCTCACGAAGAAACCCTGCCTCCGCGGATTCGCTGCGGTTGATACCACCCGCGATCTTCTTCGATCTCGGCTGCCGCGTCCTCGAAAATCTCGAGATGCATTACCGGTCAATACGGTGCAAATGAGCACGAACCTCAGACCATGGAATGGTCTTCACTCTCCCCGCCCGGTAGTCGGCCATGCGTCGTTCGATTTCCGCTGCCCAAGCTTCCTCGACACCTTCGTCGGGAGGATCTTCGATGCTCTGAAGCAGCATCCCTGCGAGCTCCGCGCGATCCTCCGTCGACAACTGAGAAGCCTGTTCGTACAGCTGTTCCACCGGGCGTGTCATGACAGAATTCTACCTCGGAGGCGGCTACCGGCTGAACGAACACGGGCGAGCCCGATAGCCGCCGAAGGCGGCGAAAGATCTGTAGACCCGGCCTTCAGGCCGGGTACACGAGCGAGCCACCAGTCAGCCCGCGAAACGGGCGACAGAACAGCGCATCGCCGCGAACCCTCTTCTGCCGCCCGCTTCGCGGGCTCGCATCCCATCCACCGCCCTACCCGGCCTGAAGGCCGGGTCTACAGATCTTGTGCTGCCTCCGGCAGCACCGGAAGGTGCAAACCACGAGGAGCGCGTCCATGATTGGGATATACAGACAAATAGCTCGCGTCGCTCGCAATCGAGAGACGCGCGTCTCCCTACTCCGTGAAGAGCCATATCCACGTCGTGGTGAAAAGCCAGAGCGTCGCGAGCGCGCCGCCTACGACGATCCGTCGCAAGGGTGGTGCGTTCTCGAGCGCCGCCGTGCGCCATGCGATCGACGCAGCGAAGAGCGCGATCATGGGGCCCGCGAGGCCGAGCGGATAGCCGATTCGATCGTGTCCCTCGTCGATGAGTGTCAGCGATGCGGCGGAAACGATCACGCCGAGGGGGCCGTAGCGCCAGCCGCGGCCGGGTGCGGCCTGGCGGCCGAGGAGTGCGCTGGCCACTGCGAGAACCACCGTCACTGCGAGCCAGACGGCCCAGCGTGAGCCAACCGGAGCGAAAAGCACAGGGACCGCGGCAAAGGCGACCGCGACGACCAGAGTGAGACAGAGAATCTGACGCATTTCCCGGCGGGGCTCAACAAGAGCGGTCTCGACCAAAAGCGTTTCGGAAAATGCAATTGTAACCGCGGATGCGCCAGAAGTGGTGGATCCGCCCGCGGCACACGCCGATTTACGTCGTGAACCTTCCATTCTCACGTGGTGCACACGCTTGTTCACGTGGTGCACACGCTTGTTCACGTGGTGCACGGGCGTGTGCACATGGTGCACGCGCGGGGTTCACGTGATGCACACGCGTGTGCACATGGTGCACGGGCGTGTGCAAGTGGTGCACGCACGGGTTCACGTGGTGCACGGGCGTGTGCACATGGTGCACGCGCGGGTTCACGTGGTGCACGGGCGGGTGCACATGGTGCACGGGCGGGTTCACGTGGTGCACGGCCGTGTGCACGTGGTGCACGCGCGGGTTCACGTGGTGCACGGGCGGGTGCACATGGTGCACGGGCGGGTTCACGTCGTGCACGGGCGTGTGCACATGGTGCACGCGCGGGGTTCACGCGGTGCACGCGCGGGGTTCACGGAGCGCCGGTCTTCGACCGGCCGGTCCGCCGGCCTTCGGCCGGCAGTCTGCGGACCACATGTGCCCTCCATCATTGAATTCTATGCCGCGTCAGCATATATTGCCGCTCATGAAAGCTATCCTTACGGTCCTCAGCCTCATCGCCATGAGTGCCGTCGCGGAGGCGGCGTGCACGTATTCGCTGGCCGCACCGCGGAATTACGTCCGGAACCCGCACGAGCGCGAGCTCGCCGGGATCGGCAGCATCGACATGAAAATCGGGGACGTCAACGGCGACGGCGCCGACGATCCCGTCTTTCAGCAGGAGGACGGGCGGCTCCAGGTGGCGATCAACGACGGCTCCGGCAACTTCACGCTGGAGACGTTGCCCCGGACATTCGGGTACCTGGACATCAACATCAGCATCTCGGCGGGCGAGATCGCCGTCGTCGACATGGGACACCCCGGCTACCTGGACCCGGTCCACGTCTTCCGCCGCAATGCGGCCGGCGCGTGGACGGAGGAGCGCGTCTTCGACACTGCCGCCAGCATCGCACGAACGCGCGACCTGAACGGCGACGGCCGCAGCGAGATCGTCCTGGTCGAAACCGGCCCGCCGCAGGAGAGCCAGATCTCGTTCAAGATCCTGAAGGTCGTGTCCGGAGTCGACGACGGGATCTTTTTCGAAGCGCCCCTCGGCCGGTTCATGGTGACCGGAATCGCGATCGACGACGTGACGGGCGACGGGCCGCTCGACCTCGTCGTGTCCGCCAGCTACGGAGACCCCACCGGCCCCTATCCAGCGCCGCGCGACGGGTTCGTGCAGCTCTTCGCCGGCCGCGGCGACGGCACGTTCGAGACCGGGCAGACCATCGCCTCGAACGTCGCCCCTTTCCTGGACCCGATGACCGGCGACTTCAACGGCGACGGCCGCCGCGACATCGCATTCGTGACCGGCCACAGGGAGTTGTTCCTCATGTACGGTACCGGCAGCGGTTTCGCGACGAAGCTCCAGATCGGCGGCGCGATCAACTACGTCCGGCCCGCCGATCTCAACCGGGACGGCATCACCGACTTTGTCGCCGGGTTTGATGGCGTGCTGACCGTGTGGCTCGGCTCGCCGGACCATCTCACGCTCAGCGACATGTATTGGAGCTCCGACACCGTCTGGAACCTCGCCCGCCTGGGCGTCGGCGCGCCGTACTCCCTCATCTCCGTAGCCGACATCCCGGCCCGCGTCATCGACGCGCAGTGCGTCTCCTCACGCCGGAGAAGCATCGGGCGCTGAGACGGAACCGCTGCCTGCGGCCGGGAGTTTCTCGGACTGAACGTGCTCCCCGGCATTGCTTCGTATGCCATAACCTCATATATTGTCCGCCATGAAAACCATCCTTGCGGTCGTCTGCCTCCTCGCCACGACCGCCCTCGCCGAGCCGGCGTGCAACCTTTCGCTGGCCGCGCCGCGTGCGTATCAACAGCCCGCGTACGACCGCGTCTTCACGGCGGACTTTGACGGAGACGGCCTCCTGGATGCGGCTTTCGGGACCGACCTGACCTTCTCGATTCGCTACGGCCTGGGCGGCGGAAAGCTGACGGAGCCGCAAGTGCTCCCGATCCAGGTGTTCGACGTCGCGGACGTCATCGGTGATGCATTACCGGATCTGATCGGGCCGGGTATCGGCATTGCGGCAAGCCTCGGCATCCACCGGAACCTCGGCGGCCGGGAGTTCGCCGAGCTGTTCCCCGTCAACGGATGGACGTTCGTCGCCGCCGATTTCACGAACGACGGGCGCGGAGACCTGCTGACCTTCGACACCCCTTATCTGCAGCTTTACGAACGGGCCGGCAATCTCCTCGTGTCGCACGGCCCGCAACTCCAGGAGCTCGATGGCGAGCCGCGCGATTTCGACGCGGGCGACGTGAACGGCGACGGCCTGGCCGACCTGCTCGTCCTCTCCGCCGGTGGCGGTTCCGTGCGCGTCCTCACCAACGGCGGGGAGGGTGTGTTCACCGAGACGCGCATCCTGCGGCCCGACCACCCGGCCGTGGAGCTCGAGGTCGCCGACCTGCGGGGCGACGGACGCGCGGACGTGCTCACCGTCTCGCAGGTTCCGGAGAGCGGCTACCGCGCGCGCTTCGAGACCTTCCCGAATGCGGAGCCGCAGTCGACCGCCACCGACGTCCACAACCCCGACGGCATCCCCAGCAACCTGCTCGTCCGCGACGTGACCGGCGACGGCAGGCCGGACGTCCTGATGCACATGACCTATCCGGGCATCCAGCCGCGGATCGTCGTACATGTCAATGAAGGAGGAGTGCTGCGGCGGGTGAACCTCTCGCTCTTCGCACCGCAGCGCTTTCCGATCGAGGTGGGCGACTTCACCGGCGACCGTTTGCCGGAGCTGGTGCTGCCGACCGCGAATGGATTCGCGCTGGTCACCGGCAAGGGCGACGGGACATTCTCCGGGTCCCGCAGCCGGAGGGAAGAGCTCCGGGGGCGCTATTACCTCACTCCCTCCGATCTCAACGGCGACGGCGCCGACGATCTGGTCTACATGGAACCGACGACGTCGAGCATCGGGCCGCTCGTCGTAGCGATGAACGACGGCGCCGGCAACTTCACCGTCACCTCGATCCTGCGCTCCTTCCACCAGGGCAGCACCGAAGTCGCGGTTTCGCAGGGCGACATCGTCGTCATCGACAAAACCTTCGTCAACCCGCAGCCGGTCTACATCTTCCGGCGCAACCCGGCCGGCGAGTGGGTCCTCGCCCGCGACTACGACACCGTCGCCAACCGCGCACTGACGCACGACCTGGACGGCGACGGGAAGAACGAGCTGATCCTCGTCGAAGAAGAGCCGCTCGAGGGAGGACCGGGCATCCCGACGGTCTCCGCCAAATCGCTGGTCGTCGTCTCCGGAAAAAACAACGTGAGGCTCTTCGACATGCCGATCGGCGCGCACCTCGATGCCTTCCTCGCGGGGGCCGACATGACCGGCGACGGCCGTCCCGACCTCGTCGTCTCGACTCTCGGCACGTCGGAGAGCGGCTGGTACCCGCCACAGAGTGACGGCACCGTGCAGCTCTATGCCGGCCGCGGCGACGGCGCGTTCTTCCCTCCCGAGACCATCGCCTCCAATCTCTCCCCAGGCGAGCCGGTGATCGGCGACTTCAACGGCGACGGCCGCAGAGACATCGCCTTCACCACCTGGTCGGGCCAGTTGTACGCCGCCTACGGCGACAACGACGGCGTCGGCACCGCTGCCCGGGTCTCCGACGACTACGTGACCTCGACCGTCCAGGCCGCCGACTTGAACGGCGACGGCCTCACCGACCTCCTCACGAACGCCGACGAAGAACTGACGATCTGGAACGGCACCCCCGCCGGCCTCGCCCACGGCGACATGTACTGGACCTACGGCGTCCCCATCCGCCTTCGCGCCGGCGCCCCCTACTCCCTCATCGCCGCGAGCGGCATCGTCGATGGCGAGTGCGCGGTCAACCGGCGGAGGAGCATCGGGCGGCGGTGAAGTAAGCCTGCCGCACACTGCCGGCCGAAGGCCGGCGGACCGGCCGACGGAACGTCGGCGCTCCGTGGTGCTCCGTCGGAGCGCCGGCCTTCTGCCTTCTGCCTTCCGCCTTTTGCCTTCCCCCTTGGTTTACCTCTTGCTCTACGTTATTTGTAGCACTTGGGAGCAGCGGGGGAGATGCGGCTCGAGAAACGGATCCTGATCGTCGATGACGATGACGCCATTCGCGCGTTGCTGACGACCATCCTGCGGCGGCGCGGGTTTGCGCCCGACGTCGCGAGCAACGGCGCGGAGGCAATCGAGAAGCTGGAGGCCGTCCACTACTCGCTGGCCATCCTCGACCTCATGATGCCGCGCATGAGCGGCTACGACGTCCTCGACCGGCTGACCGCGATGATCCCGGCCCACCGTCCCCTCGTCCTGGTCCTCACCGCCGGCCTGGTGCTGAAGCGTCTGGACCTGAGCTTCGTCATCGCCACCATCCAGAAGCCGTTCGACGTGGACCTCATCCTCGACACTGTCATCGGCTGCCTCGACGCGGCCCCGCCGGAAGAGAGCCCGGAAATCCAATTGCCGGCTCCCGGGAAACCGAACTGACGGCGGTCTCCTCCATGGCATGCCTTTTGAGATTTAGGGGGCAACATAGAGGAATCAGAAATGAGCAGTGAACCGAGAGTTCTGATCGTTGAAGACAACGACGTATTGCGGGCGATGCTCTTCACCATCCTTCGGCACCAGCCCATCGGCGTCGACACCGCGGCCACCGGCGACGAAGCGTTCCGCAAGGTGATGCAGTGTGACTACGCGCTGATCATCGTCGACACCGACATGCCCCACGACGCCTGCGACCGGTTCGTCCGCCGCTTCCGCGAGGAGCGTCCCGAAGCGACGACGTTCGTCCTTGCGGTGCGCGATCCGAAGAACGAGCGCTACCTCTCGGCCGACCTCTTCTCCGCGATCGTCAACAAACCGCTGGAGATCGACATGCTCGCCGAGGTCGTGCGCGAGACCGCACACGTCGTCCCGTTGCCCGACGACCCCCTCCCCTGCCCTCCCTCTGAAAACGACATCCGCTCGAAGCTGGAGCGGGGACCGTATCTTGCCAACTGAGATCTGCGCTGGCTCATGATCGAGATCATCGGCTGGGCCAGCTCGTTCGTCCTCATCCTCACCATCGCCACCCAGATCGCCAAACAGTGGCGCGACCACACCAGCGCCGGAGTCTCGACCTGGCTCTTCGTCGGCCAGCTCGCCGCCTCGGTCGGCTTCACCATGTACTCGCTGCTCGTGAAGAACTGGGTGTTCGCCGTCACCAACGGGATCATGATTTTGAACGGGTTGATCGGGTATGGGATCACAGTGAGGCACAAGAGGAAACGAGAGATGAGTGATGAGCGATGAGAGATGAACGGAGGAGACGGGCACCGGCGTCCTCTGTTCATCGCTCATCGTTCCTCGCTCATCTCTCATCTCTCGTCGTCAGATAGACTCGGCCCCGTGCCTGACCGCCGTACCGGCCTTTTCTACATCGTCATCGCCGCGCTGCTCTGGTCGACCGGAGGGATCGGGATCAAGGCGGTGGTCGATGCACCGTTGAAGGTGACGTTCTACCGCTCCGTCTTCGCGACGCTCACGCTGCTGGTGCTCTTCCGCCGCGACGTCACGAAGTTCCGTGCGACGCCGGCATTCTTCACCGCCATCGTCAGCTACTGCGCCTGCCTCACCGCGTTCGTGGTGGCGACGAAGTGGACCACCGCGGCGAACGCGATCTTTCTGCAGTACGCCGGGGTGGTGTGGGTGATGCTGCTCGCCCCCTTCGTCCTGCGCGAGCCGATGCGGCGCCGCGACGTGATCGCGATCCTGGTGGCCCTCGGCGGGATGGCGCTCTTTTTCATCGGCAAGTTCGAGGCGCGCGGCATGGCCGGCAATGCCATGGCCCTCGTCTCCAGCATCTTCTTCGCGACCATGATCCTGGCGCTCCGCCGCGAGCGCGACGCTTCCCGCGCCGCGGTGATCTGGGGAAACGTCGCCCTCGCGCTCGTGCTGCTGCCGTTCGTCGCAAACGACCTCGCCCTGACCACGAAGTCGCTCCTGGCCCTCCTCTTCCTCGGCGTCTTCCAGATCGGTCTCGCCTACGCCTTCTTCGTCAAAGGCCTCCAGCACGTCACGGCCACCGAGGCCTCGCTGACCGGGATGATCGAGCCGGTCGCCAACCCGATCTGGGTGTTGCTCTTCCTCGGCGAACGCCCCTCGGCGTTCGCAATCGCCGGCGGGGTGGTCGTGCTCGCGGCGATCGCGTGGCACACGATGCAGGGAGAGCCGGTCTCGGAAATGCCGCCGCCGGATTAGGGAACGCACTTGTCATCCTGAGCCACAGGCTTTATCCCACGAGCAGGAAGCATGGCGGCGAAGGACCTGGGGGGTGGAGGTGGGATCAGCGTGCATCCCTCAATAGTGTGGCAACTGTTCTGCACGTTAGCCGCGCGATGCCCACCACCCTCATCGAGCCCGCAACCGGCGATCCACTCACGGACGTCAAGCAGGCCACCGCCGAGGACGCCGGCCGCGCAATTCACAAAGCGGAGCAGGCCTTCAACGGCGAGTGGCGCCGGATCAACAGCCGCGACCGCGGGCGCCTCCTGCTGAAGCTCGCGCAGCTCATTCGGGACAACGCGGACGAGCTGGCGACGATGGAGTCGCGGAACGTCGGGAAGCCGATCCGCGACTCGCGCGACGAGGTCGGGCTGGCGGCGAATGTGTTCGAGTACTACGCCGGCGCGACGAACAAGGTCGGCGGACAGACCATCCCCGCCGCGGCGCCGGGCGTGCTGCTGTCGTTCCGGGAGCCGGTCGGCGTCTGCGGGATCATCGTCCCGTGGAACTTCCCGGTCGCCATCACCTCGTGGAAGTCCGCACCGGCGCTGGCGATGGGAAACACGGTCGTCCTCAAGCCGGCCGAACAGACGCCGCTCACCGCCATGCGCCTCGCCGAGCTGGCGCTCGAAGCGGGGATCCCCGAGGGAGTCTTCACGGTGGTCACCGGCGCGGGATCGGTCGTCGGCGAGGCCATCATCCGCCACCCCGCCGTGCGCAAAGTCGCCTTCACCGGCTCGACCGAGGTGGGGATGAACGTGATGCGCGCCGCGGCGGACGACATCAAGCGCGTATCGCTGGAGCTCGGCGGGAAGTCGCCCAACCTGATCTTCGAAGACTGCGACTTCGACCGCGCCGTCGCCTCCGCCGCCTCCAGCGCCCTCGGCAACGCCGGGCAGGATTGCTGCGCGCGCAGCCGCATCCTCGTGCAGCGCTCGATCTATGATCGCTTCTCGCAAGCGATCGTCGACGCGTTCCAGAAGACCAAAGTCGGCGACCCGCTGGCGGATGAGACGGAGATGGGGCCGCTGGTGACGGCGGCGCACCGCAAGCGAGTGATGGAGTACATCGAGAGCGGCAAAGCGGAAGGAGCGACGCTCGCCTGCGGCGGCAGCGCCGGCTCCGGGCGCGGCTCGTACCTCGAGCCGGCGGTCTTCCTTGACGCGACCGCGGAGATGAAGATCGTGCGCGAAGAGATCTTCGGCCCGGTCGTCACGGTGATGCCGTTCGACGACGAAGCCGAGGCGATCGCCATGGCCAACGACTCCATCTACGGCCTCTCCGGCTCCATCTGGACCCGCGACATCGGGCGGGCCCTGCGCGTCGCCCGCGGCGTGCAGACCGGCAACCTCTCCATCAACTCCGGCAGCAGCGTCCACATCGAAGGTCCGTTCGGCGGCGTGAAGCGGAGTGGCCTCGGTCGGGAGCTCGGTCTGCAGGCACTCGACCATTACACGGAGTGGAAGACGGTCTACATCGACGTGAGCGCATGAGCAAAGAACCGGGACGCATCGACTTCAAAGAGCTGACACGCCTCGTCAAAGACGGCGCGATCGAGACCGTGCTGGTGGTCTTTCCCGACATGTACGGCCGCCTGGTCGGCAAGCGCATCGTCGGCCGCTTCTTCATCGAAGAGAGCGAGATCCACGCGTGCGACTACCTCCTCGCCTGCGACGTCGACATGGACCCGGTGCCCGGCTACAAGTTCACGAGCTGGGCGAAGGGCTACGGCGATTTCCGTCCCGTCCCCGACTTCAACACCCTGCGCGTCGCCTCGTGGCTCGACAAGACCGCGCTGGTCCTCTGCGACGTGTATGAAGAAGAGCGCGACGAGCTGGTGCCGTTCGCACCGCGCAGCATCCTCCGCAGGCAGCTCGACCGCGCGGCGGACATGGGCTACATCGCCATGGGCGCCTCGGAGCTGGAGCTGTACGTCTTCAAGGATTCGTACGAGGACGTGGCGAAGAAGAGCTTCGTCAATCTCGAGCCGATCGGCCGGGTGATCGAGGACTACCACATCCTCCAGGGGACGAAAGAGGAGTTTCTGATCGGCGACATCCGCCGCCATCTCGAGCGCTCGGGGATCCCGGTGGAGTCGTCGAAGGGGGAGTGGGGGCCGGGGCAGCAGGAGATCGGCCTCCGCTACACCGACCTGCTGGAGATGGCCGACCGCCACGCGATCTACAAACATGCGGCGAAGGAGATCGCCTGGCAGCACAACCGCGCCGTGACGTTCATGGCCAAGTGGGACGAGCGCTACGCCGGCTCGAGCTGCCACATCCACGCGAGCCTCTGGAGTCCCGACGGCAAGCCGCTCTTCCAGGGCGACGAGATGCTCGGGCCGATCAAATGCTCGCCGCTCTTCCGCTGGTTCCTCGGCGGCTGGATGGCCCACATCCGCGAGCTCTTCCCGTTCTACGCGCCCTACCCGTCGTCGTACAAGCGCTACGTGCCGGGATCGTTCGCGCCGACCGGGATCGCCTGGAGCTACGACAACCGCACCGCCGGCTTCCGCATCGTCGGCCACGGCGCATCTCTGCGCATCGAGTGCCGCACCGCGGGAGCGGACGCGAATCCGTACCTCGCCTTCGCCGCCACACTGGCCGCGGGGCTGGACGGGATCGAGAAGAAGATCGAGCCGCCGGCGTCCTTCGACGGTGACGTCTACGGCGCGCTGGAGCTGCCGCAGGTCCCGCACTTCCTCCCCGAGGCGATCGGCGCGCTGGAGAAGAGCACCTTCGCCCGCGAGGCCCTCGGCGAGGACGTGGTCGAGCACTACCTCCACTTCTTCCGCACCGAACAGCGGAAGTTCGACGCGGTGGTGACGGACTGGGAGAGGCGGCGGTACTTCGAACAGGCTTGAGTTCATCCCTTTGTGACGACGCAGCGCGCCGCAGGCGCGTACGCTCGCGGCATGCTCGACCGTTTGCTGGCCACGCGTGACGACGTCCTGCCGCTGATCGCCCGTCTGACCATCGCCCTGGTGATCTTTCCGCACGGCGCGCAGAAGCTATTCGGCTGGTTCGGCGGCAAAGGGTGGTCGGGGACGATGCAGTTCTTCACCGAGTGGGGCTTCCCGGCGTTCCTGGTGGTGTTGCTGATCCTCACCGAGTCGCTCGGGATGATCGCCCTGGCGCTCGGCTTCCTCGGGCGGTTGTGGGCGGCGGCGACGGCGGTGGTGATGGTGGTCGCGGTCTGGAAAGCGCAGCACACGCGCTAATTCTTCATGAACTGGTACGCCGAGCGGCGCGGGGAAGGCTTCGAATACCACCTCCTGGTGCTCGGGTTGGTGGCGATCGTCCTCATCGCCGGCAGCGGCCGCTGGTCGATCGACCGGCTCCTGAATAAGGGACGCGCCTGAGGCGTTTTGCTCTCGCGATGCCCGCCCGCTCCAGCGCCCGCGCCGCCCTGCTTGCCGCCGCGATGAACCTCGTCCCCGCGGCGCCGGTGGACATCCTGCGCTTTCTGCGAGTGTCGGCGATCGTGTGGACGATCCGGCAGGTGAAGGGGCGGGTGTGTAGTGAGGCGGGGCACCGGCGAAAGTCGGCGCGGCGGCGCGCTCTTTCGCCGCTCCGCGGCTAACCCCGAAAAGGCCCCGCTAACCCGGGCTGAACGCCCGGGGCTACATTCTTTCGCCGCTCCGCGGCTGGGGTAGCGTGCTTTCGGTTGTCCTATTGGTCCCATAGGTCCTATTTGTCCCATAGGTCCTATAGGACGAATAGGACAAATACGAAGAAACGCCGCCCCAGCCGCGGAGCGGCGAAAGAATGTAGCCCACGGCGTGAGCCGTGGGAAAAGCGGCCAACCAAGTCAGCCGCGGAGCGGCGAAAGAACGGGGCGGCGGCCCAAGCCGCCGCCCCCACCAACCTACCGTACCGTCTTGATCTCGATCCCGCCGTTCGTCGTCCGCAGCTTCAGCGGCGTTCCGCCGCCGTTGATCGAGCCGCGGAGCGAGTTGCGGCTGATCTTCGTCGTCGACACCGGGAGGTCGCTCTGGATCGAGCCGTTGGTGGTCGAGGCGTCCACGTCGACCGCCAGGCCGGCCGGGACCGCGACTTCGATGCGGCCGTTGGTGGTCGAGAGCCGCATCGGCTGACCTTTGGTGACCTGAACCAGTTCGGCGTCGATGCCGCCGTTGGTCGTGGAGGCCTCGAGCGAGCCGCTGCAGCGGGACACGTCGATCTTGCCGTTCGTCGTCTCCAGCTCGTGCTTGCCGTTGACCTGGGTGAGGTTGATGCTCCCGTTCACCGTCGAGATGTCGAGGTTCATGCTACGCGGCACCGTCACTTCGTACCGGACGCTGGCCTGCACGTGGTCGCCGGTGAGCCAGTCGAAGAGCGAGCCGATGCCGTCCCCTTCGCGCGGGTAGCGCGTGTTGACGGTGAGGCCGCCGTTGCTCTGCGCCATCTCTACCTTCAGTGCGCGCATCGCCTCCTGCACCTCACCCTTCGAAGCCTTGACCTTCTTCTGGGCGACGATCCGGACCCGCGGCTGGTCCCACGACCCGATGGTCACGCCGCCGTTGACGTTGTCGAGGCTGACGGAAGCCCCCGGCTTGACGTCGAACGTCTTGTCGATGGTTTCGGTGAGCTCCGCCGCACTGACGGCCGAGGCGAGGAACAGAGTGACGAGGGTAGTGATCAGCAGCTTTCTCATGGTGCGAGCCTCCGTGTAGTTGTTGGATACGGGAAGCGAGGCGCAGGGTTGCGCCTCCCGCTAGAATCCCTCGCACATGCAACGCGCGTTGACCGTCCTTCTCCCTCTTGCGGTCATCTTCGCGCTCGCGTTCTGGCGTGCGGACGGCCCGGCGCCGAAGGGCACGACCGCTCCGGAAACCGATTTCTCCTCCGCGCGCGCCATGGACGTCCTGCAGAGCCTCCTCGCCGAGGGCGTTCCGCATCCCGTCGGGTCGGAGGCCAACCGGCGGGTGCGGGAACGCATCGAAGCGCGATTCCGGGCGCTCGGATTCACCACCTCCGTCCAGCGCCGGTTCGCCTGCAACGCCGGGGCGGTCTGCGCCATGGTCGAGAACGTCATTGCGCGCGCTCCCGGTCCGGCACAGGGGGACGCGCTGGTGATCGCCTCCCACTACGACTCCGTCGGCGCCGGTCCCGGCGCGTCGGACGACGGGATAGGGACGGCGGCGCTGCTCGAGATCGCGCGGGCGATCCGCGGCGAGCGCTTTCGCAACCCGGTGGTCTTCCTCATCACCGACGGCGAAGAGGCGGGGCTGTTGGGTGCGGAAGCATTCGTGGCCGACGAGACGCTCTCGCGCAATGTCGCGGCGGTGGTCAACGTTGAGATGCGCGGCACGTACGGCGCCAGCAACATGTTCGAGACCAGCCGCGGGAACCGCTGGCTGATCCGCCACCTCGCCGGCGCGCTGGAGCGGCCGCAGGCGAGCTCGCTCTTCTACACCATCTACAACCTCCTCCCGAACGACACCGACGTCACCGTCTTCAAGCGCGCCGGAAAAGCGGCGGTCAACTTCGGCGGCATCCGCGGCGTGAACTGGTACCACACCCCGCTCGACGACCTCGCCCACGCCAGCCCGCGGACATTGCAGCATCACGGCGACAACCTCCTGGCCACACTGCGCGTGCTCGCCAACGCCGACCTCGCGGCACGGAGTAAGACCGATGCGACCTACTTCGACATCCTCGGCTTCTTCATGGTCTGGTGGCCGCAGGAGTGGACGATCCCGATGGCGGTGCTGTCCCTGCTCCTGCTGGTCTTCGCCGCGCGACGCACGCCGCCCCGCGGGATGACCCTCGGCGTGCTGGCGACGTTCTCGGCGATCCTCCTCGCCGCCGTGGGCGGCTTCGGCGTGGCGGCGCTGGCGCGCCTGCGCAGCGGCGGGATCCACTTCGTCGCCGAGCCGGCCGCCGCGGTCGCGGCGATGTGGCTCACCGGCATCGCCGCCGCGCTCCTGAGCGCCGCCCTCTTCAACCGCCGCGACGACGCACGGGCCATGCTTTACGGCGCCGCCATCGTCTGGCATACGATCGGGATCGCCGTCGCGCTCACGATGCCGGGAGCAGCCTTCCTCTTCATCGTCCCGGCGATCGCCGTCACCGTCTGCGCGCTTTCGCACGCGGACGAAACGGTCACCGCGTCGATCGCCTCCACCGTCGCCGCCCTCCTCCTCTTTCCTCTCGGCCTGCTGCTCTACGACGCCCTCGGCGGACAGCTCATGACGGCGGTCGCGATCGTGCTCGGCATCTTCACCACACTCTCCGCGCCACTCTTCGCGCGCGCCCGCAACGGCCTCGCCGCGGCCGTCCTGGCGATCGTCCTCGGCGTCATAGCCATGCTCCAACCCGCCGCCACCGCCGAGCGCCCGCGTGCGCTGTCGCTCTCCTACGTCGACGACCCGAAGGCAGCGTCGCCGCTCTGGGTCGTATCGCGCGTGACCGACTCGCTGCAGCAGGCCGCGCCGTTCCGGCAGCAGAACCTCGCCCTCACTCCCTGGTCCGGCACCGACTGGACGGCCCCCGCTCCGCGACAGAACCTGCCGCGCGTGACCGTCGAAGGCACTCGCACCGCCACCGGCGTCACCATCCGCGTCCGCTCCCCGCGCCGCGCCAACCGCCTCGTCCTCCTCGTCCGCGGCGCCAGCGTGCAGCGCGTCAACGGCGTCCCCCTCCCCCCGCGCCCGGACCGCTTCCGCGACCGCATGCCGGAAGGATGGGCCTGGGCCTCGGCGATGGGCGTCGAAGAGATGACCGTCGAG
>DASPHC010000028.1:0-28025 GCA_035629865.1 Thermoanaerobaculia bacterium | reverse complement strand
ACGTGGCCGCGGAGATGAACCTCTCCGAGACCGCGTTCCTCCTCCCGCGCGACGACGGCTACTCCCTCCGCTGGTTCACGCCCGCCGTCGAGGTGGCGCTCTGCGGCCACGCGACGCTCGCCAGCGCGCACGCGCTTTGGGAGGAAGGGCTCCTCGGTCCGGACGACACGGCGCGCTTTCACACGCAGAGCGGCCTGCTGACCGCCACGCGCAACGGCGACTGGATCGAGCTCGACTTCCCCGCCACGCGCGAAGAGCGCGCCGAGGCGCCGGAAGGGCTTCTCGAGTCGCTCGGCGTCACCGACCCGGTGTACGTGGGGAAGAACAAGTTCGACTACCTCGTCGAGCTCGCGTCCGAAGAGCTCGTGCGCGAGCTCGACCCCGATCACGGGCGCCTGCGGCGCATTCCCGTCCGAGGAGTGATCGTCACCAGCCGGTCGGCCGGCCAAGACATCGACTTCGTCTCCCGCTTCTTCGCCCCCGGCTCCGGCGTCGACGAAGACCCGGTCACCGGCTCCGCGCATTGCTGTCTCACCCCCTATTGGTCCGCGAAACTCGGCAAAGACGAGATGGTCGCCTACCAGGCTTCGAAGCGCGGCGGCACCGTCCGCGTGAGACTGGCAGGCGATCGGGTGAAACTCGGGGGACGCGCGGTTACGATCCTGCGTGGTGAGCTCGTCGCATGAGCGAAACCATCCGCGAAATGCTCGAGCGGATCGAGCACGACACGCTCGTTCCTCAGGCCGCAAAAAGCTCCGACACGCGCGGCCGCGACCGCGTAGAGCCGGAAGACGATATCCGCCCCTCCTACCAGCGCGACCGCGACCGGATCATCCACTGCAAAGCCTTCCGCCGCCTCAAGCACAAGACCCAGGTGTTCCTTGCCCCCGAGGGGGACCACTATCGCACCCGCCTCACGCACGTGCTCGAAGTCACGCAGATCGCGCGGACGATCGCCAAATCGCTGCGCCTCAACGAAGTGCTCACCGAAGCCATCGGACTCGGCCACGACCTCGGCCACTCCGCCTTCGGCCACGCCGGCGAGGCCGCACTGAACAAGCTCGTGCACGGCGGCTTCGATCATTACCGGCAGTCCGTACGCGTGGTCGAAAAGCTCGAAGACCTCAACCTTACCGTCGAAGTGCGCGACGGCATCCTCAAACACTCCAAGGGAGAGAAGGGCGAGCTGCTGCGGAAGCGCCCGAAATCGCGTGCGCTGACGCTCGAAGGCGACATCGTCCGCATCTCCGACATCATCGCCTACGTCAACCACGACATCGACGACGGCATCCGCGCCGGCATCATCCGCGAAGACGACATCCCGCAGGACATCCGCACCACCCTCGGCGCGAAGGGAAGCGATCGCATCGACCGCATGGTCCGCGACGTCATCGCCGCCACCCTCGCCTGCGACTACGAAGCGATCTCCATGACCGCCGAGGTCGAACAGTCCCTCAACGACCTCCGCACCTACATGTTCGAGAACATGTACCTCATCCCCGAAGTCCGCGGCGAATTCGAAAAAGCGCAGAAGATCCTGACCGCGCTCTTCGAAAAGGTAGTCGCCCAGCCGGAGAAGTTCCTTGACATGACCAGCGAAGAACCCGTCGAGCGATTAGCCATCGACTTCATCGCCGGCATGACCGACCGGTACGCGCTCAATCTCTACGCGGAACTGTTTTTGCCAAAGCCCTGGATGGCGTAGTAGCCGGCTCCCCCCGGACCGCCCACGTCTGCGTGGGCGGTCCGGGGGAACGGGCCTTAAATCACGTCAACGCGCGCTGTAAGCGTGAAATCCCAAGCAACCAGCAACCAGCAACTACTTCCGCCCCTTCCCCTTCTTCGGCGCCACGTTCAACACATCCCGCAGATCCTTCCCCGCCTTGAACCGCACGTTCCTCGACGCGGGGATGGTGATCGTCTCTTTAGTACGCGGGTTGCGCCCTTCGCGGGCTTTGCGCTCGGTGACGTGGAAGCTGCCGAGGCCGGGGATTGCGCAGCGGTTGCCGCTCTCGCAGGAGTCGGAGATGTAGCCGACGAATGCGTCGAAGGCCGCGGCAGCTTCTTTCTTGGAGATCCCTGCCTGATCGGCGATTGCGGTGATGACGTCAGCTTTACCAGCCATGCCGTCCTCCTGAGTGTCTCGAAGTGAACGTCAATCTAGGGACGGGCCCGGCGAAAGTCAACGCAGGCGGCGTAATGCATCGAGATAGCCGTGCACGATCGAGATCACCTGCGCGTGATTCCACGTGAGCGGCGCGACCGACAGCGGCTGGCCGTCGTACGGGTCGATCTGTTCGGGGAGGATCATTGACGGCGTCGCTTTCGCACGCGCCCAGCGGACCAGGTCGAGCGCGCGCTGCAGGCCATCCGCATTCGTCGCCTTGGCGATCACATGCTCCGCGAGCCAGAGCGTGCAGAGAATCCACGGGTTCCCCGGAACGCGCTCCGCTTCCGCGGAGATACGATGGTAGGCGTCGTTCTCGTATCGGGCCACGCCGCCGTGATCGGTGCGCACCCAGAGCTTCTCGCGGATCGCGTTCATCGTCCCTTCGACGACGTTCGTCGACGCCGGAAAGACGCCGAGGTAGAAGACTCCGAACATCGAGGCATCGACGGAGGAGTCGAGCTCCATCGTACCGTCCTGCGACAGCAGCCCGCGTGCGAAGCGTCCCTCCTCTTCCAGCCAGAGATGCCTGCGCATCCCGTCGCGCACCTCGGAGGCAGCCTTGAGGTACGTCGCGCGGCGATCCTGGTCGTTGAACAGATTCGCCAGCTCCGCGGCGGCGGTCAGCCCCGCCCAGACCGCGGCGGAGGTGAAGGTGAAGGTGCCGAAGCGCTCCTCCCACATGTCGTAGCTCGGCGAAGGAAGGCCGGTTGCCGGATCGCGGAAGCGCACCAGGAAGTCGGCGGCGGAGAGCACCAGCCGCTTGTAGACGGTGCGCAGCAGGTCGAGGTCGCGCGTGCGGGCATAGTGGCGCGCCAGCAGCCAGAGCACCAGCGCGGTCTCGTCTTCCTGGATCGGCAGCACCGGCTGGCCGTCGCGCACCCACGCGTGCCACAGCGGCGCGGGCGAGCCGTCGGGGTTGTACTTGTGCAGGAAGTAGCCGTCGTCGCGAATGAGGTCGTTCGCGAGGAGCAGGAAGCGGCGGGTGATCTCCGGGAAGCCGGCCCGGTCCATCGCGTCGCAGACGAACGCCGCGTCGCGCGCCCAGAGATACGAGTAGTGGTCGTTATGACCAAAGACGATGTCGGAATCATTGGCGGCGATGACGGCGCCGCCGCGGTCGACCTGCGTGGCGACCACTAAAAGCGAACGCCGGTAGAGATCGACGATCTCGTCCGGCAGGTCGCTGAGGTCCGTCCCCGGCTTGTTGACCCACGTGTACCAGTGCGACCCGGTGCGGGCGAGCAGGTGTGCCCCCCCTTCGTCGCGTACCTGCCGGTCGAGGCGATGCACTTCCTCGTCGGTCTCGGCGGCGCAGATCCAGTAGAGCACCGTGACGCTGCCGTTCGACTCGAGGTGCAGCGGGATTGCGATCGTCGACTCGACCGCCCCCTGCGCGATCGCGCGCATCGACAGCGCGCCGTCCTCCGCGTCGCGCCAAGTCCCGTCGCCTCCCGCGGTGACGCTGCGGCCGCACGCGTACTCGGAGACGCCGCCGTCGCAGTTGACCAGGACGTAGCGCCGGGTCTTGTACTGGACGATCGCTTTCGCGTGCGGCTCGTACATGACGGTGTCGCCGATGCCGCTGCCGTACAGGGCGAAGTCGTGATGGAAGAAGAGCTTCACATCCCGCGCCTCGGCGCGCAGGTTCCGGACGACGATTTTCCGGACGTACACGCACGCGTCGGGGTCGACGGCGTCGTAGCAGCGCAGCCGCAGTCCGATCTCGTCGTTCTGCAACTGGACGTCGGTCACGAGCGTGTCGCGCAGGTAGTCGAGCGTCCGCTGCCACGGCGCCTCGTCGGTGGGATGCAACGCCCCGTCGCACCAGACCCCGAAGCGAAACTTCGCCGCGGCCTGGTTCTCCATGCCGACCCGGGGAAAGTAAAAGTCGGCCAGCCGGTACTGCGCGTCGAACGCTACGAGAAGCGAGTTGTTGCCGATCGGTAAGTCGCGAGGCACGGGGCGAGTCTACCGGAAGATGAAACCGGTTACGTCTACCTGTCATCCTGAGCCACAGGATTGATCCCATGAGCAGCGAGCATGGCGGCGAAGGATCTGGGGGGAGGGGGAGCGATGCACGCTCATCCTACCCCCGCCCGCCCAGGTCCTTCGCCGCCATGCTTCCTATTCATGGGGAGATGCCGCGGGCTCAGGATGACAGGGGGCTACGTCTTCAAAACGAATGCGGTGAAGCCGTCGGCTCCGGACTCCGGCGTTAGACGCAGTACGCCGTCCCGTACCCATTTCTGTGCGCCCTCGGGGACGAAGGCCGTGATGTCTTCGCGCATGTACCCTTCGACCACCGCGTCGTTCTCTTCCGGCTCGAGCGAGCAGGTGGAGTAGACGACGTACTTGGAGGCGAGGGTCATGGCGCTGGCGAGCAATTCGCGCTGCAATTTGGCGAATGCCGCGAGGTCTCCTTCCTGGAGACGCCATTTGATCTCGGGGTTTTTGCGGATCGTGCCGGTGGCGCTGCAGGGGGCGTCGAGCAGGACGACTTCGAATTTTCGCGAGAACGGCGGTTTGCGGCCGTCGCTGACGACGAGGCGGGGTTGGCGTCGCATCAGCGGCCGCAGGCGCGTGAGGGAGACGTCGTTGGAGACGACGCGCGCGCCGTTGTGCTGCATGTAGAGGCTCTTCCCTCCAGGCGCGGCGGCCATGTCGAGCACTTCTTCGCCGCATGCGCGGGCGATGGCGGCGATGACGGCGCTCCCTTCGTCCATCGGGTAAAAGTCGGCGCGCTCGAGCGCGGCGCTGGAGCCGTGCAGTTTCCAGAGGTCCGGGACGAGCTCGGAGGGCACTGACTCCGGCGGTACGGTTCCATGCAACGCGAGCACGTCGGGATAGGAGAGCTCCTGGTTTGCCTCGGCGATCCGGATCGCGCGCTCGGCGCCGTACATGCGCGTCCAGCGGTCGAGAAGCCAGTGCGGATGGGCGGTGCGGATCGCGGGATCGGCCGGTTCGGGGATGGGGCGCCGGCCGGCGTTGCGCAGGATGGCGTTGACGAAGCCGCGGGCGCGCTTCGGCGCGAGGTCGACGGTCTCGGAGACGGCCGCATAGGCGGCGACCTCCATGTAGAAGAGTTGATAGAGGCCGAGGCGAAGCACTTCGACGACGGGTGGATCGAGCTTCTTCACCGGCCGCTGCGCCAGTTCCGCGATCGCGGAATCGAGCCGGGAGCGCCAGCGGAGGATGCCGAGGACGAGCGTGCGGACGAAGCCCGACTCGCCGAGGAGCAGCAACGAGGCGTAGAGCGATTCCCGCTCGATCCGCTGCAGCAGGTGCAGCGCGCGGGCTCGCTCGGTCATTACGGGATCACCTCGCCGGCGCGCCAGCCGAGGCCGCGCGCGACCGCCGCGGCGGGGGTGCGCGGTTTCCCGGGACGCTGCATTTCGGTGATGCGGATCGAGCCGCCGGCGGTGGCGACGACGACGTCGTCGTCGATGGCGAGCACGGTCCGCGGTGTGCCGGAGCGTGCGTCGGGGCGGATGTCGGTGAGCTTGACGGTCTCGCCGGCGCTGTTCACGAAGATGCCGGGCCAGGGGTCGAAGGCGCGGAAGCGGTCGTAGATCGCCTTGGCAGTCTCGTCGAAGCGGATCTCCCCTTCGCTCTTGTCGATCTTCGGCGCGAGCGTTGCGCGCTCGTGTTCCTGCGGCGTCTCGACGGCGATGCCGCGCTCGAGGTCGCGCAGCACGGGCAGCAGCGCGTCCGCGCCGAGCGCGGAAAGGCGGCGGGAAAGCGCGGGCGTCCGCTCGTCGGGATCGATCTCGAGCGTCTCGATCGCGAACATTGGCCCGTGGTCCAGCTCCTCGTCGACCCGCATGATGGTCACGCCGGTGACGCGATCGCCTGCCGCGATGGATCGCTGGATCGGCGCCGCCCCGCGCCACTGCGGCAGGACCGAGGCGTGGACGTTCAGGAAGCCGTACTTCGGGATCGCCAGGAGCGAAGCGGGGAGGATCTTCCCGTAGGCGATGACGATCCCGGCGTCGGGCGCGAACCGCGCCACCTCCTCCAGAAACTCCGGATTGCGCACCTTCGGCGGCTGCGCCAGCGGCAACCCGAGCGAGCGCGCCCGCACCGCCACCGCCGGCGCCTGCATCTTCATCCCCCGGCCGGCGGGTTTGTCGGGCTGGGCCACCACGAGGACGATCTCATGCTCCTTCGCCAGAGCATCCAGCGTCGGGACCGCGAATTCAGGAGTGCCAAGAAAGACGAGCCGCACGAGGAGATTCTATGCGCGGGACTCCCGCTACAATCCACAGTCGCATGATGACGAACACGCGGATCCACGGACGTGCCACTGCCCTCGCGCTCCTCCTTGCCCTGCCGCTCTTCGCACAGGTCGCGGACGGCGACCGCCATTACGCCGCTCGCGCCGAGGGAGCCGCGGGCGCGAAGGCGAAGAGCCAGCACGTCGACGCCGCCATGGCCGCCTACGAAAAGGCGCTCGCGGCCAACCCGAACGACGTCGTCGCGCACGCCCGGCTCCTCCGCGCCTACCGTTTCAAGGGCGCTTACGTCGCCGCGAACAACGAGGAGAAGAAGAAGGTCTACGGCGCCGCCAAGGCCGCGGGAGACCGGGCCCTGGCCGTGGTCGGCCGGCTCGTGGCCGCCAAAGGCGTGAAAGCCGATGCGCCCGAGAACAAGGTGGCCGAGGTCGCGCGCGGTATCGACGGCGCGGCGGAGGTCTACGTCTGGGACGCCGTCAACTGGGGTGAGTGGGCGCTGGCATACGGCAAGATGGCCGCGGCCCGCCAGGGAGCGGCCGACCGCATCCGCCGCGAAGCCACCATCGCCCATCTCGTCTCCCCCTCCCTTGAAGGCGGCGCCCCCTCCCGCGTCCTCGGCCGCCTGCACGACCAGACCCCGCGCATCCCCTTCCTGACCGGCTGGGCGTCCTCGAAGGAGTCGCTCCGTTTCCTCAACGAATCGCTCAGGCACGACCCCTCGAACAAGGTCACCCTGGTCTTCCTCGCCGAGGCGACGATGTCGAACGACTCCGGAAAAAAGGCCCAGGCGATCGCCCTGCTCCGCCGGGTGGTCAGCGAGCCGATTCACACCGAGTATGCGGTCGAGGATGCGGCGGCGGTGGAGGATGCGAAGGGGTTGTTGAAGAAGTGGGGAACGTGAGGGGGGTACTGGTTGCTTGAGACTTCCGAGTTAAGAAGAGCGCTTTCAGAGATCAACGCAGATACCAGCCCGCTTCTCTGCTGCCGTAGGCAGCTAAAGATCTGTAGGCCCGGCCTTTAGGCCGGGTTTAGCGTGAATGGATGTTCGAGCCCGCGTAGCGGGCGACAGCCGAGAAACGCGCGGACGGTCTTTTCTGTCGCCCGCTACGCGGACTCACTTGGCGGATGCTCGTTGTACCCGGCCTAAAAGGCCGGGCCTACAGATCTTTAGCTGCCTACGGCAGCAGAGATACATGCGTTCTGCTTGCGCCCGGCGCTGCACCCACCCCTCACGGTTCCTGCGCCGGAATCGCCGCGATGAACTCCGAGTCCCCTCCGTACTCCACCACGGTCGCGAAGCCGACGCCGGTGCCGGCGATGACGGTGATGCGGATGGTCATGGTCTCGTCGAGCTTCACCTTCAGGGCATTCTCGATGTCGTTGACCATCCACACCTGATCCTCGGCGACCCCGGATTCGAGGCTCTCGCCGACCGTGGCGCCGCTGCGGGTGCGGGCGGAGACGCGGAAGGTCGCGGGGATCGTGCCGATGTTGACCATGCCGACGTTGACGCGCCGGCCCACGCCGGTTGCGGCCGGGACGCCGACGATGGTCAGTTCCGCGGTCTCGCTTCTCGCCGAGGCGGCGTCGCGGGGGGTGAGCGGCTGCTCGATCGAGGCGCGGGCGTTGTGGGCGACGTCGGAGGTCTTGACTACCGCGACGGGAGGGCGTCCCTCGCGGTGCTCGAGCCAGAGTGTCCCGACGACGTCGCGGCGCTGGAAGAGCGTCCGGACGAAGTCCGGCCAGCGGAGGGTCTGGCGGGGTGCGAGGGTGAGGCGGCGGTCGCTGCTGGCGTCGCCGGCGACGAGGCGCAGGGTGATGCGGAGCGGGTCGCGAAACGGGTTGTGCAGCGTCAGGTCCGACTGCCAGTACGAGCCGGCTACGCCGCCGACGCTGCCGACGGCAGGGAAGACCATCCGCTGCACGCCGCTGCTCACCAGCTCCTTCTTGTCCGGCAGCGCGATCAGCGAGAGATAGTCGGCGACCGCGCGCGGTTTCGCACCGGCGGTCCGGGTCCAGAGCTCGACCCCGCGGACCGCTTTCGTGAAGCGGTACATGTCGTCGATGTACGCGGAGACGGCCTGCGCGCGGAGGTCGTTCGGGACGCCGTCGAACTGGTCGAACAGCTCCGGCGAGCGGCGGATGATCACCTTCGGCTTCGTCCGTTCCAACGCCTGGATGGTCTCGGCCTGGAACTCCCTCGGCGAGAGGATCGGCACCTGGTAGAAGCGCGTCGGGTTGGGGCGGTCGGTGAAGAAGTAGAAGGCGGGCTGGTTGGAAAAGTCGAAGATCGGCTCGCCGCGCTTCGTCATCTCCTGCACTGAGGCGACGACGTCCTTGATGCGCCACGACACTTCTTCGGCGCGCTCGTCGCGGTCGGCGCCGACGATTCGGCCGTAGTAGCGGACGAACTCGTGCAGGCGGCCGTTCACCAAGTCGGGGATCCAGAACAGCACCGTGAAGACGGGCAGCGACGCCACCGCCAGTGAGGCCACGAACGCACGAGTTCCTTCGCCTCCTTCACTCCACATCCGGCGCAGGGCGCGGACGAGGATCACGCCGAGGAGCACGAGCAGCGGGCCGATGAGGAAGGCGGCAAAGTACTGGTGGCGGAACGACGCCCGGCCGAACGCGGTGCGCTGGGCGATCACGGCGAACACGGTCATCACCAGCAGCGCGTGGTCGAGCAGCTCGGTGCGGCGGCGCAGCCAGCGCTGGACGTAATAGATGGTGGCGATGGCGAGGGTGATCGGGCTGAGGACGAGGTGGAACTTCTCCCACAGCACGAAGTCGGCGAGCGTGTGCAGGCTGAGGTTCTTGCGGAACGTCGTGACGAGGTCAGGGAAAGGCAGCGACCAGACCGCGTCGATGATCCGGGGGATGGTGACGAACGACGTCACCAGGAAGTCGTCGAGCGCGCCGTTTGCGGCCAGGTAGATCGCGAACGGCGCGGCGCCCAGGAGCGTACCGATCATGAAGAAGAGCGCCGCCTGCGCGGGAGGAAGTCCGTCCCACTCCACGCGGCGCGCAGCGATCCAGAGCAGGATCGACGCCGCGATCGCGCCGGCGATGGTGAAGAGACCGATCTCGTAACTGAAGAAGAGCGCCACCCCGGCGAAGACGCCGCTGAAGACCGCCATGGCCCGGCTGCGCCGCTTGAGCGCGGTCCAGAAGAGCGCCACCGCGGCCACTTGGAAGAACGTGCGGTTGTTCTCGGCGGTGGTCCAGGAGCCCATCGCCACGACCACGAGCGCCAGCGGGATCGACTCGAAGACTGCCAGGCCGAGGAACCAGATCGCCACGCTGAGGAACGAGCCGACGATCACCGTGCGCGCCACCGCCACATCCAGCGACCGCCCGAAGAGCTGCATCAGCCAGGCGTCCAGCAGGCCGTCTTCCAGCATCCCGTGAAGCGCGAAGACGTCGCGGAACGGGACTTTGCCGCGCAGATAGTCCGACGCCGGGCCGATCGCCTCGCCGCGATGGAAGAGGTCGATCCATTGCGAGAGCTGCGCGGTCGAGGCGTAGCTGAAGAGATAGATGAGCGCGGGGATGATCGCGTACGCGGCCAGCCTGCGCGCCGCCTCGCCGGACATCGGCCGCCGCAGTCGCCAGCCGAGCAGGAGGACCAGCAGGATGGCGATGACGTTCACGAGCCGTGGCTGCGGCAGCGGCACCCAGACCGCGGCGAGAAACGGCAGCACGACCAGCGGCAGCGCCGCGACGGTGACGCGGCGGAAGCCGTCCGCGAGCGGCTGGCCGAATGCGAGCTGCGTGAGCCGTGCGACCAGGATCGCCGCGGCCCAGAAGATCGCCAGGAACATCGCCACGAAGACGATCTCCAGAAAGAGCGTCGGGATGTGGGCGACCCGGCGTGCGGTGACGAGATAGCGGTAGAACAGCCACGCCGTCGCCTCGCAGAAGAGGAGCGCGTGGTACGGGCCGAGCGCCGGAGCGAAGAGCTCGCGCATCCAGCGGCGCGTCCGCCAGAACGCCAGCGCGCGCGGGCCGGCCAGCGAGAGCGCGATCGGCAGGAAGAGGATCCAGCCGACTTTGCCGGTGGTCAGGTAGAAGACCGGCGCCAGCAGGTAAGGGAGCGTGTAGAGCACCGTCCCCACGGTGTCGAGCTTGTTCGTGCGGCGCTCGAAGACCCGTTGCAGCCAGAGCGTCAGCGGCGGGACGAGGAGAAAGAAGAGCGCCGCGCCGAGGTAGTCGCGGAGCTTGGAGTAACGCTCGATGGTGACGAGCCCGATCGCTACGGGTTTGGTCGGCGGCAGCGCGCCGAAGAGCAGCGTCAGCGAGAGGAAGATGCCGGCGGCGAGACAGAAGGCCGCGATCCAGACGAGCGCACGGGTGATGCGGCTGTAGACGCGCTCGCCGTTGAGCGAGGAAGGTGGCTGGGTCACGCGGGGGCGAGTGTAGCAGCGGTCTCCAGCAGCGCGCGGACGCCCGGGTCGCGCGGTGCGAGCGACAGCAGCCACTCCCAGGGATCGCTCCTGCCCAAACGTCCGATCCGCGCGTTCTCCTCGAAGAGATTCGCGCGGTGAGGCTGCTGGGAAAGGACGGCCAGCCGCAGCAGGCGGAGGTGGTGTGGCTGGAGGTTCTTGTTGCCGGACAAACGCTTCGTGACCGGGAGCCGCGCCAACGGGTCGCGCTCGACGTCGTTCGCGGCTTCGGGGCGCGGCGGGAGAGGGCGGTCCTGCTTCGTGACGGCCGCTCCGCGCTTCCGTGCGGCGGCGATGACAAAGTCGGAGGGGATGCGGCCGGAATCGACGAGCGCCGCCTCGATCGTGCAGAGCATCTCCAGCAGGCTCCGCTCGCGCGGCACTTCGAAACGGAAGTTCTGCACGATGCCGAAGAGGAGGTGCTGCAGCAGCGTCCCGCCGAGGTCCTTCCGCTCCAGCAGCTCGAACTGCCGCTCCGCCACCGACAGCACTTCCTCCGCCCGCACCGCCTCGGTCGGATCGCTGGCGAGCATCTCCTCCACCGTCGGCCTGCGTCTCGTTTCGCCCGGCGCGATGCAGACGAGCAGTGCGTTCATGATCGCCAGCACGTCGTCGCTGTACTGGAAGCGGTTCGGGCCGACGTATTCGTTGATGACGAGCGTGGCGTTCGCACGCATCGCCCGTTTGATCTGCTCGTAGCCATGCTCGAGGTTCTCGACATGGTGCAGCACCGAATGCGCGACCACCACGTCGTACGTGTCGCCCGGCAGCTCGTCGCGATTCAGGTCGACCACGCCGTAGTGGATTTTCGGGATGTCCTTCGCCGCCTCCCGAGCGCGCGCGATCGCATGCTCCGCAAAATCGACCGCATCGATGCGCGCCACGAATGGCCAATCCGCCAATGCCCGCTCCAGCCACCCCTCCCCACACCCGAGCACCAGCACGCGCAGATCGTTCCCGACGAACCACCGATGCGCCCACGAAGACAACCAATCCCGCGCCGGATCGCCCGTCGCCCGCTCGTTGAGATGTATCTGGACAGCGGTATTCGCCATCCAGGTGGTGTGGGCGAGGAGGTCGGAATGGGTGGCGTCGTTCCAGACGGTCATGGCGATGACTCACCCGCTAGCCTATCGCGACGCACAAACAACCCTGTCATCCTGAGCCCAGGAACCGTCCCAAGAACAGCAAGCATGGCGGCGAAGGACCTGGGCGGGAGGGGGCACGCGGCGCTCCCCCACCCACCCAGGTCCTTCGCCGCCATGCTTTTCGCTCGTGGGATCAGCGCTGCGGCTCAGGATGACAGTGGGATGACAGTGGATGGACTTCACATCCCCAACCTCTCCCGAACCTCCGCCCGATAAATCCTTCCGATCGGCACCACCGTCCCCCCATCAAACACCAACAGCGTGCGCCCCCCACCCGAACGAACCGCGCGGGCGCGGGAGAGGTTGGCGATGAACGACCGGTGCACGCGCGCGAATGCCGCCGGGAGCTGCGCCTCCAGGGACGCCAGCGTCTTCTCGTGAAGGTGCGTCGAGCCGTCGGCCAGGTGCAGTTCCGAATAGTCGTCGGCGCCCTGCACGAACAGGAGCTGCTCGACGTCGATCGCCTGGGTCTGGCGTCCTTTCCGGACGATCAACCGGCTCGTGCGCGTGCGCGGCTCGCGTCCGCGGGCGCGGTCGATGGCCATGCGCAGGCGCTCCTCCGACCACGGTTTCGGGACAAAGTCCGCGACCCCGTACTCGAACGCGCGCAACGCCTGGTCATGATGCGCGGACACGATCACCGTCTCGAATCGCGCGGCGGCCGCCTGCTCCAGCAGGTCGAATCCGTCGCGGCCGTTCAGGTTGAGATCGAGGAAGAGCAGGTCGATGGCGCGCGCCTGGATCAGGTCGACGGCCTGGGGGAGCGAAGGAGCGTGCTCGATCGCGGTGTCGGCGCCGACGATGTCGCGGACCATCCGCGCCAGGCGTCGGGCCACGACGGACTCGTCCTCGACGATCGCCACTCTCATACGCTCGGCACCACGATCTCGGTGCGCCAGATAGTGCCCTGCGTACCGAGACCCTCCAGACCCTGACGAAACGACCAGCGCTCGCCCCACGCCTCGCGCAGGCGCGCCTGGATGTATCTCGTGCCGCCGCCGCGCTCTTCTCCCTCGTCGCCGTCGCCGGAGGCCGGGGCTTCGAAGATGTAGCGCGTGCGGTCGCCTTCCTCGCGCGCCGCGAGACGCATCCTGACGGAAGGCCCGGATCCGGCGCCGTGCGTGATCGCGTTCTCGATCAGCGTGTGGAACATCGCCGGCGGGACGAGCCGCCTCTGGTCGACGCCCTCCACCTCGAGCTCGTAGCGCACGTCGCGGCGCAGGCTCATGGTGGCGAGGTGGCTGCGGCAGAGGCGCAGCTCGTCTTCGGCCGTGACGAGCGTACGCGCGGTCATTCCGGAGAGGATCCGCAGCTCGTCGGCGAGCGACTCGATCATCCGGACGGCGGTGCGCGGCTCCTCCTCGATCCACTCCGAGAGCGCCGTCAGCGTGTTCATCAGGAAGTGCGGCTGCATGTGCCGCTTCACGACCTCCAGCTCCAGCCGCGCCTTCTCCGCCCGCTCCCGCCGGACCTCCAGCGCATGGGAACAGAGGAGGCAGACGAAGAGGAAGTCGAGCGCGAAGAAGAGAGTCTGGTCCGCCCACCTCCATGGCGAGGCGAACAGCACGGCCGTTGCCCCTCCGACGCCGATCAGCGCCAGCGCACCGCCGTGCATCCGGCGGAAGGCCGCCCATGCGGTCCAGGCAGTGGCGAGGCCAAAGCAGAACATAAAGAGATAGAGCGACTTCGGATCCCAGCTCCGCGGAATGAACGGGATGACCGCCGCGACGACGGCGGCGGCGCCGACGAGGAACGGCCCGCGCCGGTGCGGAAACCGCGCGGCCATGAGCGCGACGAGCAGCACGCTGGTGAGCCACGAGAGCGCCACGACGGCGCGCAGCCGGACGATGTGCCAGTCGTACGTGTAGCCGAACAGCGGACGCCACGCCTCGGCCACGAGCAGCGCGGCGGCGGACAGACAGAGCGCGCCGAGGAGGAGAAACGAGCGGTCGCGCCGCGCGATCCAGAACATCGCGAACGCGAAGACGGCCGTCAGCAGGATCGCGCTCCAGGCGACCAGCGCCTGGTACGCGTAACGCGTCCCGATCGTGGCGATCCGGTCGTAGTCGCCGGTCATGAGCGTCCAGTAGCCGTTCGCCGGGGAGAAGCCGCGATGAAACGCCGAGGCCCGGACGGCGATCGTGTGCCGCCCCGGAGCGGCGAGCCGGTCGGGCACCTGATAGTGCGACTCGATCGGCCCCGGCACTTCCTCTGCCTTCGTGCGCCCCACCACTCCGCCGCGGCCGATCAGTTCTCCGTCCCACCAGAGCTCGTGCGAGGCCATGGCCCCGAAAAACACCCCCACCGGATGCACGGGGTTATCCCTCGGCCCGAGCTCGATCGTCCGGCGAAGCCAGACCGAGTCGTTCGTGTAGGGCACTTCCCAGAGCGACAGCAGGGGCCACGACGAGTCATCGAACGCCGGAGAGGCCCACGCCGGATCGTGTCCGGCGTGCATGCGCACCGGCTCCTGCGGCGGCATCGCCGTCGCGCTGAGGGACGTCACGAGGAGCCAGGCGAGCAGCATGAACGTCACCGTAGCAGCGTTCGCGCGCCGTTCACCGGCGATCCATGCCGTTCGCCGATGCGCGCGAGCCGGAGGCCGCGACGCTGCGTACAGTCCAGCAGGAGGAACACCCATGCAACTGACAATACGGATTCTGCTGCTGGCAGTTCTGGCCGTGCCGCCGCTGCAGGCCCAGACCGCCACCTTCAAGCCGCACCGCTTCGAGCCGGCCTTCAGCGCGCCGGTGAACGCGGAGCTCGGGGAGCTCCGCGTTCCGGAGAACCGAACCAAAGCCGGCTCGCGGAGCATCACCCTGCGCTTCATCCGGTTCCGGTCGACGTCGGACAAGCCTGGACATCCGATCGTTTATCTCGCCGGCGGTCCGGGCGGATCGGGCACGGACGCGGCTCGCGGTACGCGCTTCGCGCTCGTCTCCTCGCTCCGCGAGCACGGCGACGTGATCGCCTTCGACCAGCGCGGGACCGGCCTCTCCGAGCCGAGCCTCGCCTGCGCCGGCGAATACATGACCCGCTTCGACGCGCCGCTCGACCGCACCACGGGAGGAGCCGCATTGGCCGCGGCCGTCCAGCGCTGTGCGGAACAGTTCGCGGCCGGCGGCGGCGACGTTACGGGATACAACACCCGGGAGAGCGCCGCCGATCTCATGGACCTGCGAAAGGCGCTCGGCGCGGAGAAGCTTGTGCTGTGGGGCATCAGCTACGGAACGCATCTCTCCATCGCCACGCTGCGCGAGCACGGGCCTTACGTCGACCGTGTGATCCTGGCCGGCATCGAAGGCCCCGACGAGACGTACAAGCTGCCGAGCGATCAGCAGACTTTGATGGAAGAGATCGCCCGCCTCTCCGCCAAAGCCGGCCAGCCCGACCTCCTGGCCGCCATCACCCGCGTCGCCCGGGAGCTGGAGGCGCGGCCGAAGAGCGTCACTCTGGTGCATCCGGTGAACGGCATGGCGGCGCCGCTCACCGTCGGGAAGCTCGACTTCCAGCAGGCGCTGTCCGGGATGCTGTTCGCTCCCGACAGCTTCGCCGGAATGCCCGACTTCGTGCACCGCCTCGACCGCGGCGACTGGACCGCCCTCGCTCTCGCCGCCGCCCGCAATCGCATGGGCCGCCTGCCGTCGCTGATGTCGGTAGCCATGGACTGCGCCTCCGGGATCTCCGCCACCCGGCGCGCCGTCATCGCCGACGAGGCGCAACGCACGCTCCTCGGCGACTCCATCAACATCCCGTTCCCGGAAGTCTGCTCCGCCCTCCCCCCGATGGACCTCGGCGACACCTTCCGCGCCCCGCTCGCCACCACCGTCCCCGCCCTCCTGATCAGCGGCACCCTCGACGGCCGGACCCGCCTGCGCCAGGCCGAAGAGCTGCGCCGGACGATGCCGAACGCCGTGCACCTGGTGATCGAAAACGCCGGCCACAGCGACCCGCTCTTCCTCTCCACGCCACGCATCCTTGAGGCGATGAAGGAGTTCCTGCGCAGCGGGACGATCAAGGAACGCTTCGTGAGCGCACCGCCCGCCGAGCTCCTGCCGTTGCGCACCGTCGCGACCGTCGCGGACGACAAGCTCGCCCGCTACCCCGGCACCTACCGAATCGACGAAAAGAGCACGAGGAAGGTGGTGAAGGCCGGCTCGATGCTCTACACGATCCGCGACGGCGGTGGCCCCCTGCCGCTGCGCCCGAGCTCGGAGACGGAGTTCTTCTACGAAGGCATGGCCGCAACGATCCGCTTCGAGCTCGACCCGAACGGCAAAGTGAAGGCGATGCTGTTCCGAAGCGGAACCGGGGAGGAGCAGCGGGCGGTGAGGGAGGAGGCGGCTAAAGATCTGTGAAGGCACAATGGTGTCAGCTTTAGGCAAGTGGCGTGACCCCTCACCCGGCCGGGCACCTGGTCTTCTAACAACATCCACGTCAATTCTGCACTTCTCCGTTGCCCTGGCTTTGTTGCCCCTCTCCCCCCGCCGGGGAGAGGGATGTTCGGCGCCTGCGTGTGGCACATGCGTCGATGGTCCAAATCGGAGTGCGTTTGTGAGAAGTTCAGGCGCCGGACGGGGTGAGGGGCCGTGCCACAGGCCTTAAGTTGACGCAATTGGCGCCTTGAACAACGACGGTCTACCCCCACCTCCACGACTTGGTTGCCCTGGGGCGACAACCGAGTTGCCCTGGGCGACAGCGAGTTGCCCCGGGGCGAACGGGAGAAGGTGGAAGACGGTTGCCATCCGACCGCCCTTTTCAAGAATCCGGTGACGCTTGCACCCTCTCGACATGTGCTACGTGGACCAGGCGAAAGTACAAGCTAGTGTCACGTCACGCTTGAAAACGTGGGTGCCTCGGCTGCCGATCACGCTCGTTCCCGAGGGGAGACGCCAGCGGCAACTGGCGGTTTCAAGCGTGACCCGACACTAGCCCGACTGAAGGCAGACCCGGAACACACGCGGGGAGCGGCGCTAGTGCTACGTCTGAGACGCCGCATTAGCCTACTGCAGATTGTCGGCTAGCGGTTTTGCTTTCGACGACCAAACGTCGTTATAAAACACGAGTAGGTGGCCGCAGGTGTTGCACCTGAACATGCTCCAGCGGCTCCCAGAGACGGCGCTGATACCCATGTTCCGCAACGCGGTTCCTTCGCTATCAAGTTTCTCGTACACATCGCGTCCGCAGTATCGGCAAAGGCGAGGGTAAGCGGTCAGTGAGGGATACCCGCCTCGAACCAGTCGACGTAGGGCAGTGAAGTGGCCGGCAACGGTTCCGGCGTCTGCGTACCGAGCACGGTAGTCTTCAACAATCATCTTGTCCAAGAGAAGATTGACGTTCTCCATTGTCTCGTCGGAGTAGTATTTCAGAATGTTGTTGCGGTCGCTCCGGTGCCGTTCCCGATCGAAAATGTTTCCGGTCAGCAGCCAATACAACAATTTGCCGAGCGAATAGACGTCAGCACGGGGAGTCACTTCCTCTAGGCGGCCGTCTGCCAATTCGGGAGCCATGTACCATCTCGCCCCGACGGCCTCCAACGTCTCGGTCGGACGTTCCGTTTCCTCGATATACGCAAGGCCAAAGTCGCCCACGACAGGAGCTCCGTCTTCCCGCAGGAAGATGTTCGCAGGTTTGATATCGCGGTGTACGATCTTGGCATCGTGGATGTGACTGACGCCGGCAAGGATCTTCTCGAAGAGTCCCATGACTTGGTCGAGCTCAAATTCGAGGATCGCGGCCTTATTCTCCTCGAGACTTCCCCGGCGGCAGTACTCTGTCACCAGATAAGGTCGAGGTTCCGCTTTCACGTCGGAGTCTACGAGGCGTAGAACGTTGGGGTGGTTAAGCTTCGCGATCGCCTCGACCTCCTTCTCAAATCGAGCCGACCGCTTTACGTTTATGAGGCGCTTCAGCACGTACTGTTCTGCAGTTTCGGAGTTCCGATCCTTTACCAGGAACGCTTGCCCCTGGCCGCCCTGTCCGAGATCGCGTACGATCTCCCACCGCTCACCGTAAACTTGACCCATCTCTGGAGCGCCTCCGATACTGACTTCGAAATTGACAGTTCAATTCTACGCGTCGCCGCGGTCGGCGAACCAGCGAACGCTCGCGATTGGCGGGCTAACGTCTCGCTGAAGCTGACGAGCCGCAGTCTTGGAACCCGGGGCTGAAGCCTCTCGTTCATCTCCGAGCGTCGCGGCGTCACGCCGCACAGGCTTTGGCTCTTGGATTGCGGCTCGCAGCTTAGCGAGAGATCCGTTAGGCGGACGGTATCTGTTTACCGCTCGAGGTGATGAACGACAGGCGTGCGATCGCGAAGCATTTGCTTGAAGGTATCGAATGCTGAGACCAAGCGTTGCTTGGCGGTTCTCTGAACGCTCATAAGAATGGCTTGAGCGCGAGCGCCGCGAGGAGTGCGATTCCCGCCGGAGGTCTTCCGGTTGATCACGGCGGGCCGGATGGCCTGTTCGGCGCGATAGTTCGTGGCATCGACGTCAGGACGATCGAGAAAGAGGAACAGCCCCTCGCGATACTTGAGCAGGTGACTGGCGAAGCGAAGACTCTCGTCATGAAGATCGGGTTCGTCGAGAAGGCGATCCATCTTCGCTTCGAGTTTCCCCTTGGCGATGCGTAGCCCACGGTCCGAGATCGTCCGGGCGTTCCGTCGGTTTCGCAATGAGAGTGCTTCTTGCAGCACGGCGGCGATCTTCTCGAAGTAGGCTGCGCACGCGGCCGTCGGCGGAGCTTCGCGGAGTTCTTTACTGCGACGAAGCAAGTGGGCCAGGCAGGTCTGGATCTGCGCGTGCTCGAAGCCGCGGTAGGGCGCCCAGCCATCGACACAGAGCACTCCGTCGAAGTCTTCACCGAGCAGCTTGGCTGCCTCTGCGTACCCGCGACCCGGCTCGATCTGGTACACCGTCGTGTCGGGTGTGGCTACCGTCCAGAGCCATGCTTTGTCTCCGCCGATGCGCCACCCCGTTTCGTCTGGCGAGACCACTGGTGAACCGCGGACGCGCTCGATCAGGTTTCCGTACGTCGGGGTGGCTTGGCGTCCCAGCCGCAACAGAGAGCGCGCCAGTGTCGAACGGCTTACCCGCAACGCGAACATCTGCGCGAAGACTTCGGCAATGCGTCCATAGGACATCCCGCAGGCCTTGTTCAGATGCGCGGTCATGGCGATCGTATTTGGTCCGATCTGCACACCGCCCACTGCGCCAGTGGCATCGGAGGTCTGCCGGGCATCGCGCCCCTGCACGAGGCGGTGGCAGCGGATGCAGCGACCGTAATGGATCTCGAACGCCGTCGTCGTCGGCTCGATCCGAGGAATGTCGGTCTGGTACTGACTCGACTTCCCTTCCAAGCGCACACCTCCCCCACAGTGGGGGCAGATCAGGGGGCAGTCGACGGTGACCTTCTCGTCGGCACTCTTCGGCGGCTCACGGCGGGCCTGTGAGCCATATGCGCTTCCGGCCTTGCGTCCCGGCTTCTTCGGATTGTCTTTCCTCGTGCCTCGCGAGAAGGGTGCAGCCTGCCGCTTGCCGGAGCGCCGTGCCTCTTCGAGCGCCTTACGCAATGCTGCGTTCTCGCGTTCGAGCGCCGCAACGCGTTCCCGTAACGCCTGCAGTTCGCGCCGCAGTTCCTCCAGCTCTCCCGCCACGCCACTCACATCTCACATTCTCGTTCCGGCCCGTCATCAAATCAACTGCCGCCGGTAAACAGATACGGCGGACGGAACCTACCGTATCCGCGAACCGGAACATCGACGCTCGGAGGCACTACGCTTGACGGGCCAGACGGCGCGCGCTTGGGATTCTGAATGCACGATTCAAAGAGAAGCGGAAACCGCTGTATCGAGATCTGGTCCTGGTCGTCGAAGAGACGATCGGTTCAGCCGATCGCGTGATGACGGCCATCAATCAGGCCCTGACAAGCGGACAGCATGCAACGACTGGCGTATTGCTATAAAGCAGCCGGCTCGGCCGGCGGACCGAAGCCGGGAGCTCGGCTGCCGGGCCGAAGCCCAAGCCGCAGCAGCTTCAGCGGTGACGTTAGGCGGCGCGCGTTACAAATGCATTGCAGCAAGGCGCTATTCGCTAAAATAAGCCGCAATTTTTGAGGGCATCTTCCCCGGCGCGGAGGCAAGTGCCTGCGTCGCGAGCGCTTTTGTATCGCTGCGAACCAGATCGTAGTTGATATTGGCGACGCGATTGACGATTTGGATGGCACTCAGGAACATCGGGATGTCACGTGCTCGTGTGAAATCGATCCATGGTCGGTGCGCAATTGATGACCGCGCAGGATCAGCGCTTTCCGCCATCATATCCTGCAACAGCTTCGGCAATTCGTCGTATGACTTCGGCAGGCGGAGCTTAGTCCAACACCAATCGACGACCTTTATCTGCGGATACTTTGGTGAAAGAGAATTGTGAAACACACCGAACAATGTAACGTAGGGATACCAACCCACACTTTGATCGAATGGCATTGACGTCAAGATCGAAATCATGGCGTCATCAACCCGAACGCCGACTACATTACCATCATAATTGGGGTTAGCGGCAGACATGTCAAAGTATGGGAAGTCAGCCAAGAACCATGCGATACCACTGCCATCAAAAGCACGCGCGAGAGCCGGATTGGACTCCTTGACAGCGTCGACATGATTAAGAACACCCTCGACCGCGATGAGGGAACCCTCCGCGGCAGGCGTACGATCTTTCACGACCACATCGCTCGGGCGGCCATAGATGTGGTGAGTAAGACCTGAAAAATATCGGCCGTTCTTGATGAGACGGGCTTCAACATCGGCGATCCGCTTCTCAATGGTACGGCGACTCTCTACTTCGTCGACCAGAATTGTCGCTACCTGCTCAACCACTCCGGTGGTACCGCTTTTATCAGTCAGCAGGTCCATACCGATAATTTTATTGAGAAGCGTCGTGATGCGTAACTCTTTCGAGAAGACAGGAATCAGCCGAAGAAGAAGATTCTTCTTGTAGAGCAAGTCATGCGTTTCTTGCCTTGTGATGTTCAGGTAAGGATAGAGACTATATTCTTCGAACAAAACGTCGAACCAGCCGCGGTACGAGCGGAACCCCCATTGAAATCCGAATAGTGCGCGACGCTCCGGGTCGATCTCGTCAAGTGCCATCGAGTCCTCCGTGGGGATTGACGGAAATTGTACATCCAGCGCGGCCGCAGTAGCCCATCGGCACGCGTTCCATCGCCGAGATGCTTTCCCTCATGCCCGCGCACCCGGCTCTCTCAGCCACAGGAATTGCCCCACGAAGCCGAATGCATGGCGGCGAAGGACCCCGGGTGGGTGGGGTGGGAGGCACGTCCACCGCTCCCCCTCCCGCCCAGGTCCTTCGCCGCCGTGCTCTCTGCACGTGGGGAAATGTCTGTGGCTCAGGATGACAAACAGGGTCGGTGTTGACTACTGCGCCCTCACCCCGGCCACCCGCTCCACCACCGCGTCGTGCAGGGCCTGGATCGTTGCCTTCTCCGCCACAACATCCGGAGCCTTCCCATATTTGCGGATCGCCGCGCTCGTGGTCTCACCGATTGAGGCCAGCACGGCTCGATTCATGACCCCCGTCCGCTCTTCATCCGTCAGCCTGGCGAAGAAGTGATCGACGGTCGACGCACTGGTGAAGGTCACAACGTCAATGGCGTCGGTGGCGATCAATCCGCGTAACTCTTCCAGATCGTAATCCGCGGCTATCGTCCGATACGCCACTGCGAGATGCACATCCCCGCCCCGCCGCCGCAGCTCATCGATCAGCTCATCCCGTCCTTCCTCGGCGCGAATGACCGCGGTGCGAAGTCCGGTCTGGTCTGCAGGTAGCAGCGGCAGGAGTTCCGTGGAGATGAAGCGTTCCGGCACGACATCCGGATTCACGCCCCGCGTGCGCAGATCGTCCGCGGTCGACTGCCCGATCGCCGCAATCTTCGCCGCCGCCAGCGCGCGCACGTCCTTCGCTTTCGCGAACAAGCGCGAAAAGAACGCAGCCACGCCGTTCGTAGAGGTAAACACCAGCCAATCGAATTGCTCGTCGATCGCAACATCCAGAGAAGAGAACGATGCCGGCGGCACGATCTCGATGGTCGGGAACTGCAGAACCTGCGCGCCTGACTCTTCCAGCAGGCGTTTCAGCTCCGACGCCTGTTCGCGCGCCCTCGTAACCACTACGCGTTTCCCGAACAGCGGCCGTTTTTCGAACCAGTTGATGGTGTCGTGCAGCTTCACCACGTCGCCGACCACGATCAGCGCAGGGGTCTCCAGCTTCGCCTCGGCTACGCGGGCGGCGATGTCTCGCAGTGTGCCGGCGACGGTGCGCTGGTCGGGGCGTGTGCCTTTGGAGATGACGGCGCAGCCGCGGTCGGGGGGCATGCCGTGGGCGGTGAGGTTTTCGACGATCGAGGGGAGGTTGGCGAAGCCCATGAGGAAGACGATGGTGCCGTCGAGCTGGGCGAGGGCGGGCCAGCGGATGCCGGTGGAGCCGGAGTCGGCCTCGTGTCCCGTCACGAGCGTCACCGAGGTTGCGTAGGCGCGGTGGGTGACCGGGATGCCGGCGTAGCCGGGGCCGGCGATCGCGGAGGAGATGCCGGGGACGATCTCGAACGGGACGCCGGCTGCCACGAGCTCCTCGGCCTCTTCGCCGCCGCGGCCGAAGACGAAGGGGTCGCCTCCTTTGAGCCGGACGACGAGCTTGCCGCTCTTTGCTTCGGAGACGAGGAGCTGGTTGATCTGGTCCTGCGGCAATGCGTGGTCGCTGGCCCGCTTGCCGACGTAGACGACCTTGGCCGTTTTCGGGATGCGCGCGGCGATGTCGTTTGAGACCAGTGCGTCCAGCGCCACGAGGTCCGCCTTTGCGATCAGCTCCGCAGCGCGCATGGTGAGCAGGCCCGGATCGCCCGGACCGGCGCCGACGAGGTAGACCTTCCCGCTCAAAGCAGCTCCTCGGCGCCCTGCGCGACGAGGCGGTCGTAGACTTCGTCGACCACGCTCCCCTCGGCGCGGATGGAGCGGGTGCCGTTCGACAGGAATGCGCGCAACTTCCCCTCCGAGTAATGAACGGCGACGGCGGAGTAGCAGTCGAGCCGCATGTCGAATTTCTGCAGCACCCCGCGCTCGTTCCGGGCGGCGATCGCGCTCGGCTCGTGGTCGAGCTGCGAGGCGGCTTCGCGGGCGAAGCCGTTCGACGCCAGGCACTCGATGGCCACGATCCCCTGGCCGGCCGCCGGCAGCATTTCGTCGACCGAAAACCAGGAGGTGATCTCCGCCGCGCGGCCGAGGCGGGTCAGGCCGGCGCTGGCGAGGATGATCCCGGCGTACTTGCCGTCGCGCGCTTTCTGGATGCGCGTGTCGACGTTGCCGCGGATGTCTTCGACCCGCAAGCCGGGAAAGAGCGCCGCGAGCTGCGCTCGTCGTCGCGGCGCGCTCGTGCCGATCACCGAGCCGTCCGGCATCGCGGCGATGGGCTTCCCGTCGACGTGCACCCAGGCGTCGCGCGGATCGGCGCGCTCCAGGAAAGCGGCCAGGACGAAGTGCTCGGGGATGATCGACGGCACGTCCTTGAGGCTGTGGACGGCGAGGTCGATCGCGTCGCGCTCGAGCGCTTCTTCCAGCTCCTTGATGAACAGCCCCTTGCCGCCGATCGTGGCGAGGGAGACGTCGTGGCGTACGTCGCCGGTCGTTTTCACCGTGACGATCTCCGGCTCGTAGCCGGCCGCGGCGAGACGGCGGGCCGCCTCATTTGCCTGCCACAGGGCGAGTGCGCTGCCCCGCGTGCCGATGCGTACCGACTTCCGTGCCGTCATCGGAGTCCGAAGATCTTGCGGATCGTGCGGCGGAGCGACTCGCGCTCCTGCGGCTCGTCGGAGGCTTCCTTGAGCTCGAGGATCGGGTAGTGGAGGATCTTGTTCACGAGCTGGCTGGAGAACATCTCCACCGCCTGATGCTGCTCGGCCGTCATCGGGCCCATCTTGCGGAGGCATTTCTCCAGCTCCGCGGTGCGGATTGCTTCCAGCCGCTGCTGCAGCTCGAGGATGGTCGGCACGGCGTCCTGCGCGACGAGGCGTTTGCGGAACGCTTCCACCTCGCGCAGGACGATCTCCTCGGCGTCGAGCGCCTTGCGCTGCCGCAGCTCGAGGTTCGCGTCCGCGACCTGCTGCAGGTCGTCGACGTTGTAGAGGTACGCGCCGTCGATCCCCGCCACCGCCGGGTTGATGTTGCGCGGTACGGAGAGATCGATCAGGAAGAGGTTCCGGTTGCGCCGCGCCTCGAGGGCCCGGGTGACGTGCTGCGGCTCGATCAGGAAATGCGGCGCGCCGGTGGAGGCGACGACGATGTCGCAGCGGTGAAGCTGCTCGTCGATGCGGTCGAAGTTGACCGCCGCCCCTTCGAAACGCTCGGCCAGCTCGGACGCCCGCTCGAAGGAGCGATTGGCGACGAAGACCTGCTTCACGTTCTGCGCGTGCAGATGCTCCGCGGTCAGCTCCCCCATTTCCCCGGCGCCGAGGAGCAGCACCTGCAGGCCGCGGAGATCGCCGAAGATCTTCTTCGCCAGCTCCACTGCCGCGTATGGGACCGAGACCGCGTGCTCGCCGATGCCGGTGTCGGTGCGCACCCGCTTGGAGACGCGCAGGGTGTGCTCGCACACCTGCTGGAGGAGCGGGTCGAGCGTGCCGAGCTCCATCGCGGCATGGAACGCCTTCCGGACCTGCCCCCCGATCTGCGGCTCGCCGAGGATCATCGAGTCGAGGCCGGAAGCGACGCGGAAGAGGTGCCGGACCACGTCGCCGTGGCGGAGGATGTAGAGGTGCCTCTCGAGATCGGTGCGGACGGTCGACGCCCGGGCGGCGAGCCAGTCGACGAGGTGCGCGATCACGTCCTCGTCGCGCGTGGAAACGACGGCCTCGACGCGGTTGCAGGTCGAGATCACCGTCGCGCCGTCGACTCCTTCGAGGTCGCGCAGTTCGAGCGTCGTCTCGGCAAGCTTATGGTCCGGAACGTTCAGCCGCTCCCGGACGTCGACCGGGGCGGTGCGGTGATTGAGGCCGACGAGGATCAGCGGCATCGTCAGCCCCGGATCCCCAGCATCGCCACGACGATGGCGACGAACGCGCCGGCGGAGATGAACAGCGTCCGCTTGCGGCGATAGGTGTTGGTGATGAACGACTGCAGCAGGACGCCGAAGAGGATCCACGCCGTCACGGCGCCGATCTGCTTGACCCGCAGGTCCATGAAGCCGGCGTCCGTGCGGTACGACCAGAGCACGCCGGCCAGCAGCCCCAGCGTGTAGATGCTGAAGCCGATCGCCAGCGCCCGGTAGCTGACCTTCTTACAGATGTCGAGGCTGGGGATCCATTCCCACAGCCGCCCGCGGGTCTTGTTCTTCAGGGCGCGATCCTGCATCAGCGCGAGGAGGCTGAACGCTAGTCCGATCAGCAGGCTGGCGACGCCGACGGTCGACAGCAGCAGATGGGCGGTGAAGACGTTCGAGCGAAGGTTCGGATCGAGGACCTGGAAGTTCTCCCCGACCACCGCGGAGATCGTCAGCATCAGGAGGACGAGCGGGTAGACGAAGAAGACCGCCGCGTAGACGCGGTAGCGGATCCAGAGCGCCAGCTCGAACGCGAACACGAGCCAGGCCACGAAGCTGACCGCCTCGGGGAGGTTGGTGATGGGAGGGTGCCCGGTGTTGACGCAGATCGTCCCGATCCAGACGGTGTGGGCGACGAAACCGCCGATCATGGCGACCAGTCCGAGGTACTGCAGGCGCTTGTCACGCGAGAACAGCGATGCCAGCGCGGCCAGGGTGCCGAGCGTATAGCAGGCCAGTGCGACGTACAGCGTGACGGTGGGAGCGAAGGTCATGACGCCGCCAGATGCTTGCAGAACACGACTTTGTCGTCTTCGATTCTATAAAAGTCCTTGATCCGCGAGATCTCGCGGTACCCGGCGCTCTGGTAGAAACGGACTGTCGGCGCGTAGCTCCGTTTCGACGAGGTCTCGATGAGCAGCATCCGCCCCGACTGGCGCCGGACTTCGTTCTCCACGAAGCGCAGCAGTACCTGCCCGAGGCCATGACCCTGCTGTTTCGGGTCGACGGCGATCCAGTAGAGGTCGAACACTCCCTCGGCCATCGGCGTCGGGCCATACAGCACGTATCCCTGCACCGCCCGGGCGGGCCCGCTGTCCGGTTCCTCGACGACGGCCGCGGCGTACTCCCCCTTCTGCGGATGCGCGAGCGCCAGATCCACCAGCTCCATCGCCCACCCGATCTCCTGCGGAGTGAACCGGGCCGTGGCCACCAGGATGTCGTGGATGCGCTCTCGATCGGCAGCGCCTGCGGGACGGATCTTCATGGGGCAGGGGCGATGATATGGGGGATTGAGGATAGTGCTGAGCAGGACGCATTCAGAAGACCAACATCAACCCATCATGTTTCTCAGCTGCTGTAGGCAGCTGAGGAGCAGTGCAAATTCTCAATCCCCAATCCAACCTACGCCGTGCGTCGCTCCCGGCCGGCCCGCACCGTGAACTCCTTGAACAGATACACCGAGTCGTTGGGCACCCAGGCGTTCACGGAGACCGATTCGTCGTTGCTGGTCTGTTCGTACACCTCGGCCACCTCGTGCAGGCGGGCCAGGGTGCGGGATTCGGTGTGCGGGATCTCGAGCTGGAGGTGCTCGCCGCCGGCGCGCTCGCGCGAGCGGATCAGCTCCACCAGGCGCTCGATGTTCTGGCCGGTGAGCCCGGAGACCACCACCGCGTCGCGGCGGCGGATGTCGAAGTGCTCGTCGACCTGGTCGCACTTGTTGTAGACCTCGATGATGCGCGCGGCGTCGACGCCGAGGTCGCTGAGGACCTGCTCGCCGATCTCGCGCTGATCGTCGTATTGCGGGTGGCTGGCGTCGATCACGTGCAGCACCAGATCGGCCGCAACCGCCTCTTCCATCGTCGAGCGGAACGAGGCGACGAGATGGTGGGGGAGCTTGCGGATGAAGCCGACCGTGTCGACGACCACCGTCTCGATCGGCATCTCGAAGGCGATCTTCTGGGTCTTGGAGTCGAGCGTGGCGAAGAGCTGGTCCATCGCGACCGTCCCGCCGCGGGTCAGGCGGTTGAACATGGTCGACTTGCCGGCGTTCGTGTAGCCGACCAGCGCCACGGTGAAGACCGCTTCGCGCGATTTGCGCTGGGTGTCGCGCTGCTTTTCGATCTTCTGCAGCTCTTCCTTGAGCTTGGCGATCCGGGTCCGGACGATGCGGCGGTCGAGCTCGAGCTGCGTTTCACCGACACCACGGCGTGCACCGCCTCCGGCTCCGCCCGAGCCGCTGCTGCCGGCCTGCCGCTCGAGGTGGGTCCAGGCCCGCGTCAGGCGGGGGAGCATGTATTCGAGCTGGGCCAGCTCGACCTGCGTGCGGGACTCCCGGGTGCGGGCGCGGCCGGCGAAGATGTCGAGGATGAGGGCGCTCCGGTCGATGACCTTCGCTTTCCCTTCCATGATCTTCTCGAGGTTGCGCACCTGGGCCGGGGAGAGGTCGTCGTCGAAGACGACGAGGCTGGCCTCGTGCTGTTCGACGAGTTTCAGGATCTCCTCGGCTTTTCCTTTGCCGACGTACGTGGCGGCGTCGGGCGCGGGGCGACGGGCCAGCATGCGCCCTTTCACGGTGGCGCCGGCGGTCTCGATGAGCTTGGCCAGCTCTTCGAGATGCTCTTCGGCAACGGTCTTGGAGAGTACGGGGAGGATGAGGCCAACGGCGATGGCAATTTGCATGGATTCGTGTGGAAAACAACTATACGCCCATGCACGTTCCCACCACCCAGGGAACGACGAGGGGCCTCCGGCGGGCGGGCCCGGCCCGCAGCGTTTGTTTTCGCACCGGACCGCGTTCCGTGCGACCAGCGCGCGTTCAGGCTAGGCCAACCAACGCTGCGGGCCGGGCCCGCCCGCCGGAGGCCCCTCGTCGTTCCCTGTGTGGTGGGAACGCACACGGGCGTATAGTTGTTTTCCACACG
>DASPHC010000027.1:0-63924 GCA_035629865.1 Thermoanaerobaculia bacterium | reverse complement strand
CTGAACGGGCGCTGGTCGCGCTGAACGCGGTCCGAGCGAAAACAAACGCCGCGGGCCGGGCCCGCCCGCCGGAGGCCCCCCGTCGTTCCCTCGCATTGCAAGCGCATCGGCAATCCCGAGCAGGAACGCCCGCGCGGTCTCGCCGGGGACGGGCAGCGCGGCCACGTCCTCGGCGAGCTTTCCGATGGCCACCGCGGCACGCCAGCCGGCGCGCGCCGCGGCCTCGCCGCCGCTCATTACGCGCGCACCGCCGCGGCCTGCCCATCCCACGGGATCCAGCCGACGAGCCGGAGCGACTCATCGCCCAGGACCGCTTCCGCCGCCTGCGGGTCGCGGAAGTACTCGCGCTGCTGCCGCACCGCCTCGGCGAACGCCCCTGCACTGGTGATCCCCGCGTACGCGGCGCGGAACTCGTCGAAATTCATCAACCGTCTGAACATGCCGTCTCCTTCGTTCTCCAATCTGGGAGAAAGAGTGGCGAAGAGCAATGGACGACGGAGGGAGAAACGGTGAACAAACGTAAACCGGGGATGGCGTCGTCGCGACGGTGTCCTCCGGGCGCGTTACGACCGGATCTGCTCCTCGATCGCGCTCGTCAGCGCCGTGAAGCGGGAGTCGAGATGCTCGGCCGGCGTGAAGGCGTTCATGTCGCGAAGGATCTCCATGAGCTGCGTGATGGTGCGGCGGATTTCCGCGTAGAGGTCGAGCTCCTCCCGGATGCCTTTCAGGTCCTCCTGGTTCACCTTCCTGAGGGCGGCGTTGAGCTTTCGGATCTTCGACTCCCACGCTTTCACGTACGCGACGCGGTCAACCGCCTCGAAGATCCCGGCGTCCTCGAGGACGATCGGAAACACCCGTTTGCGCATCTCTCCACGATCGGCGATCTGCGTCAGCTCGAACATGCAGCTCGTCGACTCGAGGTACTTCCTGCTGAGCACCACCACGATCGCCTTCCCGCGTCCGATGCGGCGCATGAAGTCCTGGATCGAGTCGCGGTACTGCATCTCGCTCTTGTCACGGACGACCGCGATGCCGCGCTCGCGGAAGGTCTGCTCCAGGCGATCCACGATCTGCTCGCTCTCGCCGCCCCAGGCGTAGGAGACGAAGACTTCCTGCTGTGATTCTGCCGGCGCGCTTGCCTCCGCTCGCAAAGACCGCACTCCCGCCGTGCCATCGAGGTCGTCCCACTTGACGGAGGACGTCTTCGGGAACACCGCGGCGATGAGGCCCTGTACGTCGACCATGTCATAGCTCTCGGGACACTGAATGGGCCGGCCGTCGCGCGCGAATTTCAGCAGGGTCTCGTAAGGGTAAAAACGCGGAGCCTGTCCTGCCAGGCAGGTCGAGCAATGACACGGGATTAGCCGGCTCATCTTCAGCCGCGGATAACCGCGATGAATCTTGTCCAGTTCGTGATCGACGATCGCCAGCAGTTCCTGCTTCTCCGGCCCGGCAAGGCGCACGGTGATCCGGCGTTCCGGATAGTCCTCGATGACCTCGGCGCGCGTGCCGCCGCGCTCCAGCACGACCCCGTCCCTCCAGAGCCACTCTTCGTTGGGGATCAGGAAATGCGTCGCCACGATGAAGCGCGTGAGGATGCCCTTCGGCATGAACTCGTACTCGTAACGGACGACGAGATTTCCCTGCTCCTCCCATGGATAGGCCGGCGGATTCGACTCCAGGAGCTGCGGCGCGAGGAGCTCCTTCGTCGACAACGGGTAGCAGAGCTGGAACTTCATCATCAGTTGCACCAGCTCGTCGCGCATCGCCGCATAGCGGGGCTCCGACCAGATCACGCTCAGGTCCTGGAACGTGAAGCGTCCGTGGCGGTCGATGACCCGCTTGCTGTCGAGCACGCGGTACACCGCGTCGGTCGCCCAGCGCGGCTTCAGCATCACCGTCTTCCGCAACAGCGGGTCGTCCTGGAAATGCAGGCAGACGCCGAGGTCGTGCAGGTAGCCGCTCAACTGGAACATGTCGGCCTCGCGGGTGAAGCCGTTGTCGCGGCAGATGCCGAGATACTCCTCGACCGGGATGTGATCGCGGCCATCCTGCTCCAGCACCTCGCGCACGCGGCGCCACGTTCTGGGCAGCGGGCTGCCGATGTGCGGCAGCCGCTCCAACTCCTCGCGAATGACCTTCACGACTTCATCGAGCCCGCGGTTCGTGGCGAGATTGGTGGGCAGCACCCGTTGCAGGTTGCCGAACCGGCCCCGGAGGCGGCTCTCGTTGATGTCGCGCCGCCGGTCCTGCTTCTCGTTCTTCACGATGAGCAGCGGACTGCCGTCGCTGAGCAGCTCGACGATGTTCAGCCAGTACTGGAAGTCGGTGTCTTCCTTCCGGCTGTCGGCCACGAGCACGTAGAGCGAGCGCTTCGTGAGGAAGAACTGATGCGTCGCGTGGTAGATCTCCTGCCCGCCGAAGTCCCAGATGCTGACGTGGAAGTCGCGCGGCATCGTCTCCGGCTTTCCCTCGACCCGGATGCGGGTAGGAAAACTCCACGGAATGACCCCGATCCCCTCGGTCGACTTCTCGTCGTCTTTCAGCTCGTAGTCGGGATCGTCGATTTTTCTCGCCAGGGAAGTCTTCCCGGCGCCACCTTCCCCCACGATCAGCAGCTTCGATTCGCAGAGGTAATCCGTCCCCTCCCGGAGCTGGCGGTAATACGCGCGCATCCCCTCGATGCCGGTGGCAACGACCTCGGGGGGCGGGGTTTCGATGGGCTGGTTGTCGAGCTGGAGAATGCGAAGGTTGGGGAGGTCGAGGAGTTGTTCGGGGATGACCTTGACGTACGCAGACCGATCGACGCCTTTCGGCGCCCTTGAGGGCGAAATCCCGGATAGATCCAACGTCTCGAGACAAGCAAGAGAGAAAACGGGCGTGGGAACAACATCCAGCGGGTTCCACGACAGATCAAGAACGCGAAGCGATGACGCCAGTCGCGTAAAGGAATCAGGAAGAGATTGGATATCGTTCCAAGACAGGCTCAGCGCCTCGAGCTGCTGTAAGTTGCACAACGCGTCCGGAAAAAACTGCAGGTGATTGTTGAACAGCCAGAGCACCTCGAGACTCTGCATCTCCCCCAGCCAGTCCGGCAGCTCGGTCAGGCCGGTGCCACTGAGATTCAGGACACGCAGTTTCGGCAGGTGGCGAATGGCGCGGGGAACGGCTTGGAGTGGATTGTTAACCAGGTTGAGATCTCGTAGCCTTGAGAGTTTTGCGAGATCATCCGGAATCACGGACAGACCGCCCCTGAGACGCAGCGTCTCGAGAGCCGTCAGCCGGAGAAGCTCGGTGGGAAATTTGGCCCCCACCTCAAACACGATCTCCAACTCCTCGAGGTGCCTCAGATCACCAATGTCTTTCGGCACGCACTGCAGAGGCGCTAGAAGCCGCAGGGAGCGGAGATTCGTCATCGACCGGACCGCCGATGTGAGCGTGGAGGGAGCGTCTGCGAACTGGAGCCCGAGAACGTGTGCCGGCGAGATCCCGTCTTTGACGTTGAGGTATGTGTCCCAATTGAGCATCAATCCAGGGATATCGGGAACAGACTCGAACACTGGTTCGCGAAGGTCGAGGCGCCGGAGTTTTTTCAGTCGGGCGACCTGCTGAGGGACGGACCTGACTTTTGTGCCGTAAATTTCGAGAACCTCGACGTCGCGGATGGACGGATCGAGATAAAACTCCTCCCACGATTGCTTATCCGCGTTCCAGGTCACAACTCGTTCTTCGGCGTTGGAGCTCATGCTGGGAAGCCGAAGTGTACGCCGCCGATCGCACGTCTGAGAACGGGCTGGCGGAACGAGCACCGGTTCTGCGGACACGCAGACGCTCTCGTCCCCTGCCGCAGAACGTGATCGCGGCGTTGCAGCCAATCGCCGCGGCGTCGCAGACTCTCATCGCGGCATCGCGATGAATCACCGCGCCGTCACAGTCCCCCCACTGCGGCGCCGCAGCGGATTTCTGCAGCGTCGCAGAGTCTCGTTGCGGCGTCGCAGCCGATCTCTGCGACGCCGCGGTCGTCTCGCGCTCTCGCGCGTCATTCGCCACTGTCTCCTGTGACGAAACGGTGAACGAGCGCCCAACCTCATCCCCTCGACTTGCGTGCGAACGGCAATGGATGCAGTGTGTTTCTCGACACATCGGGGTGGTTGTTTGCCGGACCACGACGGTGTGTTGGCAGCGTGACGCGACCCAGGGGCAGGAGTCATCCCCGTCGCGTCCTCCGCGGAGTCGAGCTGAGCTCCTCCAGCCGCAGTCCCTCTCCCGGCGGGCCGGCAGCCGCCATCCAGCCCCCGAAGACCGCGGCTTCGGGATTCATCCACCTCGGAGCGGACGGCGTGTCGCCGGCCGCTCAACCGGGCCCGGTGTCCACCGAGCCGGGCCCGGTCGACCACGCCCGAACGAAAGCGGGCAGAGAGGAGAACCCCATGAAGATCGAGAATCCCAAACCCATCCCGAGCACCATCGAGACGGTGCTCACCCCCGAGCAGTTCATCGAGCAGTTGCAGACCATGCAGGAGCAGATACCGCTCTTCACGCAGCTGCGCGCCGAGGAGAGCCGCGCGATGAACGGCCGGGTCAACGTCAACCCCCGGTTCGTGCAGGCGGCCATCAACGTCATCAGCAAGGTGCCGCTGGTCCAGGAGCTGCTCGGACAGAACAGCGACACGCTGAAGAACGGCAACGATGAGCTGGTGCGCTGGGCAAAGGCGGGGGACGAGCTGCAGGTCACGCAGCAGGGCATCGGCGCCGCCAACCGCCTGCGCCGCCAGACCCTCGGCCTGGTCGCCCTGCAGACCTACCAGATCCTCCGCCAGCTCGCCCGCTCCGGCGAATACAGCGAGCTCCTCCCCTACATCGCCGAAATGAAACGCCACCTCCGCACCAGCCGGACCCGCAAGCCGGTGGAAGGCGACCCGAAGCCGGTCACGAACGGCCTGCCGAAGCAGTAGGCCACCGTGCAGTCCCCACCCCGGCCGGGCGCGCCAGCGCCCGGCCGGTTTTTTGTTGGGCACTCGTCCCGAAAGCCGCCGAAGGCGGCGAAAGATCTGTAGGCCCGGCCTTTCAGGCCGGGTCCCACGAGCGTTCTGGGTGAGCCCGCGTAGCGGGCGACAGAACAGGCTCTCGGGCGACTCCCTTACCGGGGCGTACAAAGCTCATCGCGCGGCGGGATCGGTGTCGTGCCGGGTAATGCGGACGGCCGATACGAAATCGGCCAGCGGCGGCAGGCTTCGTGGATCACATCGGCCGGTTTCCAGCGCCACGCCTGCAGCAGTTGGTTCTCCGACAGGGTCACCAGCGTCTGTGCGGGATCGGCAAGGATGGCGATCGTTTTCAGTGGTGCTCCGACGGGGATCTCGGCGATCTGCGAGCCGTCAAAGGTATTGAAGATCGAGACCCCGCGCTGGTCGTGACCGGCGGCGATGAAACGTTCGTCGTCGCTGAAGGCAAGGTGGTGGGCGAGCGAGCCGGAGGCGAGCGGGAGCGGTTTCCAGCTTCCGGCACGATCGCGAAGAACGGTCCGGCCGCCGCGGATGCCGCCGGCTTCGGCGACGGCCAGGTAGCGGCCGCGCGGCGAGAAGAGCGCCTGAACGGGAGCGCCGCCGAGCGGCACGACGCGGCACGCGAGCGGCGTCGCGGCCAGGTCGTAGAAACACGCGCGGTGAGCGCCGGCTTTCGACCAGGCGACGAACAGTGTGCGATCGTCGCGATCCATTGCGAGCAGCAATGGCATCCCGCCCACACTGAAGGCCGCGACGTCGGCACGCCGCGGCAGCGAGACGACGCGGACGAAACCGGAGCGGTCGGCGACGGCAATCAGCTCCTTCCCGGCCGCGGCGCGGAACACCTGGTCCTCCATCGGCACGCGAAACAGCCGTTGCCCGGCGGCATCCCAGAGGGTCGCGGCCCTGCTCTGGAAGCTTTCGGTGGTCACGAGCTGCGACGGGCCGGGACCGGCGACGATGGACGACACCACGGCCACGTTTCCCGGCTCGTTAGCGTGCTGCAGAGTCTTCGGGATGGCCCAGGCGAACCGGCCCGTGCGCGCGTCGAAACGCCAGACCAGGACGCGATCGCCGCGGTCGAAACGCGCGGCGACCGCGCTCCCGTCACGTGTCAGGGCAAAGTGGCTGACCCGGTCGGGCCGGAACGGCGGATGAGTCCAGGAGATCGCGGCGTCGCCCGCGCCGCCGGCCTCGGCTCGCGCCTGCATCCCGGAGCGCGTCAGCGTAACGACCCGCCCCCGGAGCAAATCGACAGCCGCGGCGAGCACGCCGGAGGCGCTCCAGGCATCTGCGCCGCGCCCGGGATTCCAGAGCGTCACCTGTCCCTCGGCCGAACCGGTCGCGAGCCGCAGGCCCGATGAGGAGAAGGCTACGCTGTGCGCGGCCTGTTCGCCGACGACGACGTTGGTGAGTCTCCAGGCCGGCGCGGCATAGACCCGCACCGTCCCGTCATGCGCGGTCACGGCAACGAGCTCGCCGTCATCCGAAACAGCGACGCCGGTCGAGACCTGCTTCGAATCCTCGGGCGGAGCGGCGATGGACGCGAGCGTCTCTCCCGTCGCCGCGCGGAAGATCCGCACGCTCCCGCGAGCCTCGGCCGCAACGGCAACATGGCCCTGCGCCGCGACGGCGACACCGTGCACCTTTTCGGTCCGTTCCGCGGCGCATCGCGCGGTCCACGACCCCAGCTCGAGCGTGCAGAGATTGCCCTGAATCCCGATGACGGTGATCCGCCGCTCCCGCCACGCCGGCGCAAAGCCGACGATGCCGACTCCCGCACCGATGTCGTCGAGCACCCTGGCCGAGCGGACGGCCGTCCAGGACTGCCGCGCGTCCTCGGGAAGGGCGTACTGGTAGACGTTCCCGTCGAAATCCCCTGCATACAGCGCCTCTCCATCCGGCGCAAACGCCACCGCCTGCATGCGTCCCACGGAGGCGGCATGCGCAACGATCCGGTTCGCACTCATCGAATATTCGACGAGGTCGACCCCGCGGCCGGTGGCGACGGCCAGCAGCGGCCGGCCTGGATGGACGGCCACCGCATACGCGCGGCCGGAGAGCGTCAGCCGGCTCGTGACGCGCCAGTTGATGGTGGAGGTAAACTGCGCGTTGCCGGTGTGGCCGGCGGTGAACAGGAGCTGGTCGTGCTCGAGGAAGCGGAGCGCCTGCGCGGCCTTCCCTCCCTCGATGCGAAACGCTCCCACCGGCACGGGCAGCGGAGCCATGGCCTGCTGCAGCGCCGCATACGATCGCGCGGTCGGGCCTTCGCGAAACGCCGCGAGCGCATACGCAAGGCGATCGAGGCCGCGGTTCGCCTGCGGCGCGGCGATCTGCTCGCTCAGCAGCGCCCAGCCGGACGCGCGCGCGGCGCGGGCGTTGTCGCGCCAGCGGGCAATCGCAATTCCGGCCACGACGAGCAGGCCGAGGATGACGGTGAGCACGCCGGCGCGGATCCGGTTCTGCCGTCGCCGCGCGTTCGCCGCCTCCACTTTCCAGCCGGCGATCAGCTCGGCCGGGCTGGTCTCCAGAAGCGCGGCCGCGAGGCGCAATCGCTCTTCCGCGTACGGCCTCTTCGCCTTGCGGCCCGTGTGATAGCCGCGGAGGTCGAACCACAGCGAGCGGTCGAGCCCTTTGTCGATTATGCATTGCGGGAAGAGAGGCTCCCCTTCCTCGCCGTGCGTCACAGCCAGCAAGACTTCCCTCGGCTCGTCCTGCCCGAGCCACCATCCGGCCTCGAAGTTCACCCACTCGTGCGCCGCGGACTTCGGCCCGGCGAAGAGTACGAATCGCCGGCACTGGCGCATGTAGCCGACGATGATTTCCCGGACCGGCTCGGGCGGCTCGCTTCCCCTGCGCCCGACGACCTTGAAGTCGCTCCCGTCGACGCACAGCTCGAGCTTCTTCCGGTACGGCTCCGGGATCAGCGGGTTCCGGTGCAGCGATTCGAGGAACCGCTCCACGTCGCGCACGACCGCGAGATCAGGATCGGTCGCATAACTGGCAAAGGCGTCGTACGCGAACCGAGGCTCGCCCTCGGGCACCGCACTCACTTCGCCTCCGTACCGCCGAAGCGTTCGGTGAGGCGGGACATCAGTTCGGTAAAGGCACGGTCGTAGGCGAAGGGGTCTCGGGGGTTCGAGAGGTCGATGGGAGTGAGACCCGGAAAAGGAAGGCGGTTAGGACCTACGGCAATCTGGATGAGTAGCACATTTGAGCGACTCCGAGCCTCTTCCAACTCCCGCTGAACCCATCTGCTGCTGGCTGCGTCGGGACTGGTGATAACAACCATCGCGGACGATTGGCTGAAGGCATCCAACAGCTTGGGGCGCAATAGGTCACCAGCAGTAAGCTCCGCGGTTTCGACCCGCACTTTGACACCCCACTTCAGCAGATCTTTGCGAAGTCTTCTGACTAGCTCGTCGTCTTGTGGGGAGTGGCTAAAGAACACTTGCGCGCCACCCAGCGCCGGCTCCGACCTACGGAACCGCCAGAGCTCTCCGGCATCGTCGCCGGCCACGATCACGTCGCCGCTGGCGTCGATGCAGCGGAAGGCGTTGTAGCCGTAGACGACGGCGAGTTGCTCGCCGGTGTTGATGTCCCACATCCGCACGGTGCGGTCTTCGGAGGCGGAGTAGATCACTCCTTCGCCGACGGCGAGACCGGTAATGGGGGCGCGGTGGCCGCGGGCAACAGCGCGCTCCATGCCGTTGTCGGTGCTCCAGATGCGGAGGGTGTGATCGCGGGCGGCGCCGATCAGCAAGTCGCCTTCGAGGGAGAACCGGCAGCGGATGGTGGGATCGACTTTCCCGTGGAGTGGGCCGAGTAGTCGCGACTCGGGAACGGAGTGGACGCGTACCGTGCCGTCCAGGGAGACCGTGGCGAAGATGTTCCGCTTGTCGTCGACTTCGATGGCGACGACCCTTGCAGGCAGCTTTTCGAACGTGGTCGATCCCGATTCCCGGCTCACCGTGAGCCCGCCGCTGGCATAGCCGGTCAGGAGGGCCGTGTCGTCTTCGATGAACGCGAGCGCGGTCACGCGGGAGGGCGTCACCGGCGCTTCGACTCTGATCTCGGAATCGAAGAGCAGCACGGCACCGTCGTCGTGGCCCGCGGCTGCGGCGTGCGTCCTGGCTCCGACCGCGCACGCCGAAAGCAGGCCCTCGGTGCCCTGCGTCACGTTGTGAAAACGGCCGGTATCCAGGCCGGCGCTGTAAAGGGCGCCGGACGATGACGACCAGAGAGCCGCCCGCACTCCCCGGACGGTGATGTGTGGTTGCGCGAGCGCGATCTTCTGTTCGGTACGGTCGAACCGGACGCTGTCGCCGTTGCTCACGAGCACTTGGACGCCAGCCAACACCGCGTCAATGCGTTCGGGTGCCCGCGAGTAGTCGTGTACTGCGGTTCCCAGCGACGGAGACCATTCCACGAGCGCGCCGCGGTCATCGCCGCTACAGAATCTCTCGTCATCGAAACTGGTGACCGCCTGAATGACGGCACCGCCGGTCTCGAGTGTGAGACGGATGCTTTCCGGACTGAGGAGGCCTGCGGTGCCGTCCGTCCATGAGGCGAAAAGACAGGGTGGATATCGGATGAAGGCACAGGTGGCGACAGTCGCCGGTTTGTCCTTGGTGGTGAACTCCATCCCTCGCTGGGGCGCGGTCGCTTCGCCCAGAGGCATCCGCCAGAAGACCACGAAACCGTCTTCGCTCCAGGTAGCGAGAAACCGGTCGTCTTCGGATCTCGTGATCCCGCTGATACGCGCCGAATGGCCCGCTTCGACGGATGCCGCTTGGAAGTGAGCAGTGATCTCTACCGGCTCAACCCGTAGCCGACCTGCTTCGTCCACCGCTGCCAGCCAGAGTCCATCCGAAGAAACAGTCATCGCGACAACTGGGGAATCGTTGCGGATAACCCGCACCGCCCTCCGCTCGGCGACACTCCAGACCCGGATCGTGCCATCACGCGATGAGGAAACGAGCAACCGCGCGCCGCCTGTGAATGCGCAGCCGGTCACCGCGTCCTCATGTCCGGCAAGATCGCCGGCGTCTTCGAGGATGCCGTGCGGTGCGGTGACCCAGAGACGGATCACACCGTCGTCGGCCCAGGTGGCAACGAGGGGGGTCCCTTCAGCGATGGCGGCCCCGGCCACGGCGTCGTTGTGGGCGGCAGCGTTGAAGACGATCTCGCCGTTGTCCGTCTTCACGACGTGTACGAAGCCGAGGGCGTCGCCGGCGACGCCGAACGTATCTGTGACTTGTACGTACGCGGTGATCGGAGCGTCGAAGCGGACGACCTGCGGTGCGAGGCTTCGCTCCTCCCGCGGCCAGAGCATCAGAGTGCCGTCGCTCGACCAGGTAGCGACATGGTTCTCGTCGATGCGGGCGCAACCGGTAATCGGCTCCGTGTGGCGGCGCGACGGCAGCGGGTTCCGCTTGCGCTCGGCCTTCTCGGCGACGAGGCGGGCCGGTGACAGGCGCAATGAGTCGAGCGGGAAATAGGCGGCGAGAATGGCCTCGAGGTCGTCCGGCTGCGCGATCAGCGCGTCGAGGTGCTCGTCGAACACGACTAACGCCAGCATGACCCGTTCAAAGTCGACAGTTGAGATTGTTTCCAAGGTCGGTTGCGTTGCCTTCGCGATACGCCGGAGGTGGTTCCTCATCACCATCACACCATGACGCCGGATCACCTCGCGCATGAATGTCGGATCGACGACGAGCCGCTGCGCTTCCTCCGCAGCTTCGGCTGCGAGCAAGTGTTCGGGTGCGAATAATGTGTAGTAATCGGCAACCGCATCGTCATCGAGCGCACTCCGCAGTCTCCGAATGAGCGCGCGATGCGGTTCCGGCGCCGCCGGGACGATCCGGACGATGGCGGTCCGCAGGGTGCGGTTGAGGAACGTCACCCCTCGGTTGTCGATGCGCAGCGCAAATGCGAGTGTCTTCGGAGTGTCGCCGGCCACTCTGTTCGGAAGCGGACGGCGCGTGACGGCGAGAAGGTCCACGAACTCAGGCCAGCGACTCCGGATGGCGGCGACGGCATCAGGAAATGGCCGCGACTCCCCGAGCACCCTCAGCACCTCCGCTTTTCCGAAGTTCCCTTCGCTGAGGGAAGCAAGGCGCGGATCTCCGGTAAAGGAGGTGAGCGTCGCGTGATCGGCCGGCGTGAGGTCAACGCGCTCGGAAACGAAATAGCCGCCCGAGAAGGCATCCATCGTCCCGTACGCGGTTACAAATTCGCGCACGAACGGCAGGATCTCCGCCAGCGCCAGCGCAGGCGATTCTCCGTGAGCAGTGGTCGCGTCCTGCACGTCGTCGATCACGATGTACAACCGTTCCGGCCGGCGCGGCGACAACGCCAGCCGCTCGAGCACCTGCTGCAACGGCAGATCCACCACTGCCTCGTCGAGGCGATAGCGCATGGCGATCTGCGCCGCGAGCGATCGCGATGCCGCCTCGATCGATTCGAGTCTCGGCTCCCCGGCGCGGAAGAAATGTACGAATACCGGCGCAGGCGCCAGACGGCGCACCAGCTCGCACAGCAGCGCGGTCTTGCCGATGCCGCTCTCGCCGACGATCACGACCCGGCCTTCCATCTGCAGCAGGCGCGCAAGCTCCTCCTCGCGCCCGAAAAACCGCTGGTGCCGCGCCATTTCCTCGGAAAAGTCGATCACCTCTGCGGCCAGCGACTCCGAGGGCTTCGCCGCCTCCCGCACCAGATACTCTTCGCCCGAGATCGTCCGGAGCCGCACCACGTCATTGCCTACCGGGACGCGTGCCGTTTCGCCGCGGCGCAACGTGACCTGCCTGGCCAGCGAACGTCCTTCCGACTCCCACGCCACCTCGATCACCAGAGGATTCGTGTCCGGGACGTCGATGACGAAGCCGCTTGGCTCCCGAGCAGCGATCAGCACCAGCTCCCTCTCCCGCAGCTCCACCTGCAACTGCGTCCGCGCCAGCATCGCCGGCGCCACCAGCGACATCCACTCCGGCAGCGCCTCCTCGGCCGCGGTCGACACGCCCTGGCCAAGGCGGATGCGGGTGCCGGCGTCGAGCATGCGCGTTTCCGGGAGGTCGCGGATGGCCGAGGGGAACATCGCCAGGGCGCGGGCAGCCCATTGCGCGAGGCCGGGGCGATCGCCGCTGAGCATGGCCCGGATCACGGACTGGATCCGCCGCACCATCCGGTCGTGCGCACCCGGCTCGGCGCTCACGGAGAGGTAGGCGATCTCCTCCTCGATCTTCAGCGACGGCGAGAGGCCGGCGTGCTCGCGCGCGGTGACCTGCCACGCCTCCTCCACCTGGGCGGGCGACATCCGGCGGCGCAGCGCTTCGGCGACGTCGCGGTCGAGGACGAGACCGTCCGAGGTACGGCTCTGGATGATGCTGCTGAACCAAAGATCGGCCTCGGTGCCGGCATCCGCCCCCGGCACGAGCTCCAGCCGCGCCGCGCGGAGAAGGGCGCGATCGACGATCACCGCGAACGACACCGCTTCCGCCAGCCGCAGGAGCTGCGGGTTGCGTTTGCGCATCGTCTCGATCGCCGACTCGGCGCGGCTCGATACGGTGCGCTCCACGGCACTCACCGCAAGGCCCTCCGCATGGCCCGCCGCACCGCTTGCACGTTCGTGGCGCGGTCCCACTGCACCATCGCCATGGTCCGTGCGAGATCGGGCGGCCAGCGGCGCGGCCCGAACGGGACGAAGGCGATGACCGGATTCCCGCCGGCGCGCAGGCGGGTGACGAAGCGGAGCCAGTCGGCGGGGAGCGCGGTCTCCTCGAACGGCACGCGCACGATCCCGAGATCGCTCACCAGCACGACCACCACGCCGGGCGGCGGGCGGAATCTCGCGAAGTAGTCGCCCGAATCATCGCCGGCCGTGGCGAGGAGGTCGCGCGAAGAATCGAGCTCCACGACCGACACCGTCTCCCGTCCGCCCACCGAGCGGATCTGATCGACGAGCAGCTCGTGGTCGGCGCGGAACGGCTCCGACGAAGGGCCGCGGTCGACGAGCACCTGCACGCCGCGCGCGAGGCTCGGCACGATGCGCCGCGGGATGCGCCGCAACAGCCTCCCCTGCACCTCGGCGTCGAGGACCGCCGCGACGTCGACCTGGTTGATCTCGGTCCGCGTGGCCATGGCCGTGCTGAGGATCGCCCGCGACCAGCGCGGCCGCAGCAGCGGGACGGGACGGGCGGGCGGCGGTGCTTCCGCGCGCGGCGGTTCGAGGAGGTCCGGCTCGTCGAGCCACGACGGTCGTTCGCGCGCCGCAGCGGTCGCCGTCTCGACGGTGTAGGAGACCGGCTTGCGTTTCCGCGGACGCGGGGCGGAAGCGGCGGAAGGAGCGGGCGCTGTCTTCGGCGTTTGCGGATCTCTCCGCCCCGGTTCCGGCGGCAGCGGAGTGCTCGCAACACCAGCGCCGCCGGCCGCTTTCTGCACGAGAGCCGGCGACGGCGGCTCGGCCAGTCCGAGGATCTGCGCGATGGCGCGCTGCGCGTCCACGTCTTCAGTCGCGCCGAGGGCGTTCACGGCACGGACGTAGTCCGCCAGACGGTCGTAGAAGAACGGCGTCACACCACCCGCTCCGACGAGCTCGACTTCCAGACGACGATGCCGGCGATGTTGCCGCGCGCCTCCTGCGGCAGCCCGCGGATGGCGTTGATGCAGTCGATCAGCTCCGCCGGACTCGGGAGCGGCGCGCCGTTCCAGTTCGACGGACGCGCGGCCACGATGTCGTTCAGCATGGCTCGGAGGGTGTCGCGCGTTTCGTCGTTCTCGAAGTGCGACTGGGCGATATCGAGCAGCCGCTCTTCGCGGGCGTCTTCGATCGAGTACTCGACGCAGCGGCGGAGGAACGCGGGCGGCAGCTCGCGCTCGCCATTGGAGGTGATGATGATCAGCGGCGGCGCGCGGCGCTCGAGCACGATCGGCTCGACCGCTTCTTCGATGAAGAAGCGGTACGAACCGAGAGGGACCAGGAGGTTGTTCGGGACGTCGGGATCGGCCTTGTCGATCTCGTCGAGCAGCACCACCGCCCGCGCGTGCTCGACCTTCTTTCCGTCGTCGTCGACGTTCATGTTCGGGTCTTCGGCGTCCGGCGCAAACGCGCGGGCGCTGTCGGGGTTAATCGCCCACCAGAGGATGCCGGGGCGGATGTACTTGCGAATCGGCTCGGCCGCTCCCTGCTTCACGTCGTGCAGCCGCGCCAGCTGGTCGACTTCCCACAGCAGCTCGCGGGCCTGGGTGCGGGAGGTGATGGTTTGTTCGTAGTACCTCCAGCCCCGTTTCTTCGCCTCGGCGATGGCGAGGGAGCTCTTGCCGGCGCCGGTGGCACCGCGCAGGAGGAGCGGGCGTCCGGTCGCGAGGGCGACCTTGATGGCCAGCTCGATCTCCGGGTTCCAGACGTACTTGCCGTCGCGGCGGTCTCCACGGACCGGGTGCTGCTCGTTCTCGTTGGCCACTCTCAGTCTCCCAGGTGAATCAGTTCGAAGAATGCGTCGCGGTTTTTCAGGAAGAGGTTCTCTTCGTCGTTGGTCGTGTCGAGCGGCGGGCGGACGACGAACAGGTCTCCCCCCTGATTCACGGTCGACCCGGCCGTCGCACCGCCGAGGACGAAGAAGGTGACGTGCTTGAAGTCATTCCGCAGTTTCGGCAGCAGCGCCGGAGTGAGCGAATGCTCGCGGAGGAGGACCACCACCGGCTCCTCCAGTCGGTGGTAGTTCTCGAGCGCGACGGCAAGCTTCTCGCCTGTCTTGCCGAGCGCCTTCTCGAGGTCCTCGCGCACCTTGGCGAGGACGAACTGCTCGTGCTGTTCCCTCGTCCACTTTTCGTCGACCACGACGGCGGTCTCGATCAGCTTGTAGCGGAGATACGGCTGCTTCCGGTACTTCGCGGCGGTCATGTAGATCTCGGCGATCGTACGATCCATGGCGTTGAGCAGCATCGGCCGCGGCTCGGCCTCGCACGCGTTCATCGGGATGTCCTTCGCCTTCATGTCCACCCACGCGCAGGCGATCAGTTCCTTGATCCGCTGCAGGCTGACCTCCTCCTTGAAGTCGGGGGCATCGCGGAGATAGCGGATGGCGCGCGCGCATTCGTCGACCATCCCGGAGCCGAGCAGGCGCAGCGCGAGCCGGAAGGTCTTGGCGTCGATGGTCCACGGCAATTCCGCGACGGCGAGCGCCTGGGCGGCAGCGTCGAGCGAATTCTCGTCGGCCGGGAGGAACGACTTCATCGCCGTCGCCAGCGCGTCGATCGGCCGCGACTTCGACACCACCACGCCGGCGAGCGCCTGCAGGACACTGTCCGCGACTTCGTCCGGCGTACCGCTGATCGCGCTCTGCCACTCGCTCACCTGGGCCGGATTGAGCGGGCTGTTCTTCACCTGGTCCATCGTCACTCCGACGAGGACGGGGATGATCCGGAAGGAGTTGTCCATCGCCCAGCGGTAGCCGAGGATGTTCGCCTCGAAGGCGACGTAATGCGACTTCAGCGCGGCGGGCGAGAGGACCAGCACCGCCGCGTCGCACAGTCCCAGCCAGAGGTTGATCCGCGCCCGCCACACATCTCCCGCCTTGAGCTCGACCTCGTCGATGAGGACATGGAACTGCGGGTCGAGCTTGTCGCGAACGGCCACACGAACGTCGTGCGCATGCACGTTCACCGCGTCCCCCGCTTCCTGGTCCGCCGCGCTGTGGCTGATGAAGATGCGCGCCCGTTCGGTCATTGATGGATGGGAAGAAGCTTAACGCAGTGGCGGGAGGTGCGTTCTACAGGTGGGAGAGCGGTTGATGGGACGAATAGGACAGATGGGACCAATGGGACAGATAGGACGACCTCTGTCCTATTGGTCCCATCTGTCCCATTCGTCCCATTTTGCCTACGCCCGGTGGAGTTCTTGGCGCCGAGGTACGATCAAAGTATGAGCATCACCGAACTTGCAGATCCCGTTCTCGACGTCATTGAGCGCACCTGGGGGTTCTCGTCCCTGCGGCCGTTGCAGCGGCAGGCCATCGACGCGGTGCTGGTGGGGCGCGATTCGTTGCTGGTGGTGCCGACCGGGGCGGGAAAGTCGCTCTGCTTTCAGGCGCCGGCGTTGCTGCTCGATGGGCTGACCGTCGTCGTGTCGCCGCTGATCGCGTTGATGAAGGATCAGGTGGATGCGCTGGTGTCGACCGGGGTCGCGGCTGCAGCGCTCAACAGCGCGACGTCGGCGGACCGGGCGCGGGCCGTGGAGAGCGACGCCGTGGACGGGGTGCTGCGGCTGTTGTTCGTGTCGCCGGAGCGGCTGGCGACGGCGTCGATGCGGTCGCTGCTGCGGCGGGCGCGGGTGCGGGCGTTTGCGATCGACGAGGCGCACTGCATCAGCCATTGGGGACATGACTTCCGGCCGGAGTACCGGCAGTTGCGCGAGCTGCGGGAGCTGTTTCCGGAAGCGTCGATTCATGCGTTCACGGCGACGGCGACGCAACAGGTGCGCTCCGACATCTGCGCGGAGCTGCGGCTGCGCGAGCCGCTGGTGCTGGTGGGCGATCTCGACCGGCCGAACCTGCGCTATCGCGTCGTGCCGCGGCAGGAGGAGGTGCGGCAGGTCGAGGAGGTGATCCGCCGCCATCCCGGCGAGGCGGGGATCGTCTACTGCATCCGCCGCAAGGACGTCGACGCGGTGACGGCGGCGCTGGCGTTGCGCGGGCATCGGGTGACGGGCTATCACGCCGGGATGGACGCGGAGAAGCGGCGCGAGGCGCAGGAGGCGTTCGCGTCGGAGCGCGTCGACATCGTGGTGGCCACCGTGGCGTTCGGGATGGGGATCGACCGTTCGAACGTCCGCTTCGTCGTCCACTCCGGGATGCCGAAGTCGATCGAGCATTACCAGCAGGAGGCGGGCCGCGCCGGCCGCGACGGGCTGGTGTCGGAGTGCGTGCTGCTGCACGACGCGAGCGACGCGGTGACGTGGAGCCGGATCATGGAGCAGAGCATTTCCGATCCGGAGCAGCTCGGCGTGGCGCTGTCGCAGCTCAAGGCGGTGAACGCGTTCTGCATGTCGGGCGTCTGCCGGCACCGCGCGCTGGTCGAGCATTTCGGCGGCGCCTGGTCTCTCGCAGCCTGCGGTGCCTGCGACATCTGTCTCGGCGAGCTCGAGACGGTCGCCGACGCGACGACGATCGCGCAGAAGATCCTCTCCTGCGTGGTTCGCGTGGGCGAGTCGTTCGGGGCGGCGCACGTGACCAGCGTCCTGCGCGGCGAGCGGCTGGCGCGCGTGCTGGAGCGGGGGCACGACCGGCTGTCGACGTTCGGGCTGCTCGCGGAGCATGGGAAGGAGGAGGTGCGCGGCTGGATCGCCCAGCTGATCGCAAGCGGCGCGCTCGCACAGGACGGGACATCCCGACCCATCGTGCGCCTCGGCCCCGCCGCGCGGCCGATCCTCCGGGGTGAGGCGACCGTCCGGCTGCTGCAACCGAACAACGCCGCGATTCAGGACGGCGGCGAGGAGTGGGCCGGCGTCGATCGCGATCTGTTCGAGGCGTTGCGCACGTGGCGCCGCGAGGCTGCCGCCGCACGCAATGTGGCGGCGTTCGTGATCCTCGGCGACCGCACGCTCCGCGAGATCGCGGCGGTGCGCCCGTCGTCGATCGGACGGCTCGGCTCGATCTCCGGCATCGGTGAAGCCAAGCTGCTGGAGTATGGAGCGGAGCTGATGCAGGTTGTCGACGAGGTCTGCACCACCCGCGATCTCGACCGCGACACCGCCTTCGTCCCGCCGCGCGCGCCGCGGGAAAGGACGTCTCCGTTCAACCCGGCCAAGGAGACGGTCCGCCTGCTCCGGCAAGGTCTGTCGATCGAGGAGGTGATGGAGCGCACCGCCCGCGCCCGCTCGACGGTCCTCGGCGATCTCTGCGCACTCATCGAAGCGCGTCTCTATCAGCCGTCGCTCCGCCAATGGATGCCCGAGGAGACGGAGGATGCGATCCGCCGCGCAGCCGGTGAAGCCGGCATCGAGCGCCTGCGGCCGATCAAGGACCTCGTCGGCGACGCGGTGTCCTACGACGAGATCCGCATCGTGGTCGCCGCGATCCGCGCAGGGGTGAGCTAACCGCAGGGGACGACGAGGGGCCTCCGGCGGGCGGGCCCGGCCCGCGGCGTTTGTTGCCATAGGCTGAACGCGCGCTGGTCGCTCTGAACGCGGTCCAGGCGAAAACAAACGCTGCGGGCCGGGCCCGCCCGCCGGAGGCCCCTCGTCGTCCCCTGCACGTTACTAACGCCCATCGACTTGAAGACTGATGTTTTGATGCCTTGCCGATGATGTTTATGATGTCACCATGCGAACAACCCTGACGATCGAGGATCGGATCGCGCGAGACCTCAAACAAATCGCCCACCGGTCCGGAAAACCGTTCAAGGTCGTAGTCAACGAAACGCTGCAAGCGGACTCGCGGCCAGTCAGGAACGGCCCAAGCCCCGGCGTTATCGTCTCCGCCCCGTATCCCTCGGCGGTGTCCGCCCGGGCGTCGATCTCGACAAAGCGCTCGCTCTGGCCGACTCTCTGGAAGATGAGCAGTTGGCGCACAAGATGGAGCTGCGGAAGTGAAGCTCATTGACGCCAACGTGCTGATCTACGCCGTCAACTCCGACGCGGCATCGGACGCGCATCTGGCAGCACATGCTCTCGAAGGTGGATGGACGCTGGTCTCGACGGACAACGACTTTCGCCGTTTCAGCGGCCTGAATGTCCTGAGCCCCACGTCCGCCTGACCGCCCGCGCCGCTGTGCACTAACGCACAGGAGACGACCGAGGGGCCTCCGGCGGGCGGGCCCGGCCCGCGGCGTTGGTTTTCGCTCGAACCGTGTTCAGAGCGACCAGCGCGCGTTCAGCCTATAGCAACCAACGCCGCGGGCCGTGCCCGCCCGCCGGAGGCCTCCCGTCGTCCCTCTGATGGCTCACACCAGACGCCGTACGAGTTGGATGGCGAAGTAGAGCATCAGGAGGCCGGTGAGACTGTTTGTGGCGATCTCCCAGCGCGGCGTGGCGAAGCGCGCGCCGAGGCGGACGGCGGTGCAGAGGAAGAGGCCCCATGTCGCGGCCCGGACGTTTAGTCCGGGCCACATCCGGATCTGCCGGTAGCGCGGCCGGTGATCGGATGATCTCCGCGCGGCTTCCCGCAGCCGCCGTAGGCGGCGGAAGATCTGTAGGCCCGCCCTTCAGGGCGGGTATCGCGCGGCCCCACGAAGGCGAGTCCGCGAAGCGGGCGATAGAACAAGGGCATGCGCAAACCCTATGCTGTCGCCCGCTTCGCGGGCTTGCCTTGCCTCTCCGACCTTTACCCGGCCTGAAGGCCGGGCCTATAGATCTTTCGCCGCCTACGGCGGCTCCGGCGTGATCTCGCTTGCGAGACCTGAAAGCGCAAGGAGAGTGCGGCGGCTTCCCGCCGCCGCACTCGCGAATTGCGAAACTACGCCGTAGGCTGCACCGCGGGTTGCGCGGCATCCCCGCCCGGCAGCGGCATGTCGATCAGTCCCTCCCCTCCCGCGCGCGTGCCACCCTCGGCGGTCACGGGCTGGAGGCACTTGAGGGTGCGCTGTTCGTCGAGGAGGGCCTGCAGTTGCGCGGCCATGGCTTGCGTTTCCGGGGTGGAGTAGACCGAGGAGCAGAGGTTGTAGATCTCGGTCTGGTCGTCCGTGACGTTGTACATCTCGTACTCCGGCTGGACCTGGGTGTAGGCGGTGATCTTCGGCGTGGCGTTCTTGTTCAACACCAGGCCGTCGTACGGCGTCGGGATGTTCTGGGAGTAGACCGTGTACTTCCAGATCTTCCCGTCGATCTCGGTGATCACCGTCTCGACCTGATTCGGCGACGCCACCGCCTCCCATTGCCGCCGGCCGGCGACTTGGCTGAGGCCCTGGCTGACGTTGTCGTAGGTGATGAAGAAAACCGGCTCGGGCGCGACCTGCCCCGTGCCGAGGACGGCGGCGGAGAGGTCGCGGCCGACCAGATGGCGCGTCTCGGAGTGCGAGACGGCGAGCTGCTTTGCGGCCGACTCGACGTCGACGCCGGCCAGGCCGAGGAGCGTCGGGGTGAGGTCGGCGTGCGACGTGAGCGCGTACTCGTTGCGCGGCGTGTCGGTCACCAGCGGGCCGGAGAAGATCATCGGCACGTGGATCGTTTCCTCGTACGCCTGGTACCACTTCTGATGCATGCCGCCGTGCGCGCCGAGCATGTCGCCGTGATCGGACGTGAAGACGATGATGGTGTTCTCGAAGAAGCGCGACGCCTCGAGGCGGCGGTAGACCTCGAGGATGTACTGGTCGACCCGCGCCTGCAGGGAGTAGTAGAAGCGGCGGTACATCTCGATCTGCGGCTGCGGCAGGAACATCTTCCCGTACTGCGCGACGTAGCTGGCCTGCGCGCTCGGCTTGGTGGAGAGGTCTTCGTGCTGCGTCGGCGGCGGGGGCGGCAGCAGGCCTGTGTCGGGATAGGGGAAGCGGAAGAGGAGGTTCCAGGTGAGGCCGAAGAAGACGATGTCGTGCGGGTTGACGAAGGAGTTGACCAGGAGGAACGGCCGCTTGTCGTCGCTGTTCTCCAGCGCGTCGATGACCGCCTTGGCTTCGTCGCAGTAGCGCGGGTCGCGGACCCAGCCGCTGTTGGCGGCGTTGGCGCCGTGCGGCTCGGGCCCGATCCAGCCGCTGAAGCCGAAGTCGTCGAGACGGTCGGCGGCGCGGTAGATGTCGACGTTCTCGGGGATCGGCTCCCCTTCGTTGTCGGTATTCATCCGCGTGGTCATGAGGGAGTTGTGGGTGCCGGGGATGAGGATGTCGGCGTGGGAGATGTGCCATTTGCCACGGTAGTGGGTCTGGTAGCCGGCGGCCCGGAACCAGTCGCCCATGGTGGGGACGGTGTTGGGGTCGAGCCACGACATGCCGGGATCCCACGCGGTCTTCCCCATCCCGTCGGTCTGGGACACACCGTGGAGGGTGGGGTACTGGCCGGTGAAGAGTGAGGTACGGCTCGGCGCACAGGCCGTCGACTGTGCGTAGTGGCGATGGAATTCGACCCCCCGCTCGCGCAGGAGTGTCTGCGCTTTGAGGTTGGTCTTCATCCATTCGCGAACCGGCTCGCCGTCGTAGACGGTGGGGTAGCGCTGTTCGTCGACCATGAAGAGAAGGATGTTCGGTCGTTTGTTCATGCGACGGAGTTTACCCTCTGGCACGAGGGACGACGGGAGGCCTCTGGCGGGCCGGCCCGGCCGGCTGCGTTGGTTGGCCCAGCCTGAACGCGCGCCTGTTGCCCGAACGGAGGTTTGCGCGAAAACCAACGCTGCCGGCCGTGCCGGCCCGCCGGAGGCCTCCTCGTCGTCCCTCGTGCGTCAGCGGAAGAGCTTCACGTACAGGGCGCGGTCGATGAAGAACGCGATCTGGTGGGTGGTCCGCCAGCCGTCGGCGCCGCTGCGTGTCGACTGCGGCATCCAGATGAGATGGAAGTTCGCACGCGTGGTCGGGTCGTGCCAGAAGGCTTCGACCGCCGGGCTGACGATGTTGAGGACCGAGCCGCCGCGGCCGGTGACGCCGCCGACCGTGAGGGTCGGGCGCAGGAGGAGCCTGCGGATCGCCACCGCCGGGAGGCGGCTGGTGTAGGTCACCTCGTTCTGCGAGCGATTGTCGACCGTACCGGTGCGAATGGTCCGGGCATATTGCAGCGAGCCGAAGACATCGCGACCCCCAACGCGAAAGTGCGTGTCGGCGTCGAAGCCGATGGATCGTTCGCTGCCGCTCATGCGCGTCGTCTCTCCCGTCGCGGCGGAGAAGATGTCGGTGTCGATCGGCTGCCAGCTCAACGAGAGCCGGTAGCGCATCATCAGCGGAATCGAGCCCGGATCTCCGCGGGCGCGATACCACGCGAATTGCACCGTCTCTTTGCTTCCGGGAGGCGGAGGCAGCGGCGTGGCGTTCGGCAACGGTGGCGTCGGAAAGTAGATCGGCACATCTTCCGAGCAGCCGCAGAGTTGCACCGGCTCGGTGCCGTCCTCTCCGCGCAGTTCAGTGTGCTTGTAGTCGATCTGAAAGTTAGACCAGTAGACGCTGTTCGCGATGTGCAGGAAACCGGCGTTCTGCCCGAGCGGGCGGTAGTCGTCGATGAAGTTCACCGCCACGCCGGCGACGAGGCGTGAGGCAAACAGCGGCCTCCCCTGCCGCTGCCGCGGATCGACGAAGTCGTCAGGGTCGAAGATCGGCCGCTGTTGCGCCGCGGCGGCGGCGGTGAGGAGCAGAAGGACGGCCGCTCGCAGGACGCGCAGCATCACTTCACATCCACCGAGAGCTTCTTCAGTTTCAATTCTTTGAGCCGGATCGTGTCGAGGTCAATGGCGTTCGGGGCAAGGTCGGGGGAGTTCCCGCTGATCCCTTTGGCTCGTTGAATGGCCAGAACGTACACAACGCCCTTGCGCGTAAACTCCATCACCCCGCTCTTCTGTCTATCCGGCAAGTCGTTGAGGCTCACGCCGGCCAGCCCCGGGTCGGCCTTGGCAAAGCCGAGTTGCAGTTGGAGTCTTTCTCCGCCGAACTGCACGTGGTCGACCGTCCCCGCTCCGCGCCCGAAAGCGCCCGATTCGATGCAGCCCTTCGGCGTGCTACGCAGCCTGTCGCTACTGGGACCACCCGGCACCACACGCAGGTAACTCACCGGCAACGGCGGCTCGGTGCTGATCGTGACGCTCCGAACCGGCTCATCAAGATTGCAGCAGGCGAAGTCGAGCACGGCCACCGGCTTGAAGTCCTCTCCGTCGCCGATGGCTTGGCGGCATTCAGTGCGCCCGGAGTCGATACGGAGACTGAAATGGGAAAGCTCTGTGGAGAACGATGCCGAGGTGTTTCCTGTCCACAGACATGGATCCTTGTCGCTCAGACTGAGGTGGATCCTCTGTAAGCCCCCATCACCGCCGTCCATGACCAGAGAGGCGGCGGTGACTTTTGTACAGCCGCTGATGAACCGGACGTGGACCTCCGCGGTTGTCACAGCGCCGGCGCCGGCGGCTACGGCGAGAACCAGGGTCACGGCAACGGAGAGACAACGCCGCAGTAGCAGTTCAAGGCTCATGGTCAGGCACATGGTCAGGCACATGGTCAGGCACATGGTCAGGTATCCAATTCGCGATAAAACTTTTGAGTTTGTCGGCCCGGATGTCGACCGGTCGCGTGTGGCAATGGTCCGGTGGATCGTTTGATTCGCAGACGGTCACATCGAGAGTGACGTGCTTTTCGGGGAGCAGACTCGCCGTGATGTACGTTTCGGGGAAACGTCGCGAGGAAGCCTCGTCGAGTTTCGGCAGTAGTCCAGAGAGTGTGATCTTAACGTCCGCAACGCCGTCGGCCGGGACGTTACTTTTGGCCCCCTTGATCAAACGAAGTTTTGCGTCCTCGATCGGCAGTTCATGAAAACGGAGGCTGAAGTCAGTGAGGCGCGATTCGTTTGGTCCCGCATTTGTGAGGTGCAGCGTGATCGTGTTCTCGTCCGCGTCCGCGAATTGGACGGACGTCTGCGAAGGAACGAAGGCGCGACGCACGGGCTTGGCGATGATGAGGAGCAGAACGACGAACGCGACGACGATGGCAACAGATTTCCGCTGCCACCACAATGGTGGAAGGGGGGGTATCGATTCTACGACTTGCGGGTTTCGTATCTGTTCCGCAACCATTTTGACGAACTGCTTCTGCCGCATCCGTCCTTTCGTCAGCTGTGTGTAGTGGAAATCGCCGGGAACGCCGGGCGCCGGCGTACTGTCGAACCGCGCCAGCAACAGGTATCGGGGATCGCGCATTGAGCGCGCACGTGCGCTGGCCAGTTCGTGAAGCGTGTATGCCTCTTTCTTTTCCACATACTCCTTGGACATGAACACCACACAGTGTTTGGATTTCCGTTCGTAGATTTCATTCAGCACGACCGTGAGCGATTGGCCCATCAGATCGCCAAGCTGATGCTGATCGTAAAAGATCTTTCCTACGCCCTTCTGAGCCTTCAGCGCCTTGACGAAATTGTCGACATACTTGCGGTTTTCGCTCGCATAGGACAGACATACATCGTACGGGGAGCCTTCTTCCTCAGCCACTGGACCTCCCCACTGCCGCCACCGCCAATCCGGCGAGAAAGGCGCACAATAAAAACATCGTCCACTGCGAGAGCGTCGGAATCGAAAATCCGGCGCCGATGACATAGCACCGCGAGCCGAGGCAACCGTTGACGTCAGTGGCGGTAACGGTGAAATTGAACGTGCCGCTGCTGGTGGGTGTCCCCGAGATCGTGCCGGTGGCCGGGTCGAGCGTCAGGCCGTCCGGAAGGGCGCCGGAGGTCACGCTGAAGGTGTACGGGCCCGTGCCCCCGGCAGCGGTGAAGGTCTCCGAGTACGGGACGCCGAGCAGTGCGAAGGAGAGCAACGACGGGGAGAGTGCGATGTCCGTCCCGGGAGGACAGGAAAGCGGCTGAACGTCGATCGTGTAGCAGCGCGGGTCGCTCGTACAGCCGGTGGCGTCGCGGGCCGTGACCTCGAACGTGAACGCGCCCGCCGTCGTTGCGGGGCCGGAGATCGTGCCGGCCGGGAAAAGAGCGAGATCGGGCGGAAGGGCGCCGGACACCTGGGTGAAGGTGTAGGGCTCCGCGCCTCCGGCCGCGGCGAGCGCGTCGGCATACTCCGCGCCGGCAGTACCGTTGTCGAGGTCCGGCGTGACGAGGCTGACCGCGGAGCACTCCACGGTCAAAGGGACGATGCGTGTCGTAGTGCAATCGGTGTCCTCATCGGTGACCGTCACGGTGACGGGGAACACTCCCGCCTCGTCCGGAGTGCCGGCGATCGTGTCGCGCGGCAATGCGAACAGACCGGCCGGCAGGCCCTTGATTTCGAAGGTATAGGAGCCCGACCCGCCGCTGGCCTCGAACTTCACCGGCGGGTAAGGCAGATCGAGCGTGGCCGGCGGAAGTGCCACCGGAGAGATGACGAGCTGCGGACACTCGATCGCGAACCGGTACGTCCGGCTCCCGATGCAGCCGTTCGCATCGGTGGCCGTTACCGTCACCACCTGCGGGCCAGGGGTAGTAGTGAGGATCGATTCGGGGAACTGCGTGAAGACGTAAGGGGCTTTGCCACCGATCGGCTCGAACGTCGGCAGGGCATAGGGCACGCCCACCGTTCCGTCCTCCAGCGTGTCCGGGTAAAAGATCCGAATCTCGGGACAAATGACGTCGATCGTATACGTCCGGCTGCCGATGCAGCCGTTTACATCCGTGGCCGTAATGGTGAAGGTAACGTCGTCCAGCGTTTCCGGAGCTCCGGACAGCAGATTTCCGAGGAACGTAAATCCCCGGACCGGGTTCGGAGAGATCGTGTACGTGTACGGCTCGGTCCCGCCGCGTGCCTCGATCCTGAACGACCCATACGGTCGGTCGACCGTGGCCGTAGCCGGCAACGGCGGCAGCTCGATCACCGTCGTCCCACAGCCGACGGGGATCGAATACAGCGCGCTGCTCTCACAGCCGCGCGCGTCCCTCGCCGTGACGGTAAAACGCGACGTTCCGGCATTTTCCGGAATGCCATGGATCGTCCCACCGGTCAGTGTCAAACCGGCGGGCAATGTTCCTGAGCTGACGGTGAAGACGTAAGGGGCGATGCCGCCGCTGGCGGCGAGGACCTGCCGGTATTCCGTTCCCACCATTCCGTCGGCGATGGTGGATGGCACAATGACCAGCGGACTGCAACAGAGCGACACCCGATTGCCGTTCAGCGTCACCGCCCCGGTCTGCGTCAACGCGCGCCCCGACAGCCGCGCACCGTGTCCGAAGGCGATCCCGTTCAGCGCGAGGATGTTGCCGATGAACGCCGACTCCTCGCCGAGCGTGGCGGAGCCGGCGACCTGCCAGAAGACGTGGCCGTCGAAGCCTCCGCCGGCCACGAGCACGGACGACCCGCGTCCCGTCGTCAGCGTCCCAGGCACACGGAACACCCATACGGCATCGGCGCTCCCCCTGGCATCCAGCACCAGTGTTCCGGTCAACGCGGCGGACGAGGAGAAGCAGTAAATGCCCTCGGTCAGGATCTGCCCGCCGAGGTCCTGGCCGGTGAGGCCATGCTCACAGGGACGGGCGGCAAGCGCGCTGTATGCCGCGGCACTGTCGGCCTGCGCCTGCCGCGTCAAGGCGTCATTCGTATAGATGCGTCCGAGCTCCACCACGGGGGCTCCGGACACGCTTCCCGCACTGACGCCGAGATTCCCCGTGACCGTCGTCGCGCTGCTGTTCGTCACAGCCGACTCGCCGAGCACGGCAAACGACGCCGCCACGCCGAGGGAAGGGGCAGGCTCGGCAAGCAACGGCCGGGCGCCGTGCAGCAACGCCGCAAGGCCGGCCGCAGCCAGCAGAAGCCTGTCGCCTTGAATGGACATTCCAGCCGCGGCGGACCAGCCCGCGACGTTCCTCTATAGGAGGAGTGACGCCTATATGGGTTTCCTTACCCACTCATTTGGAAAGTGACCGGTCGAATGGCGACGCGCCTCGCGAATGCCTGCCGATGCGACGTTGGAGGATCGGCCCAATGGCCTTAACCTTAACTTATGCGTCGTAACTCGTGTTATTTGTCATCCTGAGCCGCAGCCACGTTCCCACAGCGGGTGAATCGCGGCGGCGAAGGACCTTCCCCCAGACCAAGCTTCCCGGAGGTTGCCCACTGGAAGGTCCTTCGCCGTCGTGCTTTCTGCTGCTGGCAAAGTCCTGCGGCTCAGGACGACAGGAAGGCAGGGCCCCCTAAGTACAGCGCCCCGGAAACAGGTGGCGCTGCCGGCGCACTTGCGGGAGGCGCTGGAGCGGTTCCCGCCATCTGCCTCTTTGCCGCTCCTCGCCCATCACCGCGGCCTCTGACTCATCCGACTTCGGCGGCGTACCTGTCCCACTGCGGTGGGTTCTCATGCGACCGCGGCGGCGTACCTGTCCCACCTCGGCGGGTTCCCTATGCGACCGCGGTGGCGTACCTGTCCCACCTCGATGGGTTCCTATCCGGCCGCGGTGGCGTACCTGTCCCACCTCGACGGGTTCCCTATGCGACCGCGGTGGCGTACCTGTCCCGCGGCGGGTTTCCATGCAACCGCGGTGGCGTACCTGTTCCCCACTGCGGCGGGTTCTTATGCGACAGCGGCGACGTACCTATCCCGCCGCGGCGGGTTCCTATGCGACCGCGGTAGCGTACCTGTCCCACCTCGGCGGGTTCCCTATGCAACCGCGGTGGCTACCTGTCCCGCTGCCGTGCCTTCCGAACGCACGCCGATGGGCTCCCCCACCTACCGCGATGCGTGATCCTGCCACCGCGGTCCGTTACCGCACCCACCGCGGTGGGTGACCTGACGCATCGCGGTGACTCTTCATCGCATCGCGATGGCTCTGTCATCGCAGCCCGATCCGTTCGAAATGCTCCGGTGTCGCACCCCGGCATACCACTGTCGCCGCGGTCGAAGCATCGCGGTGCATCGAGCTGCCACACCACCCAGCCAGCGCGATGCCGGGGAGAAGCTTCGCGCTGCAACGAATAGTGGGGAATCGTCTTCGTTTGCCGCTCACCTCTCATCTCTCATCGCTCATCTCTCCCGTGTTAACGTCCTCCGCGACCGATGAACCCCGACAGCCGCAAGATCCAGACGATCTATCTCGTGCTGCTGCTCCTGCATACGCTGGCAGCGTCGTTCATCTGGGGCATCAACACGCTCTTCCTCCTCGACGCCGGGCTGACCAATGCGCATGCCTTCGCGGCGAACGCCTTCTTCACCGCGGGGCTGGTGCTATTCGAGGTTCCGACCGGCGTGATCGCGGACACGCGGGGGCGGAGGTTTTCGTATCTCCTCGGCACGCTGACCCTCACCGTCGCCACGCTCCTCTATCTATGGATGTGGCGCATGCATGCTCCCTTCTGGGCGTGGGCCGTCACCTCGGCCTTTCTCGGCCTCGGCTTCACCTTCTTCTCCGGCGCGGTGCAGGCATGGCTGGTGGACGCGCTCAAGCACAGCGGGTATGAGGGGAAGATGGATGCGGTGTTTGCGCGCGGGGAGATCGTCGAAGGGATCGCCATGCTTACCGGCTCCGTCGCCGGCGGCTACATCGCCCAGGCGACGAACCTCGGTGTTCCCTATCTCGTGCGCGGCGTCATCCTCGCCGCCGGTTTCGTGCTGGCCTTTCTGCTGATGAAAGACGTCGGCTTCGAGCCACGCCGCGGCGGGCGTCTCGCCGACGAGATGAAGACCGTCTTCCGCTCCGGCGTCCGCTACGGCTGGGGCACGCGTCCGATCCGCTGGCTGATGCTGGGCGCGATCTTCACTGACGGGGTGATGATCTACGCGTTCTACGCGATGCAGCCGTACCTGCTCGAGCTCTACGGAAAGCCGAAGGCGTACGGCGTCGCCGGCCTCGCAGCGGCCATCGTCGCAGGGGCGCAGATCGCGGGCGGGCTGCTGGTCCCTTACCTCGGCCGGATCTACCACCGCCGCACGGCGATCCTCCTCACCGGGACGATCGTGAGCGTGGCGGTGCTCGCGGCGATCGGGCTATTCCCCCGCTTCTATGTCGCCGTCGTCCTGCTAGTCCTCTGGGCGCTGATGTTCGCCGCCGTGACGCCGGTCCGGCAGGCCTACCTGAACGGCCTGATCCCTTCCGAACAACGCGCCACGGTGCTCTCCCTCGACTCCATGTTCGCCTCCGGCGGCGGCGTCGTCATCCAACCGATCCTCGGCCGCGCCGCCGATGCGTGGAGCTACCCGGCGTCGTACCTGTGCAGCGCGGCGATCCAGGCGCTGGCGATTCCGTTCGTCTGGCTGGCGCGGCGGGAGGGGGCGGAGTCGGATCCGATTGAGGGAGAGCCAGGGAAGGCGTAAGAGCGCATTTGAAGCCCACCGCGCGCGTCACGCGGAGCGCCTCCATGAGCGCCGGTCTTCGACCGCCGGTCCGCCGACAACTTCAGTTAAGGGAAAACCTCCCCTCCCGTCATCCTGAAGATCCGGCGTCTCACGGACCAGATTCGGTATCTCACGGATAAGATCCGGGATCTCACAGACGAGATCCACTATCTCAGAAATGAGATCCGGGATCTCACAAATGAGATCCATCACCTCACGGCTGTCAAAGTTGAGATCATTCATCTCAAAATGGAGATCCTTGATCTCAATTTTCACATCGACAACGTGTGCGTGTCGCGAGAAAGACTGGCGGCCGACGGTACGTCGGCGCTCCGTCAGAGTTCCCGCAACCTTCTCTCCAGAAATCTTCTCTCCGGTTCCTGCTTCGTCAGCGCGAGCGCCCGTTCGTACGATGCCCGGGCTTCGCCCGTGCGGCCGAGGCGGCGGTACAGGTCGGCTTTGGCGGCGTGCAGGAGGTGGTAGTCGGTGAGGTTGCCGCGGGCGAGGATGGCGTCGATGAGGGGGAGGCCGGCGGCGGGGCCGTCGCGCATGGCGATGGCGATGGCGCGGTTGAGCTCTACGACCGGCGAGGGATCGACGGGGGCGAGGACGTTGTGGAGGCCGACGATCTGGGGCCAGTCGGTTTCGGCGGCACTGGGGGCTTCGGCGTGGACGGCGGCGATGGCGCCCTGGAGGGTGTAGGGGCCGAAGCGGCGGGAGCGGAGGGCGCGCTCGACGAGAGCGGAGCCTTCGGTGATGTAGGGGTGGTTCCAGAGCGCGCGGTCCTGGTCGTCGAGCAGGATCAGTTCCCCCTCGGCCGACGTGCGGGCGGCGCGGCGCGATTCGTGGAGGAGCATCAGGCCGAGGAGTCCCATCGCTTCGGGCTCCGGGAGGAGGTCGACGAGGAGGCGGCCGAGGCGGATGGCTTCGGACGAGAGGTCGGCGCGCGTCAGTGTTGCGCCGGACGATGCGGAGTAGCCTTCGTTGAAGATCAGGTAGAGGACGTGGAGCACGGAGTCGAGGCGCTCCGGGAGCTCGGCGACCGCGGGGACCTGATACGGGATGCGCTCGTCGCGGATCTTCGCTTTCGCGCGAACGATCCGCTGGGCGATGGTCGACGGCGAGGTGAGGAAGGCGCGCGCGATCTCTTCGGTGGTGAGGCCGCCGACCTCGCGCAGCGTCAGTGCGACCTGCGCGTCGGGTGTGAGCGCGGGGTGGCAGCAGGTGAAGATCAGGCGGAGCTGGTCGTCTTCGACGGTGGCGTCGTCGAGATCCGCGGGCGACGGGACGACCATGCGCGCGGCGAGCTCGGCGACCGAGGCGTCGAAGCGGGTGCGGCGGCGGACGGTGTCGATGGCCTTGAAGCGGCCGGTGGAGACGAGCCACGCGCGCGGGTTCGCGGGGCGGCCGGCCCTCCCCCACTGGCCATCCTTTCCCCACTGTTCGAGCGCTGCCGTAAAAGCATCGTGGAGCGCCTCCTCGGCGAGGTCGAAATCGCCGAGGAGGCGGATCAGGGTGGCGAGGACGCGGCGCGATTCGGTGCGGTAGACCTCGTCGACCAGCTCGCGGACGGCCGCATCCTCGCTCATGGAGCTTACTCGGCGGCGGCCTTCGAAGGATCCGGCTTGCAGATGGGGAACTCCTCGATCGGCCGGACCTCGACCGCCCAGCCGATGTTCTCGCCGGTGCGCGCGGCGGGATGGAGCGACGCCACCTGGATCGCTTCGTTGAGGTCGCGCGCCTCGATGACCACCAGTCCGCCGACCACTTCCTTCGTGGCCGCAAACGGGCCGTCGGTGATGGAGAGCTTGCCGTTGCGCATCTGCAGCGTCGTGGCCGCCCAGCCGAGGCTCGTGCCGGAGACCAGTTTGCCGGTCTGCTTCAGCTCCTGGTCGTAGGCCCCGATCTCCTCGATGAGCGCGTTCCACTCGCTCTTGGGCATCGCTTCCGTCTTCTCTTGATCGCCGTAAGCCAGGCAAAGGTATTTCATGGCGTCATTCTCCTTCGCCCCCTAGTCGTTCGGGGAGACGGGATTTCGACAACGGGCGAAAAAAATGTTCACGAATCGCTTCACAAGCTGTTGCTTCGCTCGCTCTGCGCACGTGGCATGACCCCTCACCCCGCACGGCGCCTGGTCTTCTATCAAGCTCGCCGTGCGCCGGTGACCACCGCGACCATGCCGCGCGCAGGCGCCGAGCATCCCTCTCCCCTGCAAGAGGGGTGATCAGGCCTTCAGGAAGGCGGCGTCGAAGTCGGGGAGAAAGCCGGCGGCCTCCGGGATGACGAAGTCTCCGGCGGCCTCGGCGGCAACGGCATCCTCCAGCAACATGTTGTCGATGTCGAGGAAGGCGTCGACGATCCGGGTGCGGTCTTCGGCGTCGAGTTGCAGGGTGGCTGTCATCAGATCTCCTTCAGCCACGCGCTGCCGGTGCCGGTGTCGAACAGCAGCTTCCGCCCGCGGGTGCCGCCGGTCTCGTCAGCTGCGATGTTGATGCGGTGGCGCAACAGGAACTGCCGCGCCACCTCGGCGTTCTGTGCGCCGATGGCATTGCGCTCCGGCCCGGGGCCGTGCAGCACGCACGCACCGCCGAAGATTCTGGCGGTCATCCGCTCCACGGACGCGCCGCGCTTCCACATCGCCACCAGCAGCCGGTCGCAGGCCGTGTTGCCGTAGCGGGCGTCGTCATTGCCGCGCAGCGGGTTGTGGGCGAGGAGGAAGTGGTTGATCCCCGCGACCTTCGTCTTCGGGTCCCAGAGGCAGATCGCCACGCAGGAGCCGAGGACCGTGGTCACCAGGGTCGGCTCGGGGCCGGTGAACATCTGCCCCGGATGGAGGTAGAACCGGCGCGCGGACTGTACTTCCTGGAGAAGCGGCTCGGCGGTCATGCGCACCCCCCCGCCACACGCTCGTGCAGTGTCGCGCAATAGAGAGCGGTGGAGGCGTGCAGGCCGAGGAGCTCGAACAGCTCCGCGTCGATGGCCTGCAGCGCCGGCTTGTGCTCGAGCAGCCGGAACACGAGGATCGCGCCGATGAGCGACTCCCCCACCTTCAGCGGGATGCAGGCCGTGAGCTGGTCACTCCCGCCGGCGGCGGCGGGGTTGATGAAGATCTCTCCCTGCACGAGGCGCTGTCCCATCGGTCCGTCGCCGGCCTTGAAGCGGTGCAGGCGATGGCCGTCGACGCCGAACGACGCGGTGAGAACGAAGTCGCCGGCCGGGTCGGTCTCGAAGATGGCCACTTCTTCGGAGCCGACCAGGTTGATGACGATCTCCTGGATGGCCTGCAGGACGCCGTCGCGGTCGACGTTGGAGTGGAGCTGGTACGAGGCGACGTAGAGGTTCGCCATGTTGCTGCTGTGGGTCTCGATCTGGTGGTACTGCTCGGCGTAGCGCGCATTCTGCTCGGCGGCGTTCTCGAGGTTGGCACGCAGCAGTTCGTTCTCGGCGAGCAGGTTCTGCGTGTACTGCAGCAGCTCGTCGTGAGCCAGGCGGATGAACGGACGGTCGCGGACCTCGCTCACCGGGCCACCTTCCGCGAGAGAGGCTCCTCGGAGCCGTCGCGTTCCTCGGGTACCTCGGAGGGGCTCACCCGGGGAATTCCGAGGAACCCCGAGGAACCGGCTCCGAGGAGCTCCAGGGCGCTCACGCCGAGAAAGCTCCGCACCTTCGCCAGCAGCTCGACGGCGTTGATCGGCTTGGTGACGTAGTCGTTGCAGCCGTTGGCCCAGCCGGTCTCCACGTTCGCGGCCTCGCCGCGGGTGGTCACCATGATGATGGGGATGTCCCGCGTGGCGGCGTCCTGCCGGATCAGGCGGCAGGCTTCGAAGCCGCCCATCTTCGGCATGATGACGTCGAGCAGGATCAGGTCGGGGCGGTGCTCCGCGGCCTTGCGGACGGCTTCCTCGCCGTTGGAGGCCGTGACGAGCTCGTACGGGTCGTTCCGGAGGATGAATTTCTCCATCATCAGGATCGTGTTCGAGTCGTCGACGAGCAGGATCTTCTTTCGTTCCATGTCAAATCTCTCCTCTCGTAGTCAGTGGACGAGCGCGAGCCATGCAGCGGCGTCGGGTCTGGCGAGGTGGAATCCCTGGACGAGGTCGACGCCGAGGTCGATCACGGTCTCGAGGTCGTCGGACGACTCGATCCCTTCGGCGATGACCCGGCCGTTCAGGCGGTCGGCGAGCAGCGCGATCGACTCGATGGCCGCGCGGGCGTTGTCCTTCCGCTTGCAGCCGGTCACGAAGTAGCGGTCGATCTTGTAGAAGTCCGGCCGCAGCTCGATGAGGGTCCGGTAGTTCGAGTAGCCGAGGCCGATGTCGTCGAGCGCGATCCGCACTCCCTCCGCGCGGAGGCGGTCGAGGGCGCCGAAGAACTGGAACTCGTCGGAGTACTTCTGCTGCTCGACGACTTCCAGGATCAGCGAAGCGGGCGCGATCTCGTTGACCGCGCACTCATTGAGAAGAAAGCGCGGGAAATCGTCGTCCCGCTCGACCGTCGAGGCGTGGACGTTGAGGCTGATCGCCACCGGATGCGGGACGTCGTGGGCTCGCAGCAGCGCGGCCCGGACGCAGGCGCGGTCGACGTCGGCCTCTTTCCCCTTGCGGCGCACGTACTCGAACAGCACGTCCGCGCGCTCGGCATTCGACCCCTTCGGACCGCGCGAGAGTGCCTCGATCGCAAAGACGCGCAATGCGCCGTCACGGATCTCGAACACAGGCTGGAAGACCACCGAGATCCCGCCGGCGGCAAGGATGTCGTGCAGCAACGTAGACGCGCCGGTCAATGGACCTCCAGCAGCCGGGCCACCGCGGCGCCGATCTCGGGAAGGGGCATCGGTTTGTGGAGGAAGTCCTGCGCGCCGAGGGCCCGGGCACTCCGCTCGACGTCCGCCGACGCCGAGCCCGAAAGGATGATGACGTGGGTGCCGCGGGAGTGCCGCCGGACGAAGCGGAGAATCTCCAGCCCTTCGCCTTCATAGCTCCAGGAGAGCCGCAGGTCGGCAATGACGACGTCATACCGGCTGGTCGCCACCAGCGCCTCGGCTTCCTCGATCTCGCTCGCACAATCAACCTGGAGACCGGCCGCCGTGAAGTACTTCCGCAGCGCCTCCCGAATCACCCCGTCGTCCTCGACGACGAGCAATCGCGATTTCTTCATGGCGTCTCCCTATCGCAATCGGGCAGCCACGTTGCGGGCATGACTGTGCGCTGGCTAAGTCACTGTGGTTGGAGTCAGTTGCGAGATGTGCACCATTCGTGGAATCGAGAGCATTTCAAGATTTCAAACACGGATTCCGAATAATGAGACGGAAGAAATGAGGGGGTTGGGTGAGAGGGGCGAGCCTCGTTTGCGGCGTGGCGCCGGACGAGGCGCACTTTTAGTCCGGGCCGCGGCGCTCCGCGCCGTCACATCCGGTGTTTCCGCATCTTGTAATACAGCGTGTTGCGGGTGATGCCGAGCCGTTTGGCGGCGCGTTCGACGGAGTTGCTTTCTTCGGCGAGGACGAGGGCGATGTGGCGCGCTTCGGCTTCGACGAGGGTGAGGCTGGTGTCTTCCGTGGAGCGAGCGGTGGCGGTGGCGCGCTCGAAGCGGAGGTCGGAGCGGGTGATCTCGCTGGAGTCGCTGAGGAGGAGCGAGCGCTCGAGGACGTTGCGGAGCTCGCGGAGGTTGCCGGGCCAACTGTGCTCCTGCAGGGCGCGCATGCCGCTGTCGGAGAGGCGGGCGTTGGGACGGCCCATGTCCTGGGAAATGTGGGCTAGGATCTCCTGGGCCAGGGCCGGCAGGTCTTCCGGCCGCTCGCGCAGCGGCGGGAGGTGGAGGACGATGGTGCTGATCCGGAAGTAGAGGTCTTCGCGGAAGCGGCGCTCGCGGACGGCGATGGAGAGGTCGTGGTGGGTGGCGGCGATGAGCCGGAGGTCGGCGGAGCGCGGCTTGACGTCGCCGAGGCGGCGGAACTGTTTTTCCTCGAGGACTTTCAGCAGCTTCGGCTGCACCTGGGCGTCGACGTCCCCGATCTCGTCCATGAAGAAGGTGCCGCGATGGGCGAGGTCGAGAAGGCCCTGCTTCGGCTGGACGGCTCCGGTGAACGCGCCGCGTTCGTGGCCGAACAGTTCCGACTCCAGCAGCTCTTTCGAAAGGCCGGCGCAATTCAGGTCGACGAACGGCTCTTTGCGCCGGCGGCTGTTGCGATGCAGCCATCCCGCGAGGACGCCTTTCCCCGAGCCGGTCTCCCCCTGGATGAGCACCGGAAGGTCGCTGGTGACGAGCTTCTGGACGTCGGCCTCGAGCTGGCGGATGGCTTTGCTGGTCCCGGCGAACGGGTCGTACGCCCGGCGGGCGGCGCGGCTTTTCTCGGCCAGTTCCGATTGTCGGTGCCGCTGGGTGTCGAGCATCCGCTGCAGGATCACCAGCAGCGCCGGAAGCTCGATCGGCTTGGTGAGGAACTGGTCGGCCCCTTCTTTCATCGCCGCCACGGCGAGGTCGATGGTGGCGTGGGCGGTGAGGACGATCACCGTCACGGTCTCGTCGATGGCGCGCAGTTGCGGGAGGACGTCGAGGGCGGTGCCGTCGGGCAGTTTGTAGTCGAGGATGACGGCATCCGGACGATGCATACGCATCTTCGCCGCCGCGCCGGCGCGATTCTCGGCCTCGGCGACGTCGTACCCTGCGCCGGTGAGGAACTTCCGCATCGCCGTGCGGATCACGAGCTCGTCATCGACGATCAGCACGCGGTTGCGCGTCAGTTCTGACATGCGTTGCGGGGGCGTCATGGTACCGCGCCTGCGTTACACTCGGTCAACGCCTTACAACATGAGCGACGACAAGTACCGCCTGCTCGAGCAACGCTACAGTCGCCTGATCGGGAACCTGCCGGTAGCGGCGTGGGAGAGCGACTGGTCGGCGCTGCTGGAAAAGTTCCGTCGCGACGGGATCGATTCGGTGGCGGCGCTGTCCGCCAGGACCCTCGGCGACCGCGGCTACTTCGCGGCCGCGGCCTCCCAGGTGAGACTCGCCGAGGTGAATCCGGCCGCGCTGGCGATGGCCCGAGTGGCCGACCGCGAGGCGTTCGCGCGCTGGCTCACCTACGACGCCTATACGGCGGAGCCGGCGCAGCGGTACGTCGAGGCGGTCGCGCCGCTGGTATTTCTCGAGCAGCGCACCTCGGTCGTCGAGGTGACGCTGCGCCGCGCCACGGGCGAGCCGATCGAGGTCCTGATCCACCTGGCGACCAACGAGCAGTGGCCGGCGGACCCGTCGCTGCTGGTGATCGCGGTCGACGTCACCGAACGCAAACGCGCCGAGGAACGGCACCGGCGGCTGTTCATGAACCTCCCGGTGGCGGCGTGGGAGAGCGACTGGTCGGGGGTGATCGAGTACTGCCGCCGCAACCAGATTACGTCCGCCGCGCAGTTCGCAGCGCTCGGAGCCGACCCGGATACGTTCCGTGAGACAGGGATGCGCGTGCGCGTCGTGGCCGCAAATCCGGTGGCGCTCGAGCTGCTCGGCGTCCGGACGCTGGAAGAGTTCGAGCAGTGGAACGACGCCTATCCGCCCGACTCGGCGCGAGACTTTGCGGCGGCGGCGGCCGCGCTGCTGTTCGGCGAGCTGCGGAGCGTCACGCTGGAGCTGCAGCTGCGCCGCGCCACCGGCCAGACCATGGACATCCTTCTCCGCCTGGCGCGCGGCGAGTCGACCGTGGTGACGATCGCCATCGACGTCACCGAGGCCAAGCGCGCCGAGCGCGCGGTGGTCGGCGCGAAGTCGTACGTCGACAGCCTCCTCGAAAACGCCAACGTGATGATCGTCGAGCTCGACCTCGACGGCCGGGCGACGCGTCTCAACCGGATGGGAGAGGAATTTACCGGCTACAGCCGCGACGAGATGCGGGGGCTCAACTGGTTCGAGGTATTGGCGACGCCCGAGCAACTGCCACACGCCACGGGGCTGTTGCAGGCGTTGCGGGAAGGACGGATGCCGATCGTCGACGAGGCGCCGATCGTGGCGCGCGACGGGCGGGTGCGGATGATCGCCTGGCGCAACACCGACATCCGGGACGAACACGACGAGCTGCTCGGCATCATCTCGTTCGGCCTCGACGTCACCGAACAGCGCCAGGCGGAAGCGGAGCAGCAACGCCTCCAGGATCAGATGGAGCGGGTGGCGGAGGAGTGGCGGCTGACGTTCGACACGGTCAACACGCCGATCCTGCTCACCGACGCCGCGGGCACGGTCTCGCGGGTGAACCGCGCCGCGCAGAATCTCGCCGGACGCCGCTTCACCGAGATCATCGGCAGCCCGGTCTCGTCGATGGGCCCGGGTGAGCCGTGGCAGACTGCGGCGGCGCTGGTGAAGCACATCGGACGCGAGGGAACCGGCACGACCGCGGAGACGAAGGACGACCGCGGCCGGACGTGGGACCTGAGCGTGGCCCGGTTCGCGGTCGGCCACGAGCGCGAGCGCCGGTTCATCGTGGTGCTGTGGGAGATCACGAACGTCGTCGACCTGCAGGAGTCGCTGCGCCGCAGCGAGACGATGTCGGCCATGGGGGCGATCGTGGCCGGCGTCGCCCACGAGGTCCGCAATCCGCTGTTCGGCATCTCGGCCACCCTCGATGCGTATGCCGAGGAGTTGAGCCGGCCCGGATACGTGGAGTGCGCGGCGAGCCTGCGGCACGAGGTGGCGCGGCTGACGACGGTGATGCGCGAGCTGCTGGAGTACGGCAAGCCGGCGGCGCTGGAGATCGCGCGCGGCGCGCTGCGCGAGGTGGTCGAGGCCGCGCTGCGGCGCGCGCTGCCGCGGAAGGATGTCACGGTCGAAAACGCGGTCCCGGCCGACCTCCCGGAACTGCTGATGGACCGAGCCCGCCTGCAGCAGGTGTTCGAGAACCTGATCGACAACGCCGTGCAGCACGCGCCGGCGAGAAGCACGGTCCGGGTGTCGGCCGCGGCGATCGAGAACGCCGGGCGGACGTGGATCGAATGCCGCGTGGAAGACGAGGGCCCCGGCTTCGCGTCGCTGGACCTGGAGCGGGTCTTCGAGCCCTTCTACACCAAGCGCCAGGGAGGAACCGGGTTGGGGCTGTCGATCGTGAACCGCATCGTGCAGGAGCACTCGGGGCGGATTACGGCCGCGAACCGGGCGGCGGGAGGGGCGATCGTGACGATCCTTTTGCCGGTGGCGAACGGGGGATAGGCGCCCACGACTCCGGTTTACGGAGCGCCGGTCTTCGACCGGCCGGTCCGCCGACCTTCGGTCGGCAGTCTGCGGAAAGCCTCCCCAGAGACGGCCGGCAGAATGCCGGCGGACCGGCCGGTCGAAGACCGGCGCTCCGTAGGCGTTGCCACGTTCCTCGCGGCGGCGAGGAGGACGACGAGCAGGAGCTGCATCCTGTGGAAACAAACCGGACGAGGCACTAGTATGGTTATTCACATCTCCCATGCGCGTCCTCTTCTCTCTGGCCCTCCTACTCTCGTCCCCGCTCCTGGCGACTGACGTTCTCGCTCCGCTCGTCGTGAAGTCGCGTGAGGTGCAGGTGGCCTCGGTACCGCCGTTGCGGAGCTCAGCGATGGCTGCGGCGGTGGTGCTGGAGGCGAAAGGGGCAACGGCGAGCGATGTCGCGTCTCTGCGGGCAGCGAATGCGGCGGGGGACGGGGCGTTGCAGGTCGGCGTCGTTCGGGAGGTGAAGCCGGTCGCGATCTCGAGCGCTGCGGCGGATGAGCCGTTCCGGTGGCGCGGGAGCGTTCGAGTCAGCGGCGCGCAACGAGTCCGGGTCCGGCTCGACGGCGTCGTGTTACCTGTGGGCACGAAGTTGTGGGTTTACGGGGCGACCGGTGCGGCGGTGGAGGTGGACCGGGCGCTGGTGCACGGCGGTGTGTTGTGGACGCCGAGCGTCGTTGGCGACGCGGCGACGATCGAGATCGACGCACCCGAGTCCGCGGCGTTTCGGATCGGTGCGATTGCCGACGTACGCACCGCGGCCGAGGTGGCGCCGCAGGCGACCGAGTGCATCCGGGACATCTCCTGCCACCAGATCGAGGGGAGCCTCAGCCGCGGCATCGCCTTCTATGAATACGTCGGCGGGACGATGGTCCGGGCCTGCACGGGCGGACTGCTGAACAACGTCAAGGAAGACGGGAGGCCGTACTTTCTCACCGCCAATCACTGCGTGAAGACCCAGGAGCATGCGGCGACAGTGGAGACGTTCTGGGACTATCGCTCGTCGTCGTGCAACGGGGAGGCGCCGGCGCTGAATACGCTGCCGCGCGGCTATGGGGCGACGCTGCTGGCGACATCGCAGCCGTCGGACGTGACGCTGCTGCGGCTCGCGGCGATCCCGGACAACCGGACGTTTCTCGGCTGGGACGCGCGCGCGATCGCGGCCGGCACGACGCTCTTCCACATCTCGCATCCGAATGCGGTGGCGCAGCGCTACTCGACCTCGGTGGTCGAGACCTCCGGCAGCGAATGCGCGTTCGCGCCGCGGGCGAATCACATCTACTCCAATCCGGAGACCGGCGCGACCGATCGCGGCAGCTCCGGTGCGCCGGTGCTCTATGGCGCCGGTTTCGTCGTCGGGCAACTGAAGGGAGCCTGCGGGCCGGAACCGGAGAACGCCTGTAACCGCGAGAACCATGAGGTCGACGGCGCGTTCGCGACGTCGTACGCCGTGCTCCGTCCGTACCTCGATCCGGCGCCGGTCTGCGAGACCTGCACGCCCGGCGACACGACGGCCTGCATGCTCGACGGACACTTCAAGGTGACGGTGTCGTGGATCGACACCTATATCCAGCAGCAAGGGCCCGGCCGGGTGATCCGGTACGCGGAGAACAAGCCGCAGATGCATCCGGAGCTCGGCGCGATCGTGGAAGGGTCGTTCTTTTCCTTCTACTCCAACCAGCCGAACACGGTCGAGACGATGATCAAGATGATCAAAGGGGCGGGGATCAACGGCAAATACTGGATCTTCGTGAGCGGCTTCACCGGCTCCGAATACACCGTGACGGTGCAGGACACCCGCAACTGCGCGAAGTGGGAAAGGACGATGCCGCGCGATTCCCGGGAGATGCTGAGAGACTACGAGGCGTTCTCGATCCCGTAGATATCCTGTCGCGCCGGAATGCTGATAGGGTATGTCCATCCAGCCAGGTGGTTTCGCCCCGACTGCCCCCTGAACCGACAACTGACAACTGACAACTGACAACATCCTCCCCGGTTTCCTCCCCAAGGCGTCCCGTGTCCAACGGTTGGCACTACTTCAGCAGAGTTCGGCCTCTGCAGCAGGGAGCTCACGATGTTCGACGACGTCCTCATAGAGTCGGCCGGGAAAGACAAGAAGAAAGGCGGCTGGGTCACGGCCCTGATCTCGGCCGTCATCCACTTCGCCGCGATCGCCGGAATCGTCGCCGCGGGGTACTACGTCAAAGAGAACCCCGAGGTGATCGAGAAGCCGATGGAGGCCTTCGTGATCGCTTCGGCGCCCCCGCCGCCGCCTCCTCCCCCGCCGCCGGCGTCGAACAGCGGCGCGTCACGGCCGAAGACGGTCGAGACGCCGCGGGAAACGCCGCAGCGGCAGGAATTCACGCAGCCGACCGAGGTTCCGCAGGACGTCCCGGAGGTCGCGGACGTTCCGTCCACCGGCGACGAAGAGGATGTGGGAGTGCCGGGCGGTGTCGTCGGCGGCGTCAAGGGAGGTGTGGTCGGCGGTGTCGTGGGCGGCGTCGTCGGAGGCGTCATCGGCGGCGAGCTCGGTGGGCAACTGGGCGGCCAGATCGGCGGCACCGGCGACTCGCCGCAGCGCGTCGGAGGCAACGTCAAGGCGCCGACGATCATCAGCCGCACCGTTCCGGACTACACCGAAGTGGCCCGGCGCGCGCGCATCCAGGGGATCGTGGTCATCGAGGCGGTCATCGACCGCCAGGGCAACGTCACCGAGGCGCGCATCATCAAGCCGCTCCCCCTGGGGCTCGACCAGCAGGCGCTGCAAGCCATCCGTCAATGGAAATTCAAGCCGGGCACGCTCAATGGGCAGCCGGTCCCGGTTTATTACAACCTCACGGTCACGTTCCGGCTCGAATAAGCGACAGGAGAAGGAAGTATGGACGACGTACAACATCAATTCAGTATCATGGGTATGTGGAGTGCGGCGACGCCGATCGGCAAGGGCGTCATCATCGTGCTGCTGATCATGTCGATCTGGTCGCTGACGATCGCGGTCGAGCGGACGTGGCGATTCAGCCAGGCGAAGAAGCAGTCGCTGCAACTGGCCCTCGGCATCACGCCGCTGCTCAAGCAGCACAAGCTCGGCGAAGCGATCTCGTTCGCGAAGGACAAGCGCTTCCGGCACAGCCACCTCGCGCGCGTTCTCGCGGCGGGGCTGACCGAGTTCCAGTACGAGGCCTCCCAGGACCTCCCCGAAGGCTTCGACATCGTCGACTCGGGCAAGCGGGCCATCGAGCGCGAGGCGCTGATGACCTCGGCCGAGATGAAGAAGGGTCTCGGCAATCTCGCGACCATCTCGACCACGGCGCCGTTCATCGGACTGTTCGGAACCGTCATCGGCATCATCGGCGCGTTCCAGGGCATGGCCCTCAGCGGCTCGGGCGGTCTCGGCGCGGTCTCGGCCGGTATTGCGGAAGCACTGGCGGCCACGGCGCTCGGCCTCTTCGTGGCCGTCCCGGCGGTGTGGATGTACAACTACTTCCTGAACAAGATCGAGCGCTTCAACGTCGAGATGTCGAACTCGTCGTCGCAGCTCATCGACTACTTCATGAAGAACGAAGCGCGCGCGAAGGCGCGGGCCTGACCGGAGGCGGGGATGGCATTCGGAGCCGGCGGCGGCAGTCCGGACGAAGTCAAAGGCGACATCAACGTCACGCCTCTGGTCGACGTCTGCCTGGTGCTGCTCATCATCTTCATGGTCGTCACGCCGATGCTCCAGCAGGGCGTCGACGTGATGCTTCCGGCGGGACCGCATGCGGAGAAGAAGCCGGGCGACAAGAACGACCTCATCATCTCGGTGAAGTCGGACGGCTCGGTCTTCGTCGGGCAGAACTGGATCCCGGACAAGAACCTCGCCACCTACCTGCAGGCCGAGCATCAGAAGGATCCGTCCCGCACGATCATGCTCAAGGCCGACAGGCGGATCAATTTCGGGAAGGTGCGGCTCGTCATGCAGGCGGCGAACGACGCTGAGTTCACCAGCGTGGCCATCATGACCGAGAACCAGCAGGCAGGCGGCAAGATCGCCCAGGGAGATTTGTAATGGCGTTCGGAGGAGGAGGCACCGGAGTCCGCTCCGAGATCAACATCACGCCGCTCGTCGACGTCGTGCTGGTGCTGCTGATCATCTTCATGGTGGCCAGCCCGATCCTGCAGATGGGCCTGGACGTGGAAGTGCCGCCGAAGGTGGAGATGGCCGCACCGCCACCCGACACGCAGCAGAACCAGCTCGTCATCACCGTTAAAGGCGACGGTGTCTATCTCAACACCCAGAAGATGGCCACCGTCTCCGCCCTGCGCGACGCCATCGCCCGCCAGATGGTGTCCCGCCCCCCCGCCGAACGCGTGGTCTTCATCAACTCGGAAGACAATCTCACCTTCGACCGCGCCGTGCAGGCCATGGACGCCGCGCACGAGGCAGGAGCGCAGAAGGTCGGGTTTTTGACCGATCCGCCGAAGCCGTAGACGACACAGCATCCCGAGAGGGTGCTGTGTCGCCCCCCGGTCCGGTCGCTCATCGAGCCCCGCCCGCCCTCTCCTCGCGGTAGACTTCGCATTCGAAAAGGAGCGGGCATGTTCCAACGACTGGCGAATCTCTTCCGCGGTTTCTTCGGACTCTTCGTGTCGGGCATGGAGCGCCGCAACCCCGAGGCGCTGCTCGAGACGGAGAAGGAGAATCTGCGCAAACAGATCGCGAATTACAACCAGGGGCTGGCGGCGCACGCGGGGCTGTGCGAGCGGCTGATGACCCAGATCCGCAAGCTGGAGACCGAGGAGCGCGAGCTGCGGGCGAAAGCGGCAGCGAACCTGCGCGCCGGCAATCGCGACGTGGCCGGCAATTACGCCCTCCGGCTGCAGACCGTGCAGCGCGAGCTCACCGAAAACCGGGCCCAGCTCGAGCAGGCAGAGACGACCTATAAAGAGCTGATCAAGGCGCGCGACGTCTCCGTCCGCGCGGCGCAAGCGAAGATCGAGTCGCTCAAGAGCTCCCTCGACGACCTGAAGATCAAGAAGGCCACGGCCGAACTGACCGAGATGGCCTCCGGGATGATCAGCACCATCGGCGGCTCCGGCGATACGCTCGACCGGCTGCACAAGATGGTCGAGGAAGAGCGCGAGCACGCCGCCGGCCGCGCCCGCGTGGCCCGCGACTCTCTGAACACCACCGACTTCGCCATCAAGGAAGAGGAGCAGAAGGCGCTCGCCGAGCAGGCCCTCGCCGACTTCGCCGCCAAGGAAGGACTGGCGATCGACTCCGGTACGGCGACGACTTCGACTCCGGCTACGGAGACGGTGAAGTCGATGGGACCGGCCACCACGGAGTAAAGCAGAAATCAGAAGGCAGAAGGCAGAAGTGCTTTCTGCTTTCCCTTCTGCCTTCTGCTTTCATCCTTCTGCCTTATGAAGTTTCTCTATCACGCCTTCTTTGCCCGTCCCGACATCCCGCTGCTGCGGTTGCCGTGGAATGCGCTGGGCATCGTCGCGGCAGGCATCGCCGGGTTCGTGCTGAACGACCCGAACGTCTGGGCCGTGGCCGGCGCCGGGGAGCTGATCTACCTCTTCACCCTCGCATCCAATTCCGGCTTCCAGCAATCGATCCTCGACCGGCGGAAAGAGGAGCTGCGCGGTGACACGGACGAGGCGCGGACCCAGCTCCTCTCGCGGGTCGGCGGCGCGGCGCGGCAGCGCTACAAGAAGCTGGAAGAGAAGCGGGAGCGGCTCGACGTCCTCTACCGCGACCACGGCGGTGACGATCTCTTCATCGACAGCAACCGCGACGCGCTGCAGAAGCTGACCTGGCTCTTCCTCAACCTCCTGGTCGGGCAGCGCAACCTCGTCGTCGCGCCGAGCTCGGACGAGAAGGACCTGCAGCACCAGATCGCCGCCTGCGAGCGCGAGCTCGCGGCCGCGGAGAGCGACGCCTTGAGGTCGTCGAAAGAGGCCACGCTCCGCCTGCTTCGGGAGCGGCTCGACAACATCCAGCATCGCCAGACTTCGCTCGCTGAGATCGACGCCGACCTGAACCGGATCGAGACGCAGTTCGACCTCGCCCTCGAAGAAGCGAGCCTGCGCGGGCGGCCGGTGGCCATCTCGGCGAACGTCGAGCTGACGTCGGACCTGCTGTCGAATCTCGAGGGAGACCCGACCACCTACTCGACGTCTTCGACAACAGGCCCGCGGGAGCTGCAGTGATCCCGGCGTGGGCGGAGAAGCTGATCGCGCTCTATCAGTCGCACGCGGCGAACCAGTTCCTCCTCTACGGCAACGTCAACGATCGCTTCCAGATCGACGCGAAGACGCTCGGCACGCTGCCGGAGTTCCTCAACCGGGTCATCCTCCCCCGCTTCGACGTCGTCCTCAGCTACGACCTCGGCAACGGCATCCGGATCGAAAAAGGGGGCGAGATCGTCACCAAGTGGCCGGCGTACAAGGAATCGCCGGAGCTGCCGCGCGCACCGCGTCCGGCCACCGAGTGGCTGACGCGTTTCTTCCGCTACTCCGCGAATCTCGCCCGCCTCGGGCATGAGGCGCCGCAGATCGGCTTCTACATGAAGGCCGCCCATCTCGTCGCGCCGGCGCTGCCGGGAGCGCTGAACTACGACCTCAGCGCGCTGGCGATGCTCATGCGCGACTGGGCCTCCGACGAGCATCTCACCCGCCACGCCCAGGCGACGTTCCTCATCGCCGAGAACCTGAACGACCTCCACCCGCTGCTCGTCAATCATCCGCGCGCGGCGCCAGTCGAGGTGCCGCTGCCGAACACCACCGAGCTGCGCGAGGCGCTGACGCTCCTCTCGACCGAACACTCCGCGGTGCTCGCCGAGTTCGCCCCCGCGTACGACACGGTGGCGCATCAGCTCACCGGGACGACGCTCACCTCGGTGGAGAACCTCCTGCGGATGAAGTCGCACCGCCGCGAAGTGCTGCACGCGAAGGACCTGGTGGCGATGCGGAAGGAGCTGGTCGAGAAGGACTCCGCCGGCCTGATCGAGTTCATCGAGTCGAAGCGGACGCTCGACGACTACAACACGCAGGAACACCTGAAAACCTGGCTGCGGCAGGACATCAAGCTGTGGCACATGAACGACCTGCAGGCGCTGCCGATGGGCTACCTCCTCTGCGGCCCGGTCGGCACCGGCAAGACCTATCTCGTCGAGTGCCTGGCCGGCGAAGCGGGCGTGCCGGTAGTGAAGCTGAAGAACTTCCGCGACAAATGGGTCGGGAGCACGGAGGGGAACCTCGAGAAGATCTTCCGCCTGCTGAAGGGACTGGGCCGCTGCTTCGTCTTCATCGACGAGGCCGACCAGGCCCTCGGCAAGCGCGACTCCGGCAGCGGCGACTCCGGCCTCTCCGGCCGCATCTACGGCATGTTCGCCGAGCAGATGAGCAATCCCGCGAACCGCGGCCGCATCGTCTGGATTCTCGCCTCGAGCCGCCCCGACCTGATCGAAGTCGACCTCAAGCGCCCCGGACGCATCGACGTGAAGATCCCGATCTTCCCATCGACCAGCGCGTCCGAAGGCTTCGCGTTGATCCGCGCGCTGGCGAAACGGCGCGGCGTCGAACTGCAGGAAGCCGACTTCGCCGCCATCGAGCCGCTCATCCCGAAGCTCCTCACCCCCGGCGCCGCCGAATCGATCGCGGTCAAGCTCTACCGCGCCGTCCGCGTCGACGGACTGAACCCGGTCGACGCCCTCCACACCACCCTCGACGGCTACCAGACCCCCGTCCCGCCCGACGTCATGGAGTTCCAGATCGCGTTAGCCGCACGCGAAGCGAGCGACGGCGATTTCGTTCCGGAAGCATTCCGGCACCTGCGGTGAGGAAGACGCTCGCGGGTCTACAATTGCCGCATGTCGCTGTTGATGGAACGCAAGTCGTCCGCTCAGGCTCCGCGACTCGAAGGAAAAGAGGTGCTCACCGGACCCGATCCGGGGATCGCCAAGGTCAAAGGGGTGATGTTCGGGGCACGGAAGCAGTTCCTGCTCGACACGATCGGCGAGGAGGGCTTCAACGCACTGCTCGCGAAGCTGACTCCGCGCACGCGCGGCTACGTAAAAACGCCGCTGGCATCGAGCTGGTGTGAGTTCGAGTCGCTGATCGAGCTCGATCGCGCCATCCACAACGAGCTGAAGTCGACGCACCCGAACGTGCTGTCGTTGATCGGCGCGGCCTCGGCGGAGCTGGGCATCGGCCGCATCTACCGCTCCCTCGACTCCCAGAGCCTCGTGCAGTTCCTCGAGAGCAACGCCATGTTCCACGACCAGTATCAGAAGTTCGGCTCGGTGAAGTTCGAGAAGACGCCGAACGGCGCCCGGATGATCTACTCGAGTTACCCGGTCTACAGCCCCGTCTTCTGCGCCAGTGCCCAGGGATACTTTCTCGAATCCATCCTCCGCCACGGCGGCTCCGAACCGACCGTCGCCGAAACGAAGTGCCAGTGCCATGGCGACAAGACCTGCACGTTCGAAATGACGTGGAGGTAAGGCAGAGGCATCGGTCCCGACGAGCCCGGCAGTCTGTATCGGCCTGATTCCAGCGTGCTATTCTCGCCGGGACTTCAGGCGATGGCGGACGATAAAAACACGGTCGAAGCTCCCCTCCCCGAGCTCGACGAGCGAGCCATCGGGAAGAAGTACGGCATCCGCGAGCTGGTCTATCCGGACTCCGAGCAGGTGAAGGCGCTCAGCGCGTTCCTGGAGCTGGCCGTAGAGACGGGACGCTGCGGGCCGCTCCCGAAGACTGCCGTCGTGGTGCTCCACGACTTTCTGCAGGCGACCATGAACCGCCAGCACATCACCAAAGGACCGCGCATGTCGCAGGACGAGTTCGACCTGCTGCAGATCCCGTATTACGCCGCCGCGCGCATCATCGCCCGCATCCAGCGCAGGCGGCACGACAACGCGAAGGGAAAGCTCTACCAGACCACATACCTCTCCCTGAACCACTTCATCGAGCTGCTGAACAACCTGCTCGACCCCGGCTGCTACTGGATCCGCGTCAAGGCGGTTCCGGACGGCGTGCGGGAAGGCATGGCCGACCTGCTCGAGTTCCTGAACCTCTTCTCCGAACAGCGCCGCAAGGACCGCGGGAACTGAATCGAGCCATGTCGCGCTACCTGCAGAAGATCTCTCTTAAGCCGTACAGCGACGCCGAGATCTGGACCGGATGGGAGCTGGAGAACCGGAGCGGGGAGATCAACGGACTGATCCTCGCGGACGCCATCCCCCCCGAGGAACTGGCGGCGCAGTACGGCGTCACCGAGTTCCACAAGATCCCGGCCGAGTACCTCGAGGCAGGGGAGTTCCGGCCCAAAGAAGGATGACCGGACTCGAGCTCGGGCTGTTGATCGCATCCACCATCGCGATCGCGGGTGTCTTCGCGTTCGGCTGGTACCGCACGCGCAAAGGTAGACTTCCGGCGCCTATGCTCTTCGCGCTCCGCATTTTTCTCGGCATTGTGTTCCTGATCCTCGGCGTGATCGGCAGCCTGCTGCCGGTGCTGCAGGGCTGGCTGTTCTTCCTCATCGCCGCGCTGATCCTCTTCCCGCGCAGCCGCTTCGCGGTCAAGGCCTGCGACAAGATCCAGCCGCGCATGCCCCGCCTCGTGGCATGGCTGCGGCGGATGGGGATCGGCGTGCACGCCGAAGCGGTCCCCACCGCTGAGCGCGAATGACGAGCAAGACCTACGACAAGGCGTATTTCGACCGCTGGTACCACCGGCGCGACACACGCGTGAATACCCACCCCGAGGTCCGGCGTAAAGTGACCCTGGCCGTCGCCACGGCCGAATACTTCCTGCGCCGGCCGGTCCGGACCGTGCTCGACGTCGGCTGCGGCGAAGGGGGATGGCTGCCGCATCTGCGCGCCCTGAGGCGGAACATCGAGTACACCGGCTACGACTCCTCCGACTACGCCGTCTCCCGCTTCGGCCGCGAGCGCAACATCCGGAAGGCGACGTTCGGCGACCTCCCGAAGCTGAAGCTCGGCGTCTACGACCTGGTGATCTGCTCGGACGTCATGCACTACGTCCCCGACGCCGAGCTCCGCGCCGGCATCAAGACCCTCGCCGCCGCGACTGACGGCGTGGCTTACCTCGAAGTGCTGACCCGCGAAGACGACATCATCGGCGACCTCGACGCCTTCCTCCGCCGCCCCGCCAACTGGTACCGCAAGCTCTTCACGAGCGCCGGCTTCACGTTCGTGGCTCCGTACTGCTGGGCCTCGCCGGCATTCGAGGGGGCAGTGGCGGCGCTGGAGAGTGGGCAGTAGAAACAACTGTCGCTGTTCACGGAGTTCACCCCGAAGGGGTACTGGCAAATAGCCGGTGGTTTCGCGCGGAGCGCGATACCACCGGATTCCATGGTCTCCTCATGTGTGCACCCCGGAGGGGTGCCGGCACCCCTGCCGGGGTGCGCCATCCATCGAATCTTCATTCCGGTGGTATCGCGCTCCGCGCGAAACCACCGGCTATTCGCCGGAACGCCTCCGGCGTTCTGTCATCGTCTCAGGTTCAGCGCCCCGCGCTGTGTAAAGCGCTCAGGATGACAACGACGGGGAACTTCACTCACTGTCTAAAACGAGACAGAACCCTCCCCATCTCCCCCGCTACCATCCGGGAGAATGCCCGCGACGGCCACCTCGGAGTTGCTCGCCAGTCTCGACACCATCACCTTCGAAGCGATGGAGATGCTGGCCGTGCTCGACGACGCCGAGGGGCTGCCGTCCAACTCCGACCGGCGCGAGGCGAAGCGCCGCATCCTGGAGATCCGCGCGCGAGCCCAGGAGCTCTTCGAGTGGCTCACCGAGGCGAAGCTCGAAGACGCCCGGCACTGAACTACAGCTCCCCGCCTTCCACGCCTGTGCATGTCCAGGACAGCGCTCACAAAATGTCCCTATCTTCAATCAGTCCGTCCTTCGATCATCGTTGGCCTGGACGCGGGCCGGCGCAAGAAAAGGAGATCACTGATGAAGAAACGTATCCTTCTGTTCCTGGTCGTTGCCGTCGTGTTCGCGACAGCACCCGATGCGATGGCGGTCTGTTATCGCTGCAATGTCGACAAAATCTGCGTCACGGGGGGGCCGTTCGGCTACCAGATCTGCAGAGACGGTGTGGGGGGCGGACACTGTTATCTCGACGCCCCGTGCGGCTCGCTGGCCGGGGAGGTCGAGCCGCTCGCCGCTGAATTTACCGTCGCCTCGGTGGAGCGCCTCGACGAGCCGCAGACCGCCGCTTCCGAGACGCTGGTCGCGTCGATCGAAACACCACCTTCTGCCAACCGGTAGTCCACGCGCAGCCCCGCGTCCCGACGTGTAACCCAGACGCCGATCTCGCCTCTCGTGATATGCATGCGGCTGCATGCCTTCGCTCATCGAAGACTACGCGCTGATCGGGGACCTGCACACGTGTGCGCTGGTCGGGCGCGACGGGTCGGTCGACTGGATGTGCGTTCCGCGCTTCGATTCGCCGGCCTGTTTCGCGGCGCTGCTCGGGACGCCGGACCATGGTCGCTGGAGGATTGCGCCAGCCGGCGGGGTCACGGAGGTGCAGCGGCGTTATCGGGACGACACGCTGATTCTGGAGACGATCTTCGTCACCGCCGAGGGGCGCGTCCGCGTGGTCGACTTCATGCCCATCCGCACCGACGCCATCGACCTGGTACGCATCGTCGAAGGGATCGAGGGGCGGGTACCGATGCGGATGGATCTCGCCATCCGTTTCGATTACGGGTCGATCGTGCCGTGGGTGCGGTCGATCGACGGGGGCATCCGTGCGGTCGCCGGACCCGACACGGTGTACTTCCGCGCCGACGTTCCGCTCCGCGGCGAAGGTCTCACCAGTGTGGCCGAGTTCGAAGTCGCCGCGGGGGACCGCGTGGCGTTCGATCTCACCTGGACCGAGAGCCACGATCCGCATCCCGACCGCGAGGATCCTCACGCGCGGCTGGTCGAGGTCGAGCGCTTCTGGCACGAGTGGTCGTCCCGCTGCACCTATGACGGCCCCTGGCGCGATGCGGTGATGCGCTCGCTGATCACGCTCAAGGCGATGACGTATGCGCCGACCGGCGGCCTGGTAGCGGCAGCCACGACTTCTCTTCCGGAAGAGATCGGAGGCGTACGGAACTGGGACTACCGGCTCTGCTGGGTGCGCGACGCCACGTTCGCGATCTACGCGCTCCTCGGCGGCGGGTATACCGAAGAAGCCATCGCCTGGCGCGAATGGCTCATTCGCGCGGCGGCCGGCCTGCCCGAAGAGCTGCAGATCATGTACAGCATCCGCGGAGAGCGGCACCTGACCGAGCTGGAGATCGAATGGCTGCCGGGCTATGAAGGCTCCCGGCCGGTGCGGGTCGGCAACGCGGCATTCAAGCAATATCAGCTCGACGTCTACGGTGAGCTGATGGACGTGCTGCATCTCACGCGGCGCCTCGGACTGCCGGCCAGCGAAGACGCCTGGCGTATCCAGCGGGCCTTGATGCGGTTCCTCGAGAAGGGGTGGAAGGAGCCGGACGAAGGGATCTGGGAAGTCCGCGGGCCGCGACGGCACTTCACGCACTCGAAGGTCATGGCCTGGGTGGCGTTCGACCGTTCCGTCGCGGCGGTGGAGCATTTCGGCCTCGACGGCCCGGCGGACCGGTGGCGCAGCATCCGCGACGAGATCCGCGACGAGGTGCTGGAGAAAGGCTTCCGTCCCGATCTCAACGCCTTCGTCCAGTACTACGGCTCCTCGGATGCCGATGCCAGCCTGCTGATGCTTCCCGCTCTCGGGTTCATCGCTGCCGACGACCCGCGGATGACCGGCACGATCGACCTGATCCGCCGGCAACTGGAGAGCGGCGGATTGCTGCGCCGCTATCCGACCAGGCCCGACATCGACGGCCTCCCGCCGGGAGAAGGGGCGTTTCTCCTCTGCACGTTCTGGCTCGCCGACACGCTGGCGCTGGCCGGCAAGTACGACGAAGCCGGGGAGATCTTCGAAAGGCTGCTCGCGCTCCGCAACGACGTCGGGCTCCTCAGCGAGCAGTACGATCCGGCGCTGCGGAGGCAGCTCGGAAACTTCCCGCAGGCCTTCTCCCACGTCGGCCTGGTCAACACCGCCCAGAACCTCCTCGGCCGCGACGGCCCGGCCCGCGATCGCCGAAAGAAGTGAACGATTACATTCCTGCGGCCGCCACCCGGCAGCACCGGAAAATCACCGAACCCATCGTTGGGAATCTCTCTTGCACTAAGGCGGCAGCGGTTGTCAGTGCATGATGACGATCACCTGTGCCGACTGTGGGAGCATCCAGACCATCCCGCCTCTTCCGCCGCGGGCGGTGGCGTCGTGCGGGCGGTGCGACCGGCTGCTCGACCGGCACATCAGGACGGGAATGGGGATTCCGCTCGCCTGCGCGGCCGTGACGTTCATCCTGCTGCCGCCGGCGGTGTTCCTTCCGCTGATGTACTCGACGATCAAGAACATGTTTTTCGAGGACAGCCGGCTCGTCTCGAGCGTCGGGACCATCTACACGGAGGTCTGGTTCCCGTTCGCCTTCGGCTTCCTCTTCTTTGCCCTCCTCTTTCCGGCGCTGCGGGCGCTCCTGCTGGTGCTCGTCCTCGGCGCGATCCGGTGGGGCTGGCCGGTCCCGGAGCGGGGGCGGCTTTTCCGGTTCGCCGAGGAGCTGCGGATCTGGAGCATGACCGACGTGGTCGTGATCGCCGGAGCGGTCGCCTATCTGCGGGCCGGCATCCCGGCGGAGGTCACGGTGCAGGTCGGCGCCTGGTGTTACCTGGCCGTCGCGATCATGGCCGCGGCCACGACCCGCACGCTCGACCGGCGCGCGGTCTGGAACGCGATCATGCCCGACTGCGAGACGCCCCCCACCGGCGACGCCGTTTCGTGCACGGTGTGCGAGATGGTCATTCCGGCTGGCCGCTCCGGCACTCCCTGCCCGCGCTGTAACGGTACGCTCGACCGCGACGTCATCAAGCGCTTCGCGCCCGCCCTGGGCGCGATCGCCGCCGCGATCCCGCTCTGCCTCCCCGCCTATTCGTTCTCGGTCATGGTCAACGACCAGCTCACCGCGGTCCTGGAGCACACCATCCTCGGGACCGTGCAGTTGCTGGCCGACCACGGCTACTGGCAGTACGGCGTGGTGGTGCTGCTCGCCGGGGTGGTGATTCCGATCGTGGAGCTGGCCGGGATGCTGTGGCTGCTGATCCGGGTGCGCTTCCCGAGCCGGCGCGGGCTGGTGCTGCGGACGCGCGTCTATCGCATGCTGCACCGCCTGATCCGCTGGCCGATGATCATCCCGTTCATCGCCGCCATCGCCGCCCCGATCGTCGACTTCCGCGGAATCGACGACATCGTCGCCGGTCCGGGGGCGACGCCTCTGTTCATGCTCATCGCTCTGATCATGCTGGCCGTTCGGCTCTTCGAGCCGAGACTCATGTGGAAGACCGCGGGGGAGACTGGATGACCGAGTACCGTCCCGACGACGACAAGACCGAACAGGAGAACACGCAGGCCCGCGTGAAGACCGCGAAGTGGTCTCCATGGGTGTGGGTCATCCCGGCCGTGGCGATCCTCTTCGTCGGCTGGCTGGTGGTGCGGTACGGCTTCTTCGGCGGCGGCGACATCACCGTCCGCTTCGTCGAGGCGCGGGGGCTCGACCGCTACAGCCCCGTGCGATTCCGCGGCGCGAAGGTGGGGACGGTCCAGAAGATCACCATCGACGAGAACCTGAAGGAAGTCGTGGTCCGCATCACCATGGACGCCTCGATGAGCCACGCCCTGAACAAGGGCACGCGGTTCTGGATCGTGGAGCCGGGGCTGGAGAGCGGCGGTGTCGGCGGCCTGCTGTCGGGGACGTACGTCGGCATCGCTCCGGGAACGGGAGACGAGACGCGCGAGTTCGCCGGGCAGGAGTATCCGCCGGTCCTCGCCGCTCCCGAAGCGGGCAAGACGATCATCCTCGAAGACCACGAGCTCGGCTCCGTCACCGTCGGCGCGCCGGTGCTCTATCAGGGGATACGGGTCGGGCGGGTGCTCGGCACGGAGTACGACCAGCAGCGGGAGATCACCGCCGTCCACGTCTTCGTCGTGCAGCGCTTCGCCGACCGGGTGCGCCAGAGCACCCGCTTCTACCGCGGCGGCGGCTTCTCCCTCTCGCTCGCCGGCGGCGGGCTGTCGATGGGCGACGCGTCCCTCTCGTCGCTCCTCACCGCCCCGATCGGCTTCTATACGCCGGAAGTCATGGCCGGCGAGCCGGTCGCGGAAATGACGCGGTTCGAGCTCCACAAATCGCGCTCCGTCGCCATCGCGGCGGCGGACGGTCCGCACATGACCTATCTCACCTTCTTCCCCGGTCCCATCGGCGGGCTCGTGCCCGGCACCCCGGTGCAGATGAAGGGAGTGCAGGTCGGACGGGTGCGCGAGGTCCGCCTTCGTTACATCGCCCAGACCGCGAGCCTGGAGACGCCGGTGGTGCTGGAGATCGACCCGCGGGAGCTGGAGTTCCCGGTGACCGACGCGACGACGCGCGAGGAGCTCCGCGGCACGATGAACACGGCCCTCGGGCAGATGGTCCAGAAGGGGATGCGCGCCACTCTGGCGACGAGTCTCGTCCTGCCGGGAGCGAGCGCGGTCTCGCTGGAAATGGTCGCCGCGCCCGGAACCGGACGGCTCGTCGTCACGAACGACCCGCCGATCATCCCCGCGGCGGCGGAAGGGAACGGGCTGGCCGGTGCGATGGCCGCCATCACCGACGTCGCCAACACGGTCCGCGGCCTGCCGCTGAAAGAGATCGCCGGGCACATGCGGAGCAGTGCGGCGCGGCTCGACCAGTTGATGAACGACCCGGTGCTCGACCAGAGCCTGCAGCGGCTCGACCGCTCGCTCGCCGAGGTGGAAAAAGTCGCGCGGACGGCCGGCAACAACGCCGATCCGATCGTGAAGAGCCTGCGCAACGCCGCCGAGTCGGCGGAGAGCACGGCCAAAACCGTCCAGACGGCGAGCCAGAACATCGAGCCGCTGGTGCAGAGCCTGCGCAACGCGGCGTCGTCCGCCGAGGCGGCGGCGAAGAGGGCCGAACAGCTCATGGGCACCTCGCAGAAACAGGGCTACGACGTCGCGGAACTGATCAAAGAGCTGACCCGGGCCGCCGAGGCGGTCCGCGCGCTCGCGACCTATCTCACCGAAAATCCCGATGCGGTGCTCAAGGGGAGGCGTGAATGATGCGCAGGAGCGTCCTGCTTCTGATGACTGTGCTCCTGGCCGGCTGCGGGTTCCTGTCCCGGCCGAAGAACCAGTTCTACTCGCTCGAAACCATCAAGACCGAGGGGACGGTGAGGAGCGTGGCCGGCACCCCCGCCGGCATCGACGGCATCGAGCTCCCTCCCGGCCTCGACCGGCGCGGCATCGTCTTACGAGGAACGGACCACAAGCTCGAAGTGCGCGGCACGCACCAATGGGCGGCGTCGCTCGAAGAGATGGTCACCCACACCCTCGCCTTCGACCTCGCCAACCGGTTGCCGGAAGGGATGGTCATCCTCCCCGGACAGGCCAGGCCGGCGAACATGCGCTCGATCTACATCGTCTTCGAAGACCTCGCCCCCGGCCCCGAGCCAACGTTCATCCTCGACGCCCGCTGGACGGTGACCGAAGGGACGAACGAGCGGACGACCCACGAGCGGATCAGCATCCCCATGCCGTCGATGGAAAGCCCGGCGGTGGTGGCGGCGATGAGCCAGGCGCTCGCGGAACTGGCCGGGCGGATGGCGGCCGGGCTTTAGGAGTACGGCAACTCCGGGCGTGTTAACCTCACGATATGCCAGTCGCATCACGAAGAACTGCCTCAAAGTTCTCGCGCAAGGTATCCCTCAAAAAGGCCCGCGCCTCGGAGATCCTGTCCGGACTGCGGATAGCGCCCAGTGAACGTCTGCATGCGAGTAAGGCAATCGCCTCCGCCAAGCGCGCGCTAGGCTCTGATGCCGAGCCGGCCGAGCGCAGGCCGTCGGAACTTCGCGTCAGTGACAAAGCGCCTCGGCCCAATCCGAAAACCCGCCGGAAATGATGCTGCATGGCCGTACCCGACCCGCGGCACGTGTTCATCAACGATGAAGCGTGATCTGAAAGCCGCCACGTTGTTTCGCGCGTCGCTCTTCAGGCGTTTGGTTGCAGCAGCAACGGAAATCGCTACGGATCGCGGCTTTATCAAGCCGTAGCACGCCTTCCCAACCCCTTCCCCACCCACCCGTCCCACCCCAAAGGGCGGCTTCCGCCCTATCCCTCCGCGTGCGCAAGACTACCCGTAAGCCTGTCGTTTGAAACGACTTGCGAGCCGAGAATGACACTCGTTGATAGCAACGGAGGAAACAATGAAATCGCTCAGGCATCTCGCTCTCGCTCTCACGGTCGCCGTCTCGTTCACGGCCTCGGCCCAGATCAAGCTGACGGAAACCGAAACCACCAAGCTGTACATCACCGCCAATACAGTCGGCACCGCCCAGGCGCTCGACCACAAGAACGCGTTCACCGGTCAGGGAACCGAGCTCGCCAAGGTGGAGCCGGGGTTCCAGAATGCGTTCGGCGATCTCGGGTTTGTCGGGAAGTTCGGCAAGAACAACGAGATCGAGGTCGTGTTCGACCTTTACCTGTCGAGCCGCAACCACCCCTCCCAGACGTACGGCAACGAGGGTTACATGATCCTCCGCGGCGTGCCGGAGAATCTCGAGACGCTCAAGTTCCTGAAGCCGGTCCTCGAGAAGGTCGACATCAAGGCCGGTCACATGCTGATCGACTTCGGCGACTCCCAGAACTTCCGCTCGAACAACGCCATCGTCCAGAAGAACCCGCTGGTCGGGAACTTCGTGATGGACCCGAACATCGTCTCCATCGGCATGCAGGTCAACAGCAAGCCCGGGACACGGCTCGGCTACGTCGTCGGCGTCTCCAACGGCACGACCACGGAAGACTGGAGCATCGGCCGCGGCTTCGCGTACAACGGCAAGGTCTTCGTCTACCCCGTCAAGGGCCTCCGCACCTCGCTCTCCTACATCGCCACCGACCAGAGCGACAACCCCAACAAGTCGGGCGGCGGCAGCCAGATGCAGATGTTCACCGGCAACCGCAGCGGCGAGCGTTATGCAGGAGTCCTCGGCGGCGGACAGGCACCGGGCAACGTCTTCCCGCAGGGTGGTGAGAAGTTCAGCGCCGCGCAGTTCGACGTCACCTTCGACAACGGCTCCCCGATCACCCTCTACGGCCACTACGGCATGACCCAGGACCTCGACATCAACGGTTCCGCGGCCGGCACGCCGGAAGAGAAGTGGGGCTACTACGCCGGACATGTGAAGTACCAGCTCACCCCGGCCCTCTATGCCGCGGCCCGCTACAGCGCCGCCAACCCGACGAAGCTCAACGGCGCCGCCTCGGACGGCAACGTCAACCGCATCCAGGTCGGCGGCGGCTTCTGGCTGACGAAGAACCTCCTGATGAAAGTCGAGTACGTCCAGCAGAAGTACAGCGGCTTCTCGGCCGGCCAGATGGTCAACAACAACATCCAGGCCTGGCGCGACCCTGAGTTCAGCGGGGTGATCTCCGAAGTCAGCTTCTCCTTCTAAGTCATCGGCATCGAGAGTTACGGAAGCAGGCGAACCATGAAAAAACCCGCCATCCTCCTCCTCAGCCTCCTCGGCTTCGCGCTCGCCGCCTTCGCGGCGAGCGCCGAGCGCTTCTCTTCCACCACCGGCAGCGCCGTGAAGATCGAAGGCACTTCGACGATCCACGCCTGGACGATGGAAGGAGCCACGATCCAGGGCGAGATCAACTCCCCGACGCCCGACAACTGGAACGCACCCGCCAAAGCGGTGGTCACCATCCCGGTCACCTCGATCAAGAGCGAGCACACGAAGATGGACAAGCTGATGGCCGAAGCCCTCAAAGCGAAGGATCACCCGCAGATCCGCTACGAGATGCTCGAAGCGACGCCGCAGAACGCGACCGCCGGCGCCTTCGTGCTGAAGACACGCGGCAGGCTCACCATCGCCGGCGTGACTAAAGACGTCGCGCTCGACGTGCAGGGCGTCAAAGGAGCCGACGGCCGCTACACCCTCACCGGCACAGCCCCGATCAAGATGACGGCGTATGGCATCAAGCCCCCGACCGCCATGCTCAACACCATCAAGACCGGAGACGACGTGAAGGTGACGTTCCGGTGGGTGGTGGAGAGGGTCGAGCAGGACCGATAGGACGAACAGCCCCCCGACAACCGACAACGGACAACCAATCCCCATGCGCCGCCTCCCCATCCTCTTCCTGCTCACCCTCTCCGTTGCGGCTGCAGAGATGACCCATCTCGTGCCGGCTGCGCCGAGCAGGCTGGTGCTGCAGGGATCCTCGAACGTCGCGCCGTGGCGGTGCAGCGGGACGACGCTCGACGGACGAATGGACGTGGCGGTGCCGCTGCAGCGCATCAACACCCTCATCGACCGCATCGAAGACGGCAACGTCGCCCAGCTCACCTCCGCCACCGCCCGCTTTCCGGAACCGGCATTCCGCCTGAGCGTGCCGGTGATGACCCTTCGGTGCGGCAACCGGCAGATGGAGCGCGACATGTACCGCGCCCTCCGCGCCGGACAGCACCCAGCCATCGAGTTCCGCTTCGAAGGGCTCGCCGGCGGCGTCAACCACGACATCGACCGCTCCAGCTACAAAGCCCGCATCACCGGAGTGCTTTCGCTCGCCGGCGCAACGCGCAACGTGACCCTGGAGATCGAAGCGCAGCGGGTGACGCGCGGCCGCTTCCGTTTCCGGGCCCGCCTCCCGCTCCGCATGACCGACTTCGGCATCACCCCGCCGACCGCGCTCTTCGGCATCGTCAAGGCCAAAGACGATCTGGTCGTGCAGTTCGACCTGCTCCTCGTCGAGGATGTGCACTCGTGAGCGCCAGCACGCTTTCCGTCCGCCGTCGGGCAGAATACGGACTGCTGGACTTCTCGATGACCCTGCGCCGTCTCCGGCTGATCGCCATCTTCATCCCCATCGTCGGGGTACTGGTCCTCGAGGTCGTCCGCGCCATCGTGCTCGGCCCGGTCTCGTGGGAAAAGCGCCTGCTCCTCGACCTCCTCTACGTCGGCGCCATCGTGATCTTCACGGTGGTGATCTTCCGCTTCGTCGAAGAAATGCAGGAACGGCTCAGGCGGCAGAACCGCGAGCTGCTGGCGCTGCACAGCGCCAGCCTCGACGTCACCGCCGAGCTCTCGCGCGACAACGTCCTCAAGAAAGTCGTCGAGCAGGCCCGCAACCTGGTCGGCGCCAAATACGGCGCGCTCTCGGTCGTCGACCGCGAGAACCGCATCCTCTCGTTCATCACCTCCGGGATCACCGCTGAGGAGCGCGCCGCGATCGGCCCTCCTCCTGTCGGTCACGGCCTCCTCGGCGTGGTCCTGCGGGAAGGACAACATCTCCGGCTGCAGCACCTGCAGCAGCATCCGCAGTCGCACGGCTTCCCGCCGAGCCATCCGCCCATGCACTCACTGCTGGCGGTCCCGATTCCGTGCAAAGGCCCGTTCCTCGGCAACCTCTATCTCACCGAGAAGACCGGCGGCGCCGAGTTCACGCAGGATGACGAGGAGACGCTGGAGCGCTTCGCTCTCCAGGCCGCGCTGGCGATCGACAACGCCCACCTGCACGAGCAGGTCGCCGACCTCGCCGTCGCGCAGGAGCGTCTCCGCATCGCTCACGAGATGCACGACGGCCTGGCCCAGGTCCTCGGCTACGTGAACACGAAAGTGCAGGCCGCCGAGATGTACCTCAAGCGCGACAAAACCGAGGAGGCGGGCGTGCAGCTCCGCGAGCTCGCCACCGCAGCGCGCGGCGCATACACCGACGTGCGCGAGTCGATCGTCGGCCTCCGGACCCTTCCGGGCCCACGCCGCTCGCTCGACGAAGTGCTGCGCGAGTTCCTCAACAGTTGGCAGGAGATGAGCGGCGTCTCGACCTCGCTCACCATCGACGCCGGCTTCGTCCTCCGCCCCTCGCACGAGCTCCAGCTCGTCCGCATCGTGCAGGAGGCGCTGACCAACGTCCGCAAGCACGCCCGGGCGACCCAGGCGCGGGTCGACATCCGCCGCGACGCCACCTCGATGATCGCCGTCATCACCGACGACGGCCTCGGCTTCAACGCCGGCGCGCGCTCCCGCACCGAATTCCCCCGCTTCGGCCTCTCCACCATGCGCGAGCGGGCGGAGAGCATCGGCGGCGAGCTGACCATCGAAAGCGCTCCCGGCAGCGGCACCACGGTACGCTTCCGCCTCCCCATCGACGAGACCGCGGCCTGACTCCTTATACTTCGGCTGCGTGCGCATCCTCATCGCTGACGACCACTCACTCTTCCGGGACGGACTCCGCAGTCTTCTGCAGGCGCAGGGGCACGACGTCGTCGGCGAAGCGAAGAACGGGCGCGAGGCGGTGGAGCTGGCGCGCCATCTCAAGCCCGACCTCGTACTGATGGACCTCCAGATGCCGGAAGTCGACGGCCTGGCGGCCACGAAACTGATCGTCGGCGAGTCGGCGGAGATGAAGGTGGTCATCCTCACCGCCTCCGAGGAAGAGACCAAGCTGTTCGACGCCATCAAGTCGGGCGCGCAGGGGTACCTGCTCAAGAACCTCGAGGCGGAGGAGTTCTTCGATCTCCTCGAGCGCGCCCAGCGAGGCGAGCCCGCCCTGACGCCGGCCCTGGCCCGCAAGCTCCTCCAGGAGTTCGCGAAACCGGTCGAAGCGGCAGCCGCTCCCGTCACCGACGACGACAGCCTCACCGCCCGCGAGCGCGAGGTGCTGGAGCTGATGGTCGAGGGGGTGACTTCCAACCGCAAGCTCGCGAAACGCCTCAACCTGAGCGAAAACACGGTCAAGTTCCACGTCCGCAACATCCTCGACAAGCTCCGCCTCCACAACCGGGCCGAGGTGGTGGGGTACGCGCTGCGGCACGGCATCGTCGAGCCGCCGAAGTAGAACGTCAGTCCGGCCGCCCTCGGGAGATCGCGCCTTTGCTACAATAACCCTCGATGGTCCGGGTCCGCCTCTCCGTTCTCACAGTATTCGTGTGTCTGCTCGCGCCCGGCTTCGCCGGTGCCGCGGAAGCTCCGCTGTTCTCCCGGCCGCGGGCGATCGCGGCCACCTCGCCGGTTACGCTCGGCGGCGATTTCAATCTCGACGGGAAGATGGACCTGCTGAGCGTCGCGTACGAGCGGCTGGGCGTTCTCTACTCGAACGGCGACGGCACGTTTCAGGCGCCGCGGCTGACCACAATCGAGACCCCTGCCTCCTTTTTCGGCCTCGGGGACGTCAACAACGACGGCCGTCCTGACCTGCTCACGAGCGACGGTGTTCGCGTGAGGGTCGCGGTGGCCAACGCCGACGGCACGTTCACCCAGACCGCTCTGCTCCAGCCGGCGACGCGCCCCGGGCCGCTCGCCGTCGCCGATTTCACGGGAGACGGCAAGGCCGACCTCGCGACCGTCTCCCCGTACAACCAGTCCGAACCGGTCGCGATCGTCGTTTTTCCAGGCAATGCCAATGGCACGTTCGGCAGCAGCATCCCGACTCCCATCGACGGGTGGGAACAGTCGCAAGTCCTTCTCGCGGCCGACGTCAACGAAGACGGCAAGATGGACGTGCTGGGAAGCTCGACGGAGGGAATGTGGTCCCGTCTCGGAAACGGGAACGGTACCTTCGGTACGAGATCGACGATCGGTGGAGGCGGCAGCCTCGCGGTCGGCGATTTCAACGGCGACGGACATGTCGACTGCGCCGCGGCCTCCGGTTCCGGCGAATTCGTCACGATCCACCGCGGCACCGGTGCGGGGGGCTGGACCGCAGGTCCGAAGTACGCCGTGCCCGCGCCGAGCTCCGTTGCCGCCGCGGACTTGAACGGGGACGGAAAGCTGGACGTGGTGACCGGCAGCATGACGAGGCAGACATCGGTCTTTCTCGGCAACGGCGACGGCACGCTCTCCGCCGGCCGGATCTACGCGAGCGGCGGAGGATTGCCGGCCATTGCCGACTTCACCGGAGACGGGAAGCTCGACGTTGCCGGCACCCACAAGAATGGCGACACGGCCCACGCCGCCCTCCTCATTGGGAACGGGGACGGAACGCTCGCTGCGCCGCGCGCTTATGCGACGCGCACGGATGTGCCGGTATCGATCTCCGGACCCCAGCCACACGGACTGACACTCGCCGACGCGACCGGCGACGGCCGGCTGGACGCCATCACCTGGACCAAGGACGGCTTCATAGAGGATCTGACGATTCTTCCGGGGCTGGCCGGCGGACACTTCGGCCCACCGCAACACACGCGGCTGGCCATCAAGTCCGGCCACTTCGCGGACTTCACCGGCGACGGAAAGGTCGATGTGGTCCACGCCCAGGACGGCACGATCTTCTTCTATCGCGGCAACGGCGACGGGACCTTCACGCGCGGAAGCGACGGCTCCACTCCTTCCTACCCTGCAGTGACCAGCGCCGATTTCAACGGCGACGGGAAGCGCGATCTCTTCGGCGCGGGAGGCCACGCGCACCTCGGCAATGGCGACGGCACGTTTGCTCCGGCATGGGAGCCGGCCCCTGTCGGTGGGAACGGCTTCCGCACGGGCGATGTGAACGGCGACGGCAGGGACGACGTCGTCACTCCGCACCGGGTCAGCCTCTCGACCGGCACCGGCTTCACGACGTCGCCGCTTCCGGAGTACGCGCCAAGCTACGACATCCTTGCGCTCATGGACCTCGACCGCGACGACGAGCTCGACATGGTCCTGTCGACGTATGGCGGCGAGCTCTTCCTCCGGAAGGGAAACGGGGACGGCACGTTTGCGGAGTACCGCCGGTTTGCCTTCAACGTCGAGGCGGGCTTGAACCCTGCCGTTGCCGACATGAACGGTGACGGCGATCCCGATCTGGTGTTCGCCTCACACGTCCTGCTCGGCGACGGAGTAGGGGCGTTCGACGGCTATGAAGCTCCGGAGACGCATAACGCGGGCTCTGTGGCGGTTGCCGATCTCGACGGCAACGGCTCTCCGGACGTGGTCACTCTGGGCCAGGACACCGTGGCCGCGTTCCTGACGCGCACCGGGACCGGCGCCGATCTCCCGGTCGCGTTCAGCGCGGCATCGTCTTTACCAGACGACGCGTGGATCTATCCGGTCCAGCTCCAGGCGGAGGCCGGTACGGCAAGCGGATACGTTCTTCGCGGAGCGGTGCGGTTCCGCACCGGAGAACGGACCCTCGGCATGGGCGTCCTCGACAAGGACGGCAAGACCGGGATGTCGACATTCATGGACATGGGCGTGCACAACATTACGGCGACGTTCCTGAGGAACGACCTGTTCGCCTCGACCGGCACAGCCTTCCAGCAGCAGGTCACGAAGGTGCAGCCCGAGATCACCCTGACCATCACACCCAATCCGGTGCGGGCGACGCGAACGGTGACGTTCACTCTGTACGTCTGGCCTGAATCTCCGTCCTCCTCGATGACCGGCACGCTGACGGTCCGCAACGGCACCACGATCCTCAGGACCTACACGCTCCCGATGGCGGGGCCCACGGTGCGCTTCACGACCAGCCAGCTCGCGGTGGGAACGCACACCATCACCGCGGATTACGCCGGCGATGACCGCTTTTTCGCAGCCACGCAGCCGGTCGAGCTGACGGTCGTTCCGAACGCACCGGACGTCGCGCTGTCGGTCTCCCCGTACGGCTCCGCGCTCCGGGGCTCGAACGTCACCATGACGGCGACGCTGAGCATCGCCTCCGCCATCGGGACGGTGACGTTCTGGAGCACCAGCCAAGTCGAGCCCCTCGGAACCGCGACGGTGAATTCCGGCGTGGCGACGCTCTCCACGACAGCACTCCCGACCGGCACCTACAACCTCCTGGCGCGCTACAACGGAAGCGCCGCCTACGCCGGCGCGTCGTCCCCGCAGGTCCCCTACTCGGTGGTCGTCCCCTCCGGCATCTCCGTCCCGGTCGCCGCCACGGCGCAGAGCACGACCTCAGTGTCGATCCTCTGGCCGCCTGTGCAGAACGCAAACTGGTACGACCTCTATCGCAGCTCGCACGGCTCTCCATACGCGCTCGTCACGCAGACGACCGCCCTCCAGTTCACCGACGGCTCGAGAACGCCCGGCACGACGTATCTCTATCGCGTGATCGCGCGCAACGGCCCGACGGCGGTCACGCCGACAGGAACGCCCGACCTGGCGACGACCATCACCTTCACGGACGACCCGCTCGCCGCGCAACAGACCGCGGTGCGCGCCGTCCACCTCACGCAACTCCGGACCGCCATCGCCGCGGTGCGTGTTGCGGCGGGGCTGGTGCCATTCGCCTACAGCCGCACCATCGCCGCCGGAGGCCTGGTTCAGGCGCAGGACATCGCGGAGATGCGCACCGCCCTGCAGCAGGCGCGGACCGCGATCGGCTTGGCCACGCCGGTGACCGGGCCGCTGACCGCGGGGTCTCCGATGAAGGCGCTGCACGTGCAGGAGCTTCGCGACCTGGTCGAGTGACCCGAGTGCCGCCCGGACTGTTAGTACAGCTTCCCGGAAGCTGGTGTCCAGTTGCCGTCAAACGTTGTCCGTTGTCAGTTATCGGCCAGTCCTCGGCTTCGGGTTGAGGGTTCGCGAGTGCCGTCCAGGCGAGAAATGGCAGACAACTGACGACGTCAACGCGACACCGGATCTTACGGGAGCCGCCGAAGGCGGCGAAAGATCTGTAGGCCCGGCCTTTAGGCCGGGTTTCACAACGCGCC
>DASPHC010000026.1:0-8894 GCA_035629865.1 Thermoanaerobaculia bacterium | reverse complement strand
CGCCGTTTTGGGGGCGGCCGAAGGCACGTTCGTTGGCGATCGAGTCCTGCACGTGCAACGAGCTGCCGTCGATGGAGACCACCCGCCGTTTGCGGAACCACGCTTCCCGCGTCGCCCGAGTGGCCATCGGTCGAGCCACTTGCTCGAACAGCTCCCGGATCGGTTCGACGCCGAGCTTTTTACGCGCCTTGCAGATGGCCGCTTCGTTCGCCAGCGGGACTCCGCCGATCCACTCCCGATGACGGATCTTGTCGAGCAGTCGCCGCAGCACTTCCCTGGCCCCGGTGCTGGCCATGAACCCCAGCGCGATGATCAGATAGACCAGCATCGGCGCCGGCAACTTCCGATACCGCTGACTCATCCGCTTGGTTTCCATCAGAATGCGCTCGATCTCCGCCAGCGGAAATACCGTGGTCAGCGCATCGAGATCGAGATGAAGCTCTTCCCGTCTGGGTCTTCCCATCACACCCTCCCACCTACAAGTTTGCGCCTCCGGAGCTCTTAAGTTAAGGCCATTGGGCGGACCGGCCCACGAAGACGTGGGCGGTCCGGGGGGACCAGTCGATGGCCGACGTCTCGTCGGTCCAAGCGGACCGCCCACGTCCGCCGTGGGCCGGTCCGCCCGCGTCCTCGCGGGCCGCTCTCGCGGGGAGGCTGCCTCAGAACCCGTACCGCGCCTCCACCGTCACGCTCCTCCCATCCGGATCCGGCGCTCCCGGACGGTCCCCTGTCACCTGCGTGAACTCCGCGGTCAAACGCACGCGCGCCAGCAGGTCGAACATCCACGTGAACGTCCACGCTCTCCCGTTCTCCTCGTTCGACTCCGCAATGGAGAAGTCGCGTTCTTCGGTGTTGAAGAGTTCGTAGCGGCCGCTCCAGCGGTTTCGGCCGCGTTTCCATGAGGCGAGGAAGTAGGTGGCGTAGAAGCCGGCGTCGACGAAGGCTTCGCCGTGGCCCATGCCGGTCTTTCCCTTCATGTATTCGGCGGCGACGGAGAGGCGGTCGGGGTCGCCGGCGTCGGCGCTGAGGAGGTGGAACTTCGTGGCCCAGGCGTATTCGCCGCGGTAGAGGGCGCGGTCGCCCTGGTTGTCGAGGTAGAGGTATTGGATGCCGGCTCGCTGCGGCAAGGAGTAGCGGAGGCGCGCGGAGTAGCCGGTTTTGCCGTCGAGGTCTGTGCCGAACGGTTTGGTGCCGTCGCGCTGGAAGCGAAAGAAGGTGTCGAGCGACGGGAGCGGGGGAAGCGGCAGGACTTCGTCGTAGGCGGAGAGGCGATTGCCGATGGCCCAGCCGCGCCAGGCGAGGAGGGCGCCCATGGAGTCGTTGCCGCGGAAGGCGGTGGCGGCGGTGGTGAGGGCGTGTCCGCGGGCGGTGATGTGGCGGTACTGCAGGTCCACGCCGTGGGGGCGCACTTCTTCGCCGATCCAGGAGTTGAGGGCGGAGAAGTTGATGGTGTACGGCGAGGCCCAGAGCGGGTCGCGGTTTTCGCGGGAGGTGGGGAGGAAGAACTGGCCGGCGCGCAACTGCAGTTCGTCGAGTCCGAAGGATGCCCGCGCCTCGGCGTAGCCTTCGATCAGGCCGGCCTGCTCGCCCGACGCGTCGCTCCGGGCGGCGCCGCTGACGTGGAGGCCGAAGTGTTCCGACGTCCAGTCCGCGCCGAGGTATGCGGTGGCGAAGAGGTCGTCGCGATCGCCGCCTGCTTCGAGTCGTCCCCAGCCGCCGTCGAGCCATGGATTCGGGCCGGTGGCGTTGACGCCGCGCAGGGCGAGGAAGCCGTTCACATCCAGGAGGGCGAGGACGAGCACGGCGGCCTGCATTCGGTGAGTATGATGCCGGCCAAAGGCCGCGGTTTCGCTACAGTCCCATCTTCCGGACCAGCTCCCGGTATCGCGGGTCGGTGCGGATTTCGTCGAAGGTGTGTGCCCAGAGGATGACGCGGAGGAGGTAGAGGCGTTCCTGATAGGCGCGGTCGAGCCATTGGAAGGCGCGGTCGCGGTCGCCGAGGGCGAGCCAGGCCGAGGCCAGGTTGACGGAGGCGGCGGCGCCGGCGCGTCCTTCTGCTTCGAGTTTCTGCAAGACCTGCTTTGCTTCTTCGCGCCGCCCCGCCCTGGCCAGTGCGAGTGCACGGAGGCTTCCGAGCTGCTGGCTGTCGGCGCGGTTGGCCATGGCCAGGTCATACGCCGCCACGGCCTCGGCCGGGCGGCCGGCGGCGAGGTGGCCCTGGCCGATGTGCAGGTACGCCGGAACGAGTCCCGGATGGACCTGCAGCACCTCCTGGAGATGGGCGATCGAATCGTCGATGCGTCCGGTGCAGCGGAGGGTGATGCCGTGGGCGATCCCGGCGTGCGGGGAGGTGGGATCGAGCTCGACGGCCCGTTGCGTGTGCTGCAGCGCGGCGTTGAAGCGCCGGCGGACGAGCAGGAGGTTCGCGTAGCCGATGTGCGCCGGAACCCAGTTGGGATTGAGGGAGAGTGCCCGCCGGTATTCGGTCTCGGCGCGATCCCACGCCCAGTCCCAGTCGCCGTAGACGGCGGCGAGGGACGCATGCGCCTCGCCCAGCTCCGGGTCGAGCTCGATCGCCTTGACCGCCGCGGCGCGGGCGTGCTCGAACTGTTCGCCGGGCGGGGAGTTGCTGTAGCGGCCGCGGAACATCCATATTTCGGCGGTGGCGGCGTAGGCGGCGGCGAAACGGGGATCGCGCGCGGTGGCCTGCTGGAAAAAGTCGAGGGCGCGATTCGGGTCGCGATCCTTCCAATACGACCCTTTCACGTAGAGGTCATAGGCCTTGAGATCGGCGGTCGTCCGCTTCGCCACCCGCTGCTGCGCGCGGCCGGAAAGTGCCGGGACGAGCGCTCGGGCCACGCTGTCGGCCACCCGGTCCTGCACGGCGAAGAGGCCGGCCGCCGGCTGGTCGAATTGATCCGCCCAGAGCGTCTGCCCATCGGTGGTCCGGAGGAGGCGGACGTTCACGCGCATCCGCTCGCCGCTGCGCTGGATGGTCCCCTCGAGAACGGAAGCGACTTCCAGCGCGCGTCCGGCTTCCAGCGGGTCCTGGTCGAGGGCGGAGTAGCGACGGACGGCGCTGGTGGGGCGGATGGTGACACCGGGGACGTGGCTGAGGCGGGTGATGAGGGTGTCGGCCATCCCGAGCTCCAGCGCCTCGTCGCGCTGCGTGGCGACGATCGGCTTGAAGGGGAGGATGGCGATCGAGCGCTCGCCCGGCGCTACGGCGGCCCGCTGCATCTGCACGATCACCGCGGCGACGGCGGCGAGGATGACCGCCGCCACGAGCAGCGCGGCCGCGCCTATCAGCAGCCGCCGCGGCGCGTCCCTCTCGGCGACGGTGATGGTCGTCCGCTCTTCGCTCTCGACGATGGTCTCGCTCATCTCGACCAGCGGTTGCAGCGGCTCGAGGGGGACGGGACGGGCGTCCACCCGCTGCACGCGGCCGGTGAACTGGTAGCCGCGGCCGGGGATGGTGGTCACCAGGCGCTCCCCGCCGAGGACCTTCCGGAGGTACGACATCTGGAAGGTGAGGTTGCTTTCCTCGACGGCCGTGTCGGGCCAGAGCGCCGTCATCAACTCGTCCTTCGTCACGACCCGCCCCTCGTTCTCGACGAGGACGGTCAGGAGGTCGAGTGCCTTGGGGGTCAGGTCGACCTCCGCACCGTCGCGCAGGAGCAGCCGCTGCGAACGGTCGAGGACGAACGGCCCGAATGCGTAAGTCGCCGGTTCCGAAGACATCAGCTCTAAGAAGTTCTCGGACATTCTAAGCCTCCTTCTCAGGACTTCCGGTCCTCGGCGGCGCACCGTGCGCTGCGGAGGAAACGCCATGAAGCGTGTCGTCACCGTCACCGTCGAGCGAGTCCGGCGGGTGATCGTCCGCCAGTCGCGCAGTCCGGGTCCGGGTGTCTGCCGGGAAGTCCCAGTTACCGAAGCGCCATTTGCCGAAGAACCTGTTCAGGAAGAGGAGAAACAGATGAAGAAGAAGCTGCTCGCCGCTCTCGTGCTCACGGCCTCGATCGCCTTGCCGGCCCGTCCCCAGGAACCGCCGGTGGCGGCCGGGCTGCAGTTGCCGTCGAAGGTCATCTTCACCCATTACGGAAACCTCGTGGTCGCGGAGTCGGGGACGCCGGCCGCGAACACCGGCCGGATCACGATCCTCGACCGCACCGGCGGTCCGCGGCGCACGCTGGTCGACGGACTGCCGTCGGGGATGAGCGGCGGGGGAGAAGAATCGGCACCTTCCGGTCCTTCCGGCCTCGCGCTGCAGGGGACGACGCTCTACGTGACCATCGGCGCCGGTGACGGCGTCCTGCCCGGTCCGGCGCCCGGGACGGAGATCGTCAACCCGGCGCCGTCGTCGCCGCTCGTCTCGTCGCTGTTGTCGCTGCGTTCGAGCGTGCCGTTCGACGTCGCCCGCGGCGGTTTCTCGCTGACCGTGACCGACCACACGGAGCTGAAGAACGGCGGCACGGTGACGCGGACGAACGCGCAGGGGGAGACGCTGGCGGTCCGGCTGATCGCCGACTTCCCGAATTCGACGCCGAACCCGCGGCCCGACTTTCAGCCGAACGTCCGGGCCTCGAATCCGTTCGGCGTGGTGGCGCAGGGTGAAACGGTGTACGTCGTCGACGCCAGCCAGAACGTGATCCGGCGGGTTGACGCGAACAGCGGCGAATGGACGACGCTGACGACGTTCGGGGCGGTGCAGAATCCGCTGCCGTTCGGCCCTCCGTTCACCGATCCGGTGCCGGACTCGCTGCATCTGCGCGGGAATGACCTGATCGTGACGTACCTGACCGGCTTTCCGTTCCCACCCGGCAAGGCAGAAGTGCGGAAGGTCAACATGTTGACGGGTGCGAGCGAGACGCTGATCGGCGGGCTGACTTCGGCGATCGACGCGCATCCGCTCGGGAGCGGCGCGAACGACCCGCTGCTGGTGCTGGAGTTCAGCACGAACATGACCGAGGGAGCGCCCGGGAGGCTGCGGCTGGTGGCGCCGGGCGGTGCGCCGGTGGTGCTTGCGGAGAACCTGCCGACGCCGACGAGCATGGCCGTCGACGCCCGCAGCGGCGAAGTGTTCATCACCCACATCTTCCCCGGGCTGGTGACGCGGGTGAATGTCGCCGGGAGGATTCCGGCGGCCGAGCCGACGGCGGTGATTCCGGTGGTGGCGTCGCTGCCGGGGGCTTTCGGCTCGCATTACACGACTTCGATGCAGCTCAGCAATCCGCACCCGTTCCCGATCTCAGGGCGGATCGTGGTGCATCCGCAGGGAAGGGCGGCTTCGGCGAATGATCCGGCGCTGACGTATACGCTGGCGCCGTTTGCGACGCGCCTCTACGCCGATTTCGTGGCCGCGGCGGGTGCGACCGGCAGCGGCTCGGCCGACATCATCGCCACCGTCGGCGCCGCGCCGGCGAACGTGACGACCATCGTCGACCGCGGCTCTGCGCTGCAGGTCCCGCAGATCGACCCGGCGGACGCGCTGACCGCGGGGATGCATGGGACGCTGGTCACGCCGGCCGACACGTCGCAGTCGCGGATGAACATCGGCCTGCGGATGCTCGGCCATGGGGCGACGCTGACGTTCCGGTTGTACGACTCCGCCGGCGTGGAAGTGCGTTCGGTGACGCGGCCGTTCGACGCGAACTATTTCCAGCAGTTCTCGGCGACGGAGTTGCTCGGCGGGCCGGTGAGCGCGAACAGCGCGGTGGTGGTGACGGTGGAGGAGGGGAGCGCGATCGTGTATGCGGCGACGGTGTCGAATGTGACGGGGGACGCTACGTTGCAGGTGGCAAGGGGGGTGGGGGATTGACCGGGATTGAGAATTGAGAATTGAGGATTGAGGATTGAGGATGACGAGGGAGTTGAGGAGTAATCCTCAATCCTCAATTCTCAATCCTCAATCCCGATCCGCGGGTCTCGCCACAATCCCACCACTCTCTTCCCGTAGTCGATGGTGATGAAGAACCGGGAGAGCAGGCGGTTTCCTACTCGCGCGCGGGAGACGTTGGCGTACTGCACGTCTACGACTCCGAAGTCGTTGCCGGCGATGCTGATGCGGGCATTGCCGCGGGTGACGGTGCGGCCGGGGAGGATCAGGGTGTCGGGGCTGGTGGTGTCCACGACGGCGGCGACCTGCACGCCGTCGACGTTGACGTAGATCATCGGGTCGGCGTCGTACGAGAAGATGGTCATGAGGCCGGTGTGGATGCCGGACTTCTGGTAGGTCACGAGGCCGCTGCGGTAGTCGATGGAGATGGCGCGGTTGCCCCACGTCTCGGCGCCGAGGATGGCGTCGGCGACGCCGCCGAGCTCCATGGTCGACGGGTGGATGCGCACGGTCTCTTTCTCGCTGATCTGCACGGCGTGCGGACCCTTGCCGGCGAAGGAAGAGTCGAGGATGGTCCGCGGGGCGGCGCTGCCGAGAAGGAAGCGGCCGGGGCGGTTGTTGATCCGGACCGTCGGGAGCTCGATGATGTTGCGCTTCAGGGTGAAGGAGAGGTTCACCTCGTCCGCCGCCGGCTGGTCGTTCCACGGCAGGACTCTCGAGCACGACAGCGTCAACAGCATCGTCAACAGTATCAGCGCGACCGCGGTTGCTCTACATCCGGTTTTCGATAAGATTCGCATCCCTTACACGCCGCGCGCGCGGATCTGCCCGCGCAGGCTCACCGTAGCAACTTGGACGCCCGAAAGGAACGAAGCATGTCCACTCTTCCCGAGTTTCGTAACGAGCCGCTGACCGACTTCAGCAAGCCGGAGGATCAGGCAGCGATGAATCTCGCACTGGCGAAGGTCAGCGGCGAGGCCGGCCGCGAGCATCCCATCGTCATCGGCGGCGAGCGCATCACCGGCCTGAAGACGTTCTCCTCCCTCAATCCTGCAAAGAAGGACCAGGTCCTCGGCAAGTTCCAGAATGGATCGAAAGAGCACGTCGAGCAGGCCATGGACGCCGCCTGGACGGCCTTCGCGAGCTGGAAGCGGGCGCCGGTGGAGACCCGGGCTGGCCTGCTGTTCAAGGCCGCGAGCCTGATGCGCGAGCGGAAGCACGAGTTTTCGGCCGTGATGATCCTGGAAGTCGGCAAGACGTGGGCGGAAGCCGACGCCGACACCGCCGAGGCGATCGACTTCATGGAGTTCTATGGCCGGGAGGCGATCCGGTACGCCGGCGAGCATCCGGTCACACCGGCTCCGGGCGAGGAAGGGGCGCTGGTCTACATCCCCCTCGGCGTCGGCGCGGTGATCCCGCCGTGGAACTTCCCGCTGGCGATCATGTGCGGCATGACCACCGCGGCCGTCGCGGCCGGCAACTGCGTGATCATGAAGCCGTCGTCGGACTCGCCGTGGATCGCGGCGAAGTTTTTCGAGCTGCTCGAAGAGGCGGGGATGCCGCCGGGAGTGGTGAATTTCGTCAGCGGCGGCGGCAGCGAGGTCGGCGACCCGCTGGTGAAGCATCCGCGGACGCGCTTCATCTCCTTTACCGGCTCGAAGGGCGTCGGCCTGCACATCGTCGAAGAGGCGGCCAGGCATCGCGAGGGGCAGCTCTGGATCAAGCGCGTGGTCGCGGAGATGGGCGGCAAGGACGCGATCATCGTCGACCGCGAGTGGACGAACCTCGATGAGGCGGCATCCGCGGTCGTGGCCTCGGCGTTCGGTTTCCAGGGGCAGAAGTGCTCGGCCTGTTCGCGCGCGATCATCGACGAGGCGATCTACGACCAGATCCTGCCGATGATCGTGGAGAAGACGAAGAATCTCCGCATCGGCGATCCGTCGCTGGTCGAGTCGGCCATCGGGCCGGTGGTGAACGAGAAGGCGCTGCACACCATCAAGTCGTACATCGACCGCGGCACGAACGAGGGGGGCCGGCTGGTGGCGGGCGGCAATCTGAATGAGGACCTCGGCTTCTTCATCGAGCCGACGGTCATTGCCGATGTCGACCCGAAGGCGACCATTGCGCAGGAAGAGATCTTCGGACCGGTGCTGGCGGTGATCAAGGCGAAGGACTTCGACGACGCGCTGCGCATCGCGAATGACACGGAGTTCGGGCTGACCGGAGCTGTCTTCACGAACAACGAGGAGAAGCTCGACCGCGCCCGCGAGGAGTTCTTCGTGGGGAATCTCTACCTCAACCGCAAGTGCACCGGAGCGCTCGTGGGGGTGCATCCGTTCGGGGGTTTCAACATGTCCGGGACGGATTCGAAGGCCGGTGGGCGGGATTACCTTGGGCTCTTTTTGCAGGCGAAGTCGATTGCCCGCAAGAAGGGGGCGCAGCCTAAGACGGTGGCGGAGGCGAAGGGGTTTTAGGGGCAGGGCCGAGGGCCAAGGGCTGAGGGCTGAGGGAAATGCGTTCCCTCAGCCTTTCGCGCCCTGCGTGCTCCCTCGGCCCTCGGCCCTTGGCCCTTAGTCCGGCCCTTAGTCCAGCTTGAAGTTCACGGTCAGGTTGAAGATCGTAGTGACCGGCTGGCCGTTGAGGGTGCCGGGCTTGAAGCGCCAGCGGCGGACGGCCGCCTCGGCTTCTTCGGCGAGGCCCATCGGGAGCGGTTTTACGACTTTGACGTCCTGCACGCGGCCGTCTTTGCCGATGATCGCTTCGACGACGACGATGCCGGTGACGCGCGCCTTGCGGGCCGCCTCGGTGTATTTCGGCTCGGGACGCTCGAGGATCGTCGGCGCCTTGACGTCGCCGCCGACGCGGAGAGGTCCGGTGGGCGGGGGAGGAGGAGGTGCGACCGGCGCTTCGTTGCCGCCCGTTCCTTCGCCTTCGGTGCCGGTACCGGTGCCGCCGATCTTGCCGCCGAGGACGCCGCCGATCTCGCCGCCCTTCACGCCGCCGATCTCACCACCGACGACTCCACCGACTTCGCCGCCGACGATCCCGCCGGCCACGC
>DASPHC010000025.1:0-33456 GCA_035629865.1 Thermoanaerobaculia bacterium | reverse complement strand
GTGTTCCTTGCACACTGCCGGCCGAAGGCCGGCGGACCGGCCGGTCGAAGACCGGCGCTCCGTTTCGGCGGCCTTCGGCCGCCGGGCAACGCGCACATCCTTACTTCTCCGTCATCTCCATGACCGCGTTCATCACCAGGGCGTACATCCCCGAGGTGTTCATGCGCCACATCGGGTTGGTGGCCATGAGGATGACGTGGCCTTTGCCTCTCGGGACGTCGATGACGGCTGGTTTGCCGGAGAGCTCGTCGGCTCCTTCGAGCATGCCGGAGAGGAGGAGGTCTTTTTCGGCGAAGGAGACGACGACCTTCGGGCGGTCTTCGACGCGCGGGAGGAAGGTCTCGACGGTCCACGGTGCGTCCTCGGGGGGTTGAAAGCCGGCTTCGCCGGGTCCCGGCTTGGCGCGCTCAGGGGCGGGGATGAACGGCCGGCCCTGCGGGACGTCGGGGTCGTCCTTTCCTCCGCGGCCGCTGGGGCGGGTTTCGGGGTCGCGTTCTTCGCGGTAGCCGACTTTGAAGACCGGGGAGCCGGAGAAGTAGAGCGGGAGTTTGTCGTCGTAGCCGCGGGCGATGGGGTGGGTTTTGTCGGTGACCGTGCCCTGCACGATGGTGCCGGGCGACTTGAGCTTGTTGGTGTCGACGACGCGTACCCAGCGCGCCAGGCCGTACTCGATCGCCCAGACCGAGGTGTCGCGGGCGGTGACGAGGACGCCGCCTTCCTCGACGAAGCGGAGGAGGTGCTGCACGCCTTCGAGGCCGAGGCCGGGACGCATGTCGACGGTCTCGTCGACGCCGAGGTTCGGGGTCAGGTCGGTCTTCTTCCAGGGGAGCGGCGGGCCGGGCGGGTAGCCGTTGACGATGTCCTGCGGGGTGGCGCGGGAGCCGCCGATCGGTGGGAAGAGGATGACGTCCCAGCGGGCGAGGAGGTCAGAGGTGCGGGCGACGTCCTGGGTGGAGATGTAGTCGTACGGGACGTTCATCGACTCGAGGGCGAGCCGCCACCATCCTTCGTCCTGGGTGCTGATCCAGGTGTGCATCAGGGCGATGCGCGGCTTCTTCGACGCGGGATCGGAAAAGCGTTGGCGCACGAACTCGGCCTCGGCGTGGTTTTCGGCCAGCTTCGGCGCGGTGGTTGCGGTCCACGGCGTCATCTTCACTTTGAGCACGGCGGGATTGGCGACGCGGCGGACCTCGACGTTCTTCAGGAGGCCGAGGGTCCAGCCGGTGTCGTCGTAGACCTTCTCCTCGCCGCGGACGAACTGCACGTCGAGCAGCGTGTCGGCGAGGCGGGAGTACGGCTGGTCCATGCGGATGACGTACGAGCCTTTGGCGAACTTCACCGCCTCCGGCTTCTTGGCGTCGTCTTTCGCAGCGTCCTTCGCAGCGTCCTTCGCCGGAGGCTTCGGCGGCGGCCAGTTGGTCTCCATCGAGAAGGCGTCGGCCGATTCGTGGATCTCGATGCCGTGGCGGCGGAGCAGGGTGAGGAGCTCGAACACCTGTCCCTGGCGCTTCTGGCCGCGGTCGATCACCCAGGCGGCCGGCCCTTCGTTCTCCGCCTTGGCGACGGCGCGCTTCCCCATGGTCCAGAAGCGCTCCAGGAAGCGCTCGCGGTTTTCGGCCATGTCGTGCAGCGCGAAGAGGACACCCGACTGCTGGTAGTTGACGTTGTTGCGCAGCGACCAGCGGACCTCGGGGAGGGCGGGGTTCTGGCGGAACCAAGCCCGGTCGCTGGCGCCGCGCACGACGCGCTTCTCGGTGGTCGGCCAGCGGTTGCCGTAGGTCTCGTAGAAGCGGGCGACGGTGTTGCGTCCCGCGCCGAGCCAGAAGAGGTAGTTCGGCGCCCAGCCGTCCCAGAAGCCGTGCAGCCAGACGCCGGGGAGGCCGCGCCGCGTCAGCTCGTCCATCTCGTGGAAGCCCATGCGGTGCCACTCGTCGATCATCAGCGGATCGAGGGCGGGGTTGAACGGGCCGGTGCCGGTGGAGATGTAGAGGAACGGCACCGACTCGTGGAGGTCGTGCATGACCTGCGGGTGGAACTCGTAGTACGCCTTCATGGCGTTCTGGCTCAGCGCCAGCGACATGTTGATCTGGTCGCGGTTGTTGTCGTGGGCGACGTACTTGCCCCAGTAGATGAGCGGCGGCGTCGGGACGCCGGGGTTGGCCTGCCGCCAGCGCCAGAGGTCGACCTGCCGGTTGCGGCCGTCGACTTCGAGGACCGGGGTGAGGAGGGTGATGACGTTGTCGCGGATGGCGCGGATGAACGGGGTTTCCTCGACCGCCAGCCGGTAGGCGAGCTCCATCAGCATCTCGGGGCTGCCGGTCTCCGGCGAGTGCATCGCGCCGGTGAAGTAGTACATCGGCTTGCCGCTCGCGATCAGCGTCCGCGCTTCGTCGTCGCTGAGCTTGCGCGGGTCGGCGAGCCTGCGGGTGATCTCGCGATAGCGATCGAGGCCGGCGATGGTCTCTTCATTGGCGATGGCGACGACGATGAACTCGCGCCCTTCCTCGCTCTGGCCGATCGAGAACACTTTCACCCGCGGCGACGCCGCCTCGAGGGCGCGCATGTAGCGGTACACGTCCTCGGCGTAGGTGAGCTTCCCTTCCATCCCGGCGATGTAGCCGTGGAACTCCAGCGGCGACGGCACGGTGTCGGACGGCGGCAGGTGGTCGACCAGTTCGGTCAGGAACCGCGCCTCGGTGGTCTGGGTGCGGATTTCCTTCGTGTACTGCTCGTCGGACGATTGGGCGAACGCGGTGGTGGTCAGGAAGAGAAGCGCCAGGGCCAGTCGCATGCCGCGCAAAATACACTGACTCGCTAATCGCGCGCGCAGACTCCGTTGCGGATGATGTCGCTGATCTCCGCGACCACTTCCTTCGAGTCCTTTCCGAAGGGGTTGTGGACGCCGAAGAGGATCTCAAGGGAGAAGTAGTTGAAGAAGAGGCGGCAGGTGAGAAGGAGGGCGGAGGTGGGGGAGACGTTCGGGCGGAGGCGCGACTGGATGGCCTCCAGGTTTCCCTGTGCTTCGAAGTAGCGGGCGAAGCGCTCGGTCATGTCGGCATAGAGTTTCTGGATGTGGGTGCCGCCGAACTCGATGACGTCGACATAGATCAGCAGGAGGTAGCCGCGGTATTGGCGGATGCTGTCCCGCGCGGCGAAGCCGAGCTCTTCGAGGTTGTCGGGGAAGGTGCCGGTGCCGTAGAGCACGCGGGTGAAGGGAAAGCGCGGGGTCTCGGTGATCTCCAGGTATTCGTCGATGAGGGCCCGGAAGATCGCTTCTTTATCGGGGAAGTGGTGGTAGACATTGCCGGTGGAGACACCCGCATGGTTGGCGATGTCGCGCATTGTGGTGGCGCGATATCCCTGATGGGAGAAAAGCTCGAGGGCCGTGTCGAGGACCACTCGCCTGCTCCGCTCCGATTTTTCACCCCGTTGCATGGAAGGACCCGGGAGCAGTCAATCGTATTTGCAGTCCTGGGTCAATTGATTGTTGCAACTCAACCATATACTCGGCCGCCTTGTCGCTTTCTCCATACGAGCCGCTGCGCATCCCCGACTTTCGCAGGCTGCTGATCTCCAATGGCGCGCTGACGCTTGCGCGGGAGGCGCAGATTGTCGTGGTCGGGTGGCAGGTGTTCGCGCTGACGCGCGACCCGCTGACGCTCGGCCTGATCGGGCTGGCCGAGGCGCTGCCGTTCATTGCGGTGGCGCTGTATGCGGGGCATATGGCGGACCGGGTGGAGCGGCGGATGCTCGCCGTCGTTGGGAGCTTCGGGCTGCTGGTGTCGGCGGTCGCGCTGCTGATCCTGACCATGACGCCGGGGGCCATCACGGCCGACCGGATCTGGCCGGTGTATGTCGTGGTGTCGCTGAGCGCAACGGCGCGGAGCTTCACGCGGCCGGCGTTCTTCGCGCTGTCGGCGGAGGTCATTCCGCGGGAGCTGTACCCGCGGGCGATCGCCTGGCGGACCTCCACGTGGCATCTGGCGGCGGTGGTCGGACCGGCCGCCGGCGGGCTGATTTACGGCTTCGCGGGACCGGCGGTCGCGTACGGCGCGGTGATCGTGGCGATGGCGTTCTCGCTGGCGGCCATCATGTCCGTGCAGCATCGGGTGACCCCGGCGCCACCGGTCGAGGAAGTACCGTTGGCGGAGAGCCTGAAGAGCGGGGTGCGCTTCGTCTGGAACGAGCCGGTGCTGCTCGCGGCGATGACCCTCGACCTGTTCGCGGTGCTGTTCGGCGGAGCGGTGGCGCTGCTGCCGGCGTTCGCGACGCTGCTGAATGCCGGGCCGGAGGGGCTGGGGCTGCTGCGCGCGGCGCCGGCGGTCGGCTCGATCGTCACCGGCATCGTGATCGCGCACCGGCCTCCGATGAGGCGGGCCGGCTTCGCGATCTTCGCCTCGGTGGCGGCGTTCGGCGCCTGCATGGTCCTCTTCGCGCTGTCGCGGCAGTTCTGGCTGTCGTTCGCGCTGCTGCTGGCCAGTGGCGTCTTCGACAACATCAGCGTGGTGATCCGCTCGACGATCCTGCAGACGCGCACGCCGGATCACATTCTTGGCAGGGTGTCGGCGGTGAACCAGATTTTCATCGGGTCGTCGAATGAGATCGGGGCGTTCGAGTCGGGGGTGGCGGCACGGTTGATGGGGGTGGTGCCGTCGGTGATTTTCGGCGGGTGCATGACTCTACTGGTTGTAGGGATCACCGCCTGGAGAGCGCCGCAGCTCCGGAGGCTAAGGAGCATTTAAGGGCCTCGCTCGCAGTTATATTGACCTTGCGATAGCCTCACCAGGTCATGACCGCCGTCAAAGGGCGTGGTGCTTCCTGGAACCCCCAGAACCGCTTCGAGAAGCTGGAGTACGTCGTCGACGAGGACGCCTGGGTCGACGAGGAGGCTCCGTCGCCGAATACGGTCTATCTGCGCGATCCGACGCGGACGATCATCGCCACGAACGACAGTCCGGACATCGGGTTCGAGGCCAGCGTGAATCCGTACCGCGGCTGCGAGCACGGCTGCATCTACTGTTTCGCCCGCCCGACGCACGAGTATCTCGGCTTCTCGGCCGGCCTCGATTTCGAGACGAAGATCCTGGTCAAGGAAGACGCGCCGGCACTGTTGCGCGAGGAGCTGAACGCGAAGAAGTGGGAGCCGAAGGTGCTGGTGATGAGCGGGGTCACCGACCCTTACCAGCCGATCGAGCGCCGCCTCGGCCTGACGCGCGGCTGTCTGGAGGTACTGGCCGACTTCCGCAATCCGGTCGGGATCATCACCAAGAACCAGCTGGTGACCCGCGACGCCGACGTGCTGGCCGAGCTGGCGAAGTACAACGCGGCGCGCGTGCATATCTCGATCACCACGCTCGACGCGAAACTCGCCCGGATCATGGAGCCGCGGACGTCTACGCCGGAGCTGCGGCTGGAGGCGATCTCCAGGCTCGCCGCGGCGGGGGTGCCGGTGGGGGTGAACGTGGCGCCGGTGATTCCCGGCATCACCGATCACGAGATGCCGTCGATCCTCGCCGCCGCCCGCGAGGCCGGCGCGAGCTCGGCCGGCTTCGTCGTGCTGCGGCTCCCGTGGGCCGTGGCTCCGCTCTTCGAGCGCTGGCTCGAAGAGCACTTCCCCGACCGGAAAGAGAAGGTCCTGAACCGGATGCGCGACCTCCGCGGCGGAAAGCTCTACGACGCCACCTGGGGCCTCCGCGGCCGCGGGAGCGGCGTCTTCGCCGACCAGATCGCGACCCTGTTCGACATCAGTTGCCGCAAGCAGGGGTTGAACGAACGGTACGTGGAGTTGTCGGCCGATTCGTTCCGGCGACGGAATTTGCAACAGTCGCTCTTTTGAATCAAGAAGGAGCGCGATTGAAGACTGTATTTGAAGGGAAACGTCTCCTCGTTCTCGAAAACGACGACTGGCAATACGTCGAGCGCAGGAAAGGCAAGTCCGCGGTCGCGGTGATCGCGGAGACGGACGACGGGAAGGTCATCCTGACCGAGCAGTTCCGCAAACCGCTGAACGCGCGGGTGATCGACTATCCGGCCGGGCTCGTGGGAGACGAGGAGGGGAAGGACGATCCGGCGACGGCGGCGAGGAAGGAGCTGGAGGAGGAGACGGGCTACACGTGCGAGTCGGTGGAACTGCTCGCCGGCGGCCCCACGTCGGCGGGGATCACCTCCGAGATCGTCCGCTTCTATCGCGCGCGCGGCGTGACGAAGAAGGGGGAAGGGGGAGGCGTCGGCAGGGAGAAGATCGCCGTGCACCTCGTCGCCCTCGGCGAGCTGCCTGAGTGGCTGGAGGCGAAGGAAAAGGGGAGAATCCTCATCGACCTGAAGCTGTGGGGCGGTCTGTACTTTCTAACGCAGAAGGCCTGACGCGCGCTGCAGCGAGACTCATTTCATGCTGTGCGGTATGATTCAGATAACATAGGCATGGTCCCTGCCTGTGTTATCCGCCAATGCTCCGCTTCGCACTTGCTGTCGCCGTCGCCGTCGCTGTAACCGTCTCCGCACACGCGGAGCGGGTACGCGTGGTTGTGGCCGTCGACGCTCCCGCTTATTCGATCGCCTCGGTGCAGATGCTCCGGGCGGATGTGATCGAGTCGCTGGAGACGGCAGGGCGCGTCGAGCCGTGGGGCGAGGGGCGCGCGTTCGCCGTCGAGCTCGACCGCACCGAGCTCGAGCGCCTGCGCCGCGATCCGCGCGTGCGGGCCGTCGAGATCGACAACGGCGGCGGCGGTGCGCTCCTGGAGAGCGTCCCGCTCGTCGGCGCGAACGTCGCCCACGCGCAGCACCTCGACGGCGCGGGCGTCACCGTGGCGGTGCTCGACACGGGGATCGACGCGACGAATCCCGACTTTGCCGGCCGCATCACCGGCGAGCAATGTTTCTGCGACAACCTCGACGGCACCGGCTGCTGCCCCGGCACGGAGCGGTTCAGGAGCGGCAGCGGGGCGGCGTACGACGACAACGGCCACGGGACGCATGTCAGCGGCATCATCGCCGGCGGCGGAGCCTCAGCCCCCGAGGGGGTCGCGCCGCGCGCGCGCATCCTCGCGGTGAAGGTGATGGACGCCGCGAACAGCTTCCGCAGCTTTACCCAGATCTATCGCGCGCTCGACTGGATCGCCACGTCGCGCCCCGAGGTCCGCGTGATCAACATGAGCCTCGGCTCGCACGCGCTCTACAGCACGCTCGACTGCGGCAACGGCGCGATCGCCCTGGGCATGCGCGACGTCGTCCACCGCCTGCGCGAGCGCGGGGTGCTGATCACCGCCTCGACCGGCAACCAGGGGTCGATGGAGGGTGTCACGCTGCCGGCGTGCATGGGCGACGTGCTCGGCGTCGGCGCGACCTACGACGCGGCCGGCGACCACCGCGCCATGTGCACCGCCGTCGCCGCCACCCCCGACCAGGTCGCCTGCTTCACCAACAGCACCGACGCCATGGACCTCCTCGCCCCCGGCTCCTCGATCGCCGCGTCACGGCGCGGCGGAGGCTCGGTCGTCTACAGCGGCACGTCGATGGCCGCCCCCCACGTCGCCGGCGCCATCGCCCTCATGCAGGCCGCCAGCGGCCACACCCTCACCGCCACCGAGACCGAAACGCTCCTCAAGGCGACCGGCCAACGCGTCGTGGACCTGCGCAACGGACTCGTGTTCCCCCGGCTCGACGTCGCCGCCGCCCTGGCCGCCACGCCGAAGGCGCCACCGGTGCCGCGGCGCCGGAGTGTGGGGAAATAAAATCTACACTCTTACCGAGCCACGGAACCCCCTGGCGGCGTAGTAGGAGTCTGCACCATTGTGATACACGAAGACGGTGTTGTAGCGGCGATCACAAAAGATTGCGCCGCCGAGCTTTCTGATATCAGACGGTGTTTGAACCCAGCTTGAAGTTTTCGTGTCGAACTCTCCGAGCTTCTGCAACTCCCGATATTGTTCTTCCGTCAAAATCTCGATGCCCATGGCGGCCGCCATGTCGATAGCGCTATTTTTCGGCTTATGTTCTTTCCGGGAGTTCAGCGCTTCGCGGTCGTAGCAAACGCTTCTGCGGCCTTTGGGGCTTTCCGCCGAGCAATCGTAGAAAACGTATTCGTCCTTTTTTTTGTCATAGCCGACGACATCCGGCTCGCCGCCGGTTCGTTCCATCTCACTGAGCGACCACAGTTTTTCAATGTTGGCTTCCAGCGCTGCCTGTACCTTGGCCCATTCGAGATTTTTGTGGCGCTTCATGTTTTTCTCGAAACGGGCCTTCAACGCGCCGATCAACTCTTCACGTTGTTTTGCTTTCATGTCTTTTGCCGTTTGCATTTCTGTCTTTGCCTCCTCTGGTTCGGGCGGTGTTCGCTCAGCCTTGCCGGCTCACCATGAAGTTGATCCAGATCGGGGCGAAGGGGGGCGTGCAGCCTTTCGACACCGGCCAGTCGCGGTAAAGGCCGATCTTCTCGCCAATGGCGATGGCCCGCTTGCGGTGCTTGGGGAAGTGGATTCCGATGGCGGCAAGCGTGTTGTTCATCGTCCACTGCACTTCGGGAACGGCGTTCGCCATTTCCGCTTCGATGCGGGCCAGCAGCGCAGGAAGATCGAGCCCTTCCGGACTCTTCGCGACCCGCTCGGAGGTGAGGTCCCATCCGGCGCGGGCCGCCCAGCGGTCGTCCGCGGCCATCCAGTCCTGGCGAAGCGCCTCCTTGTCGGGGTGTTGCCGGACGACATAGGCGAGGAGCCAGTCCGCCACGCGCACAAAGGTGAGGGACCGCACCATCCGATCCATCTCCCTGGCCGACAGTTTTTTTGGTTGGATCAGGAGCGCTGCCAGAAACTGGGCGTCAACGTTCCCGGTCTCCCAGAGTGACAGTGCCAGTTCATGGTTCGTGCGGATCTTCTTCGCCAGCACCCGGATGTCGCCGAGACTGACGCCGAACTGATTGTCCCCAGCGCCGCCCTTGGCGTTCTGCGCCCGCACCTTCGCATTGCCGAGCGCTTCGAGCTGCTCGAGAGTTTTACTGAGCGTCATGGGTCGTGATTCTACTCGGGGTAAACCTCCTATGGGTGTGCGGACGCTTGCTGTGAAACAGGACGTACCGGCGCACCCATATGACATAAGCCTACGCCGGCTGTAATGACACGCACGGATGGCGGTGCGCAGGCGACCCAGCAGTGTGGGCGGTTCGGCCATGACAACCCAACGGTTCAGTTGAGGGAAGGACTCCCCCTCCCGTCATCCTGAGCGGCGGGTGGGCGGGCGTGAGGGAGCGAAAGGATCGGGGCGGCGACAAGTGAGGTTTCGGGCGACCGCGATCTCAGGATCAAGTGCCCATCGGAGCGCTTTTCGTCGTACAGATCCTCTCGCTCCCTCACACCCATCCACCCGCCGCTCAGGATGACGGAGGGGGAGCCGCCCTCTTAACTGAAGGCCATTGCCATGGACCATCCGAGGCTCCTTCGGTTCGATGGGAAATGCATCCAACTACGCAACCGACTCCGAACCGCTGCTTTGTAGCTGGTTACCAGACACTGCCGCCCGATCTCCATCCAGCCCCTCACACCGTCAGCACGATCTTGCCGAAGTGCTCGCTGCTGGCCATGGTGCGGTGTGCCTCTGCGGCATCAGCCAGGGGCATGGTCTGGTGAATGACGGGCCGGATGCGGCCGGCCTCCAGGTCGGCGCCAAACTGCTCCAGAAACTCGCGCACGATGGTGGCTTTTTCTTCGACGGTGCGCGAGCGCAGGGTGGAGCCGAGGATCTGTGCTCGTTTGCCCAGGACTTTGGCGACGTCGAGCTCGGCGGTGCGTTGGCCGCCCATGGTGCCGATGATGACGATGCGGCCGTCGACGGCTAACGCGTCGAGGTCGCGGGGGAGGTAGCGGGCGCCGATGTGGTCGAGGATGACGTTGACGCCGCGCGCTTTTTCGGCGAAGTCTTCTTCGCGGTAGTTGATGGCGACGTCGGCGCCGTGCTCGAGGCAGCGGGCGCATTTTTCGGCGGTGCCGGCGGTGACGAGGACGCGGACGCCGGCGAGTTTGAGCAGGGTCGTGGCGGCGGTGCCGACGCCGCTGCCGCCGCCGTGGATGAGCGCACTCTCTCCCTGTTTCACACGGGCGAGGAGGAAGAGGTTGAGGAAGGCGGTGAGGAAGACTTCCGGCAGCGCGGCCGCTTCGTCGTCACGCAAGGCGGCCGGGACGTGCATGGCGGAGCCGGCGTGGACGACCACTTCTTCCGCGTAGCCGCCGCCGGGGAGGAGGGCCATGGCGCGGTCTCCCGGATTCCAGCGGCGCACGTTTTCGCCGACTTCCGTGACGATGCCGGCGCATTCGAGGCCGAGGATCGGAGAGGCGCCGGGAGGCGGCGGATAGTGGCCGGCGGCCTGGAGGAGGTCGGCCCGGTTCACCGCGGTGGCGCGGACGGAGATGCGGAGGTCGTCCGGGCCGAGGATCGGAGTGGGCGCTTCGCCGAGGCGGAGAGTGGCATTCTCGTCAACGATGATTGCTCGCATGACGTGCAGTTATAGACTGCGCGCCGCGTGAGCGATACGGCCGTCATCTCCTGCATAGACCTGCGCAAGCATTATCCCGACGTCAAAGCAGTGGACGGGATCGACCTGGAAGTGCATCGCGGCGAGTGTTTCGGGCTTCTCGGCCCGAACGGCGCCGGGAAAACGACCACCATCGAGATCCTCGAAGGGCTGAACACGCCCGACAGCGGCGAGGTGCGCATCCTCGGTCTCACTTGGGAGGCCGACGAGCGGGAGCTGCGCGAGCGGATCGGCGTCTCGCTGCAGGAGACGCAGCTCGCGGAGAAGCTGACGGTGCTGGAGACGCTGACGCTCTTCCGCTCGTTTTACCGCGAAGGCCCGCATCCGGACGACCTGCTGCGCAATCTCTCGCTCGACGAGAAGCGCAACTCGCGTGTCGGCAAGCTCTCGGGCGGACAGAAGCAGCGGCTCGCGGTCGCCTGCGCGCTGGTGGGGGAGCCGGACATCCTCTTTCTCGACGAGCCGACCACCGGCCTCGACCCGCAGAGCCGCCTGCAGCTGTGGGAAGTGGTGGCCGAGTTCCGGAAGCGCGGCGGCACGGTGCTGTTGACGACGCACTACATGGAAGAGGCGGAGCGGCTCTGCGACCGGATCGCGATCGTCGACCACGGCAAGCGGATCGCGCTCGGGACGCCTCAGGAGCTGATCGCCAGGCTGGATGCGCCGCATATCATCGAGTTCGAGAGCACGCCGCGCCTCGGCGAGGAGGATTTCGCCTCCATCGGCGGCTTCCACGGCGCGACGCCGCGCGGCGAGCGCTGGCAGCTGCGCGTCGACTCGCTGGCGGTCTCGGTGCCGCAGCTCCTCGCCGCGGTCGACGCGAAAGGAGCCAAGCTGGAGACGCTGACGACGCATGCGGCGACGCTGGAGGATCTGTTCGTGGCGCTGACCGGAAGGGAGTTGCGCGATGCCTGAGCGCAAACGGGTCACGCGCCATCCGCTGATCGAGCTGACGATCGTCCGGCTGAAGGAGTTCCTTCGCGAGCCGGACGCGGTCTTCTGGGTCTTTGCCTTCCCGCTCCTGCTCACCGTGGCCCTCGGCTTCGCGTTTCGGGAGAAGGCGCCGGACAAGATTCCGGTCGGAGTCGCGGAAGGACCGGCGGCGCAGCAGCGGATGGCCATGCTGCAGAAATCGCCCGCACTGCTGCCGCGGCTTTATTCGCTCGCCGAAGGACGGGAAGAGCTGCGCCGCGGGAAGATCTCGCTGTTCGTCGAAGGGGAGGCTTCGCCGGTCTATCGCCTCGATCCGACCCGGCCCGATGCCCGCACCGCGCGGGTCGAGGTCGACGATGCGCTGCAGGGCGGTGCCGGCCGGAAGGACGTCTTCGCGGCGAAAGAGGAGCATGTCGTCGAGCACGGCTCGCGCTATATCGATTTCCTGGTGCCCGGCCTGATCGGGATGAACCTGATGGGCACGAGCATGTGGAGCATCGGCTTCTCGGTCGTGAACGCGCGTCTCCGGAAGCTGTTGAAGCGGATGCTGGCCACGCCGATGCGGAAGCGCGACTTCCTGCTGGCGCAGGCGCTGTCGCGGCTCGCGTTCCTGGTGGTCGAGGTCGGGGTGGTGGTGATCTTCGCGAAGCTGGTGTTCGACGTCAGCATCCGAGGCTCGTTCGCCGCGTTCTCCGTAGTCTGCCTGGCCGGCGGCGCGGCATTCGCGGCAATCGGGCTGTTCATCTCCTCGCGTGCGAAGACGCTGGAGGCCATCAGCGGTCTGATGAACGTGGTGATGATGCCGATGTGGATCTGCTCCGGCGTCTTCTTCTCGTACGAGCGCTTTCCCGATGCGGTCAAGCCGGTGATCCGCGCGCTGCCGCTCACCGCGCTCAACGACGCGTTGCGCGCGGTGATGAACGACGGCCACGGGTTCGTGCAGGTCGCGCCGCAGCTGATCAATCTCACCATCTGGACGGTGGTCACCTATCTGGTGGGTCTGAAGATCTTCCGCTGGCAGTAAAGCGGATGGTCTGCCGGTCGTTGGCGATCCAGAGGCGGAAGCCGCGGTCGTTCGAGAGGTAGTGGAGGATGGTGCGGCGCAGGCCGCAGCGGCAGGGGAGGGCGATGTCCAGCTCTTCGAGCCGGTTCGGGTAATCGTCGTGCTCCGCGCGATGCGCCACCAGCGCGTCGCGAACGACGTTGCCCGCGGTCATGCACTCGTTCCAGGCGCGCTCGAACTGTCGCTGGCCGAGGAGCAGGCCGAGGAGCATGGCCACGCCGGTCGCGAAGATGAAGGGGCGCCCTTCCTTCGCGAGCCAGGTGAAGATGAGCGTGGAGATCGGGATGGCGGCGGCGAAGACATACTGCACGACGCCGAGCTCTCCCCGCTCGCCGAGCGCCATCCCAAACAAAAACGCCGCGCCGGCATAAGCCAGCGCGGCGATCAGGCGGCTGATCAGGATCACTCCAAGACGATAGCATTCAGTTGTCGGTTGTCGGTTGTCAGTTGTCGGTGTCGCACTGAATGGCAGACAACCGACAACAGACAACCGATCAACCTTTCTCAGAACGTGAGCACGAGTCCGATGTTCGCCTCTCCCTGAATGAAGTCCTCGTTGTAGAAGTAGTCGCAGATGGTGCAGTCGTCGTCTTCCTGGAGTGCGGCGTAGTAGCCGCGGCCTTCGAGGCGGATGCTGAGGAAGTCGCTCATCGGGATCTTCACGCCCGCGCCGGCGGAGGCGGAGAAGCGGTTTTCGGCGGAGACGCCGCTGACGTGCGGGTCGAAGTTCGCGAGGCCCGCGCTGACGATGACGTACGGCGTTGCGTTGCGCGACTCCGCGAAGGGGATCTGCAGGCCGGCGTGGAGGTAGGTGACGTCGATGTCGGCGACCTCCTGGTCAGGCTCGAAGAGGCCCGACTCGGTCTCGAGCTCGGAGGACTGGCGGTTGGCCATCAGCTCGAGCTTCATTCCCGTGTCGCCGAGAGGCAGGGCGAAGTTGACGCCGAGATTGGCGCTGCTGGCGACGTTGACGTCTTCACCGAAGATGAAGGTCTGGTCGGCGAAGATGGTCCCGCCCCAGCGGTAGCCGACGAAGGGGGTGAGCTCGAACGTGCCGCGGCGGGAGTTGTAGTTGTCGCGGGCGCGGCGGCGGCGCCAGTCGTCGTCGTTGTCCTGGGCGAAGACGGCGGTGGTAGTGAGGAGAAGGGTGAGAAGAACGAGCAGCGATTTACGCAAAGTGGCCTCCAAGACGTTGTCGGTTGTCAGTTGTCGATGCGGTTTTGCGAGGGCGCACCGGCAAGGTCCAACCGACAACTGGTAACGCCTCGCCTTTACAATCCACGGACCATGAAGATTGCCACTTGGAACGTCAACGGAATCCGGGCCCGGCACGAACAATTCGTCGCGTTTGCGGCCGCTGAACAGCCCGATGTGATCTGTCTGCAGGAGATCAAGGCGAAGCTCGATCAAATCCCGCAAAGCTGTTCGCTGGAAGGATATACGTGCTACTGGCACGGTGCCGGCGGCTACTCCGGAGTGGGGCTGCACGTCCGCCGCGGGTTCGCCGTGAACGTCGAGTACACCCATCCCGATTTCGATCTCGAGACCCGGATCGTGCAGGCCGAAATCGAGGACACTGTGTTCACCAGCGTGTACGTTCCGAACGGCGGGAAGGACTTCGAGGCGAAGATCTCGTTCATCAACGCGCTGATTGCCTACGCGGCCCGGATCAAGGCCAGCGGCCGGAGGCTGGTCCTGTGCGGCGACATGAACATCGCCCGGACGGAGAAGGACGTGCACCCGCGGGAGCGCAAGCCGCGCGCGATCGGCCAACTGCCGCAGGAGCGCGAGCTCCTCGAACGCCTCATCGCCGAGGGTGGGCTGGTCGACGTCGGACGGATGCTCTACCCCGAGGACGAGAACTACTTCACCTGGTGGGCGCCGTGGCGGCAGATGCGCGAGCGCAACATCGGCTGGCGCCTCGACTACGTGCTGGCCAGCGAGTCGCTGGCGAAGAAGGCGGTGAGCTGCCCAAGCCTGAGGGAGATCGGAACCAGCGATCACGCGCCGGTAGTGGCCACGTTCTCGTGAAAGCAGAAGGCAGAAAGCAGAAGGCAGAAGTGAGATCTCCTTCTGCCTTCATCCTTCTGCCCTCTGCCCTTTCGCGCGGGTTGCTACCGAACCCGCGCACAAAAGAAAAAGCCGGCGATTTACGCCGGCTTCGGGGTACTGCGTGAAACGGATGCTCTACTCGAGAACCACCAGCACCACGCGGCGATTTGCCGAGCGGCCGTCGCGGGACTTGTTCGACTCGACCGGAAGGGTGTCGCCGTACGAGATCGTCGACATGCGTGCGAGCGGCAGTTTGTGCTCGCGGGAGAGGTAGCGGCGCACCGAGTCGGCGCGGCGCTGGCCGAGCTCCTCGTTGTACCGCTCGCCGCCCGAGTCGTCGGTGTGGCCCTGGACCTCGACGAAGTACTGGCCGTCGAGAATCTTCACACGTCCGGCGAACTCGTCGAGCGCGGTCTTGGCGTTCGCGTCGAGCTCGTACGATTCGAGCTTGAACTTGATCCGCTCCTCGGAGAATGACTGCTCGAAGACCACCTGTCCCTTGGCCAGCACGCCGGCTTCCTGGGCGCGCTTGAGCGCTTCCTGGGCCGACTGGCTGAGCTGTTCGAGGCGGACGTCGGTCTGCTGTTGTTTCTGCTGGAGATCTTCCACCTGCGAGGCCACCGATTCGATGCGCTGGTTCGTCGTCGCCTGCGACGCCGCGATCCGTTCATCGACGGACTTCGACGTGGCGCATGCGCCGAGAAGCGCGACCGCGGCGGCCGCGGAAACTACCCGGGTAAACATCATCATCAACCTTTTTTCCTTTCGTTGCGCTTAGCCCGCCCACGAGCGGAGGCACTCTGGACCGGCGGCTCCGTGCCGCGGTAGCCGGCACGAACGCGGACCGAGCGAACCCGCCCGGCGAGCTGGAGCGTAATGCGGCGGTACTTTACTGCACCCTTTCCCGTCGGGGCGAACCCAATCAAATATTGCGCCCGCAGCACTTTCTCGATGCCGGCGACCGCGTTTGCAAGGGTTTCGGGACGGTTCCCTACGAAGAGCTGGCCTCCCGTCGCGGAGGCGAGCTCTTCGAGGAGATTGAGATTCGACATGTCTTCCGTGACCGGTGCAGCCTTCTGCCTCTTTGCCTGCTGCGCCGGTGCCTCGGCCGGCTCGCGCAGGCCGAAGGCGTAGATCGGGATCGCGACCCCTTCCAGACGCTTTTCGATCTGGACGCGGTCGAGCTTCGAGGCGTTGTCGATCCCGTCGCTGAGCAGGATGATGGCCCGGGAAGGGTTCCGCCCCAGCTCGCTCCGCGCCGGCATCTCCGCCAGGGCGTCGAAGAACGCGGTCTTTCCCCACGGCTTCACTACGTCCAGCGCGCGGGTGATCGCCGCCGGGTTCTCGGTGAAGGGCACGAGCTCGTTCGCCCGTCCCTGGGAGTCGAAGACGTAGAGAGCGAAGTCATCCCCCTCGCGCCGCCGCGCCGTCAGGGCGTTGATGGCCGCCTTGGCCGCCTCCATCTTGCCGGCCAAGGCCATGGAGCCGGAGCCGTCGAGGAGGATCGTCCAGGAAACGGGAGCGTTCGCCGACAGCTCGAACATGTCGGTCGCGACCGCCGTGTTGTCGACGAGGAGGGAGACCTCTTTGGCGTCGAGGTTGGTGATCGGCACTCCCTTCGAACCGAGAACGGTGAAGGGAACCATCACGTAGCTGACGGAGACGTTCTCCGTGAAATCCTGTGCCGAGGCCGTGACGGCCAGCAGGATGAGTACGGCAAGACGGCGCAACAACATGCTGCGAATAACACAGCGGTCCAGCGAGCTATTCAGGCAAGCACCACCGGCGCCGGACTCATCCGGCTATCCCATCTTGAGCGGGATGAAGTCTTCGTCTTCCTGATGACGCCGCTCCCACTTCAGGAACTCGTAGTAGCCGCATTTCGGCTTGTCGGGGTATTCGTGGCAGACACCGGGACGGGCCTCGTAGACGCTGCAGCGGCGCGTCTTTGGGTCGATGAACATGCAGATGGTGCCGTAGATCTTGTCCTTCTGGTGCCGCAGGACCTGCTCCCCTTCGACGACTTTGGTGAAGCGGCGGCGGGCGGTCTCCGCGTCGATGCCGAAGTGGCGGGCCAGACGGGACAGGTCCTTCTTCTCGACGATGATCCGGTCATAGCTGCAGCAGTACGCGGGACACTTCAGGCAGTCATACGCGAGCTTGGGCGGGGCCGGAGTGAGGTTCGTCATGGGTTTTGCGTAAGTGTAAGCGGCATGAGCGAATCCGACAACGAATTACGGCAACGCATGCAACGCATCAGCGTTTCCGCCGGACGCAAAACGAAGGTGCACGCTAGTATGTGCAGTCTATGGATCACGCCGTAGCGCTCGTGCAGGCGTACCTGCAACTGAACGGATACTTCACTTCTGCCGAGTATCCGATCATCGCCGGGACCGCGCGCAGCGGGTTCCGCACCCTGACCGATATCGACATCCTGGCGTTCCGTTTTCCGACCGGCGAGCCGATGGCCGTGCACGGCGGGCGCAGGGAGCCGAAGAGTCTCGACGTCACCGATATCGATTCCGGCCTCGGCGTCCCGACCGGCGCGATCGACATGATCATCGGCGAAGTGAAGGAAGGGCGGGTGGGGATCAACACCGGCATCCGCGACCCCGAGGTCCTGAAGACGGTGGTGAACCGCTTCGGCGAAGTGGGCGATGCGGATCTCGTCGTCCGGCACCTTCTTTCCACCGGCAGCGCCGACATCCCGCCGTCGTTCTCGGTCCGCCTGATCGCCTTCGGCTCGTTTCCTCCCGGCTCCGCCGTCCCTCCCTGCCGCATCATCAGCCTCGGTCACGTGCTGACGTTCCTGCAGGGTTACGTCCGCAAGCACTGGCACATGCTCCGGCACCTCCAGTTCAAAGACCCCGCCTTCGGCTTCCTCATGACGCTGGAGAAAGCGCGCCGCGGTGAAGCCGGACGGCGCGGCGAAGCCGGAGTGGAGATCGTCCCGCCGGAAAACCAGGAACGCCCCGGCAACGGCAACGGACGGCGGAGGGGAGAGGCGCCGGGAGCCCCGCCGCAGGAGGCGCCGCGGAATCATCCGCGCAGGAGAAGATAGGTGGGACCTAGGGGACCTATGGGACCTATGGGACAAATGGGACAAATGGGAACACAGGTGGTCTCATAGGTCCCATAAGTCCTATAAGTCCCATAGGTCCGGCTGCGGGCGGATCATGCGACAAAGGACCTCACGCGACGTCAAGTAACACCGCCGTCCCGAGGATTTCTGTGCGCCGGAGGTAATTGCCGCTCTGCTCGATGCCGGCACGCTCGGCCAGGTCGACCGGACGACCGAAGATTGCCTGCAGCTCTTCGCGAACATCCATGATGTCAAAAAGCGACCATGGCGCGTCGTCGGCGAACCGCACAAACACGTCGACGTCGCTGTCGGCGCGGAACTCCTGCGGCCGGGTCACGCTCCCGAAAAGAGCGAACTCCGTGATCTTCCACCTTTGGCAGAAGTCGCGGAGTCTATCTTTGTCGATCTCGATCGCGAGGGCCGGCATCGGTCTAGTTTACGGGAAGCATCGCTAAACCACCCGATTCCGTCCCAGCCGCTTCGCTTCGTACAGCGCTTCGTCGGCACGCCGGACCAGTTCCTCCGCGCCGGGGCCGTCGCGGGGCGGGACGATGGTGGCGACGCCGACGCTGATGGTGATGCCGGTGGCGGCGACACGCTCCCGCAGTCCCTCGGCCACGAGGCGGGCGTCGTCTTCCATCGTTTCGGGGAGGAGGACTACGAACTCCTCGCCGCCGTAGCGGGCGACGAGGTCGGCGGCGCGGTGGACGGACTCGCGGAGGACCCTGGTCATGTTGCGCAGGAGGTCGTCGCCTGCCTGGTGGCCGTGGGCGTCGTTGAAGCTCTTGAAGTGGTCGATGTCGAGGATGAGCAGGGAGAGCGGGGCGAGGCTGCGGGCGGCGCGGCGCCATTCGACGCCGAGGGCGTCATCGAAGTGGCGGCGGTTGGAGATGCCGGTGAGGCCATCCTGCGTGGAGATGCGGTGCAGGGTCTCGATGGCGTTGGCGAGGTGTGAGTTTGCATCCTCGAGCGCCCGCGTCTTCTGGGCGAGCTCCGCCGCCATCGCTTCCATCGCCCGCGCCCGCTCCTGCACTTCGGCGTGGAGTTGCGCGCAGGCGATCGCACCGGCGATCTGGTCGGCGACGGTGGTCAGGAGCGGGATCTGGCCGTGAAACGCGGCGGGGCGGGTGCTCTCGACGTTCAGCACCGCCACCAGAATTCCGTGATGGGTGACCGGGACGCAGAGCTCCGAGCTCGCGCCGGGAAGGGTCTCGACGTACTCGGGAAACGTGTGCACGTCGTCGAGCAGCAGCGGCTCGCCCGTGACGGCGACATGCCCGACGACGCCGCTGCCGAGGGGGCGTCCGTAGCCGATGTGGACGGACGTGGGCACGCTCGTCGTCAGGGCTTCGCAGAGGAAAGCCTGGCGCTCGAAGTCGATCGTCACCAGCGCCACGAACTCCCACTCGAACTTGGCCGCCAGTGCGTCGGTGATGCGCTGCAGCATCGGCCGCACCTCGAGGTCGGACGTGGCGATGCGCGCGACCTCGTTCAGGATCTCGAGCTGCGCGGTCCGCGGGTCTTCCAGCGACAGTCCCACCCGTACATCCTACGCGTGTGCGCGGGAGTCGGATCGGGGGGCCGAGCTGAGAAGGGGGGCGATCGAGTCGGCGATGGCTTGGAACGCGGCCCGTTCCTCATCCTGGAAGGGACGCGGTTCCCGGAAGGCCCAGCCGGCGACGCCGATCGCGATTCCGTTCTGGATCAGCGGAAGGGAGGCGAGGGCGTGGCTCTCGTTTTTCTGCCACACCGGGACGAGCGAGAGGTAGTCGGGGCTCGCGAGCGTGACCGACGCGATCCACACCGGACGGGCGTTACGCAGCGCCGCGCAAAGCGGATACGGCGCGTCGACCGGCATCGGGACGAAGCGGTCGAGCATCTCACGGCGATAGCCGTAGCTCAGGACGTCTTCGAGGAACGAGCCGTTCCGGCGCAGCACCACGCCCGACTTTGCGCCGAGGCGGACCGAGAGCCTGCAGAACTGCTCGTCCGGAGTGTCGGTGCGGTGTGTCTGGCCTGCCGCAGCCTGGTGCGCGATGTCGGTGATCTCGGCGAGCTCGAACGGTTTCCGGATGCCCCGCACCTGCGGCCACTTTTGCGCGATACGGCCGAGCTGGACGGGCGATCCTGAGGAGAGAACCACGCAGCGGGCCAGCATTTCCGGCCGGTTCTGCTCGATCCGCTGCAGGACTTCCATGCCGGAGACGCCCGGCAGCATCAGGCTGACCAGCAGCAGGTCGTACTCCGCGTGCTCGACCAGCAGGAGCGCGTCGGACCCGCTCGGGACGAGGTCGACCTCGAACCCGAAACGGGTCAAAAGAACGTTCAGGAGACGGCGCGTCCCCAGATCATTCTCGACGACCAGTGCCAGAGGCTTCATGTACGTCGAGGATACGCGCCGTTCGCGCGCGGGGCAATATTCACTAATGTCCGTCGATCCGTACCTCGACGCGCTGTCCGAGCTTGAGCGGGGTCGCCTCGGCGAACGCGACTTTGACGAGCAGCACGCGCGTGTCGATGGGCTTGGACGGATCCTGCGGCTTGAGCCGCCGGTTCACGACGGAGTCGGGGATTTCCTCGATGATCCCGCGCCAGGTGCGGTCGAACCCTTCCGCGTTGACGTGGACGGGGGCCCCGAGCTGCACGCGGGCGGAGTCGAACTCGTCGATCTCCGCCTCGACGCGCGTTTTCTTCAGGTCGGCGATGGTGATGAGCGAGTCTCCGGTGTCGACCGTCTCGCCCCCCTGCACGTGCCGGGTGATGACGACCCCTCCGATCGGCGCGGTGATGACGGTTTTCTCCACCAGCGCCTCGAGCCGCCGGACTTCCGCGGCCGCCGATGCCTGGCGGGCGCGCGCGGAGTCGAGGTCGCGGTCCGCCTTGTCCCACGCCTGCTTGGAGCCGACGTCTTCCTGGTGGAGGTGCTTTGCACGCGCGACCTCGGCTTCGAAGAGGCGGATGTCCGCGACCGCTTCGCCCACACGTGCACGGGCAACGGAGAGCGCGGCACGGGTGTCGTCGGCCTTGATGACGGCGATGACGTCGCCCTTGCGGACGGTCTGTTTTTCGTCGACATGGAGCCGCTCGATGGTGCCGGCGACGTCCGTTCCGACGGTGACTTCGGAGCCGGGATACGCGACGACGCGCCCTTCGGCGACGACGCGCGGCACGGTCATTCCGGCCGCGACGGCCGGCTTGGCGTTCGTCTTCGGCCGCGTGGCGCTGAGCTGGGCGACGGTGGCGACGAGGAGAAGGACTCCGAGGGTGGGGTAAAGGATGCGATTCATACGAGTGCTCCGTCCTGAATTCTGGTGACTCTGTCGGCGATGGTGCGGACTTTGGGGTCGTGGGTGACGATGACGAGCGCGCGGTTTTCCTGCTTGGCCAGCGCGCGGAACATTTCGAGGACCTGCGTCCCGACCTGCGAGTCGAGATTGGCGGTCGGCTCGTCGGCGAGGAGGATCGGCGCCTTGCCGGCCAGCGCACGGGCGATGGCGACGCGCTGCTTCTGGCCGCCGCTCAGGTCGCGCGGGAGGAAGTTCTGGCGGTCGCCGAGGCCGACGGCCTCGATCACCCGCTCTGCTTCCACGCGAGCCTCGCGTCCCCGCACGCCTTTTACGTTCAGCGCGTACTCGACGTTCTCGACGGCGCTGAGGGAGGGAAAGAGGTTGAACTGCTGAAAGACGAAGCCGAGGGAGCGCTTGCGGATCTCGGCCAGTTGCCTGCCGCTGACGGAGGTTCCTTCGATGACCACGTCCCCCTTCGACGGCGTGAGGATGCAGCCGAGGATGGAGAGGAAGGTGGTCTTGCCGGAGCCGGACGGCCCTTCGAGCGAGACGATCTCGCCGCGCTCGACGCTGAAGTCGATACCCTTCAGGACAGTGACGGTCTCGCGCCCTTCAGTGAAGTGTTTTTCGACACCACGGGTATGGAGGATGGTCATGGATTCTCCTGTTGTTGCCGCATTGGTCCTATAGGACTCAGGTTCTGAACACCAGGGCCGGGTCGATGCTGGCTACCTTGCGGAACGAGATCACCGCGGCCCCGAGGCAGAGTGCGATCGCGCCGAGGAGCACGATCACGTAGAGCTGGGTCGGGATGATCAGCTTGAGATCAATCTTCGCCATCACCGGCCGGAGGGCGAAGGCCTGCAGTGCGCCGAGTGCGAAGCCGGCGATGGCGGCGATGGTGGCCTGCTTGCCGAGGATCTTGTAGATCTCGCCGTTGCCGCCGCCGATCGCTTTCACCGTGCCGAACTCGCGGATGTGCTCCATGGTCGAGGTGTAGAGCGTCTGCGCGACGACCACGATCCCGACGAGGCAGCCGAGAAAGACGGTGATGTACATGTTCAGCCCGAGACCGGTCGAGTCGATCCAGTACGAGCGCGACCGCTTCGCCCACTCGTCCTTGGTGAAGACGTCGTTGTACGGGAGGCGGCGCTGGATCTCCTTCCGCACGCTCTCAATGTCGGTGCCCGGCGCGAGCTTCACCAGGATGTACGTCGTGTTGCCGCGCAGGTCGCTTTCGTTGAGGGCCTGGGCGAGGCGGTAGTCCATGAAGGTGAGCGGCGTGGTGGTGAACGACTTCGCGTCGACCGTGCGGCCGATGATCTTCAGCCGCCGTCCCAGCACCTCGCGGTATTCGTTGACCGCGAACGCGCCCCAGCGCTTCTTCGCCGAATCGTCGAGCACCATGTAGGGGCCGCGGCGCAGGTCGCCGAGATCCCCTTCGACGACCCCTTGCGGGAAGTTCCACTTCTCGAAGCTCTCCAGCGCGTATACCTCGGTGCCTTCCACGGCGCCGGTCGGGAGGTTCACGTTCATGAACCAGACGATCAGGTTGTCCGCCCGCTCGACGCCGGGGATGGAGCGGACGCGCTTGATGTAGGTCTCGGGGAACGTGTGCGCGAAGTCGACGTTCGGCGTGTTGTGCGACGTCACCCAGAGGTCGGCGTCGATCTGGTCGATGGTCAGCGAGGCGTTGGACATCAGGCCGATGAACAGCCCCACCTGGACGAACACCAGCGTCACCGCGAACGCCACGCCCGAGACGGTGATGAAGAAGCGAAGCTTGTCGTGGAGCAGGGACTTGGTTGCGAGATCGACGGCCATGATTACTCCTGAGGGCCGAGGGCAGAGGGCCGAGGGCCGAGGGAAAGCGAGAGGGTGGCGGGATCGAGGGGCTTCATGACCCTCGGCCCTCGGCCCTCGGCCCCTGGCCCTCGGTTTTCAGCAATCCGCGGATGATCATGTCGATCACCTGCCCGGTGCGTGCATCCATCGGGCGCCACTCCACCCATTCGTCCTTGCACTTGGCGATCTCGAGGGAGACCAGGCCGTGCATGGCCGACCAGATCACCTGCGCCGCGAGGTCGGCGTCGGTCAGCTCGTCGCGGAAGTGCCCTTTGGCCATGAGCTCGGCGACGACGCCCTTGAGGAACGCGTACGCGTCCTCCTCGGGGTTTCCTTTGGCGATGGTGATGTCGCTCGTGACCTTCGGGGTCATGAACATCACCCGGTAGTGGCTGGGGTTGTTGATTCCGAAGTCGACGTAGGCGCGGCCGGCGGCGCGGAGGCGCTCGACCGGGTTGAGGATCCTGGCGATCTCGGCGAAGCCGTGGGCGAATTCGCGGAAGTCGCTGTCGCAGAGCTCGGCCAGGAGCGCATCCTTGTCGCGGAAGTGGAAGTAGATGGCGGTCGGGGAGTACTCGATCCGGTCGGCGATGCGGCGCATCGTCACGGACTCGACCCCCTCGCTGGCGAAGAGCTCCCGGGCGGCGTCGAGGATCCGGGTCCGGATCTCTTCGCGTTCACGCTCTCGACGTTCTTTAGGCCCCAAAACGTTCCTCCGATACTTAACAGTGTTAAGTTAAGTTCCGAAGCTCAATTCGTCAAGGGCAGTGCGAGAAATAGTTGTGAGCGGGGTGAGTGGTCAATCCACGAGCTTTTTCATCAGCTCGTTGATCTGGTCGTAAACGTGCCTGACCGACGCCTCGACGACGACCGTGGTCGGGTCCGGCAGGCGCTCCTCGACACGGATCATGTCGAGTATCTCGTCGGTAGCAAAGAGGATATCGGCCAGTTTGTCGAGTACACGCTCCGACATCGGGAGGTGTACCGCACTCATCGTGTCGATCTCGATCGTAGCTTTGTAATTCACTCTGCTAAGGAGTGATTTATGTACCGAAATCCCTACCCTCTATTTGAAGATATGTTGCTGTGACGTTTTGGTGACGGGATTTTCAGGGGAGAAGTGACGAAGTCAGCAAGGCGCTCGTGTGCATTTCCGCCTTCTGCCTTCCTGGAATCCGCCACCGGCACCTTCCGCTTTTACCCGACCATGCATCGATTCGTTCTCTCTCTCCTTCTCGCTCTTCCTCTGGCCGCGCAGCCGGCGGTGTTGAAGCAGTCGTTCGAAGAGCTCCGCGCGGATGCGATCCGCGCGCACACGAAGTTCCTCTCCAGCGACCTGCTCGAGGGGCGTGGGCCCGGTACGCGGGGGGACGCGCTGGCGACGAGCTATCTCGCCGCCCAGCTCGAGTCGTTCGGCCTGCAGCCGGCCGGCGACGACGGCACGTACTTTCAGAAAGTCTCGCTGCTCGGCATCACCACCGACGCCGAGGCGTCGAAGATCGGGTTCGCGAAGAACGGCGTGGTGACGCCGCTGGTCTACCGCGACCAGTTCGTCGGCGGCAACCAGTCGCAGAAGGAAGCGGTCACGCTCGACTCCGAGCTGGTCTTCGTCGGCCATGGCGCGGTCGCGCCGGAGTATCAGTGGGATGACTACAAGGGCCTCGACGCGAAGGGCAAGACGCTGGTGATGCTGGTCGACGATCCGCCGGCGACGGAGAAGGAGCCGGATCTCTTCAAGGGCCGCGCGCGCACGTACTACGGGCGCTGGACGTACAAGCACGAGATCGGCACCGCCCGCGGGGCCGACGCGGTGATCCTGATCCACACGGATCCCTCGGCCGGCTACGGCTGGCAGGTGGTCCGGAACTCCTGGACCGGCGAGCAGGCGTACGTGAAGAATCCGGAAGGGGCGCACGCGCTCGCCTTCGCCGGCTGGATCTCGCAGCAGACCGCGCGCGAGCTCTTCCAGTCCGCCGGGCTCGATCTCGACAAGCTGACGCAGGCCGCGCATGCGCGCGACTTCAAGCCGGTGCCTCTCGGCGTGAAGCTGCAGGGGAACGTGAAGAGCACGATCCGGCCGTTCGACACGGCGAACGTCGTGGCGCGACTGGAGGGGAGCGATCCGAAGCTGAAGGAAGAGGCCATCCTCTATAGTGCGCATCACGACCACATCGGCATCGGCACGCCGGACGACGACGATCCGAACGACACGATCTACAACGGTGCGATCGACAACGCCACCGGCTCGGCGGCGATCCTGGAGATCGCGCGCGTCTGGAGCCGCACCACGCCGCGTCCGAGGCGCAGCATTCTCTTCGCCTTCGTCGCTGCGGAGGAGCAGGGGCTTCTCGGCTCGGATTACTTCGGCCGCAATCCGGTGATCCCTGCCGGCAAGATCGCGATGGGTCTCAACCTCGACGCGCTGAATCTCTTCGGCGAGGTCGGCAGCATCACGATGATCGGCATCGAGCGGACGACGTTCTTTCCGACGGTGCAGAAGGTGGCGGACGCGATGAAGCTGACCATCGTCCCCGACCAGGCGCCGGAGCAGGGCTCGTACTACCGCTCCGACCATTTCAGCCTCGCCAAGGCGGGCGTCCCGGCGTTTTCGATCAAGCAGGGGAACGACGTCCTCGGCCAGCCGGCCGGCTACGGCCAGGCGAAGTCGAAGGAGTACCGCGAGAAGCACTATCACCAGGCCAGCGACGAGTACGACCCATCCTGGAACTTCGACTCCGCCGTCCAGGTGGCCCGCCTGGCCATGTGGCTCGGCTACGAGGCCGCGCAGTCGGCCACGATGCCGATGTGGCTGGAAGGGGAGGAGTTCTACGGGAAGACGGCGGCGGTGAGGAAGAAGTAGGGATCGCGGTTCGGCAACGGGGAACGACCGGGGGGCCTCCGGCGGGCGGGCGCGGCCCGCGGCGTTTGTTTTCGCCCGGACCGCGTTCAGCGCGACAAACGCCCGTTCAGTCTATGGCAACCAACGCTGCGGGCCGGGCCCGCCCGCCGGAGGCCCCCTCGTGGTCTCCCTGTCGCCGAACCGCGATCCCTTTGCTCACGCACGCCCGGCCCGTGGGGCCGCCGCAGCGTGCATGGCCATCATGGCCGCCCCTTCCACCGGCGTATTCTTCGGCGGGATCAGCGTGGCCCCGGGGGCATCGCGCTGGATGCGGAGACGCATCGGGTCGAGCAGCAGATCGCCGGCGTGGAACGCGCCGCCGACGTGAGCCACCTCGAAATTCGTATCCGCCATATGCAGACGGCGGGCGATCGCGAGCACACACTCCGCCAGCTCCGAGCCGCCGCGGGCCATGATCTCGCGGGCCACCACATCTCCGGCCTGGGCGGCCTCGATGACCAGCTTCCCGTAGCGGGCGATGTCATCCGCGTGCGTCGTCGTGGCGTAGACGAAGCGCGGCAGGTCGTCGGCGTCGCACATGTCGTACTCGTTGCACAGCAGCTCCGTCATCTTCGTGGCGAAGCCGCGGCCGTCGTGCGCGCGGACGATCGCCGAAAGCCCCGCGCGCGCGATCCAGTAACCGCTCCCCTCATCGCCGAGAGTCGGCCCCCAGCCGCCGGCGCGCGCCTCCTCGCCGGCGTGGTTGCGACCGAACGACACCGAGCCGGTCCCGGAGATGATCACGATGCCGGCCCCGAACCCGATCGCCCCGGTGAGTGCCACCCGGGCGTCCGTGTCGACGATGAAGTTCCCGCGGGGGAAAAAGATCCGGAGCGCCTCGACCACCTTCTCCCGGTGCACCGGATGATCCGAGCCGGCGATCCCGCAGTAGGCATAGTCGATATTCTTGATGGCGATGCCGGCCTCGACCAGGGCGATGTTCACCGCCCGCTCGACGTTCCGGGTCGCTTCCTCGATGCCCACGCGCAGGTGATTCGACCCGCCCGCCAGGCCGCGGCCGAGAGGCGTTCCCTTCTCATCCACGACGAGCGCTGCTGTTTTGGAGGCGCCCCCATCGACGCCAATGAAGTAAGTCATCGGAGCGGAGCGTATTGCAACTCCGTGACCCATCAACACTCCCGCCCGCTATCTCCGCCTACACAGGCCCTGCCCTTGCACAATAACTGTCCGAACGGCAGTACTGAATAAGGAGACTACGAATGAACAGGAAACAGACCCTCACCGTCGCCCTGGTGGCGATTCTCGCGCTGACCCTCCTGTCGGCGACGGCGTGCAAGAGCAGCGGCATGGCTGTGACTTCGCGCGCGCAGATCCTCAAGATCAACATCGCCCATCCGACCGACCTCCCCGACCAGGGCGTGGACAACCTCGACGTCCAGATCTCCAACACCGGCATCAACAACATCCAGGACATCCTGCTCGAGGTGGAACTGCCGCCCCAGCTGGTCGTCCTCGACCAGACCAACGACCGCGGCGTGAACGTGATGCACAACCCGGGCTCGAACGTCTATCGCTTCACGTTCGGCAACATCCAGCCGGCCGAGCGCTCCACGGTCCGTTTCCGCGTCCGCACGGCCTTCGGTACGCTGAGCGAGACCGGCAGCGTGAAGGCGACGGCGTGGCAGAGCGGTCTCCCGGGCGACAGCCTCGTGGAGACGGCGGTCATCAAGCTTCGGCAGTAACCTTTTTTCACCGTTCGGCAGAAGAGGACAGGCATCTGCCTGTCCTCTTCGCGTTTATGGCATCTCCCTCGCAAATATAAGAACCATTAGGAGGTTACAGATGCGAATCCAGGAAACCGATCGGATCTTGAAGGAGTCGCGCTACGCCCGCAACGCCGTGGCTGCCCAGCAACACGACGAGGGGATGTGGTCCCGCGCGTGGCACATGGTCTCCAGCCTCCCGTCGAAGCTCACGGGACTGTTCAAACACTAATTTTCGCTCGGCGGAGGGCGCCTGTGGTTCGGCGCTCTCCGCACGATTCACACGCTTCGTGTTGTTGCTAGTTACTGGTTCCTTGAGCTCCATCGCCCGGACGACAGTCGCCGCCAGCCGCTGACTCCCAAGCAACCAGCAACCAACCAGCAACTACCCGGCGGCTTCCTCTTCGTCGGCCATCTCAGTGTCGGGCATCTTCGTCACGACCATCACCCAGCGCACGCGGAACCGCTCCGCTTCGAGGACGCTGATGGCGAGATCGCCCAGCTCCACCTTGTCGCCCGGATTGACTTCGCGTCCAAGGCGGGCGGCGACGTAGCCGCCGACCGTCTCTTCCTCCGGCTCGCCGAGGTCGATCTTCAGCCGGTCGGCCAGGTCTTCGATCAGATAGTCGCCGCGGACGCGATAACGGCCGTTACCGAGCGGCTCGATCTCCGGGCGCTCGCGGTCGAATTCGTCCTGAATCTGGCCGAACAGCTCCTCGGTGATGTTCTCCAGAGACACGATCCCCGAGGCGCCGCCGTACTCGTCCAGGATCACCGCCATGTGTGTCTTGTGCTCGATGAACTGCGACAGGACCGAATCGACGGTGCTGTTCTCCGGCACGAAGAGGATCTCGCGCTTCAGCTCCTGCAGGCTGCGGCCGGGGCCGCGGAGCTGGGCCAGCAGCAGGTCTTTCACGTGAATCAGGCCGACGGTATGGTCGAGCGACCCCTCACAGAGGGGGTAGCGGGTGTGGCGGGTGGTGCGGATGCGTTCGAGGTTCGCTTCGATGCTCTCCGTCGTCGACAGCACGACCACGTCGGTGCGCGGGACCATGATCTGCCGGGCGGTGCGCTTGGAGAACTGGAAGACCCCTTCGATGATCTCCCGGTTTTCCTCGGAGAGAATGCCTGCCTTCTCCGAGCTGGCCAGGATGAGCCGCAGCTCCTCGGGCGAGTGCGCGGTCTCGGCGTGCTCGCCGGCCGGATGGATGCCGATCAGCTTGAGGATGCCGCGGGAGACGCCGTTCAGCAGCCAGATCGCGGGGTAGGTGATGGTGTAGAAGGCGTGCAGCAGGTGGGCGGTCCAGAGCGTCGTGGCGACCGGCTTCTGGATGGCGATCGACTTCGGGGCCAGCTCGCCGAGGACGATGTGCAGGATGGAGATGATCACGAAGGCGACCGTCGCCGAGATCGACTTCGCGGCTGCCGGGCTGACCTGGAACCTCGTGAAGAGCGGCTGGATCAGGTGGTGGAAGGCCGGCTCGCCGATCCAGCCGAGGGCGAGCGAGGCGAGGGTGATGCCGAGCTGGGTGGCCGAGAGGTAGGCGTCGAGGTGGCGAATGAGCTTCTTCGCCATCTTCGCGCGCACGCTCCCATGTTCCGCGAGCTCGGTGATCTGCGTCGACCGGACTTTGACGATGGCGAATTCGGCCGCGACGAAAAAGCCGTTCGCGAGCACGAAGAGGAGCGCGAGAACCAGGTACCAGGTTTCCATTGGATGGGCGGGCGCAGTTTATCTGAATGGTTGCTGGTGGCTGGTTGCTGGTTCCTTGGGACTCGGGGCCCGAGGCCCCAGGCGCCGCCTCACAAGCAACCAGGAACCAGGAACCAGGAACTACCCTACCGCCTCCTCCAGCGTCTTCCAGAACCTTGGATACGACTTCGTCACCACCTGCTCCTTCGCGATGGTCACGTTGCCGCGGGTGAGGCCGGAGATGGCGAAGGCCATGGCGATGCGGTGGTCGTTGTGGGTCTCGATGACGGCCGGGGCGTCGCTCCAGCCGGGCTGGATGAGCAGCGAGTCGGGGCGTTCCTCGACCGTGGCGCCGAGGCGGCGGAGCTCCGAGGTGACGGTGGCGAGGCGGTCCGACTCCTTCACCCGCAGGTTGGCCACGTTCACGATCTCGACGGGAGAGGAGGCCAGCGGGGCGATCGCGGCGAGCGTCGGGACCACGTCCGGCGTGCCGTTGCAGTCGAACGTCCCGCCGCGCAGCTCGTCCGGGCCGGTGACGGTGATCTCCTCCTCCGTCACCGCGATCTCGCAACCCATCGCCTTCAGGATGTCGAGAAAGCCGGCGTCTCCCTGCGCGGTCGGAATGGCCAGCCCGCGGACGCGCATCGTGCCGCGCGTCGCCGCCGCGGCCGCGAACCAGTAGGAGGCCGACGAGTAGTCGCCCTCGACGCGGTACTCTTTCCGCTCCAGCCGTCCCGCACGAACGTTGATGACGTCCCCCTGCCGCGTCACCTGCGCGCCGAAGGTCGTCAGGATGTCGGCGGTGATGTCGATGTACGGCCCGGAGGCGAGCGTGGAGATCCGGAGGGTGATGCCGTCCGGCAGCGTCGCCCCGCCGATCATCAGCGCGGAGACGAACTGGCTGGAAGTCTCGGCGGAGATGGTCACGTCGAAGCCGCCGCGCATCTTCTTGCCGCGGATGCGCAGCGGCGGATAGCCCTCTTTCCCGGCGTACTCCACCTCGCCTCCGATCGCGAGCAGCACCTCGACCAGGTCGCCGATCGGGCGGTCGTGCATCCGTTCCTCGCCGTGCAGCAGGAACCGGCCCGGCGTGAACGCCAGCCAGCCGGTGAAGAAGCGCATGGCCGTGCCGGCGTTGCCGACGAAGATCGGAGTCTCGTTCGCCGACATCGACCGCCGAGGGCCGATGTACAGCTCGCGCTGGATCGACCCGGAGACGTCGAAGCCGAGGGTCCGGAGCGCTTCGAGGGCGTAGCGAGTGTCGTCCGCGTCGAGGCAGTTCGAGACGGTGGTGATCCCCTCGGCCATGGCGGCCAGGAGCAGGGCGCGCACGGAGTAGGACTTACTCGGTGGCGCGGTAACGGTCGCGTTGAGGGGGCCGGTTCTCGGAATGAGTTTCATCGCGCCGGGGAAATGCAAAATGCAGAATGCAAAATGCAAAATGGAAAAGAGGTTTGGGTCCTTTTTCCATTTTGGATTTTGCATTTTGCATTCTGCATTTCGTCCTTCCCTTTCACAGCTCCAGCACCAACCCGTCATACGCCAGCCGCACTCCCTCCGGCAGCGTCGCCTCGACCTCCTCGTGATCGACCTCGTGGGCCAGGTGGATCACCCACGTCTCCCGTGCGCCGATCTTCCGGGCACAGGCCACCGCCTCGCCGACGGTGAAATGCGTCGGATGGTGCGGTGCGGGGCGGAGGCCGTCGAGGGCCAGGACTTCGATCCCTTCGAGGAGCCTCATCGACGCGTCGGGGATGCCGTTGGTGTCGGTGATGTAGGCGAAATTGCCGATCCGGTAGCCGAGGATCGTCCAGTCGCCGTGGTCGACAGGGATCGGGATGATCCGGATGCCGTCGTGCGTGAACGCCTCCTCGACCTCCACCAGCTCGAGCTGCGGTTTGCCTCCGCCGATCTGCGTGCTCGTGTCCCAGATGTAGCTGAAGGCCCGCCGGATCGCCTTCGCCGTCGACGGATTGGCGAACGCGTAGACCGATTCGCGCTGCCGGAAGTTGAACGGGCGGATGTCGTCCAGCCCCATCAGGTGGTCGGAGTGGGAGTGGGTGAAGAGGACGAAGTCGAGCCGCGGGATCGGATGCCGCAGCAGTTGCAGGCGGAGGTCGGGGGTCGTGTCGATGAGAAAGTACTTCCCCCCCTCCTGGATCAGCACCGACTGCCGCAGGCGCTGGTTGTAGGGATGCGGCGACGTGCAGACCGCGCATCGGCAACCGACGACCGGTACGCCTGTCGAGGTGCCGGTGCCGAGGAAGGTCACGCGCATGGGAGGGCGATTCTAGCGCGCGCCGGGGGCGCGGTTATCAGTTGTCGGTTGTCAGTTGTCTGGGCCTCTCGCTCCGAGGGGCCTTGAACGGACAACCGACAACCGACAACCTGTCGGTAGGGATATCCTCGCGCCCATCACTCCTCCAGAGAGAGGTCCTCATGGCAGACAACACATTCACGACCGAGGTCTGGTACTCCCAGTCGCAGGCAATGACCTACCCCTGGCCCGAGCAGCAGGCGGGCGTGAAGGCGAACGTCGGAGTCTGCTTTTCCGGAGGCGGGACCCGTGCCCTCTCGGCGACGATGGGGCAGTTGCGCGCGCTCCTGTCGTTGAATCTCCTCAGCAGCATCGACTACATCTCCTGCGTCTCCGGCGGCTCCTGGGCATCGACGGCTTTCGTCTATTACAACGAGGGAGCCACCTCGGACGCGGAGTTTCTCGGCGCGATCACGGAGCCGAAGGACATCACGCTCGACGCCCTGAAAGTGATCTCCACTTCCTCCCTCGGCTGGGGCGCGACGCAAAACCTCGGCGACGCGCTCGACGCCGCCCATCGCGCCGGCGTCTCGGACAAGCTCCTCTGGGCCGCCGCGGTCGGCCAGCTCTTCTTCGCCCGCTTCGGCCTCTACGACCCGAACAACCCGAGCTACTTCAGCCTCGACGACGCCACCGTGGCGAAGATCCGCGCCGCCAACCCGTCGCTGGCCGCCGCGCCGTTCCACACCGTGCGCACGCCCGCCGGCTACACGATGCCGTACCTGCTGATCAACGCCACCATCGACGGCCCCACCGCCCACGCGCCGTACAACCCCGACCAGCTCCTCGAGGTCACGTATTCACCGCTCTACTCCGGCATCCCGTTCCAGCAGACCATGAGCTATCCGGTGGCCAAGACGGCGGGCCTCAAGCCGCCCCCGGTGACCGCCGTCGTCGGCGGCGGGTTCATCCAGTCGTTCGCCTGGGGCTGCGATGCGCCGGAGACTCCCGCGGCGGCGAGCGGCGGCAGCGTGACCGTCGGCGCCCCGGCCAGCGTCTTCAGTCTCGTCGACGCCAGCGGCGCGAGCAGCTCCGCGTACGCGGCCATCCTCGAGAAGATCAAGTTCCTGGACGGCCTGCTGCCGGAGCAGAATTACTGGCCGCCGATGGCCACCGCCCCGCAGACGCCGGCGCAGCTCTTCGACTTCGGCGACGGCGGGAACCTCGAGAACTACGGAATCATCCCGCTGCTGATGCGGGGCGTGAAGAAGGTCGTCGTCTTCATCAACACCGAGACGCCGATGAACGTGAACTACGACCCGACGCAGAAGACCGACGAAAACGATCTCGACGAAGAGCTCCCGGCGCTCTTCGGCATCCCCGTCTACAGCCACGACTTCAGCTCCACGAAAAAGCTCGCGCCCGACTACAACCAGGTCTTCCCGACGGCCGATTACGCGGCCGTGATCCAGGCGCTGCAGGCTCTCAAGAAACAGGGACAGCCGATGGTGTTCCACAAGACCCACGTCCTCCAGAAGAACACCTACTGGGGTCTGGCGGCCGGAGGGATTGTCGACGTGATGTACGTCTACCTCGACGAAGTGCAGACCTGGCGCGCACAGCTCACCGACCACGCCCTGCGCACGGAGCTCGACCTCCGCGACCTCGGCATGTTCCCCCACTTCCCGAACTACCACACCATCGACGAGAACATCATCCCCACCCCGGGAGAAAAGATCATCCCCCCCTGGAACCTCACCGAGTTCACCCCACAACAAGTGAATCTGCTCGCGGATCTGACGTGCTGGGTAGTGAGGAACAGCGGGGTCGGGGAGTTCATTGGGTGAGGCGTTTTTTGTCATCCTGAGCCACAGGGTTGATCCCATTGGGAAGAAAGCACGGCGGCGAAGGACCTGGGGGGTGGGGCGGGATGAGCGTGCATCGCTCCCCCTCCCACCAGGTCCTTCGGTACGACAAGAAGCCTCGGGAAGGAGGAAGTCGAAAGACGAAACCTTTCGAAGAGAACCTGACAGGTCCAAGTCCTGTCCAGCAAAGGGTGGCGCCCGGCTGGAAGCGAGTGTTGCGCCTCAGTGGGGTGACCC
>DASPHC010000024.1:0-83889 GCA_035629865.1 Thermoanaerobaculia bacterium | reverse complement strand
CTCGACATGCGATCCAATTGCCTCAGCATACACGGCAGCGGCTCGCCCGTCCGTGGACAGCGCGGGTGTCGACATGCGGATGACCAAGGCAACCGAGCCATCGAACGCTCCGCCCTTGAATGCTCGTGTCAGTGTTTGTGCCGGAACAATGTTTACCTGCGGGGATGCCTCGTCTTCGTTGCCACAACGAGTGGGAGGCGCCGGTTTCCAGGTGCCAAGATTGACAATGCGAGCGCTCCGCAATTGCGTTGAGAGGTCGCTTCGTTCCTCATTCAGCGACTCCAATGCGTAGGTGAGACCGTAGTCGCTGCCGGCGAACGTTGGGAACGCGATCGTCTCATTGGCAAGAAGAACGACACGCCGATCGGCCGATGTCGACCAGTCGTTCCAATCATGTTTCCGCTGTTCGATCAGCGAGCGAGTCGCCCACTCGATGATCTCCTTCTCCGTCGGCGTCGGATTCGGCTGCGCAGAGAGAGAAAATGCCGTGAGTGCGATCGCGAAAGTCAGGACACGTCGGAGCATGAGTGTCACCTACGTGACGAACGTAGCATTCCTGCGGCGCCTCGTTGGTGTCAAATCCGTGAAAAGCGACCGTTCCCGATGATCGAGGTTACGTCCGTTCAACTTGAAATCGGGGCGGCTCCGGGTTCCGGTTTGCGGCGTAGCGCTGGCGCGGCTGTCATTGAGGCTTCGTGTTTATTCATCACGCGGGATCGAGGGGGCTGCGAACGCCCGGGCGCCGTGACGGAAAACGTGGGTGTAGATCAGGATGCCGAAGGCGGGGCCAGAGCTTCGTTCTTCGCAGAAAGCGAAGCTCTGACCCCAAGGGTCCGCCGGGTCCAGGGGGCTGCGAACGCCGAGGACTCCGTGGCGGAGTACATGCGTGAAGATCATGATCGTGGAGACGTGGCGGTGTCCGAGGAGTTCGTGGATGGTGCGAATGTCATGGCCTCGCTCGAGCAAGTGGGTGGCGAAGGAGTGGCGGAAGGTGTGGCAGGTCACACGCCTTGGCCCTCGTGCACCAGGTAAGTTCAGGCAGGTGTGAGACACTCCCGGATGAAGGAGGTCAGCCGATGGTCGCTCGCAAAATGCGAAGGATCGATTACAACGACCCGCGAGGGTATGAGTATTGGGACGTTGACATCGACCTCCTCGTGCCCGATCCGGAGAACCCTCGCATTCCGCCCCAAGAATCGTCGAATCTTGAGATCATGCTCGCGATGTTTCGGAACAACCCGAGCGGCCTCTACCGACTTGCAGAGGATCTCGCGAAAGTTGGTACCAATCCGGCGGAGCTCCTGAATGTGACGCGGCTCGGCCCGAAGCTGTTCCTGGTAAAGGAAGGTAATCGGCGTCTTACTGTAAGGAAGCTCCTTCGGAACCCGGAGCAGTTGAAGGACCATGTGTCGCCGGCAGAGTTACGCCGATGGAAGAAGCTTTCTTCTCGTGTCACTTCAGAATTGTCGACCCGACAGCTCGTAGTCGTTGGCAGCGACCATGAGCCATGGGTTTTCCGTCGACACCAGGGATATCAGGACGGCATCGGTGTTGATGGCTGGGATCCTGAGGCGAAATCGAGACATGCTCAGAAGAAGCTGGGACGACACAACCGAGCGACTGTTCTTCGAGACGCCCTGATGGCAAGTTTTCCGGATCGATTCCCTAAGATGCCGGATCGATCCTTCTCCGTTTTTGAACGGCTGATGGACTCAACCGAGACTCGTGCTCATCTGGGTCTTGACGTCGATGAGGATGGGAACCCGAAACTGCTGCGAGGTGAATGGTCGCTTCGGATGATTGAGGAGCTGATTAAGGACTTGCGACGGCCTAGAGAAGACAGGCAGCGCCTGACCACGCGAACGATCAACACGATTCAGGGAGCACAAGAGTACCTTCAGAAGCTAGAGTCGCGCATCGGAGATGAGGCTTTTCGCGAAGCTCAGATCACGCTCACACGTCCGGCATCCGAATCTGGTGGCGGCGTACAGGTTTCTGACGCCAAGGCAACAGCCGCACGCCGCCGCCGCGAACCGGACATCCTGAAGTCGTTCAACCAGCCCACGTCGGATCGTCTGCGGCACATAGTTAATGAGCTTACGAAGGTGAGAAAAGTCGGCGCCCCAAACGCCGCGATGATTCTGACCCGCGTTCTGCTCGAGCTTTCTGTGGACGAGTACTCACAGCGCGTGGGGATTGATTTCGAAGGCGATGATCCTGAGCTCCAGCAGCAGATCAAGGAACTGAGGGAGTTCACCGGCAGGAACAGCTATCGAATTCCAAGAAAGCTAAGCTCGGCCATCAGCCGCGCAGCAAAATTCACACCTTCGTTGACTGATAAGCTTGCGGAAGTAATCCGGCATCTCGAAAAGAACGGCCAAATCACGACAAGGGAAGCCGACGCGAAGGTTCGCGAGCTGAGCGAACAGGAGATTGTTCCAATTCTAAATGACGCTGTGCACCGTCTTCACAATTTCCCCTCCGCGGAACGCGTGAGTCGCGTTCTGCAGGTCATTCAGCTAGTCTTTAACGAGATTCATAAGTAATGGGACCAAATTACACTCCACTCCGTTATCCGGGCGGCAAGGCGAAGCTCGGGCCGTATCTTTCAACGGTCCTGCGGTTCAACCGCCTCTTCGACACACACTTCGTTGAGCCGTATGCCGGCGGCGCCGGTGCGGCCCTCTTCTTGTTGATGCGCGGCTACGTCAAAACGATTCACCTCAACGATATCGATCCCGCAGTGACATCGTTTTGGCGGGCGGTTCTCCGTCATACCCGTCGATTCGTGCAGAGAATCGAGTCCGTCCCCTTGACAGTCGAAGAATGGGAGCAGCAGCGACTGATCTATACAGCTTGCCGAACTGGCTTCGATTTGGGGTTCGCATTTTTCTTTCTCAACAGAACGAATCGCTCCGGCATCATGAACGCTGGTGTCATCGGAGGAAAGCAGCAGACAGGGAAATGGGGAATCGATGCACGGTTCAACAGGACTGAACTCGCAGAACGTGTGCGACTTATCGGGTCGATGCGTCATCTTATTAGTGTGTCCGCAGATGACGCGTTGGATTTGCTTTCCGGTCTGGAGATTCGACGACGATCAGATCCATCAAAGCTGTTCGTCTACCTCGACCCTCCGTACTTCACAAAGGGGCGCGACCTCTACACAAACTTCTACGTGCCTGAAGACCACGCAGTCATCGCGCGAAAGCTCCAGAAGGCGCACTGGCCGTGGTTGCTGACTTACGATGATTGCCCCGAGATTCGGGCGCTCTATTCCGAGTTTCAAATGAGAGAAAGTGAGCTGAGTTACTCAGCGCGAGAGGTGCGGCGAGGTCGAGAAATCGTCGTGTTTGGGCCCGGTGTCCGCCCACCGGTTGTGTCGTTGCAGCGCGAGGGATTTAGGCTGCTTGAGGAGGAAACTCGTGCGAAGCGGACCGATTAGTCAACTTCAGGGTCTCAACTCGGAATTGTAGCCATCGCGCTTTCTTGCAAGTCGATCATCCCGCCCGAGCTGATCGGTGATTCCGTGCGCTAACGGTTCACGGTGTAAGTTGCGGGGCCAGCTTCGCGTTCCGAAGCCGAAGCGGCGCGACGGTTGCCGCGAATGAAGTTAGGCCTTGTCGTGCTAGTTAACCTCATGGCATCGAGGCAGGCGAGCCGCGTGTTGTACGTGGAGCGAGTCGAGAACTTCCCAGACTGACCGATCAAACTTTGCCGTACGCCAGTTAGATCCGGTAAACGTGTTGGCCAGACTGGCCATGGCCGCGGAGTAGTTTTCTCTTCCAGCTTTCAAGGGCGCGTCTTTATCCAGTACGAATTCGGTCACCGCGTACTGATCGGCCGACCCCCACGATGCGCCACTACTCGTGCTAGGAAAGGGTTGCGCGTTATACTGTTGCCCAACCCCCACAATACCAAACCCACCGAGCGGCGAGAAACTGGCCCCCGAGAGATTAGCGTCTCTGAAAGAACTGTACGCATTGGCCACCCCCGACAATTCGTTTAGGTAGATCGGCAAAAGCGGATGGCCACGGAAATTTGCACCACGAGCATCAGCGCAGGAAAAGTCCGGGCCATGAATAGTGAAGGGCGTCGACGTGCGTGTTTCGTGTGCAAGACGTTGGCCCCGATGCAGCTGTTCCCTCACATAACTAAAGCGACGTTTCGCCGTGAGAGGATCCGGCGATATGCTGAAGTCGGCTTTGGTCAAACGGGAGTTCACAAAGCGTGTGCTCTCAAGATCGCAATCTTTGAACGACGCCGATTGCAGATTCCCGCGACTGAAGTCTGTCCACGCCAGAATCGAATCGTCCCACTTGATTCCCTGCAGATTCAGGCCGCTTAAGTCAACGGCTGAAAGGTAAACCCCAGACATGTCCGGCGAACGTGCTCCTTTATGGAGCAGACTGGCGATTGCGATTGCCACCGATAGAGCTCTCGATTCTACGGTGTCATGGCCGGGAGTTGCGTACACACTAGTTCTTCTACTGCTCCACAGGCCTCCCTCGCTTACCAGCCCCCTACTCACCAAGACAAGCGATTCCAACCCCTGTTCCAGTTCGACCTTGGGAACTTCAGAAGGGTCGAGACGTTGAATTGTGGCAACGATGGCGTTCCTTACCGTGATGGATTTTTCAATGGCAAGTGCATTTGTAAGTGCCTGCAGAACTTGCGAGACATGTTCTTGATCGTACTTCAGAAACGAGCTGAGCGAGACTACTGCCGCTAGACGCGTGGCGGCATTCTCGGCACCCAGTAAAGCAAGCGACCGGTCCAGTCGCTCCTCCCTGCGCAACCTTCGCGTTGATTCTTCCGACTGCAGCCACTGGCACGTCGAAAAGAACAATCCCAGGACGGCGGCGACAGCTGTTACAAGGCCACCGACACCTGCGATTGCTTTAACCCGCTCATAGCGTTGATGACGTTGCGATAGTTGGAGCGTAGCAAGCTCAGTCTCGGTGCGTAATTTTTGGATACGTGCGCGTTGTTCCTCCTGCTCTAGATCGGTCGGCGCGGACGGCTTACGGCAGAACATCTGGAACATTGTGCGATTATCGCATGCTCGACCGGCCTATCTTCTACTTCGCCTGGTCCACGTAGCACGAGCACGCCTGCGGAATGGTGGCAGTTCGCGCGATGGAACATGCCGCGCTATCGGCCGAGGAGGCGCGTAGCGCGGACAATGGGACCGGGAATGTCGCGTAGTACGGCGGCTGACGACGTGAGCGGGCGTCGTGTAGCGCGGGACGATGGCAGGACCCGCGAGAAGGCGCAGGCTCCCGAGTCTCCCTATCGCCGCCTGGGTGAAACGCGGCGGCGATCGAGAACTTTGACGAGATCAACAACACCGCAGTCCAGCGCGTCCGCCAAGCGGATGAGCATCGCGAGGCCCGGCAGCGTCAGGCCGCGCTCCATGTTGCTGATGAACGGGTGATTCGAGTCGATCATCGCGGCGAGCTGCTGTTGGGTAAGGCCGCGTGCAAGGCGAAGCTCGCGCAGATGGCTGCCGAAGATGACGGCGTCATTCTCGCGCTCCGTCATTGCGTGAGTGCGTGCTGCCGTTGACAAAACCCGGCATTGAATGTATCGTTAACAGTACAGGCAACAGAGACGCACATGCACGAAACCACACGTTCCCGCATCCGCCGCATCTTCCTCTCCCCCCGGCCTACCTTCGCCCTCGTCACCGCAGCGGGGCTGCTCGGGATGACGTTTGAGGAGCTGATGCGGGAGATCGGGAGCGGGGCGATTGTAGCGGTTTCGACGCGGCTCGGGCAGCGGGTGGGGCGGGAGGAGATGATCGCGGCGGCCACGCGGACGTGGGAGCAGGCGGCGATCGAGGAGGCGCTCGGCGAGGACGCGGCGGCGGTGCTGCCGGAGGCGATCCGGCTGGTCGAGCTGCGGGCGCGGGTGCCGCGGTATCAGCGGGACATGCTCTGGTACCTCGCCCAGCGCGACGGGACGTCGGTGGACCAGGTGCTGACGCGGGAGCTCGAGGACGTGGCCTGCGCGCATTCGGAGGAGCTCGCGGTGGGGGTGCCGGGGTTCGCGCTGGCGCTGGCGTGGCCGGAGAGCGGTCCGAATTGAGGATTGAGAATTGAGGATTGAGGATTGGTTCTCGTCATCCTCAATTCTCAATTCGATCGCTCGCGGGCGCCCTGCCTTCGGCGTGAGAACTTCGCTTTCCCGAGAAGAACGAAGGTCTGACCCCCATGGACTTACGCGCGCTGAAGGGGGCCGGGGTACCGAAGGCGAGGCCCGAGCTTCGTTCTTCGCAGAAAACGAACTTTGACCCCCCAAGTCCGTGTTCGATGTTCCATTCCCGCCTTGGCACGCGTAATCTCATGGCGCTGCATTCCTCGCGGTATCATCTGCCCGAGCAGGTAAGGCCACGCACTCAGACTCGGGAAGCCAGAGCACATGCAACTGACCACGCTTAACCGTGTAATAGCGCTCTTCATCATCGGTGCCTTTGTTGTGACGCTTGCCGCGCTCGGCCTTGGTTCCGACTTAGAAGCTCTCGCTGAACGTCACTTCGAAGATGCATTTGGCGCATCGACGGCAGTCGTTATTGCCATTGCCCTGTTTGCGATCACCGTTCTAGCGGGAATGTTGGTTGACGCCTCTGGAAATTTGACGGTACGCTGGCTCATCCGCTTCAAGCTCGCCCGACGGCGAAGTGTTGCATGGTGGTTTTTCTGCGGTGACGAATTTGATGAGCAGGATCGCTGGCGCCAAGCTTTTGCGAATGCGTTGGCGAATGACGTGCGATACCACGGATTAGCGACATGGGAGCTCGACACGCTAAAAGCGCTATCCGCTGGTCTTTTCTTTCGTACCGCACAAAAGGAGCACGCTGAGTGGCTTATCCAGCATCATTCGATGTATCACCTCGCCGCCAATTTCGTTTTGCTTCTTCTCGCAGTCACGGTATGGGCGGTTGCTACCGGTAGCTGGGGTTGGGCTGCCGCGATGGTGCCTGGTGCGTACCTTCTGTTAACGTTTGCTTTGGATAACTATCTCTACACTTACCAATTATCCTTCAGAAACGCTTACCTTGCACTGTTACACGACGCCGCAGCTCCCGAAAAGTGACAACGAATGCCTCACGCGCACGCATCATCGTCCGTCAGAGCGGGTGGTGATGACGTAGCGTAGAGTGGCGTCCCTCACGGTAGCAGGAGGAGCGCGCGCTACCAAATATGCGGTACCCGGGCGATTGCTAATCCTTCCGCGACTTCGGGGACACACGCCGGCCCCTATCGAACACCTCGACCAGATCGACGACGCTGCATTCGAGGGCGTTCGCGAGGCGAAGCAGCGTGCCGATGGTCGGCGTGGTGACGCCGCGCTCGAGTTTGCTGATGAACATCGTGTTCGTGTTGGACCGTTCCGCGAGCTCGGTCTGGGTGAGGCCGCGGGCGAGTCGCAGTTCGCGGAGGTGAGGGCCGAAGATCTCGCCTTCCGCGCGGGGTGAGTCCGTCACGCGCGCCACCCCTTGACAATACGAGAACCGCTAACCATATTGTGATAATGATCGGAGCGAATCACATGCACGAAACCACCCGTTCCCGCATCCGCCGTATCTTCCTCTCCCCCCGGCCTACCTTCCCCCTCATCACCGCGGCGGGGCTGCTCGGGGTGACGTTCGAGGAGCTGAGGCGGGAGATCGGGAGCGGGGCGATTGTAGCGGTTTCGACGCGGCTCGGGCAGCGGGTGGGGCGGGAGGAGATGGTCGCGGCGGCGATGCGGACGTGGGAGCAGGCGGCGATCGAGGAGGCGCTCGGTGAGGACGCGGCGGCGGTGCTGCCGGAGGCGATCCGGCTGGTGGAGCTGCGGGCGCGGGTGCCGCGGTATCAGCGGGACATGCTCCGGTATCTCGCCCGGCGCGATGGGACGTCGGTGGACGCGGTGCTGAGGCGGGAGCTGGAGGACGTGGCCTGCGCGCATTCGGAGGAGCTCGCGGCGGGGGTCCCGGGGTTCGCACTGGCGTTGGCGTGGCCGGAGAGCGGAACCTCGGCCGGCAACTGAGGCTACCTGCCTGCGGCGCCAGACCTTCGCTTTCCCGAGAAGAACGAAGGTCTGACCCCCGGCATCTTCGGCTCTGGATCGTGCGGATGTCGTGGCCCCGCTCGAGCAGGTGGGTGGCGAAGGAGTGGCGGAAGGTGTGGCAGGTGACGCGTTTGGTCATCCCGGCGGCTTGTGCTGCGCGCGTGACGGCACGCTGAACGTTCGTCTCATGGTAGTGATGGCGTCCCTCGCTGCCATCTTTTCCCTTCCATCGCTGCGGGGCCGGGAAGACCCACTGCCAGCGCCAGTCACGTGCGGCCGAGGGAAGCTTGCGGTCCAGCGCTTCCGGCAGCCACACCCGACCGAAGCCGCAGGCCAGATCTTCCTGGTGCAGAATTCTGGCGTGGGTGAGCTGCTCGTGAATCTCTGCCACGGTCGCTGCCGGCAGCATGGTTACCCGGTCGTGCTTCCATTTCGGGTCACGCACGGTCATCTGCCCCCGCTCGAAGTCGACATCCTTGACGCGCCGCGGCTCCGCTGTTTGAGAAGAACGAAGGTCTGACGGCGACAGCCCACGTCACGCTATTCGACGCATGCACGATTGCGATTGTTGGCGCATTCCAGCAGGCGGCAAAAACATGGTCCGTGACTCCTTCACACTCGCCCGTCCGCCCGACTTGCTCAATGAGGAGGCTAGACCGCGTCACCTTCATCCTCATCGTACAGCGTTCGCTCAAAATAGTGACTATCAGTCTCATCCTCGATTGCCCAGGCGAGCTTCCGGACGTGCGCTTCTGCTTCGACGGACGGTGGCGGGTCAACTGCCGGTTCGCGATGTTCCGCATGCTGAAATGCAGCATAGACAGTTCCAACCAAGCGCATGGCGCCACGGATGAATCGCTGTCTTGGTGTCAGGCCTGAATCACCACACAACGAAACGCATCGCGACGCAACCGCATCGTCCCGAAACGTAACGCCAGCCGCGACATGAGCGAAGTCGTTACGGATTCGCCGCAGCACGTGAAGGGATGAGCGCGCGTCGGCGGAGAGCAGCCCTAACGCAAAGCTCATATCGATCTTCGCGGAGAACGAGCTGAGTGGCCCTGCGGGCGCGAAGAACTGCTCTACGATTTTGCGATGGTCGACAAAGTATTCGGTGAGCAGCGAGGTCAACATCTCATCGAGGTACGCAGCTGCCGTCAGCGCGCAACCACGGTCGGTTTCGCGAGTCAGTGCTTGACGTAGCTGCAGGACTTCGCGGGCGAGGTCCGAGTTCCCGAAGCCGGCACGGCTGAGAGCTCGTTCGACGATAGCGGCGAACTCCCGATCGGACAACTCACCAGCCTCGCGCTTGCGTCTCGCCTCCTCGGCGATTTCTTCGTAGTCGTCGTACACGGCCACTGCGTCATATTACCGCGCGTACACCTGTAGGGCCTCGGTGACGGAAACCTCATCTCGGTCAGTGACTGGAAGCGGAGGTTGGCCTGACGTCTTCTACTTAGCGCGCGGGTTTTCCTGACTTGCGCGGCCGGTCGAGCACCTCCACCAGCGTCGTCACGTCGCACTCCAGGGCGTCAGCCAGTCGTACCAGCGTCCCGAGCGTCGGCGCGTTGTTCCCGGCTTCGAAGTTGCTGATGGCGGCGCTGCTCGTGCCGCTGCGCGCGGCGAGCTCCCGTTGCGTCAGGCCGGCGGCGGTTCGCAGCTCGCGCAACCGGGCTCCGAAGATCTGGGCGTAGTCGCCGCGTGGAGTCGTCAATCGTTCGTGCCTTCCTCTTGACGAGCGGTGAGTTTGATACTAAATTTGATATCAACAACGGAGACGCACATGCACGAAACCACCAGTTCCCGCATCCGCCGCATCTTCCTCTCCCCCCGACCCACCTTCGCCCTCATGACCACGGCGGGGCTGCTCGGGATGACGTTCGAGGAGCTGAAGCAGGAGATCGGGAGCGGGGCGATTGTAGCGGTTTCGACGCGGCTCGGGCAGCGGGTGGCGCGGGAGGAGATGATGGCGGCAGCGATGCGGATGTGGGAGCAGACGGCGATCGAGGAGGCGCTCGGGGAGGACGCGGCGGCGGTGTTGCCGGAAGCGATCCGGCTGGTGGAGCTGCGGGCGCGGGTGCCGCGGTATCAGCGGGATATGCTCCGATGGCTCGCGCAGCGCGACGGGACGTCGGTGGACGAGGTGCTGACGCGGGAGCTGGAGGATGTCGCCTGCGCGCATTCGGAGGAGCTGGCGGCGGCGGTGCCGGGGTTCGCGATGGCGCTGGCGTGGCCGGAGAACGCTCACGGATTGAGGATTGAGAATTGAGGATTGAGGATTGGGGATGACGAGAACCAATCCTCAATCCTCAATCCCATCGGGCTCCGGGTATGCTTTACGAATGCGTCTGATGGACGAACCTGGCTGTCGTGCATTCTGCGTGGGTTGTTTCATGCACTGCGCGCACGACGACGGGCACGAAGGGGCGCACGAGACGGAGCATTCCTGGCGATGCGAGGATCCGAAGTTCTTCGTCGCGAAGGTGTGCTCGCTGTGCCGTAAGGCGCAGATTCGCGAGGACTGGGACATCTGCCGTTCCTGCGCTGTGGTCATCGAGCTCGAACAGACTACCGACCCCGAAGCCAGGCGCGCGATCGTGCACGAGGTGATTGCCGAGTTATGTAGCCGCGCTCGTCTCGGCCGGCTGCTTCCTTGAGCAGAACGCTGTCAATCGACCGATACTACCCTTGATCCGCAACCACCAATCCCGTCATCCGGAGGCTGGAACGGCGCGAGGTGCGCCGTCGATGATGGAGAGAACACCCTTCATGCGCCGGAGGCGTATCCGAAGGTAGCCGGTGGCGAGCCGCGGAGCGGCGCGGCCACCGGATCGGTGCGCAATGAATGTTCGGCCCCGGAGGGGCGGCAGAACACGTTCTCGCGCCCCTGCCGGGGCGCGCTGAATCGGGTCCGCTGTACCGGTGGCCGCGCCGCTTCGCGGCTTGCCACCGGCTACCTTCTGATGTCCCTTCGGGACGAAAGTGCTCCGATGGTTGGATCCCGGCCGCGCGGCGCCTGAGTCCCACTTTTGGCGGTCCAGATCCCTCCGCTCCCTCACGCCCTCCCGCCCTCCGCTCGGGATGACGGGAAGGGGGTGGGCGGGGTAGGGGGGAGAACGGGCGACCGAGAGGGATCGCTCGGAAGCGGACAATTCGAATGACCGGCGGTTCCAGGGAGAACGTCTCGGCGGGAAGCGACAGGGTGCCGGCGCGGGACGCCGTCACGCCAGCCGCCGGGACGGACGGCGCTCCACGCGCGGACGGCATTTCCCGCGAGGGCCGTGGTCTGTGTGTGGAGCGTCTGCGTCCTCGTCGGCGTGGCGGCGGCTGGCCGCCCGTTTCCGTGAACCCCCGTGCAATTCGGCGCGACACGGCACTCGCCACTGGTGCTGCGTGGCGCGGCGGCCCGGTTTCACTTTTTTCCGATCCGGGATCGTCAACAGCCGATCCCGCATCGCCTGCAGGCGATCGCCGATCATCTGCAGCCGATCCAACATCGCCTGCAGCCGATCCCGGATCATCTGCAGGCGATCCCGGATCATCTGCAGGAGATCTTCGGTCAGCTGCAGCCGATCTCGGATCATCTGCAGGAGATCTTCGATCATCTGCCGGAGATCTCGGATCATCTGCAGGAGATCTCGGATCACCAGCAGGAGATCCCGGATCATCAGCAGGAGATCTTCGATCATCTGCAAGTGATCCCGGATCACTAAGAAGTGTCCATGAATCATTTGAATCGCGCCTGGGCGAGAGTGAATCCGCCGGGCACGAGAGATGGCATGACGGCGCGAAAAGTTTTACTACCATATGAAAATGGTATTTTTCCGCTGCTGCGGCCTTTTCGTCGCGATTCCTGAACGATCGATCTGCTAACTCCTTTAGATTGAAGGCAGGGGACGTAAAAGTTCCGCTTGTAACGTTTTGGTAACGTTACGTCCGGCCGTCCTGACGTATCTTAATCACAGGTCCGGTCCCGGTTCCCCTGGCTACTGCAGAAGCCTATTGCCCGCCGCGCTTCGGCCGAAGCGTGGGCAGGTAACTCAAGCAGTCACCGCGCCGCCGCCTTTGGGCGCTCCGGCGCGGTGAGAAAGGAGATCCCTGTATGGCCATCACGAAATCAACCAATTCCGGTACGGAGGTCGTCAATCCGGCCGCCGAGCCGGCCTCCCTCGAGCCGCTCACTCCCACCATCACCCATTACCAGCAGCTCGCCGCCAACTTCTCGGCGGCGCTCGACGAGATCGCTGCCGACCTCCCGAAGCTGGAGGACGAGCACGTTTCCACGGTCAACTTCGTTCGTTCGCACCTGAACGTTCCGCTCGCGTTCATCGCGACCGTGATCGCGGTCGTGGAGCAGACTCCGGCGCTTCAGGGCGTGGGCATGCTCGACGTCACCGAGGCCCGCGACACGCTGCAGTTGATCGAGGCGTTCCGTCCCATGCTCGACAAGGTCACGGCGTTCGAGAAAACCGTGGAATTGACGGTGAACTCCCGCCTGGCATCGCTCGGGAACGGCGCGCTGCAGATGTATTACCTCGTCAAGGGGCTGGCGCGTGACCCGAAGAACGCCGCCGCGAGGGCTCTGGCCTCGAAGCTGAAGCGCGAGCTCAACCGCCCGGGCCGTCCGTCAGTGACCACGACTGCCCGGAAGCGCAACGCCTCGGCTGCCGAGGCTCCGAAGGAGGCCGTGAGCTCGTGAGGACGCCGAGCCGCGCGTCTACGCGGCTCGGGCCCGACACCAGACTCCCGGCGCTTGCAAACCCCAAGGAGCATCAGTGTCATGCAGAACATAACTCACTCCGTCTGTGGCGTCATCCCGGATCACATGCTGGCGCGGGTTGCCGAGCATCCTTCCGAGGAGGGGGAGCACGCCCGCGCGACGCTCGAGCAGATGCGCGAGCTCGCTACCGGGCGCGCGGCTTCCCTTCTCGAAGGTCCGGCCGCCGCGGAAACCGGCGCAGCACCGCCGCGAAAACGCCGTCACGTCTATGACGCTCAGCATCAGCTCCGGCTGCGGGGCAGGCTCGCGATGAGCGAGCACAAGTCCCGCAGTCCGGACCTCGTGGTCATGGAGGCCTACGAGGGGAGCGGCGCGACGTACGAGTTTTTCGCGCGCGTTTTCGGCCGTATGTCCATCGACGGCAAGGGCATGCGTCTCGACTCGATCGTGCACTACGGCACGCGGTTCGAGAACGCGGTCTGGAACGGCCGGCAGATGGTCTACGGCGACGGCGACGGGCGGATTTTCAATCGCTTCACCGCTTCGCTCGACGTGATCGCCCACGAACTGGCGCACGGTGTCACCCAGTACTCCTCGGCCCTCGGCTACGCCGGCCAGACCGGCGCCCTCAATGAGCATCTCTCCGACGTCATCGGGATCATGGTCCGGCAGTACATGCTGGGCCAGTCCGCGAAGGAGTCCGACTGGCTCATCGGCGCCGCGATCTTCGGTCCGGACGCCCGCGGCGCCGCGGTGCGCTCGATGGCCCGCCCGGGTACGGCGTACGACCATCCGGTGCTCGGCCGCGACCCGCAGCCGTGGCACATGAAGGACTACGTCGAGACTACCGAGGACAACGGCGGGGTACACATCAACTCCGGCATTCTCAACCACGGCTTCTACCTCGCCGCGATGACCCTCGGCGGGAAGACCTGGGAGGTGCCGGGGCGGATCTGGTACACCGTCATGATCGAACGCCTCCGCCCCGAGGCGGACTTCGCGGACTTCACGCGCGCCACGGTCGACGTTGCCGGCGAGCTTTTCGGCCACGGCGGTCACGTGCAGCGCGTCATCCGCGACGCCTGGGCCAGGGTTGGACTCCCCGTGCCTCTCTCCGGTTGTGCCGAAATGCACACCGCCTCCCGCCGGCGCCGCCGGCGTGCCGCCGCCACCGTGCCACGCGCGACGTGGCACCAGCGGCCCGCACGCTGAGACGCCGCTCCACACGGTTGTGAAAGGAGAACAGTCATGAAAACGAATCCGGACGAGCTGTCCTACACGGTCATCATCAACACCAGCCGCAGGAACGTCGACCGCAACCTCCGCGCGCTGATGAACAAGATGGAGAACGACAACACCCTCCTGGCCGAGACTCCGGCCGCGCGCTTCGAGAAGGTGCTGAAGATCTATCGCGGCGTCAGGCCGCTGCTCGCGCTCCTCGCGGCGCTCCCGCTCATCCCGTCCACCTGGCGCTCAGCGCTGCTGATGTTCACCCAGGCGCTCGAAGCGCTGTCCGGCGTCAGCGGCCAGATCACCGCGCAGTTCAAGGCGGGCCGGGACCTCTGATCCATTCACGCAGTCGACCGGTGGGGCGCGCCTCGGCGCGCTCCACCACTTCGGAGGGGACATGAACATCCAGACTTACCCGCTCAAACGCGGTCAATTCCTGCCCGACATGTCGACGAAGAAGTACGTCGTGTGGCATGGCACGGCGGGACGCACGTCGCACACTCCCGTTTCCGGTCGGCCTGCCAAAGCCAAAAGCTCGATCGACGGGTGGAACGGCAACGCCGACCGGGTCGGCGCTCCGTGGCTCGTCGACCGCGACGGCACGATCTACAAGACTTTCGAGGACGTCGCGTGGATCTATCACCTCGGGCTCGCGGGCACGAACGGCCGCTACGACAAGGCGTCCGTGGCGGTCGAATTCGCGAACGAGGGGCCGCTCGACCTGGACGGCGATCGGCTCCACGCCTTCGGCAAGATCACACCGAACACGGTCTACACCGGGCCGTTCCTGACGTATCCGTGGCGCGGCTTCGAGTTCTTCGCCCAGCTCGACGAGGTGCAGGTGGACGCCGGAATCGAGCTCACGCTCGACATCTGCCGCCGCCACGAGATCGAGCCGGTTTTCTACTACCCGTCCACGACGTACGACTTTCCGCGCTGCTTCCAGGTGGCGACGATCGTCTGCCATTCGAACTGCCGCGCGGACAAGACGGACCTCTGCCTGCCCGACTGGGTGTTCGAAAAGATCGAGGCGGCGGGGATCCGGCTGGTTTCCTGAGAACAGGTCCCCGGAAGCTGGTGTCCAGTTGCCGTCAAACGTTGTCAGTTGTCGGTTGTCAGTGATCTGCCAGTCCTCGGCTTCGGGTTGAGGTTCGCGAGTGCCGTTCAGGCGAGAAATGGCAGACAACGGACAACCGACAACTGACAACGTCGAACCTGTACGAAGCGGGAGGGTCCGTCACATGTTCAGAGAGTCCTACCACCATTTTTGTCTTTACGCCGGAGTTTCGCCCATTTAGAGGGGTAGGGGAACTATGTGTTGCCGCTACTCCTCAGTGGAGGGCCGATGACGTGTCGAACCTGATCCCTGCGACGAGCGGCAGCTCGGGAGAAGTCAATCCAGCCGGCGCGGCGCAGTTGGACGGCGATCTCGCCGCGATTTATGAGGAGAATCTCCCGCTGCTGATCGGCCTGGCGGTCGGACGTTTTGGGATTTCGCAGACCGACGCCGAGACGCTGGCGCACGATGTGTTCGTCGATTTTTTTCTCAAGCGCTCGCGCGTGGCGGCGGCGTCGACCCGGGCCTGGCTGGTCGCCTCGATCTTTAACGCCAGCCAGTATTACGTCCGCTGCCGGAATCGGGTCGAGGCTCTGCCGGCGGGGTATGCCGAGAATGCCGACCCGAACCTGCTGCGGGTGGCGGAGATGTGGCCCGACCAGCTCGCGGCGCGGGAGGCCTTCGGCTGTACGACGGCGCGCTGCCAGCTCGCGCTGCGGCTGCGGTACATGGAGGGTTACACGATTCCGGAGATCGCCGAGGAGCTGGGGACGACCTCGCGGTATGCGGCGAAGCTGGTGGGGGAGTGCCTGCGCCAGGCGAACCGGCGCTATACGAAGCGGGAACGGGCGGCCAAAGAAGGTGACCGGTGAGGTCGCGCCCGGGCCCGGGGCCGATCATCCGCGTGGCGCGCCAGCTCGAGCGGGAGCGCATGGAGGCGAAACCGGTCGTGGACGAGCTGCGGCATTCGATTCAGGATCGATGGGACAGCGACGTGCCGGCGGCCTGGAAGACGGTCGGCTTCGTTCACGAGCTGACCGCCGCGGCCAGCGATCTGACCGAGCGCGATGCCCGGACCTCGGCCGCGCTGGCGCAGTTTGCGATCGTGGTGATCACGGGCATCCCGGAGGATGCCTACCCGGCGGCGGTGCGGCTCGAGGCCGAGGCTACTGCGTGGAAGGAGCTGGCGAGCGCCCATCGGTACGTGAGCGAGTACGAAGCCGCCATCCGCGCACTCAATGCGGCGGATCGGTGCCTGGGAAAAGCGCCCGCACTCGGTTACGACCGCGCTGTCCTTCAATTTGCGCGCGCGCTCGTGTTCAGCGATATGCAACGCTTCGACGAAGCCGACGCACTCCTGTTCGAGACCGTCCGGGCGTTTGCTGCCTTTGATGATCGACGGCGACTCGGCCAATGCCTTCTGTTGAAGGGGATGATCGAGCAGCGCCGCGGCCTGCTCGTCGAAGCGTGTATGACGTATGACGAGACGATCGTCGTGATTCGTGACACCGGCGACCTCCACAGTCTCGCCAGCGTCTACAACAACCTCGCCCAGGCGCGAATCGCTCTGGGACACACGAATGCCGCGGTGTCTGCGCTGCACGACGCATTCGCCATCTTCTCCGACCTCGCCATGCCGGCTGAGATCGCGCGGGTGCGCTGGGTCCTGGGCCGCGTAGTGCTCGGCTCGGGTCAATCGCGTCAGGCGCACGACGTCCTGGCGGAGGCGCGCATGACGTTCATCGGTCTTCGGATGCCCGAAGAGGCGGGGCTAACGGGACTCGAGCTCGCCGAGGCGTGTATCGCCCTCGGTCGAGACGACCGGGCCCGCATGATCATCGAGGAAGTCGCCGCCGACTTCGTCCGGGCCGGGCTCAACGACCGTGCACTGACGGCTCTGGCGTATTTGCGGGACGTTCTGCCGTCCGGCCGCGGGCGCGAGGCGGTACGCCACGTCAGGACCTACATCGAGCAGCTCCGGCACGACCCGCTCCGCGCGTTTGCGCCGCTGCCCGTCGACTGACTTCACCGCCCGTCACCGGCAGCCCCGTCCCTCCGGCATCGATCTGCACGGAAATGGTAGCGTTTCGCCCTCGGCCGTCATTACTTGCTGAGGGTGCCCTCCACATCTCGCACGGAGTCTTTCGACCCGTGATCCGCTGGAGGGCTCATGCGTCGCTTCGCCACAGGTGTCTTCGCTGTCTATCTGCTTTGCTCCACTGCTCTGTTTGCCCGTGACGTGGAGCTCCGCGAGGCGCGCCAGCGCGACCGGACGGCCATCGAACGGCTGGTCCGGCACGTCATCAAGTACTTCCGTCCGGCGAACACCGGCGATTCGCTTTCACCACCGAAACCGTAGCGACTCTGTCGACCCGCAATCCGCCGGAGGGCCCAATGCGCCGCTCGTGCGTGTCACGCCCCTTACGGCGAGACGCCGTCCGCCGGCGGGACGCCGCCGGGCCAGCCGACGCGACGTCGGCGCTCCGGTGCATGACGACGGGCATCGTGAACCGGGCGCCCGCGGATCGCAGCGGCGCAGGACCGCGTCATCGTGAATCGGTCGTCCGCGCGTGGAGCGCCCGCGTCGCGCGGGCTGGCGCGGCGGCGTCCCGCCGGCGGACGGCGTCTCGCCGTAAGGGGCGCGACCAACAACGCTTCCGCGAGAGACTGCCGACCGAAGGTCGGCGGACCGGCCGGTCGAAGACCGGCGCTCCGTTTTTCGCCGCCGAAGGCGGCGGAGTCGGCCTACTCCTCGTCCCAGTCGCCTTGCTGGCGCTTTCGGGCTTCGCGCATTCTTTCCAGGCGTTCTTTGATGCGCGCCTCGGCCCCCACGTCCTTGGGCTCGTAGAACCTGCGCCCTTTCAGCGATTCCGGGAGGCATTCCATGGCGGCGGTCTGGTCTTCGTAGTCGTGGGCGTAGGCGTAGCCGCTGCCATAGCCGAGGTCTTTCATCAGCTTTGTGGGGGCGTTGCGGATCTGCGGGGGGACGGGGGGGTTGTCGCCCTGGCGGACTTCGCGGACGGCTTCGCCGTAGCCGGTGTAGGCGGCGTTCGATTTCGGGGCGGCGGCGAGATAGGTGACGAGCTGGCCGAGGGCGACGCCGGCTTCGGGCATGCCGAGGAAGTGGACGGTGTCTTTGACGGCGATGGCGAAGACGAGGGCCTGCGGGTCGGCGTTGCCGATGTCTTCGGAGGCGGCCCGGACGAGGCGGCGGGCGAGGTAGAGGGGGTCTTCGCCTCCTTCGAGCATGCGCACCAGCCAGTACATCGCGGCGTCGGCGTCGCCGTTGCGGAGCGATTTGTGGAGGGCGGAGATGATGTTGAAGTGCTCTTCGCCGGACTTGTCGTACATCAGGGACCGGCGCTGCAGGATCTCCGTGGCCTTGGGCAGGCCGACCGGGCTGTCCACCGGCGACGCGGTCTCGACGACGAGCTGCAGGCTGGTGAGGGCCTGACGGGCGTCGCCGGCCGAGGTCGCGGCCATGAAGTCGAGTGCGGCGTCGTCGATCTCGATGCCGAACTTCGCCACGGTGTCGTGTTCGAGCGCCCGGCGGAGGATCGATCGCACCTGCTCCCGTTCGAGCGGCGGGATGACGACGACCTTGGAACGCGACAGGAGGGCCGAGTTGACCTCGAAGGAGGGGTTTTCGGTGGTGGCACCGATGAGGGTGATGTCGCCGGCCTCGACGTAGGGGAGAAAGGCGTCCTGCTGGGCTTTGTTGAAGCGGTGGATCTCGTCGATGAAGACGATGGTCTTCGAGCCGCGGGCCTGCCGTCCGCGCCGGGCCTCTTCCATCAGGGTCTTGATGTCTTTGATGGAGGTGGAGGTGGCGGAGAACTGGACGAAGCGCGCCCGGGTGGTCTTGGCGATGATCCGGGCCAGGGTCGTTTTGCCCGATCCGGGTGGGCCCCAGAAGATCATGGAGGGGATGCGGTCGGATTCGATGGCGTTGCGGAGGAAGCGGCCCTTGCCGAGGAGCTCTTCGAGGCCGACGACGTCATCGAGGGATTTCGGGCGCAGGCGCTCGGCCAGGGGGGCATCGGCGCCGGCGGTCGTGGGGGCGGGGGTGAAGGCGTCGTCATCGAAGAGGGAGCCGGTCATGGGGGGGGAAAGCGAAATGCAGAATGCAAAATGCAAAATGCAAAATGGAAAAGGCTTCGAGCCTCTTTTTCAATTTTGCATTTTGCATTTTGCATTCTGCATTTCTCCTCAGCAGAGCAGCGAGAAATCGAGGTTGCCGCCGCTCACCACCACGGCCACCGGCCCTTTCGGCTTGATCTTTCCGGTGACGAGCGCCGCGATTCCGAGCGCTCCGGTCGGCTCGATGACCATTTTGGTGCGGTACATGGCCCATTTGACGGTGTCGAGCAGGACGCCGTCGTCGACGCTGACGACGTCGCGGACGAGCTCGCGGATGATGGCGAAGTTGCGCTGGCCGATGGCGAGGGTGCGGGCGCCGTCGGCGATGGTCTGCGGCGGGTCGATGGTGACGATCTCTCCTTTGCGGAACGACTGCTCGCCGTCGTTTCCGGCCGCCGGCTCGACGCCGAAGAGCTCCACCGGCTTGACCGACATGGCCCCGACCGCGGTTCCGGAGAGGAGGCCGCCGCCGCCGAGGGGGGTGATGATGGTGGTGACGTCCGGCCACTCTTCGACGATCTCGAGGCCGACGGTGCCGGCTCCGGCGATGATGTGCTCGTGGTCGAACGGCGGGACCACGGTGGCGCCGTTCTTCCCGGCGATCTCCCGGGCGATGGTGTCGCGCGTCGCGGAGGTGACTCCGGCGGTGACGACCTCGGCGCCGTACGCCTGGGTGGCGTCGACCTTGGACCGGACCGAGTTTTCGGGCATGACGATCGTCGCCGGGATGCCGAGGAGCTTGGCCGCCAGGGCGACCCCCTGGGCGTGATTCCCCGAGGAGAAGGCGACCACGCCGCGGGGGCGGTCGGCCTCGTCGATCTGCAGCAGGGCGTTCATCGCTCCCCGGATCTTGAACGAGCCGGCCCGCTGGAGGTTCTCGCATTTCAGCCGTATCTCCACACCGATCCGCTCGCTCAGGGAGCGGCTGGTCAGGAGGGGGGTGCGGTGGATCCAGGGGCGGATGCGTTCGGCGGCAGCGCGGACGGCTGCTAAGTCGGTGGAGATACTAAGGTTTGGCGAACTCACCCGCGGTAGTATAAACTCGCGTCGATTATTTGATTTTACGAATATAGCGGCGTATCGTCGGCGGCGTCGGCCGTCTCGACACTAAGGTCATCTCGGGTTGGAGGTTGGGGTTATGTGGAGATGGGTTACCCGCGGCCTGGTTCTCACCTTCGTGGCGCTTTTCGCGCCCGTTCTTTTCGCACAACAGGTATTTGTCGGGGATGTCGATTCCCCCGATCCCACCCGGGTTCATTCCGGAATGGTGCTGGTGAAGGGATGGGCACTCGACCCCGGGCTGATCTCGAAGATCGAGCTGTGGGTCGATGATCAGTTCGTGCACACCGCGATCATGTCGCTGCCGCGCATCGACATCATCGAGGCGTTCCCGGACTGGCCCGGCATCCACAACGCGAGGCCCGGCTTCATCACCGGCTTCTCGGCGAACCGCTTCCCGGATGGCCCGCATACCGTCGAGCTCCGCATCTATACGAGCAACGGCGACGTGCATTTCCTCGGCCGGCGGACGATCAACATCAACAATTCCGTGAACCAGGCGCCGTTCGGCTTTCTCGACATTCCGGACGGCGGCGGCGTCTACAACGTTTCCGGCGCCTTCCCGGTCCTCGGCTGGGCCGCGGACATGGACGGCATCGATCGGGTGGAAGTGCTGATCGACGACGGTGTGATGCAGAGCGCGATGCACGGCGACCCGCGTCCCGACGTCGGCGCCACGTTCCCCGATTTCACCGGGACGCTGTTCAGCGGCTTCATCGGCAATATCGACTCGACCCGCATCCAGAACGGCGTGCATCTGCTGACCGTCAAGGCGGTCGACCGCAAGGGGGTGTCGACGCTGATCGGCCGGCGCACCGTGCAGGTCATCAACAACGACACTTTCCTCCGGCCGTTCGGCTATCTCGACGAGCCGATCCGCGACGCCATCCTCTACGGCACGGGCTGCGATGACGACGCGGGCGGCGGGCCGATCTCGCCTCCGATCGTCCTCGGCGAGCACATCACGCCGGTGCGCGGCTGGGCTCTCGATCTCGGTACGCGCCCCGATACGGGCCGCGTCTCGTACGCGGAGCTGCTGATCGACGGCGTCCGCTGGCTCTCCACGGACGACTGCGGCGTGATCGGCGGCCAGTTCTCGAACTGCTACGGCCTGCCGCGTTATGACGTGCAGCGCTACTACCCGACCTTCCCCGACGCCCCGCGCGCCGGTTTCCTCTTCACCCTCGACGTCGGCACGCTGATGAACATGGGCGTCCGGCCGGGCAATCACAACCTGATGATCCGTGTCGGCGACCGCGACTCGACCTTCGCCGAGCTGCCGAACCGCGACGGGATCCCGGTCTGGTTCCAGTGCGTGACGGATGAATTCGACTTTGCCGGGTACGGCCACATCGAGTTCCCGAACTCGTTCGACTTCATCGGCGGCACGGCGGTCTTCCACGGCTGGGCGCTCGAGGATCAGAACGACATCGTGGCCATCGAGATCATCATCGACGGCGTTTTCATGGGGACGGCGCAGTACGGCTTCCCGCGCCCCGACGTCGCCGCGCAGTTCCCGTTCCTCAACAACAACCTCAATTCCGGCTGGATCTTCAGCATGGACACGCGCAAGCTGGCCAATTCCCGCCACCGCGTGACCGCGCGTATCCTCGACGACAGCGGCAACCGTTCCGAGATCGGCTCGGTTGATTTCTACGTTGCCAACGGAGACCAGCAGCCCTAAAGAGATTTCCCCGCGTTGCAGAACGAAAAAGCCCGGCGCAAGCCGGGCTTTTTTGTTGCTGCCCCAGCGGGACGCCTTCGGTCGGCCGTGCCGGCCCGCCGGAGGCCTCCTCGTCGTCTCTCTTGTGGGCCGGCTGAGGGCATCCGTCAGAACAACTTCAAAAACACCACGTTCGCCACGAACCCCTCCTGGGCGTTCCGGCCGATCATCTTCCCCACATCCAGGCGCACCAGCGTTGCCCAGGGGCCGACGGTCTGGCCGCCGATGCCGATGCCCTGGAACGGGGCGCGGCGGTAGCCGGAGGTTTCGTCGTCGACCAGGGCGTGGTCGTAGAAGGCTTCGAGGCGGAACTGCTGGGAGAAGACGAAGCCGTACGAGAGGTGGCCGATGATCATCCGCTCCGCGTGCACCGATCCGGAGGTGACGCCGTGGACGCGGTTGGCGCCGAAGAAGCCGAGCTCGTATTTGGAGAAGCGGTCGAGGCGCTGGCCGTCGACGTAGTTCAGGTCGAGGCCGATGCGCTGGAATTTCGGCAGGTAGAAGCTCTTGCCGAGCGAAGCGCCGAAGCGGGTGTAGCTCTGCTGCTCCGGGTTGTATTCCGCGAGATCACCCCAGGGTTCCCACGTGCTGCGGCGGTTGTAGTCGTACGACGCGGAGAATGAATAGCCGCGCCGTGCATAGCGGACTTCGATGCCGGGGGTGAAGGTGAAGGTCGAGGTCGGGATGATGAAGTCGTCCGCGGTGTCGTCGCCGCGCGAATAGGTCTGGTGCGAGACGCCGAGGGAGAGGTCGATCTTGCCGAACTGCGCGAAGGGGTGCCCGGCGCGGAAGAACAGCCCCGCCGGACGGTTCTTCACCGCCTCGGCCGGCACTTCTTCGCCGTCGCGGTACATCGCGTTCTCGGTCGGGATGGCGATCCCGAAGAAGTCGACGCCGATGTTCGTCCGGGTGTTGGCGACGTTCGGGTGTGTCGCGTTGGCCGCCAGCACGAGGCCGGCGAAGAAGACGTTGGTCTGGATGCCTTTGCCGAACAGGTTGAAGTTGAAGTAGTCGATGCCGCCGAGCGGGACGACCGGGAACTCCAGCCCGTCGTCGTGGTGGATGCCGCCGAGGGCGAAGATCTGGTCGGTGTCGAACCCTTCCTTTACGACGCGGATCCCGTCGCGCTTCTCGAGGTAGCGCATTCCGGCGTCGGTCTCGCGGATCATGCGGGCGTCGGACGCCGACACCTGCGCGTGCAGGGTCTCGAACTCCGGCGGGTCGATGCGGAAGTTGTCGAAGGTGGTGGTGCGCTGAATGACGCTGGCGCGGCCGGCGGCCGAGATCACCTGCTGTGCGTCGACGGAGAGCGGCAGCCAGAGGATCGACCGCGGATCCGCGGCGGCGACGGCGGCGGCGTCGAGCGGGGCCTTCGACTCGCGCGCGAACGGCACGAACTCGACGCGTTCTTCGTTCGAGAGCACCTCGCCGGTGAGGTTGAGCTGGACGGTGGCAATGCGGATGCGGGCCCACGTCTTCGTGTCGATGAAGACCGTGCCGCGGTAGAGCGGCAGGCCGGCCGGAGCATTCGCCGGCGGCTCGAAGCGGACTTCGTAGACGCGGTAGCCGAGGAGGTCGGTCGCCCGGACCAGCTCGTAGCGGTATTCGTTGCTGAGGTGGATGTCGAGCGGGAGCTGGGTCACCTTCTCCGGCTGGATGAGCGGGAGCTCGGGGATCTTCCCGTACTTCCACTTCACGCCGTTGATCAGGAACTCGGACCAGACCCAGTCAGATTTGCTGTTGGGGTCGACGTAGTAGTCGCCGGCGATGGTCGCCTCGAGCGCGTCCGCACCGCCGCCGATGTCGAAGCGGAGCTTGGTGGTGTTGCGCGCGATGTAGCGCGGTTCGATGGTCGTCTGGTAGGCATCGTATGCCTGGTGGTTGCGGATGATCTCTTCGACCGTGATCCCCCGCTCGGTGGCGACGTTGAGGGTCTCGCGGGTGACGTTGCGGTCGGGCTTTTCGGCGTAGTCGACGAGCACCGCGAACGGCTCGCGCGCGGCCGGCATGCCGACCAGCAGGCGCCCCCCGCGGCGGCCGGTGTCGGTGATGTCGCGTTCCCCGGCGGCGTTGACGCTGCGGGGCTTGGTGTAGCGGTCGACGGGAAGCGACAGGATGGCCGGGCCGGCGGCGTCGCCGCGCGCGATCAGCACCGTGCGCAGGTCTTCGCCGCGGACGAATGAGAGCACCGGCATCTGGGCGGCGTTCCCCTTGGCGTCGAGCACGTCGATCTTCGCGGTGGAGTCGTAGGCCCAGTCGCCGCTCATGCTGCGGTTGAACGCGGCCAGCGACTGCGGGTTGACGGTGCCGGTCGCGTAGGCGCGCACGGCGCCGGCGGCGAAGGCCTGTCCGAGGTCGAAGAGGGGGTTGGGGGAGGTGGCGTCGACCACGGCGAAAATTTTCTTGGCGGGGTCGCGCTCGGCCACCAGGGCGACGGTGCCGGTCACCTGTACCCCCTCGGCGACGATGGCGTCAAAGTACGCATTCGCGCCGTTGTCGAAGAGCGCCGGCAGGTCGTCCGTGCGCGGGACGATGATCCGGCCGGCGACTCCCTGCCCCTGCGCGCTGACGGCGAGGCGCTTGATGGCGAAGGCCTGCAGCGCCGGGTCGGCGTTCGTGACGCGGACGCCGAGGGAGTCGAAGGGGCCGTTCGCGCGAGCCCAGTCGAGGATCTGCTTCGTGTGCGTCTCGACGTCGAGGAGCGCGTCTTTCGCGGGGTCGACGCTGTATTCGACCACCACCGAGACATTGCCGGGGCTCACCGGGGCGAGCGTGGCGAGGTCGCTCTCGCTGACGCGGACCAGCGCCGGGACGAGCGAGCCGTCGCTGCCGGCGACGCCCGCGCAAAGGGAGCAGCCCGCCGGGTCGGCGGGTGCCGCGACGGCGGACAGGGCGAGAAATTGCAACAGGAGCAGCGTGATTCCGAGTTTTTTCATGGACCGCGACTCCAAACGGCGCGGCTGAGGTCGAAATTGCCCCCGAAAGGCACACTTTTTCTGAATCGCAACTCCGGCCCCCGTGCCGACGCCGAGGCGCTGATCGAAGCGGCGCGGGCGGCGGAGCTCGAAGTGGTCGAGATCTCGCCCGAGCTCGACTGCACGCGCGAGATCCGCGAGCGTGTCTCCCGCGGGACGAAATTGTTCATTGCCGCCGGGGGGGACGGGACGATCCACCACGTCGTGCAGGGCGTCGCCCGCACGGATGCGGTGCTGGCGGTGATCCCGACCGGGACCTACAACCACTTCGCCCGCGACCTCGACATCCCTCTGGACTGGCAGGAGGCGCTCGCGGTGGCCCTCGGCGGGGAGCACCGACAGATCGACGTGGCCCGCATCAACGACCGTTATTTCGTCAACAACGTCTCCCTCGGCCTCTACCCGGAGCTGGTGGCGCGGCGCGAGGAGCGCGGGCGCGACTACGCGCGCTGGAAGGCGCTGCTTTACGCGTTCTACGTGACCCTGCGCAAGTACCGGCACGTGACGCTGGCGGTCGAATCCGACGCGCTTCACGAGTCGATCCGCACGCATGTCTTCATGGTCTCGAACAACCGCTACGATCTCGAACGCGTCGGCGCCGAGGCGCCGCGGCCGACGCTCACCGAAGGAAAGCTGGGCGTCTACTGGCTGCCCCATACGTCGCGCCTGCGGCTGATGCGTTTTGTGACCCGCTATCTGCGCGGGGCGGTGCGGCAGATTCCGGGGTTTCGTTCTTTTCGTACCACCCGCATGCGGGTGCAATGCGCCCGGCCGGCGCTGGCGATCGGCGTGGACGGGGAGCTGTTTACGTTGCCCACGCCGCTGGTGCTGACGAGTTTTCCGCGGAGTCTGACGGTGTGTGTGCCGCGGGAAGATGGGACGAATGGGACGGATGGGACGGATGGGACGAATAAGGTCCCATAGGTCCCATCCCCTCACCGGATCGCCGCGGCAATCTCGCGGGACTCTGCTTCAATCCTGGTGAGCTTCTCCGCGAACCGCTCGATCTTCTCCGACTCGGCCGTGTAGAACCGCTGGTAGGGCTCGAAGGCGCTGGTGATGCCGCGGAGCATGCGGTCGATCTCGGTGGTCGACTCGCGGGCCATTGCTTCCTTGAGCTGGCCGCGCAACTCTTCGATCCGGCGGCGGAACTCTTCCTTGGCCTTGGTGCGCTTGTAGGGGAGGATCAGGAAGCTGGTCACCAGCAGCATCGTGGCGGCGGTGAGGCCGGTGACGTCGACGGCGGTGCTGCTCACGGCCGTGGTCAGGAGGTAGCCGAGTCCCAGCGCTCCGGCGCCCAGCCCGAACGAGTGGAGGACGGCGCGCATGGCGTTGTCGATGATGCGCCGGCTCTCCACGTTCACGTCGTACGACGAGAGACGCTGTTCGGCGTTGTTGCGCATGCGCGAGTAGACCTCCTCGCGGTTGTATGCGAACTCGCGTCCTACGCGGCCGATGATCTCCTCGTTCTTCGCATCCGACTCGGCGCGGCGATGGAACGCGTCCACCGTGCCGCTCCACAGCTTCATGTTCTCCTTCACCAGCCAGTCCACCGCCTCCTGGATGGTGGTGTCGATGTTGGTCTTCCATCCCTGGAACACCTGCCGCTCGAACTCCTCCCGGAAGCGGGAGGCGTCGCGCAGCATCATCACGTGCTGGATGCGGACGTAGCGGTCGAGGAAGTCGAGGCCGCGGCGCTCGAGGTCCATCAGCAGGTTGTCGATCCGGACGACGAACTGGCGGAAATTCGACTCCAGGTCGCCGCGGGCGCGCTCGAGCTGGTCGGTGATCGAGTCGATGCGGGTCTTGTCCGCCGCCAGCACCTCGCGCCGCGACTCGATCATCCGGAACTGCTTTTTCGACAGGCTCTGGATCGTCTCCAGCGGCGAGGAGAGCTTGATGCGGATGCGCTCCTTCTCCGAAAGCACCTGGAAGATGTAGTCCTCCAGCGCCTCGAAGCGGCTGCGGGTCCAGTCGCGCGGCGTCGCGCCTCCGAGCTTCGACTCCAGCGCCAGCTTCGCCGCCACCGGGTAGACCACCGGGTCGAAGCCGAAGATCGCCCGGACGTTGGTAGCCAGATAGGCCAGCACCTGGGCGATCTCCGACTCGCTCTTCGTGTCGATCTTGTTGAGCACGAAGACGACTTTCTTTCCCCACTCGCGGATGTACTCGAGGAAGCTCCGCTCCGACTCCGACAGCGGGCGGTCGATGGAGGTGACGAAGAGGATCAGGTCGGCCCGCGGGATGTAGTCCTCGGTGATCTCCTGATGCCGCTGCACGATCGAGTTCGTCCCCGGTGTGTCGACCAGGGTGATGTTGCGCAGGAACTCGACCGGGTAGAACTGCTCGATGACGTAGTCCGAGACCTTCCGCTGCGACGGCTCCTCGGCGTACCGGAGGATGGAGATGACGTCGTCCACCGGAATCGGCCCCTCGGTCCGCAGCTTCGCCCCGAACAACGCATTGATCAGCGACGACTTCCCGGCATTGAACTCCCCGACGATGACCAGCGTGAACAGATCCTCGAGCGTGGCCAGCAGCTCGTCCACCCGCCGCCGGTCCTCCGCCTGCTCCCGCTCCAGCGTCTCCCGCAACTCGACCAGAAGCCGCTGCTCCCGCCGCAACAGCGCCTGAATCTCCGGGTCGACGACGGTGTCAAAAATGCCGGGCATGGTGGAATGTGGTTCCACGAAGTATGCCGTATCCGGCGGCGAGACGCCGCGGGCGCCGGGACGGCGCCCGACCAGCCGGCGAGGACGCCAGCGCTCCGTACCCCGCCGGCGGGACGCCGGCCGCTCAGACCCGGCGTCCCGCCGGCGTCGTTCGGAGCGCCGCCCGTCTCGGCGGCTGGTCGGGCGCCGTCCCGGCGCCCGCGGCGTCTCGCCGCCGGGGTTGTGCTATCCTCCGCCCGTCGTTTTCCTTCCTCGTTCAGCAGGCGTCGCGGCCAGCCTGAATGAGATACGACAACGTCATCCCTCCCCCCACCGAGCTTAGAATCCATTCCCGTGGACGTCTGCCGCACTGGCGCGTCGATCACGCCGTCTACTTCATTACCTTCCGGCTGCGCGACTCGCTTCCGGTGCACATCGCCGACAAGCTCTATCGCGAGCGCCTGGATGGACTGCGCCGCTGCCGGAACGGCGTCGATCGAGCCCGGGTTGACGAGGAGTTCGGTCTGCGGCTCGACTCCTATCTCGATCAACACTGGGGCTCCGCGATCCTCCGGCAGCATGGTGAGCTCGTAGCCGGTGCCCTGAAATTCTTCGACCGCGACCGGTACGAGCTACACGCCTGGTGTGTGATGCCGAATCACGTGCACGTCATGTTCTATGTGGATCGGGGGGATGACGTACCGAGGATCCTTCACTCGTGGAAGTCCTACACCGCCCATGAGATCGGAAGGAAGGTATGGCAGCGGGAGTACTTTGACCGGATCGTGCGGTCGCCGCGGGAGCTCGAGAGTACGGCTGGGTACATTCGTGCGAATCCGGGGAAGGCGGGGTTGGAGAATTGGCGGTGGGTGGGGTGAGCCCCGGCGGCGGGACGCCGCGGGCGCCGGGACGGCGCCCGGCCAGCCGGCGCGGACGCCAGCGCTCCCTACCCGGCCGGCGGGACGCCGGCCGCTCAGAGCCCGGCGTCACGCCGGCGCCGTTGGGAGCGCTGCCCGTCTCGGCGGCTGGTCTGGCGGCGTCCCGGCGCCAGCGGCGTCTCGCCGCCGGGGCGCTCCCGAATATAATCCCGCGCCTTATGACCACCGTCCGGATCAAGGATTTGCCGCAGCATGTCGGGGAGAAGGTCACCGTGAATGGGTGGCTGTACAACAAGCGTACGTCGGGGAAGTTGCAGTTTCCCATCCTGCGCGATGGCAGCGGCTATCTGCAGTGCGTCGTCTCGAAGAAGGAAGTGAGCGAGGAGTCGTGGAATGCCTCCGACCAGGCCGGGCAGGAGGCTTCGGTGCGGGTGAGCGGGAACATCGTCGCCGAGGGGCGGGCGCCGGGTGGGGTGGAGATGCACGTGCAGGAGTTTCAGCTCCTCGGTGCCTCGGAGGCGTACCCGATCTCGCCGAAGGAGCACGGCACCGACTTCCTGATGAACCACCGCCATCTCTGGCTGCGGTCGAAGGGGCAGCATGCCGTGCTGCGGGTCCGGAATGAGATCGAGAAGTCGATCCGCGACTTTTTCTACGACCGCGACTTCCTGCTGATCGACTCGCCGATCCTCACGGCCAATGCCGCCGAGGGGACCTCGACTCTGTTCGAGACCGACTACTTCGGCGAGAAGGCGTATCTCTCCCAGTCCGGCCAGCTCTACCTCGAGCCGGCGGCGGCGGCGTTCGGGAAGGTGTACTGCTTCGGGCCGACGTTCCGGGCGGAGAAGTCGAAGACGCGGCGGCATTTGATGGAGTTCTGGATGGTCGAGCCCGAGGTGGCGTTCCTCGAGTTCGACGGCCTGCAGGAGCTGGCCGAGGAGTTCATCGAGTACATCGTCGCCCGGGCCCTCGACCGCTGCAAGGAAGAGCTGAAGACCCTGGAGCGCGATCTCTCGAAGCTCGAGCACGTCCAGCGTCCCTTCCCCCGCATCACCTATCGCGAGGCCATCGAACTGCTGGCGTCGAAGGGGATGCCGGCGAGCTTCGGCGACGACATCGGGGGCGACGAGGAGACGGTGATTGCGAATTCGTTCGACCGGCCGGTGATCATCACCCGCTACCCGGCCGCCATCAAGGCGTTCTACATGAAGCCCGACCCGAACGACCCGGAGGTGGCGCTGGCGATGGACATGATCGCCCCCGAGGGATACGGCGAGATCATCGGCGGCTCGCAGCGCATCGACGACTACGACCTGCTGGTGCAGCGCATCCAGGAGCACAAGCTGCCGCTGGACGCGTTCCAGTGGTACCTCGACGTCCGCAGGTACGGGACGTTCCCCCATTCCGGCTTCGGCATGGGAATCGAGCGCTGCGTCGCCTGGGTGACGGGCGTGCCGCACCTTCGCGAGACCATCCCGTACCCGAGGATGCTGAATCGCATTTATCCCTAGATCCGGATTGAGGATTGAGAATTGAGGATTGAGGATGACCGGGGGATGAGGACTCTACGATGAGCGAGCAAGCGGCGGAGCCATCCTCAATCCTCAATTCTCAATCCTCAATCCGTGTGATTCCGCTCGGCGGTCTCGGCGAGATCGGGATGAATCTCATGGTCTACGAGTGTGGCGACGACGCCATCCTCGTCGACTGCGGGATGATGTTCCCCGATGCCGCGACGCTCGGCGTCGACGTGATCGTCCCCGACATGACCTACCTCTTCGACAACGCGTCGAAGATCCGGGCGCTGTTCCTCACGCACGGCCATGAGGACCACATCGGCGCGATCCCGTTCCTGGTCGAGCGTCTGCCGCTGCCGGTCTACGGGATGCCGCTGGCTCTCGGGTTCGTGGCCGACAAGCTCGAGGAATTCAACATCGACGGCATCGAGCTGCGGGCGATCATGCCGCGCGAGGTCGTGGAGGCCGGCGCCTTCCGCGTCGAGGCCATCCGCGTGACGCACTCGATCGTCGATGCCCTCGGCTACGCGATCCGGACGCCGGTCGGCACGGTCATCCACACCGGCGACTTCAAGATCGACCACACCCCCATCGACGCCAAGCCGACCGACCTGGCCCGCTTCGCCGCGTACGGCGAGGAGGGGGTGATGCTGCTGGTCAGCGATTCGACGAATGCGCTCGTTCCCGGCCACGGCCCCTCGGAGAAGACGGTCGGGAGTGCGCTCGACCGCGTCTTCACGAATGTGAAGGGGCGGATCATCGTCACCACCTTCGCCTCGCACATCCATCGCGTGCAGCAGGTCATCGACCTCACCCGCAAGCACCGGCGGAAGCTGCTGCTCATCGGCCGTTCACTGGTCGACAACGTGGAGACGGCGGAGCGCCTCGGCTACCTGAAGTTCCCGCGCGACGCCCGCGCCAGCTCGGCCGACCTGCCGCCGGAAGACCTGGTGATCATGAGCACCGGCACGCAGGGGGAGCCGTCGTCGGCGCTTTCGCGCATGGCCATCGGGGAGCACAAGCAGATCTCGATCGAAAAAGGGGACGTGGTGGTGATCTCGGCCCGCACCATCCCGGGCAACGAGCGGGCGGTGTCGCACGTGATCGACAACCTCTATCGCCGCGGCGCGGAGGTGGTGCATCACGAGCAGCCGGACATCCACGTCTCCGGCCATGCCTGTCAGGAAGAGCTGAAGCTGATGGTGAACCTCACCCGGCCGAAGTTCTTCATCCCGATGCACGGCACGCTGCGCCACCTGATCCACCACGCGCGGCTGGCGCAGGAGGCGGGCGTGCCGCACGGGATGGTGATCACGAACGGGCAGGTGGCGGAGATCGACGGCAACACGATCCGCATCCTCGAAGACCGCGTGCCGCAGGGGAAGGTGTTCATCGACTCGGAGGCGGAGGAGGTACCGGACGTCGTGGTCCGCGACCGCCAGCACCTCGCCGAAGATGGGTTCGTGATCGTGGTGGTGGCGATCGACAGCGACGGCCGGCTGATCCGCGATCCGGAGATCATCACCCGCGGGCTGGTGCACGTCGACGCCAGTCAGGACATCCTGACGGAGCTGCGCCGGATGCTCGTTGGCATGTTTGACGAAAGCCACCCGAACGAGCTGCGCGAATCCGACCTGCTGCAGGAGAAGATTCGCGCCCTGCTGAAGAGATACTTCCGAAAGACCATGGGCCGGCGGCCGATGATTCTGCCGGTGATCTGGGAAATGTGAGGAGAAGCGAATTGAAAATTGAAAATTGAAAATTGAAAGACGGAGCACGCGGGCGCACCGTTTTCAATTTTCAATTTTCAATTTTCAATTCCCACCACCGTCAATGTCCATTGTCGAAGCAATCGTCCTTGGCCTCGTCCAGGGCCTCACCGAATTCATCCCCATCTCCTCCACCGGCCACCTCAAGCTCGTCCCGGAGCTGCTGGGCTGGGGCGACCCCGGCGCGGCGGTGTCGGCGGTGATCCAGTTCGGGACGATCCTGGCGGTGATCATCTACTTCTTTCGCGACATCGTCCGGCTCACGGTTGGCTTCTTCCGCGGGCTGGCGGCGCGGAAGCCGTTCGGCGATCCCGACTCGCGCGAGGCGTGGTACGTCATCTTCGCGACCATCCCGATCGTCGTGGTCGGTCTGCTGCTCGAGGAGCAGATCGAGGGAGTTTTCCGGAGCACCTGGGTGGTGACGTTCCAACTGATCTTCATCGCCATCCTGATGCAGGTGGCCGAGGCGTACGCGAAGCGGCGCGGCTTCCGGCCGCGGGAGGACTTCAACGCCAAAGACGCGTGGATCATCGGGGCGGGTCAGTGCATTGCCCTCATCCCCGGCTCGTCGCGCAGCGGCTCGACGATCATGACCGCGCTTTTCCGCCGCGTGCCGCACGACTACGCGGCCCGCTTCTCGTTCGTGATGAGCATCCCGGCCATCACCGCCGCCGGCATCTTTCAGATGTTCGACGCGAAGGAGGAGCTGGCGCGGGTCGGCACGACGCCGATGCTGGTGGGGATCGTGGTGGCGTTCATCTCCGGCTGGCTGTCGATCTACTTCCTGCTGCGCTACCTGCGCACGCACACGACGCACATCTTCATCTACTACCGCTACGTCGTCGGGGCCATCCTGGCGGTCATGCTGATCACGGGGTACGCGAAATGAAACGTTGGCTCGCTCTGGCCGCGCTGCTGGCATCATGCACGTCTGTGCCGGACGACACGCAGACGACCCGCTATCTCGCCCTCGGCGATTCGTACACGATCGGCGAGAGCGTCCCGCCGGCCGAGCGCTTCCCGCACCAGCTCGCGCGCGAGCTCGGAATCGCTGACCCGCAGATCATCGCCAAAACCGGCTGGACGACCGATGAGCTGAACGCGGCCATCGACGCGGCGCAGCCGCAGGGGCCGTACGACCTGGTGACGCTGCTGATCGGCGTGAACAACCAGTACCGAGGCCGCGACGCGGAGCAGTACCGCGGCGAGTTTGCGGCGCTGTTGCAGAGGGCCATCGGCTTCGCCGGAGGAGACGCGAAGAAGGTGGTCGTGGTCTCGATCCCCGACTGGGGCGTGACCCCGTTCGCCGAGGGGCGCGACCGGGCGAAGATCGCGTCGGAGCTGGATCGGTACAACGCGATCAACCGCGAAGAGGCGGGGAGGGCGGGGGCCAGGTACGTGGACATTACGCCGGTGTCGCGGCGCGGGGATGCGGCGCTGGTGGCGGAGGATGGGTTGCATCCTTCGGGGGGGCAGTACGGGGAGTGGGTGCGGTTGATCGTGCCGGAGGCACGGGCGGCGGTGGGCAAAATTGAAAATTGAAAATTGAAAATTGAAAACGGGATGCGCCTGTGCCGCGTTTTTCAATTTTCAATTTTCAATTTTCAATTCAACGCCCCTTCACCAGCCGAATCCTCTCCTCCAACACCATATCCTTCCGCCACCCCACCACCCGCAGGTGCCATTCCGCCACCTGGTACATGGCATCCGCCGGCACCAGCCCGACGATCTCGCTGGAGACCACGGCCACGCCGTAGCGCTCCGCTTCTTCGCGGACCACGGAGAATGCCCGGTGGATCGGGGTGCGGCGGTAGTCGAGGAGGTTCATCGACACCTGCACGAGGCCTTTGCTGGCCAGCGGGATCGGCAGGGCGCGGACGAAGCGCAGGCCGCCGCTGATGCCGCGTACGGCCAGCGCGCACGCCTGCGCCACTTCGATCCGGTCCGTCCCGAGCTGCATGTTGAAGGCGATGAGCGGGACGCGGGCGCCGACCACGCTGACGCCGGCGGTCGGGTGGACCTGGGCGGGGCCGAAGTCGGGGACCCAGCGGGCGTCGCGGATTTTCTGGGGGAAGTTCTCGAAGCCGCCGGAGCGGATGATCGGCAGGTCGCGGCGCGACTCGTGATGCGCGGCCTGTTCGTAGAGGTAGACCGGGACGTGAAACCGCTCGGCGATCTGGGCGCCGACCCGTTCCGCCAGCTCGATGCATTCCGGCATCGACGTCCCTTCAAGCGGCACGAACGGGACGACGTCCACCGCACCAACGCGCGGGTGCGCGCCGTGATGGATGCGGAGGTCGACCAGCGGCACTGCCACTTCGTACACCTTCAGCGTGGCATCGGCGATGGCGTCTGCGCTCTCGGAGACGTAGGTGAAGACGGAGCGATTGTGGTCGGGGTCGGAGTGGACGTTCAGCAGGTGCACTTCGGGCGTGTCGCGAATCGCCTCGGCGATGGCGTCGATCGTCGCCTGGTTGCGGCCCTCACTGACGTTCGGCACGCACTCGTACATGGCTCGGGGTGCTAGTCGGAGAGCACTTGCACTTCAGGGATGTTGCGGTACTTCTCGGCGAAGTCGAGGCCGTAGCCGATCACGAACTGCGGCTCGATCGCGAAGCCGACGTAGTCGGGCGTGAACGGGACCTTGCGCGCTTTCGGCTTGTCGAGGAACGAGGCCGTCCTGACCTTGGCGGCGCCGCGGCTCTCGATGTAGTTGTTCACCTCGCGGATCGACAGACCGCTGTCGATGATGTCCTCGACGATCAGCACCGAGCGCCCCCGCATGTCGAGCTGCGGCTCCTTGAGGATCGTCACCACTCCGGACGAATACTTCTGGTTTCCGTAGCTGGAGATCTGGATGAAGTCGAGGTGGACGTCGAGGTCCATCTGCCGGACCAGGTCCGCGCAGAAGAACATCGCTCCCTTGAGGACGCAAAGGGCGATCAGCTCGGTGCCGGCGAATTCGGCGCTGATCTCCTTCGCCATCTCCGCCACCCGCTGGTCGATCTGTTCGCGGCTGAATAACGTCGTCTGTGCCATTCGTGTCAGAATCATAGCATTCGGATTTTGTGATGACGGTGATCGAAGCTGGGGCTCTGCAGAGCCGGTACGCCCGCGTGGCCGATCGCTTCAAGGCGACCTGGACTTCACACCAGTTCGCGGCCGGTGTGTTTGCCGAGTTTCTCGGCGAGCCGCTGGGGTACGAGCTCGATTTCTCGCGCCTCTTCCAGGAGATCAAGGCCATCGGCCGGATTCTCAACGGCACCTACCCGATGGAGGCCGGCGCGGCACTCGACCGGGTGGAGGAGGAGCTCGAGCACGCGTCGCAGCAGTTGCTGGTCGCCGACGCGCGGATCGGTCCGTCTCTCCTGCGGAGGTTCTTCGACCGCCTGAAACGCCCCGAGGACTCGATCGTCGAGTGCCTGATCAAGTTCTACTTCTACGCCGACGCGGTGGAGGCGGATCACCGCGACAAGGTCGACCTCCTCTTCACCCGCCTCGGCGAGGACATCAGTGAGGAGCGCGGCGGGGAGTACGTGGTGCGGGAGTCGTTCGCGCTGCGGCAGCGGATCATCGAGCTGGTGTCGTTGCTGCGCGTGGCCACGGCGCCGCGCGACGAGGTGGTGCGGATCATCCGGGCCATCCGCTCGATGCGCGACGACATCGAGTCGGCGATGCAGTTCGACGAGCTGGCCGAGCGGAACCTCCTGAAGGACGCGCGGACGTTCAAGCATCGCGTCGGCGATCTCTATTTCGATCCCGACGTCCTGCTGGCGATCATCGATCTCAACGTCGCCGCGAAGAACCGCTTCCTCCGTCTCTACGGCGGCGAGGAGCAGCGGCTGGTGGCGGATTCGGAGAAGCTGATGGCGCACGGGACGGCCATCGCCCGCAACTTCGGCGGGACCAATCCGGCCCTGGTCGAGGAGATCGCCCGCTTCCGCCTGCTGCGCGACCAGTTCACGTTCCTGCGGGCGCAGTCGAACGTGAAGCACGAGGTGGTGACGCGCCTGAAGGCGAGCATGAACAACATCCTCGCCCAGCTCGACCGCGGGCTCGACCCGGAAGTCGAGTCGGCGGAGCTGCCGGATGCGTTCTTCGACAACATCCGCCAGATGGGCAGCATGACCGCCCGCTTCGGCCGAAGCGAGCCGCTGCTCGAGTACGTCCTCCGCATCGACGCGGCGATGGAATCGGCCGACCCTGCGCTCGCCCCGGAGGAAGTCATCCAGCTTCCGGCGGCACGCGAGCTGCGGCTGGAGTCGTGGGAAGCGGCCGCGTACCAGAAGCTCGTCGACCGCCGCGAGGCGGAAGCCGAAGAGGATACGGAGGAGCTCTGGCTGCTCTACGTCCGCGCCGCGGCGCTGCGGATCAAGGTGGACGAGGAGGCGACGCTGCTCGCCACCGCGGCGACCGCGGGGGTTCGGCCGGATGCTGATTTGCTGGGGAAGGCGAAGAAGAGCCTCGATGTGGCGAAGGAGCTGGACGAGACGTTCGGCGATCTGCTGCAGGAGGCGGCGTATTACTCGAACCGGCGGATCCTGCATCAGCTTTATCGCTCGCGGTTCCGGCTGCTGCGCGGGTTTTCGGGGCTGTGGTTGATTTACGACCGGTGCCAGCCGGGGTAGTGCCGCACTCCTGCGAGCAGCAACAACACTGTCATCCTGAGCCGCAGGAATCTCCCCATCAACCAAAAGCATGGCGGCGAAGGACCCCCCGATTGAATCCGCTGCGCATGTCGGCAGGGGGTCCTTCGCCGCCATGCCTGCTCTCCATGGCGACGTTCCTGCGGCTCAGGATGACAGCGAGGGGTGGCAGAATGCTCCCCGCATGAAGACTTACCGCTTCCTCCACAACGGCCGCATTGCTGAATCCTCCTATCTCCCCGATGGCGCAACCCTGCTCCCGCCCACCCTCCCGACCAAGATCGTCTGCGTCGGGCGCAACTACGCCGATCATGCGAAGGAGCTCGGCAACGAAGCACCGGCGGAACCGATCATCTTCCTCAAGCCGCCGAGCGCGCTGCTCGCTCCCGGCGGGACGATCGTCCGTCCGGCCGCGTCGCAGCTCGTGCATCACGAGGCGGAGCTGGCGATCGTGGTCGGCCGGGAGGCGAAGCAGGTGAAGGCGGAGCGGTGGCGCGACTATGTGCGCGGCTTCGCCTGTGCGAACGACGTCACTGCACGCGACCTGCAGCGGAAGGACGTGCAGTTCACGCGCGGCAAGGGGTTCGACACCTTCTGCCCGATCGGGCCGGCGATCGAGGACGACCTCGATCCTGCCGATCTCCGGGTCACGGCGCGGGTGAACGGCGAGATCCGGCAGGACGGGCGGACGTCGCAGATGATCTTCGCCTGCGGCTTCCTCTTCGAGTTCGTCACCTCGATCATGACCCTTGTGCCGGGCGACGTGATTCTCACCGGCACGCCGGCCGGCGTCGGGACGCTGGAGGCGGGAGACACGGTCGAGGTCGAGATCGAAGGCATCGGCGTGTTGGCGAATGCAGTGGCGTGACGAGCTGACGCGACGCTTTCCGGCGCTGCGCAGGCTCGGCCCGGGCTGCTACGTCGTCGGCGGAGCGATCCGCGATCTCCTCCTCGGCCGCGAGCCGGCCGACGCCGACGTCGCCTGCAACGATCCGCTCGCGGCGGCGAAGAAGGTGCGCGACCGGGTGATCCGCCTCGGCGACCAGGAGCATCTCAGCGCCTACCGCGTCGTCGACCATTTCGCAGGCGGCGAGCACGTCTACGACTTTGCCGAGCTGCTCGACCACGACATCGACGCCGACCTCGCCCGCCGCGACTTCACCATCAACGCCATGGCCGTCGATCTCGACCGCGACGCGCTCCTCGACCCGCACGGCGGGCAGCGCGACCTCGAGATCCGCACCGTGCGGATGGTGCAAGCGTCGAACTTCGACGACGACCCGCTGCGGACACTGAAAGGCGTGCGCATGGCGGTGAAGTACGGGATGGAGCTCGACGCGGAGACGCTTGCCGCGATCCGGTTGCGTGCGGCGCGGATCGCCGAGGTGGCGACGGAGCGGGTCACGTACGAGCTGTCGGTGATCTTCTCCGCGGGAGCCCTGCGCCGTGCCATCGCGCTCCTCGACCAGACCGGTCTTGCCGAGCCCCTCGGCCTGACCGTTCGCGAAGTCCAGGCGGGCGACGTATCACTCGCCGCCGCCTACGCGCTGCTGGTCGGGAGCCCGCGCGCATACGGCGAGCGCTGGCGCTGGAGCGAGGCGCTGATCCGCGAGGTGCTCACGCTGCAGCGTCTGGTGCGCGAGCACGATCGCCTCGCGCTCTACGACGCCGGCGAGAAAATCGCCCGCCAGCTCCCGCCGCTTCTCCGGGCTCTCGGAGAGGACGACGCGCTGGACTGGCCCGACTTTTCGCTGCGCCCGCTGCTCGCCGGTGAGGAGATCGCCGCGCTGACGGGGCTACCGCCGGGCAAAGACCTCGGCCGCGTGAAACGCGAGCTTCTCGAAGCGCAGATCCGCGGAGAGGTGGCCACCAGGCGGGATGCGGAGGGGTTTGCGCGGCAGCGTGGGGGGAGATAGGACCTATGGGACCGATAGGACCTATGGGACCTATGGGACAAAAGCTCCGGTTGCCCCCATCAGTCCTATAGGTCCTATCAGTCCTATTCGTCCTATCCCGGTTACTTCTTCAGCGTCACATCCACTTCTCCGGCCGTGACGTGTACGTTTACGTGGGTCTTTCCTTCGGAGTTGAAGAAGTGGGTGCGGCCGGGGAAGACGCCTTCGCGGGTGACGATCTCGGTACCCAGGTGGGCGCGGACTTCGCCGATGCGGCAGGAGGCGTTCAGCTCGCGGACCTTCGCGCGGGGGAGCGTCACGTCGACTTCACCGGCGCGGAGGTCGATGTTGATGTCGCCGAAATCGCCGTCGACGTCGATCTCGCCGGCCGTGGTCTCGAACTGCACGTCGATGCCGGCGGGGAGGTCGAGGCGCAGGTCGAGTCCGCTGAACTTCTGCGCGCGCCACGACGAGGCGCCCTTGCCGAACTTCCGCCGCACCTTCGCCTCGGCGCCGGTGATGACGATCTCCACGCTGGTGTCGTTCACGACCTTCTGCGCCCAGATCCGCTCTTTGTCGTTGTCGTAGTCGCGCGAGACGATGCCGGAGAGGGAGATCGCGTTCGCCGCGCCGTTGCGGACCTTGAAGCTGCCGACCGGGATGTCGATCACCACCCGCTGGACGGCGCCGCGCGGTGCGGTGGCCTGGAAGGCGTGCTCGACGTCGATCGCCGCGGCGGACGTCGCCGCGAGGAGGCTTGCTGCGAGGAAGAGTGCGTTGCGCATGCTTTCAGTTACGGCTCACTGCCCCGAAAGTTGCGGCGCGGGCCGAGCGGGAAAAAAAGAACGGCCGGCTTACGCCGGCCGTTCCAGTACGACTCCCCAAATATTCGGTGATGATCGCTTATTTCTTCTTCGAAGACTTCTTGCTGCTCGCGCTGGACTTCTTAGCCGAGGACTTGGAAGCGCTCTTCTTAGCTGCCATCAGAGTTCACCACCTTTCATGCCTTTACGGGACCTCCCGGTCGCGCTTCTTGGCATAACGCGCCGGATCGCTCCGGCAGACTCGTTACCTGTGTTGGAGAACCGGGGGGAGGAGAAGAGACGGCTGCTGACGACCTGCGACGAGACTGAATTCGTTATCCAGTTGGCGATCATCATGTACTGATCAAAAAATAGGATCATTAATGGGTAATGTCAAGCAATTGTTTATCAAAATCGTAATCGAGTACCCGATGTTCCACGATGTTCCACGCTAGAGGACACTCGTCCAGGCGTTTCGCGTCGCTTCCGCGCATCGTTTCCAGGTGAAAAGCGAAGCGCGCGCGATCCCTTTCGCGGCGAGCGAGGCACGCAACGACGGATCGCGGGCGACGCGGAGCATCGCATCGGCCAGCGCCGCGCGATCGTCGGCGTCGACATGCAGCGCCGCGTCGCCGGTGATCTCCACCAGCGCCGCCGCGGTCGAAGTGATCACCGCGGTGCCGCACGCCATCGCTTCCGCCGCCGGAAGTCCGAAGCCTTCTTCGCGGCTCGGCATCACCAGCGCCGTCGCCGAAGTGAAGAGGCTCGCGAGCTCCGCGTCGGGCACGAAGCCGCGCCGCTCGACGCCATCGCGCCCGGCGAAGCGCTCGAACGAAGCGCCGGCGAGGACGAGCCGCGCGTCCGGCAGGTCGCGGCGGAGGAGGGTGAAGGCTTCGATGAGGGCGTCGACGTTTTTGTGGGGCTTGTCGTTGCCGAGGAAGAGGAAGGTTGGAGCGGTTGTCGGTTGTCGGTTGTCGGTTGTCCGAACCAGCTGGGTCTCCACCCCGTTCGGCGTGACGACCACCCGTTTCGCTCCGAGCTCCGTCTCGAGCTGCTGCTTCACCGTCTCCGAAACGGTCAGGATGCAGCGGGCCTTGTTGACCGCCCGCCGAAGCATCACCCGCGCGTAGAGCGGTGCGATCGGATTGCGGAGCGGCTGGTGGAGATGGATGAGGTCATGGATCGTGACCACCAGCGGGACGCGTGTGAAGGGGACGACGTAGTGCGGCGCGTGGAAGAGATCGAGCTTCGCCCGGTCCGCCGCGCGTCCGACGGCGAACAGCTCGCGGAGCGAGTAGTGCGGGGCGTGGATGATCACATGCTCGATGCCCGCGGGGATTTTCGCGTCGCGTGGCGCCAAGGCCACGTACTCGTCACCCGTTCCCAGCTCCACGAGGCCGCGGAGCAGCCCGCGGATGTACGTGCCGATCCCAAAGTCCGCGATCTTGCGGGCGTCGATGCCTACGCGCATGGCATCCTCACCCGCCCACCTCGCGAATCAACTGATTCATCACGCCTGCCCCCCGCTCCCATCCCCACGCCTTTGCGCGCTCCGTTCCCGCGGCGCGCAGCTCGCGGCGCAGGGCGGGGCCGCCGAGGACGCGGGCCAGCGCGTCGCGCAGGGCGAACTTGTCGCCGGGCTGGATGAGCAGCGCCGCCCCTTCGGCGAATTCCGGGATGGCGCCGGTGCGCGTGGCGATGACCGGTGCGCCGCAGGCCATCGCTTCGAGCGGCGGGATGCCGAACCCTTCGTAGTGCGACGGGTAGACGAAGGCGCGCGCGCCGCGGTAGAGGTCCCGCAGCCGTTCGCGGGTCACGTAGCCGGTGACTTCGAGGCGCGGCTCTTTCGGGATACGGGTCTTCCAGCCGGCATCGCCGCAGAGCACGAGGCGCGGACGCGGCTCGGGGAAGGTCTCCCAGGCCGCGATCAGGTCGAAGATCCCTTTGCGCGGCTCGAGTGTGCCGGTGAAGAGGATGTAGTCCTCCTCCTGACCGCCGGGGCTGAAGAAGGAGTCGACGCCGTTCGGGACGATCTCGATCTTCGACGGCGGAACGGCGAAGTCCTGCATCGCCTCGTCCGCGACGGCGCGCGAGACGCACGCCACGCGCGCGGCCTGTTCGAGGCTCCGGCCGATGAAGAGGTTGAAGGAGAGGATCGTCTTCAGCCGGTGGTGGCGCGGCATGTTGATGGAGGTGAAGTCGTGCAGGGTCACCACCGCCGGCACGCGCGAGCTCAGCGGCAGCGTTCCGTGCGGCCCCCACAGCACGTCGGCGTCGATCTTCGGGAGCTTCGTCTGCTGCCACAGCACGCCGAGGGGGCTGCGGTCGACCCGGAAGGTGAGGTGCTCGATGCCGCTGCGGTCGGCGATCTCCGCATGCGAGGCGATCACCGGCGGAGGATCGGCGTCGAGACGCCGCGCGATCTCGGCCGTGTGCACGCCGATCCCGGTGCGGTTGCCGACCAATGGGCGGCCGTCGATGACGAGCTTCACGCGACGCTCAGTGTCCCATGGGTCTCATCAGTCCCATAGGTCCCATGGGACAAATGGGACTGATGGGACAAATGGGACCTATGAGGTCATTGCCCGGCCGCCCGCCGCAGAACTTCCAGCGTTTCTTCCGCGGCGCGATCCCAGCGGAACTCTGCTGCTCTCGCGCGGCCTTTTGCCGCCAGCGTCTCGCGCAGCGCCGGATCACCGAGAACCCGTTCGAGTTGCATGGTCAACCCGGATACATCGCGCGGCTCGAAGTACAGCGCGGCGTCGCCGCCTACTTCCGGCAGGGACGAAGAGTTGGCGGCGATCGAGGGGACTCCCTGCGTCATCGCTTCGAGCAGGGGGAAGCCGAAGCCTTCGTAGATCGAGGGGAAGACGAAGACTTCGGCGTTGCGGTAGACCGTGGCGAGCTGCGAGGCGGGGAGGTAGTCGAGGTGGACGATCCCTCGCGATTTCAGCCGCGGGACGACCGCTTCCGATTTCCAGCCGATCTTTCCGACCACCACCAGCGAGCCGTCGTACGTGCCGCGGTCGCGCAGGCGTTCGTAGGCGTCGAGCAGTGTTTCCAGGTCTTTGCGCGGCTCGATCGTGCTGACGAAGAGGATGTAGCGCGCCGGCAGGCCGTCCATCGGCTCGGCGGTCGTGGGTGCGCCGAGGCCGGAGTGGATGGCGACGGCGCGGCCGGGATCGACCTGGTAGTAGCGGAGGAGGTCGCGGCGGGTCGATTCCGAGACGCAGATGATCGCGTCGGCGGCGGCGATCTCGCGGCCCATCTGCATCTCCAGGTTCTGCAGCGTTTCCTTTTGCAGCAGCTCGGGGAAGCGTTTGTAGGTGAGGTCGTGGATGGTGATGACCCGCTTCCGCGCGACCGCGGAGTGGAGGCGGGGGAGGAAATAGTTCGCGGCGAAGTAGATGTCCGGGTCGGCGAGGGCCATCTGGGCGACGTAGGCCGCGGCGGTCAGCGGGCGGTCGAGCCGGCCGAGCGGCCGGCCGCTGAGGTCGAACGTCAGCAGCCGCGCGTTGGCCGGCAGGTCGGCGTGGAGGTGGGGGCCGAGGTCCGTGACGCGGGCGTCGCCGAAGAGGAGCAGCTCGACGTCGTCCCGCTTCGCCAGCTCGTGCAGTAGATAGTAGAGATACCAGCCGACGCCGGTGAGCGGCTCGTAGAACGGACGGATGTCGACGCCGATCCGTAAACGCTTCCGGCGATGCGTCGCGGAGAGCCATGCACGGCGCAGACGCGAGCCGAGCTCATGGCGTAGAGTGTGAACAATGATCCCGAGCGTCGGCAGGAGCGACATCGGCGCGCGATTGTAATGCGGACGTTCCTCATCATCCTGATCGTTCTGGCCGTGCTGATCGCCGCGGCGGGACTCTGGCTGTTCTCCTCGACGCCGGAGAGCGCGGTGCCGGTGCGCTTCCCCCTGTCGAACGCCAACGTGGCCCTGCTGCGGCGGGTCCCGGCGTCTGCCGAGGCGTTCGCGCTGATCCCGTCGGCGGCGCTGCTGCACGCGAAGCTGCTCGCGAACCCGGTCACGCGCGAGCCGATCGCGACCTGGAGCGAAGAGCACGAGCTGCCGAGGCCGTGGATGCTCGGTGGCGCGCACATCGTGGCGTGGAAGAGCGGCAAGACCACCAGCTACGCCGTGCAGCTCGACGCCCTCCGGGCCCTCCTCGTCCGGGCCTGGCTGCTCGTCGCCAGCAACGCGACCGTGCGCTGGGAAGGCTCGACCCTGATCATGAACGACCCCGAGCCGTCGGCGGAGAAAGTCGCGCTCGAAGACGTGCTGCGGCTGGCGACGCGGCTCCCCGAGGGAGACATCTTCGTCGTCCAGCGGGAAGGCTCCCGCGGCGCCTTCCCGCCGATCGCCCGCCCGGCCGTCACCTCGGTGCGCGTGACGCCGGCGGAGATTCTGCTGGTCTCACGGGCCGCTTCGACCGACGTCGCCATCGAGCGCCGGATCGAGCCGCGCTACCCCAGGGGAGCCATGCTCGCCGCCTCCTTCGCCGCTCCCCCGCGCATCCTCGGCGACTTCAACCGCCTTCTCGGCGCCCGGATCGACATCCTGGTCGACGACGGCGGCTCGGTCGCTCTGTACGACATCGAGACCGGAACCCTCCTGCCGCGGCCGAGAGGCGTGCTCGCCATCCCGGCGGACGAGGCGGCCCGGGGGGAGATGGGGGACGTCCGGCAGGCCGCCGAGCTGGTGGGGGAGGTCCGCGATACCGGGGACCAGATCCTGGTCTCCTTCGACCGGACCAGCATGGGCCTGTATATAAAGGATACGTTCGTCCCGGCGAGCTGGCCGGCCACCCGCTGGGCGGTCCGGTTCGACCCCGCCCGCCTCGTCCCGGTCCTCGAGAGGGTCAGCGACAATCCGGCCCTCCGTTTCGCGACCCCCCGGATTCACCGCGGGGCGCGCGACCTGCGGCGCTGGATGAGGGCCCTGGAACAGGCCGAGGCGGTCGAGGCCGCCGACTCGGTAGCAAGCGGCGTCGAGGAGTTGCGCGTGCGGGTTGCATCGAAATAGATTCGGCGGCTCAGAGGGTTACGGGGTGATCTGTTGGCACGCCCTCTGTGTGCTTTCTATCCCCGAACGCACGAATATGAAGCAATTCATCGATTTCGACACCATTGACGATCAAGGACCGCAGACGTATCACGGCAGCTATGACGTGAACGCCGCGGATCTCGACCGCGACGAAGTCGCGAACGTCGGGAACGTGTCCATTAAGGTGAAGGCCGAGCAGGGCCACCTCGACGGGGAGTACATTGCGGACGGGACCGTCACTTTCACGGCCGACATGAGCTGTTCGCGCTGCGCCGATCCGTACCCGTTTGCCAATACTTCGACCTTTCACGTAAGATTTCGGCCTCGTCCGGAGGCATCCAGGGAAAACGAAGAGGTCGAGATCACCGACGAGGAAGAGCTCGACGTCGAGTTTTACTCGGATCGAACGATTCCGCTTCGGGATCTTGCTCTCGAGCAGGTCCAGCTTTCCATTCCGATGAAGCCGTTGTGTGACGAGAGTTGTCTCGGCCTCTGCCCCACCTGCGGCGTCAACCGTTCGCGCGAGGATTGCTCGTGCGGCGAGTCGATCGTCGATCAACGGTGGGGCGCGCTGAAGGACATCCGCGAAGAGTTGTCGAAGAAAAAGAACGTTTAGAACACCCTTTAGAAGGAGCTTCACCATGCCGAATCCAAAACGCCGCCATTCGAAGGCGAGAACGCGCACCCGCCGGGCGCACGACTTCCTCAAGCTGAAGTCGCTCTCCACCTGCCCCCAGTGCCAGGAGGCGAAGGAGCCGCACCGCGTCTGCCCGAAGTGCGGTTACTACAAGGGCCGCGAAGTCATCGAAGTCAAGGACGCTCTTTAGTCCTTCTGCGCGATGGCGGCTGATGTGACGGCGTCGACAGTCCGCATCGCGCTCGATGCGATGGGCGGCGACCATGCGCCCGAGGAGATCGTCAAAGGCGCGCTGCTCGCGCTCGACGAGTACCCGGACGTCACCATCATCCTGGTCGGCCGCGAAGAGGTTATCCGCGAGAAGCTCGGCGGGAACATCCCGCCGCGCCTCGAGATCGCGGACGCGCGCGAAGTCGTCGACATGACGGACAACTCTCTGGCGCCCCTGCGCCGGAAGCGGAATTCGTCCATTCGGGTCTGCGCGAACCTCGTCGCCGAGGGGAAGGCGGATGCCATGGCTTCCGCCGGCCACACCGGCGCCGCGATGACCTCGGCGTACAAGGTCCTCGGCACCATCGAGGGCGTCAGCCGTCCCGCGCTCGCCGCGATCCTGCCGACCGTCAAAGGCCACGTCGTGCTGCTCGACGTCGGCGCGAACGTCGACGCGAAGGCGGAGAACCTTCGCGAGTTCGCGGTCATGGGCCACTTCTACGCCCAGATGATCTTCGGCATCGCCGAGCCGCGCGTCGGCCTTCTCTCCGTCGGAGAGGAGGAAGGGAAGGGGAACCAGGTCACCAAGGAGACCTTCCTCATCCTCAAGGAGACGGGCCTCAATTTCATGGGGAACGTCGAGGGGCGCGACGTCTTCAACGGCAACGCCGACGTCATCGTCTGCGACGGCTTCACCGGGAACGTCGTGCTCAAGGCCTCGGAGTCGCTCGCCGAGATGATGAGCAAGATGATCCGCGAGGAGCTCACCCGCTCGTTCACCCGCAAGATGGGCGCGCTGCTGGTGAAGGGTGCCTTCGACGACCTGAAGAAGCGCACCGACTACTCCGAGTACGGCGGCGCGCCGCTCCTCGGTGTCAACGGCGGCTGCATCATCTCCCACGGCCGCTCCCAGGCGAAGGCGGTGAAGAACGCCGTCCGGGTGGCCCGCGACTTTTCGCTGAACCGGATCGACACCAAGATCCGGACGAAGATCAGCGACCTGCACACCCGCGAGCACGACCTGATCGCCACCACGTAACCCCACGCGGCGCGCTGCTATCATCCGCCCCCAATGGAACACTACACCGCCTTTGTCTTCCCCGGCCAGGGAAGCCAGTACGCCGGCATGGGTGCGGACGTCGCCTCCCAATATCCCGCCGCCCGCCGCGTCTTCGATTCCATCGACGCCGCCCTCGGTTTCTCCATCTCGAAGCTCTGCTTCGAGGGTCCCGAAGAGCAGCTCAAGCTGACCGAGAACACGCAGCCGGCCATCCTGGCCGTTTCCTCGGCGCTGCATGCAGTGCTCGAAGAGCATGGGGCGACCCGGCGCGATCTGGTGGCCGGTCATTCCCTCGGCGAGTACAGCGCCATCGTCAGCGTCGGCGGCCTCTCGCCGGCTGATGCGGCGACGATCGTCCGTGCCCGCGGCCGCTTCATGCAGGACGCCGTGCCGGTCGGCACCGGCGGCATGGCCGCGCTGATCGGGCCTTCCGTCGAAGAGGCCCGCGCCATCTGCGAGGAAGCGGCGCAGGGCGAGGTCGTCTCCGTCGCCAACATCAACGCTCCGGGACAGATCGTCATCGCCGGGACGAAGAGCGGGATCGAGCGCGCGATCGAGGTCGCAAAGAAGCGCGGCGTCCGGCGCGCGCTGCCGCTCCCGGTCTCGGCACCGTTCCACTGCGAGCTGATGAAGCCCGCCGCCGACCGTCTCGAGCCGATCCTCAACGAAGCCAACTTCCACGACCTCTGGGTCGCCCTCGTCTCCAACGTCGACGCCTCGCCGATCGGCACCGCCACCGCCGTCCGCAACGCCCTGCTGCGCCAGGTCGCTTCGCCGGTACGGTGGGTCGAATCGGTGCAGAAGATGGTCTCGATGGGGGTGAAGCGGTTCGTCGAGATCGGCCCCGGCAACGTTCTCACCGGCTTGATCAAGCGGATCGACGGCGACGTGGAAGTGATCAACGTCTCCGACGTCCCGTCGCTCGAAGCATTTCTGGAGAAGGCAAGCGTATGAAGATCGACCTCACCGGCAAGACTGCCCTCGTCACCGGCGCCTCGCGCGGCATCGGCGAAGCGATCGCCCGCCGCCTCGGCGAGACCGGCGCGCATGTCCTCTGCGCCGCCCGCTCGGCCGACGCCGTCAATCGCCTGGCCGGCGAGATCGGCAATGCCACCGGCGTGGAGCTCGACATCGCCGCTCCCGACGTCCGGGAGCGCATCAGCGCGCTGCTGAAAGAGCGCGGGATCGACATCCTGGTCAACAACGCCGGCATCACCGCGGACGACCTTTTCATCCGGATGAAGCCGGACGCCTGGAACAGCGTCCTCCGCACCAACCTCGACTCCGCCTTCCACATCACCCAGGAGATCGTGAAGAAGATGCTCCGCGCGAAGTGGGGCCGGGTGATCAACATCTCCTCGATCGTCGGCCTGATGGGGAACGCCGGACAGGTGAACTACGCCTCGTCGAAGGCCGCCCTGATCGGCTTCACCAAGGCGCTGGCGCTGGAGATCGGCTCGCGCAACATCACCGTCAACGCCGTCGCCCCCGGCTACATCCAGACCTCCATGACCGACGCCCTCGGCGACGAAGCCCGCACGAAGCTGACCGACCAGATCGCAGTCAGGCGTCTCGGGACGCCGGACGATATCGCCCACGCGGTGGTGTTTCTGGCCAGCGAGCAGGCGAGCTACATCACCGGGACGGTGTTGAACGTCAGCGGCGGGTTGTACACGTAGCGCTGTCGCGAAGCGACAGCGTACGGAGCGCCGGTCTTCGACCGGCCGGTCCGCCGACGTTCCGTCGGCAGTCTCTCGCGCAGCGTTTCCCGCTCGGGCCGGCCGAAGGCCGGCGGACCGGCCGGTCGAAGACCGGCGCTCCGCGCTCCGCGTTCGCGGGAAGGTCTTCGTCAGAACTCCAGGTCCCGCAGGTGAAACGGCGAGTGTCCTCGCCGGAATGCAGGCGCCCATAACACTGCAGCGCCTTTCTGCCCTGCGAACCGATGTTCTCCCGCAGCCAGCTCGCGAGCGCCACCATATGGCGTGCCATCCAGCAACCCCCGCACTTCCCCGGCAGGTCCGACAATCACATACTCCCCCGGCACCGCGATCGTGAACGACCCGTCCTCCTGAATCCACTGCCCCGAGGCGCGGAGGCGGCCCATGTTCAGAAAGTTTGCGCTCAGAAACGCGCGCGCCCGTGGCGGCCACATCGGCCCGTCCGCCTGCGCCACGTGCGTCCGCGTGCGGATCACATCCTCCGCCAACGTGTCTTTGAGGATCCCGTGGGCGAGCTGGGCGCGGGTGATGTACTCGAGCGCGTAGTAGAACGGCCGATGGCGGTAGATCAGCTCGCCCTTGAGATCGATCACCAACTCCCCGGGATGGGAGAGCCGCAGCGCCTGGTCCATCATCGTCGTGTGCCAGTCGGTGTTGTTCTCAAAGCGGTCGGCGTATTTCCAGAGGGAGCCGAGGCAGAGAATCACCACGACGGCCGTCACGCGTAACCGCCGCGTCGCCAGCACCGCGGCGGCGAACATCGCGCAGAGCGGCATCAGCGGCAGGAAATCGCGCGGGGAGATCAGCATCCAGAAGCCGGCCAGCGTCACCGCATAGACGCCGATCGCCACCGCGAAAAAGTACGCCCAGACATTCCGCGCCGCCCGGAACCGCCACGCCGCCCACACCACCGCCGCGAACGTGAAGGGGAAGATCGCCCGGCCGATCCAGAGGTTTTTCCGCGTCTGGGCGAGGTTGCCGTTGAACGTCAGCGTGCAATAGACCAGCTCGTCCCACGCGCCGACGCTGACGAAGTAGATGGCCAGCACTGCCGGCACGATCGCAAACCCGAGCGCGTACTGGAGTAGCCCGCCCGCCGGACGCCGCTTCAGAAAGAGCATCGTCAGGAGACCGGCCACGCCGAGGGTGAGCAGAAGCAGCGTCGTCTTCATCGACACCGCGAACGCGGCGCCGAGCAGCAGCCCGATCGCGAACGGCTTCCAGCCGCGCAGCATCCCGGCGAGCGCGAGCATCCAGAGCGCCACCCAGAGGTTGTCCGTCCGAAACTCCAGCGATTTCAGGAAGAACGGCGGGAAGAGCGCGAGCAGTGCCGCCGCCCACGCCGCAACCCGCTCGTCGAAGACCCGCCGGGCGATGTCGTAGGTCGCCCAGATGACGATCCCGAAGAGGACCAGGATCGGCGCCCGCATGATGAGGAGGATGTCCGATCGCTCCGAAAACAGCGCAAGGATCGGCGCCATCAGCAGGTGGAACAGGGGAGCGTGATTGTCGAAATAGTCGCGGTACTGGACCATCCCCGCTGTCCACCCCCAGGCCACGTGCAGGTGGTGCTGCTCGTCGGCGTCGAAGCGGTAGCGGAAGAAGGCGAGCGCACGCAGGACGACCGTCACGGCGGCGGTGGCGAGCAGCAGGATTCGTTCGGATTTCGGCAAGCGGGGTGTGCTGGCGCGCCCTGAGGGATTCGAACCCCCGACCAGCGGTTCCGAAGACCGCTGCTCTATCCACTGAGCTAAGGGCGCGCTCGGCAGGCGATCTTATCGGAAAAGCGCTCGACAGATGGGGAGGCCGTGAATAGAATCCGCCCCCGCGCTGTTCCAACGCGCGCAACAAGCCGTTGTAGCTCAGCTGGCAGAGCAGCTGATTCGTAATCAGCAGGTCACCGGTTCAAATCCGGTCAACGGCTCCATTCGACCTTACTAAGCCTCTGGAAACAGAGGCTTATTTGTTTCTGACTACTTCAACATCACCTCGGCAATCACTCTGGTATGTGGACACTGATTACGTGCCGACGTAGACTGTGTTTATGAAGAACATCACTCTGGCGATTGATGATGAGACGCTCGAAGCCGGGCGTAGCTATGCGAGCCGGCATCAGACTACCTTGAACTCTCTGGTCCGTGAGCTGCTGGTCCGAACAGTGCTGGCTGACCGTCAGGCACTGGCGAACGAAATGTTCCGGTTGATGGACGCACACCCCGGTAACTCAGAGGGAAAGCGGTGGACGCGAGAAGAGCTGTATGTCCGGTAAGGTTTTTCTCGACTCCAACATCCTTGTTTATGCTCAGGACACAGGGTCCGCGGACAAGCAGCGGCGCAGTCGCGAGCTCATTGCCCGGCTTGCGGATTCGGGCGACGGAGTGATTTCGACCCAGGTCATGCAGGAGTTCTTTGTCTCCGTGACGCGCAAGCTCGGCGTCCCGCCGCTCGCTGCAAAAGCGATCCTGAAGACATTTACCGTCTTCGAGATCGTCACCGCGGGACCCGAACTGATTCATGAAGCGATCGATTGCGCAGTCTTGAACGCGATCTCATTCTGGGACGCCCTCATTCTTGCTGCGGCTGCGAGCGCTGGCTGCGGCATTCTGTGTACGGAGGATCTGAACCACGGCCAGATCATCATGGGTGTCAAGGTTCAGAACCCGCTGGTCTGACCAGATCTCGTGATCGCCCTTTCCTACTTCGCACGCCGAGGAGTAACTGGATTGCGCATTTCACTCTCTTGGGTGTCGCTCGGGTGTCGTTCCCGTCATCTCGCGGATACTTTTGGACGGGAGGTGGACGCTCAAACGTGATGCAGCGCGACCCGGAAGCGGTGATTCATGCCGCTCGGCGTGGCGTAGAGCTCATCGAGGTGTGATCCGGCGTGGCCGTTCCGGCGCCGCCCGTCACGCTCGATCCTCGTCTCACGTCAGCCATCAGCACACGCCCGGGGTCACACCTTCGCTTTTCGTCAAAGAACGAAGGTGTGCCCCCCACAGTCTATGGTTTCCCATCGTACGGCCCGAATCGCGCGCGGATCTGGTGGACGTCGAGCCCAGCAGCTTTGACCTGTTCGTCGGTCAGGGAGCGCATCAGCCGCCGCAGGATGCGCCCTTGCCGGAACTTCAGCCAGAGGACCGCCATCAGGGCCAGCGAGGAAACGATCGCGACAAGCGAGTAGGTCTCGTCGGACATGACCAACGAGTGTAGCTCGATCACGAATGCGCGTGCCCCGCACCGCCATGCTGCATGCCGCTGAAGCTGGTGCGAGACGGCGGAACGTTCTCTGACGCTGAAAAACCGTCCGAGAGCGGTTTTCAATCACCGCTGGATTTGGCGCGCAGATCTTCGAACGGCCTGAAACCGTCCGCGAACGCTGCCGCACCGTTCGCTGACGCTGGAAAACCGTTGGCCGACGCTCGAGAACCGTTCGCACACGGCCAGCCACCGTCCGCGAACGGCGGCGGACCGTCCCGCGGCGCTGAAAAGGGCATCCGCGAACGGTTTTCAACCGTCGCCGGGTCTGGCGCTCAGATCTTCGAGCGCTCGAAAACCGTCGGCAACGCTTCCGGACCGTTCGGCGACGCTGGAAAAACGTCTGCAGACGGCCAAACACCGTCCGCGAACGGCCGTGGAGCGTCCCGCGACGGTGAAGAACCGTCGGCGAACGGTTTCGGACCCTTGGCCGACGCTCGGAAACCGTCTGCAGACGGTCAACCACCGTCCGCGAACGGCTGCGGACTGTCCCGCGACGGTGAAAAACCGTCGGCGAACGATTCCGAACCGCTCGGCGGCGCCCGAAAAGCGTTCGCAGATGCTCAACACCTGTCGCCTGTACAGCACGCACGAAGCGACTTCTTCGCGCAACCCTGGAAGATCGGACTTACGTCGATGTTCCCGCGTCCCACCGATGGGACAATGCCCTCCATGACCACCACCCGCCTCTACCTCGTCCGCCACGGCGCAACGCGTCTCACCGCCGAGGACCGCTTTTCCGGTGATGCCGGGGTCGAGCTCTCGGATGACGGCCGATGGCAGGCGGGGCTTCTCGGCGAGCGGTTGCGCCGGGAGGAGCTGAGAGCGGCGTACTGCAGCCCACTCTCCCGTACCGTCGAGACGGCCCGCATCATTGCCGGACGCTGCGGACTCGAGCCGGTCACCGTCGACGGTTTGCGGGAGATCAGCCACGGGCGCTGGGAAGGGCTGACCCGCCGCGAGGTAGAGGAGCGCTACGGCGACGAATATGCGGCGTGGGAAGAGGATCCGTTCACGTTTGCTCCCGAAGGAGGGGAGTCGGGGGTCGCGGTGCTGGCCCGGGCGCTGCCGGCGGTCCGTGCGATCGTCACGAAGCATCCGGGCGAGCGTGTGCTGGTCGTGTCGCACAAGGCGACGATCCGCATCCTCATCAGCAGCCTCCTCGGCTTCGACGCCCGCGGTTATCGCGACCGGCTCGACCAGGCCCCTGCCTGTCTCAACGTCCTCGACTTCCGCGACGCCGTCCACTCGCGGCTCATGCTCTTCAACGACACGTCGCACTACTCCGAGCATCCGCGCGAGGCGACGCAGAGCCTGTCGAAATGGTGGGATGAAGCGCCGCCGCCGTGACGTAGACTCCTCCGTCGATCCGAGGAACGCGTTTGTTGCGTTCGCTCTTACTTCCGTCACGATTCCGTCGCTTGCTTCCGACTACTCCGCGAGTAAGGTTCATCTACGCATGCTCAAACGCTTCTTCTTGTTCTGCCTGACGCTGGTGTGCGCCGCACCCGCGGTCTTCGCGGCCAACTGGCCGGACCATCCGCAGCTCCGCGCGGTGCGCGTGAGTGCGGGGCCGGCGATCGACGGCGATCTTTCAGACGCGGCGTGGCAGGCGGCGCCGGAGTTCACCGACTTTACGCAGCACGATCCCGATGACGGCCAGCCGGCGACGCTGCCGACCAGCGTGCGCATCGTCTATGACGACGAGGCGATCTACTTCGGCGCGAAGATGACCGACACCCATCCGCCGACCGCACTGCTGGTGCGGCGCGATTCGTTCGTGCCGGCGGACTTCCTCTCCATCAACCTCGACCCGCAGCTCGACCGCCTCTCCGGCAACGCCTTCACCATCACACCCGCCGGGGTGCAGATCGACTCGGTGATCTACAACGACATCGCTGAGGACGGGAGCTGGGACGGTGTGTGGAGCTCGGCCACGAAGATCGTCGCCGACGGCTGGGTGGCCGAGGTGCGCATCCCGTACTCGCAGCTCCGCTTTCCGGACAAGCCGAGCCACGTCTGGGGGCTGAACATCACCCGCCGCACGGTGCGGAACAACGAGTGGGTACGCATCGTCAACACGAAGAAGGGCGGGACCGGCTTCGCTTCCCACTTCGCCGACATCGTCGGGCTGGAGGGCATCCGTCGCGGCCGGCCGCTCGAGCTGGTGCCGTATGCGGTCGCGCGCGGCGACGTGCACACGCGCGCGAACCGCGCCGACCCGCTGCTCGACACGCGCGACTCGCGCATGGACGGCGGCCTGGACGTGAAGTACGCGCTCACCTCCAGCCTCACCCTCACCGGCACGATCAATCCCGACTTCGGCCAGGTCGAGGTCGATCCGGCGGTGGTGAACCTCAGTGAGTTCGAGACGTTCTATCCGGAGAAGCGGCCGTTTTTCACCGAAGGGCTGAACATCTTCCAGTTCGGCGACAGCCCGGCCCCGAGCCACTTCAACTTCATCTTCGCGCCGAGCCTTTTCTACACCCGCCGCATCGGCCGCGCGCCGCAAGGCTTCCCCGACGCCGAGTTCGTCTCCGCTCCCGCCGAGACGACGATCCTCGGCGCGGCGAAGCTGACCGGCAAGCTTCCCGGCGGCTGGTCCCTCGGCATCCTTGACGCGCTCACCGACACCGAGCGTGCCCGCTTCGTCGACGGCCCCCTGTCCGGACGCGAGCAGGTCGAGCCGATGACGAACTACTTCGTCTCCCGCGCCACGAAGGAAGTCGGCGACGGCTCGCGTGTCGGCATGCTCCTCACCTCGGTCAACCGCCGGCTGCCGGACGAGCTGTCGGCGCTGCGCGACACCGCGGTCACCGGCGGCATCGACGCGTACACGAGTTTCCTCAACAAGTCGTGGATTCTCGAAGGCTTCGCGGTCGGCTCGCACGTGACCGGGAGCGCCGAGGCGATCGAGCTCACGCAGCGCTCTTCGTCGCGTTATTACCAGCGGCCCGATGCGGGACACGTCGACTTCGACCCGACGCGTACGTCACTGATCGGCTGGGGCGGCCGGGCGATGCTCTCGAAGGCGACCGGGATCTGGCGGCCGAACATGCAGGTGCACGCTTATTCGCCCGGCTACGAGACCAACGACACCGGCTTCATGCAGCGCTCCGACATCATCTCGGCGCACGCGTTGATGCAGTACGTCGACCAGAATCCGACGAAGCGTTTCCGCGAGCGGAACCTCTGGACCGGCGTCTGGCAGAGCCGCAACTTCGACGGCGACACCGTGGAGCGCGGCTATTTCGCCGACGCCTTCGGCACGTTTCAGAACTACTGGGAGGCGCGAGCCGCGCTCTTCGTCTCTCCGGGCTCGTTCTCCGACCGCCTGACGCGCGGCGGCCCGCTGGCGCGCACGCCGCGGGAAATCAGCGTCGAGGGGCATGTCGGCAGCGATAGCCGGAAGAGGTTTTACGGCAGCATCGCCCTGGACGCCGACGACAGCGGCGACGGGTCGAACGGGCAGACAGTCACGGTCTCGTTGACGGCGAGGCCACGTTCGAATCTGCTGTTCAGCATCGAGCCGTCGTACTCCCGTTCGCGCACGCATGCCCAGTACGTCACCGCCCTCGACGACCCCGGCGCGACCGCGACCTTTGGCCGCCGCTACGTCTTCGCGGAGCTCGACCAGCGCTCGTTCGAGCTCGGCACCCGCGCCGACTGGACCCTGAGCTCGACGCTCTCGCTCCAGCTCTATCTCCAGCCCTTCATCGCCGCCGGCGACTTCCACGACTACCGCACCCTCGCCGCCGCGCGCACCCGCGATTACACGCCCTTCGCATATACCCAGGCCGATCCCGACTTCAACTTCCGCAGCGTCCGCGGCAGCGCCGTCGCCCGCTGGGAGTTCCGCCCCGGCTCGGCGCTCTACGTCGTCTGGAACGAGAACCGCGCCGAGGTCGAGCCGATCGGAGACTTCCGCCTGAACCGAGACCTCCGCGCGATTCCGACCGCACCGTCGCATGACGTGTTTCTGGTGAAGGTCTCGTACTGGTTGCCGTTGTAGGACGTTGAATGGAGCCGACGCCTCCCCTCAGAAGAAGCCCGGGTATGTTGCGGCCAGGTATTCTTCGAGCTTGTTCACGTTTCCGAGCAGGCGATGGTTGGGGGCGATGGAGCGGGCGACGGTCCAGCAGTCCCAGGCTCGGGTGGGGTCGTAGCCGTTGTAATAGAGGTCGCCCAGGTCTTTCCAGACGCCGGCGATGCGGGGCTGTTTCCGGAGGACTTCGAGGAACTTCTTTTCGGCAGCGGCCGACTCGCCGAGGTTCATGAGGAAGTCGCCTTCGAAGATGGTGAGGATGTGGGCCTTGGCCGGGGCCGAGGATCGCAGTCCCTGGAGCACGGTCAGGGCTTGACGCGCTTCCGACGCGCTCTGGGGGGAGAGGGCCGTCCGGAGGACGCGAACTTTCGGATCGTTTGCGAGGGCGGACATCTGGCCTTCGATGTCGGCAGGGAGGTCGCGGCCGGTCATCAGGCCGTACTCCATCCAGGCGAGGAAAGCATCGAGATTTGCCCCTGCGGCGGCGAAGGCCGTGCCATCGGTGAGGATCTTCCGCTCGGCGCTGTCTGCCGCCAGAGGCGAGATAGCGGCTGCTGCAGCGACGAGAGGCGCGAGGTCCTTGTCCGACTCGATCATCAGGTGGCGCTCGGGGGAAATCGCGGGAGGGGTATCGGTCGAGGGTGCGGCTCCGGTGACGCTGATGAGGAGCTCGCGCGACACGGTGTGCTGCACGATGCGGAGGGTGCGCGGGATGCCTTTGGCCTGTCGCAGGTCGGCGAGGACGACGGGATGGGCGTTGAAGGTGAGGGCGATGAAGCGTGCGAAGCCGGCTCGCTCCTCGTTCGTGGCGTCGACGAAATCCATCGGATAGTCGGCGAGATCGAGCCTGTTCGCACGGAAGCGAACCGTTCCACCTTTCTCGGCGCGGTCGACCTTTCCCTTCTTCCTGCCTCCATCCATCGACAGCCCGTGCTCGCTGACTGCAAGCGGGATCGCCGCTTTCCCTCCCATGACTTCGATGAGGTAGACGCGGTTGGTCATCTCCCGATCGCGTCCGCCCACCTCGGAGAAGAGCGACCGCTCGACCAGCGGCTTGTTTGCCTCGCTCACATAGATCCGGCGTTGCGCGAAGTCGTACACCGTGGTCTCTCCCTCCCGCTCGTACCAGAGGGACGACCCGTCGAGCTTGACCCGCGCGGTCCATTGCTCCGGCGGCTCTTCCTTCTGCCCTTTCACCCGGGTGAAGCCGAGGGACTTGCCGCTGTAGGGCTTCGAGTCGACGCGCAGGGTCAGCTCGAGACCGGCCAGCGCCGGCATGGCGGCAAGTACGACGAGGAGCAGTTGCAGCAGTCTGGTCATCATCAGATGAGACGCAGGCAGCGGCTGGCGGTTCTGGTCGGACGCTACGGAGGCTGCCATGCCGGGTGCGGGCACCGATGAGAGCGTCGCCGGGGTCCGCCGGAACGGGGCGGGCGAAATAATCGCGGGCACTCCCGCGGTTCGCGTACACTTGCCGGCCCTCGTCCCGGGGTGCCCGGACACATTCTTTAACAATCTGCCAGCTCCTTGGACCTCGCGTGTCGCGGGGTTCCGCTAGGCCAGAAGGAGGTTTCATGAGGACTTATGAAGTCCTGTTCATCCTCTCTCCGCAAGTGACGGAGGAGGAAGCGACGACCCTCATCAACGACTTCAAGGGGATCGCCACCACCAATGGTGCGACTCTGAAGAGCGAAGATGCGTGGGGTCGCCGCCGTCTCGCATATCCCATCCACAAGTTCAACGAAGGCATCTACCACCTCTTCGTCCTGGAGAGCGAGGGCTCGCTGTCGGAGCTCGACCGCCGCATGAAGAACATCGACCGCGTCCTGCGGCATGTGATCGTGCGGACGGATCTCGAGCAGAAGCGTGCCGACAAGCTCGCCAAGCGCAATCCGAAGAAAGAGCGCGTTCGTCCGGCCGTCACGCCCGCTGCCGCCCCTGTGGCCGCTGCGGCTGCTGAACCCGGCATCGAGAGCGCGATCGCTGCAGGTGCCGACGAAGCGGCGCCGCAGGCGTAAAGGAGGAGACGAAGATGGCAACGATGGCACCGAGAAGAGGACCGGGCGGTCCTGGTGGCGCCGGCGGCGACGATCGCCGTGGCGGTCCGGGCGGCCAGCAGGGCGGCAAGAAGAAGTTCTTCTACCGCCGCAAACGCGTCTGCAAGTTCTGCGTCGAGAAGATCGAGTACATCGACTTCAAGGACGTGAAGACGCTCCAGCAGTTCATCCCCGAGCGCGGCAAGATTCTTCCGCGCCGCATCTCCGGCACTTGTGCGCTGCACCAGCGCAAGCTGCAGAACGCGATCAAGCGCGCGCGCATCGCCGCGCTGCTGCCGTTCACGGCCGATTGATTCGGCCCGCGGATCTATGATCGAAATGTCCCTCCGCCAGAGCGAGCCCGTTGCGCTGCCTGACCGGCCTCTCGGCCGGCAGATGCGCAGCATTGCGGCGCACGCTCTGCTGACGACGATGATGATCGTCACGGAGCTGCTGGTGTTCATCCCGGCGGCGCTGTTCCATTGCGCACTCCGCAATGGGCGGCGCGCCGCGTGGGCGACGGCGGCCGTGGCGTTCGGAGTCGCCAGCCTGTACGCGGCGGCGATCCCCTCCACTCAACCGGACGCGGTGAAGTTGTTCTGGGCCGGTCTGCTCAGTATCGGCCTCACCGTCGCTCTCCCGGCCCTGGCAGCGTTGCCGCTGGTGGAGCAAGGCGCGAAGTTCGGCCGTCTGGTGGCGCTGCTGCTGCTCGGCAGCGTGGCCGGCATGGTCGCTACCGAGGCGTTGTCGCGGTCGGTGCTGTCGATCTCGCCGTACACCCTGCAGGTGGCGCAGTCGAAGGTGAACAACGCCCAGTTCGTGCAGTTCTATCGTACGAACGGCGCGCCTCCGGAAGCGCTGCGCATGATGGAGCGGTGGGCGACGTACAGCACGACGCTGTTACCGGCGGTCATGCTGGTCCTGCTCACGCTCATCTTTGTCCTCAGCCTGCTGATGCTCGGCCGGCTGAAGGCGTGGCGCGAGCATGCCGCACGGCGCGGCGACGGCGACGCTCTCGGCGTGTACCTGTTCCGCAACTTCGCGTTGCCGGAGTGGGTGCTCTTCGCCTTCGTCCTCGGCGGCGTGGCGCCTCTGGCGTCGGGTCTGCTGCACCAGGTCGCGGCGAACACGCTCTTCATCGTGGCGTTCCTCTACTTCCTCCAGGGGCTGGCGATTTTCCGCTTCGTCCTGCTGGCCATGGGAGCGGGGTTCGCCGGGACGATGCTGGGGTGGCTGCTGCTGGTGTTCCTGACGCTGACCGGCGTCGGACCGGTATTACTGGCGCTGGCGGGACTCTTCGATCCATTTTTTGATTTCCGAAATTTCAAGAAGCGAAAGGACGACTCTCATGAAAGTCATTCTGACTGAGGAGATCCGAGGACTCGGAACGCGCGGCGATGTCGTGACCGTCAAGGACGGCTACGCGCGGAACTATCTCCTCCCGAAGAACCTCGCCCGTGAAGCGACGGCGGGGAACCTCAAGCAGGTCGAGCACGAGCGCCGCAAGTGGGCGCTGCTCGCGCAGGAAGAAAAGAATGTGGCGCAGAAGGCCGCGGATCGCGTCAAGGGCGTGAAGGTGCGCATCGAGAAGCGCGTGGGCGAGCACGGACAGTTGTTCGGCTCGGTCACCGCGAACGAGATCGCCGACGCGCTGGCCGAGAAGGGGATCGAAGTGGACAAGCGCCGCATCGAGCTCGAGCAGCCGATCAAGACGGTCGGTCTGCACGACGTCGACGTGCGCCTGCACCGCGATGTCACGGCCCGCATCCAGGTGGAAGTCGCGGCCCAGGGTGTCGAGACGATTGAGGACACCGGCGCCGCCGCCGGCGACGACGCGACCGCCGAGCAGTAAGCGGCGCCGCGTTACCAAATACACCGTCAAGCTGGAGGGCAGGCAGGTTTGTCTGCCCTCCACGTGTATTCTCTCCCTCGATGGCTGACGACAAGTACGTCGACGCTGCTCCCGCTGGTGCGGATGCCTGGCGTGAGGTGTGGCGCGACGACCGCCGCTACCGGCCCCGCCCTTCGCGGCACGAGTGGCTGCTCGGCTTCGTTCGCCGTCTCGTCCGCCGGGCCGGTGAGCCGGACGCGGAGAGGCAGCAGAACTACAACGTCGCGATGCTCGACCTGCTGCAGGACCTGCGCGGCGACGTGGCCGCGATCCGCGCCGACCTCCGGTCCGATATCGAGACCGTGCAGCGCGATCTCTCCGCGGCGCTGGCCGCCGAGGGGATGAAGCTGCGGGAGCTCGTGCTCATCGCGGCGAAGCGCAACGACGCGCTGATCGCCGCGCTCGACCAGAAGATCGAGACCGTGGCGGTACGGGTCCGCGATGCGGTGAATCCGGTCGTGCCGGCAACCTCGCCCGACGTCCTGTATCGCCGTGTGGAAGACGCGCTGCGCGGCGGGGAAGCGGAGGTTCGCGCCGACGTCGCTCCGTACGTTCGCCTTGCCGCCGGGCATCAGCCGGTGCTCGACGTCGGCTGCGGCCGAGGGGAGTTTCTGGTGTCGTGCCGCGAGCAGCGGATCGAGGCACGCGGCGTAGATCTCAACGAGCGCTCGGTGGCCGATCTGCAGCAGCGCGGGCTGGATGCCGCGGTCAGCGGGATCCCGGAATGCTTTGCGCCACTTGCGAATGGCTCGCTCGGGAGCATCCTGGCGATGCATGTCGTGGAGCACCTGCCGGCGGATGTGCTTTTCGCCCTCTTCCGCGAGGCGGCCCGGGTGCTGCGCGGCGGCGGGCTGTTGATGATCGAGACACCGAACGCGGAGTCGATGGCGATGTCGGCGTCCGACTTCTGGCGCGACCCGACGCACATCGCGCCGCGCCACGCGGCGGCATTGACGGTGCTGGCGCGCGAGCACGGCTTCGCGATCGAGGAGGTTCGCGCGGTTCACGAGATCGCCGAGGGGGCGCGCATCCCGATTCTGGAGACGGACGCACCGGAGCTGCAGCGCGTGATCCACGCCGTCAACGATCGTCTCTTCGCCCCGCAGGACCTCCGGCTGATCCTTCGCCGTACGGGGTGACGTCGATCACCGCCTGAGCCGCGGGTGGCGGCGGGAGTGGCGCGTGGGGCAGGATGGCGCCGAGGATCAGGCCGGCGATGAGGCCGCCGAGGTGCGCGGAGTTGTCGATCTGCGGCATGCGCATGCCGATGGCGATGTTGGCGACGATCCAGAAGATCAGCTGGTTGACGATGCTGCGCGCCGCGCGCTCGTGACGCCACCGCGGCGAGCGCCGCACCGACAGCACGAACGCGCCGAGGATGCCGAAGATCGCGCCGCTGGCGCCGACCGAGGGGCCGCCGTTCACCAGTGCGCTGGTGACCGAGGCGATGATGCCGGCAGTGAAATAGATGAACAGATAGCGGCGCGTGCCGAACATCAGCTCGAACAGCCTGCCGATCTGCACGATGGCCAGCAGGTTGAGCGCGACGTGGAGCAGGCCTCCCGGGATGGTGCCGTCGCCGTGCAGGAACATCGCGCTCACGAGGCGCCAGTACTGGCCGTCGAGGAAAATCCATTCCCTGACTACGGCGCCGAGGCGGGCCAGCCGGTAGGGGTTCTGCCACGCACCGGTGACGATCTCGATGGCGAACCCGATCACGATCGCGGAGATGATGAACCGCGTTGCGGGGGTGCTCCTGCGGGGGAGTATCGAGCCCGTTTCCGGCGCTCCGGCAACGTTCCTGTCGCTCAGTGGCATTTCTGGTGGGTGAGTGTATCGGCAGCGAGGGGTGCCGCGGACGGGGAAATCGCCTTCGTCACCGGCCGGGCTCCTTCCCGCGTTCCATCAAGGCCGAAACGCGCCGCATCAGCAGGTGTGCGAATCGGGGGGAGAGCTCCTTCATGCGCATGTACAGTGCGGCAAGCGGCGGCAGGATGCGGCGGTACCGGCCGTCCTCGGCGGCGTCGCAGATGGCGCGCGCGACGCGCTCCGGCGACACGGCCAGGACGAGCCGCGAGGCGCCCGGCATCTTCCCCCGCTCCGCTTTCACGAAGAACTCGGTCTCGGTCGTACCGGGGCAGACCAGCGAAACGCGCACGCCGCGGCCGAGCACCTCGTCCCGCAGCGCCTCGGTGAAACCGATCACGGCGAACTTGGTCGCACAGTAGCCGCCCATCCGTGCGTATCCCATGATCCCGGCGATGGAGGCGACGTTGACGATGGTCCCCTCGCGACGGGCGAGCATTTTCGGCAGGGCGGCCTGAGTGCAGTGCACCATCCCGAAGTAGTTGGTGTCCACCATCGACCGCAGATCCTCGACGTGGGCGGTCTCGATCGGGTCGAAGATCGCGAAGCCGGCGTTGTTGACCAGCACGTCGAGCTGGCCGGCGGCCTCGATCATGCGCGCGCAGTCTTCCGGGCTGGTGACGTCGGTGACGACGGCGGTTGCCCGCACGCCGAGGGCCCGGCATTCAGCCGCCGTCTTCTCCAGGAGCTCCGCCCGCCTCGCCGCCAGCACGACGTTTGCGCCGCGACGGGCCATCTCCAGCGCTGCAGCGCGCCCGATGCCACTCGAAGCGCCGGTGATGACGACGTTTTTTTCGCGGAGGCTCATTCGGAACGGGAGTCTATCGCGTGGCGGGAGCACCGCCGCTCATCCGTCCTATGAGTCCCATCGGTCCCATGATCCCGTTTTTGGGTACCTCGGTCACGACACTCCAAACTTGGCGCGAGAACCGCGAAGGATCGGCTTGAAACGGCCGGGCGACGGAGATATGGTGGCGTGGGGCGACCGGACGGAGTTGCGTCGCCGGGAGAAGGAAAGGCACGTGATCAGAATCGCCAACCTGTCGGCGCAGAGGACGCCTCCGTATTCGCTCGATCCGCAAGACATCGAGTTCGGGCGAATCTGCACGCCGAACTTCTTCCTCGTGGAGTACCGCGGCGGCAGGTGGCAGGACCCGCGGGTGGAAGCGCTGCACGGTTTCACGCTCCATCCCGCCACGAACGTCTTCCACTACGCCCAGGCAATCTTCGAAGGGCTGAAGGCCTACCGGCAGTCCGACGATAAGGTCGCCCTTTTCCGGCCGGAGATGAATGCCCGGCGCTTCAACGAGTCGGCCGCGCGCATGGGGATGCCGGCCGTTGACGAGCAGCTCTTCGTCGAAGCCATCCGGCGCCTCGTCGACATCGAGCGCGCCTTCGTGCCGCAGGCTCCCGGCTCGCTCTACATCCGTCCGACGATGATCGGCACCGAGGCCTGCCTCGGCGTTCGCAGCTCGAACGAGTTCCTCTTCTACGTCATCACCCTCCCTTCCGGCGCGTACTTCAAGGAAATGGCCGCCGGTACCGGCACGGTCCGCGTTTACGTCGAACAGGCGACCTCCCGCGCCGCACCCGGCGGCACCGGTGGCGTCAAGGCCGCCGCCAACTACGCGGTGACGCTGAAGTCGATCACGGTGGCGAAGGAGCGGGGCTGCAGCCAAGTGCTCTTCCTCGACGCCGCGCGCCGGCATCGGGTCGAAGAGCTCGGCGGCATGAACGTCTTCTTCGTCCGCAACGGCGAGCTGATGACCCCGACGCTCAACGGGACGATTCTCGCCGGTGTGACGCGGGACAGCCTGCTGGCCATCGGTCCGTCCCTCGGGATCCCTGCAAGTGAAACCGACATCGACATCGACGAGGTCATCGAAGGCGTGCAGTCCGGCGCGATCACCGAGGCCATCGCCTGCGGCACGGCGGCGACCGTGGTCGGCATCAGCGAGCTGGTGTTCTCCGACGGCCGCGTCTTCGAGATCGGCGGCGGCAAGCTCGGGCCGGTCACCAAGCGCCTGTTCGACGAGATCCAGGCAATCCAGTTCGGTACCGAGCCGGATCGCTTCGGGTGGACGTCGCAGGTCGAGGTGTCGGAAGTGATTTCCGCGGGCGCGTAAGTCACAACTTCCCCCGCTCCTTCATCGAGTAGTAGCCGTGGGCGCCGAGGATGAGGTGGTCGACGAGCTCGATGTCGCAGGTCGCGAGGCATGCGCCGAGCTTGGCAGTGAACGAGAGGTCGTCGTCCGAGGGGATCGGGCTGCCGGACGGGTGGTTGTGAAAGACCACGATGCCGACGCCGTTTTCCATGAGGGTCGTGGTGATGATCTCCCGCGTCGACACCAGGGCGTTGTTGATGGTGCCGATGTAGATCTCCTGCTGCTTGAGGATGCGGTGGCGGGCGTCGAGCAGGACGAGGCCGAGGCGTTCCTGACGCTCGTTGGCGTACTGGGCGACGAGCGCGCGGCCGATGACGTTTGCCTCGTAAAGGACGCGTTCCGGCTCCTCCGGCTCGTCGGCCATCAGGCGCCAGGCCAGCTCCATCGCCGCCCAGACGCGAGCCAGCTTGGCATCACCCAGGCCGGGGATCTTCGCGAACTCCCGCGGGTCGCGGTTGCGCAGGGACTTGAAGCTGCCGTGCTTGAGAAGCTCGCGGGCCACCTGGATGGCGTTCTTGCCGCGGGTGCCTGAGCCGATCAGGATCGCGGCGAGCTCCGCGTTCGAGAGCGTTCCGGCGCCGTGACGGAGCATCCGCTCGCGGGGGCGGTCGTCCATGGGCAGGTCACGAATCATATCGGTCATTTCCTCACCTCCAGAAGGGCCTCGACGATGGGCGGCGTCGCCTCCGCTGCACGCGCGGGGATCGCGAACGTGCAGGAGGAGCTGACGCCGCTCGTCTCTGGGTTGATCTCGCGCCACAAGCCTCGGGCACCGCGAAAGGTCGGGATCCCGCTGTCGGCGGAGACGCCGGCACCGGTCATGACGACGACGTTCCGCGGCTTCATCTCGCGGATCGTGCGGACTGCTTCATCGACGCTGCTCATGTGGAGCAGCGTAAGACGAGGGTGTCAACAGAGCCGAGGAAATCTACAGATCCGGGGGATCCCAGAGGCTCCGAGGGAGGGGTTTTTGGGAAAACCCGCTACGGGACGTAGAGACGATGATTCCGGGGCTTACGCGCCCGGAATCATCGCTTCGTTGATCTGGATGAAAGCGTCCTTGCGGAGATTCTCGATGTATGCCTTGTAGTCGCGCTGGAAGGTCTCTTCACTCGCGTCCTGCTTGAGGCGGTCCTTCAGCGACTCGAATGCCGGCACTTCGGAGGGGAGGCGCTGCTCGACCCGGATGATGTGCCACGCCGACTTCGTCTCCACCGGGCCGACGATCGCTCCCGGCGCGGCGTTGAAGACGGCCTGATCGAGCTCGGGGATGAGGTCGCCCTTGGCCACTTCGCCGAGATCGCCGCCCTTCTCACGAGAGCCCGACTCGGACATCGTGGAGGCGAGGTTCGCGAAGTCGGTGCCTGGCTTGCGGGCCGCCTCGGCCATCTCCGTAGCGCGCGTGCGGGCCTCGTCGAGGACGCCGTTCTCCGGCTTCAGGATGACCAGCTCGCGCAATTGAGCGCGCTCGGGGAGGCGGTACTGCTCCTTCTCGCGGTTGTAACGCTCGCGGAGCTCGGAGTCGGTGAGCTGCTCGCGGCTGCGGAGCTCGCGGCCGAAGACCTTGTTGCTGATCAAGGTATCGCGAAGGCGGGCTTCCATGTCGGCGCGGGTCAGGCCGGAGGAGCGGAGCGAGGCGTCGAACTGCTCGTCGGTGCTGATGTTGTACTGCTGCTTGAGGCGGCCGACCGCTTCCTTCAGCTCGGGCTCGGTGACGGTGATGCCGAGCCGGTCCGCGCGATCCTTCAGGAGCAGCTCGCCGATGAGCTCATTCACGAGCTCCTTCCGGGCCGTTTCCTTCAGCGCCGCGACCTGCTCGGCGGGGGCGCCGCGCTCGATCTCGGCATAGGTGTCCCGGAGGCGGCGGTCGTACTGGGTTCGGGTGACGATTCGGTCACCGACGCGGACGACGATGCCCTCGATGAGCTCTGCGGCGGAAGCGCTGACGGCAGTCAGGGCGATGGCAATCGAAAGGATGGTTTTCTTCATGATTGTGCTCCGAGTGAGACGTGTTGGGAAAAGAACAAGTTACGGGTCGATTTATTCGTCCTGGGCCTGGGGGAGGGTGCCCGAGTAGCGGAAGGGGAGCCGCCGGGTCAGGATGGCGATGTTCATGTCCCGGCGGCTGCGGCCGACGATCTGTCCCAGGCGCTCCCGAATGGCCTCTTCCCGGAGACGGGTCTGGATGAGCGGGGCGGCGGCCTGGAGGTCGAGCATGCCGGGGGGACGGCGGTCGTCGAGCTGAAAGATGTGGTAGCTGGAGTCAGTACGGATGACGTCGCTGACGTCGCCGGGCCGGAGGCTGAAGATGACGTCTTCGAACATCTTCGGCAGGTCGCCGCGGGTGACGAAGCCGATCTCGCCGCCCCGTTTGGCGTTCGGGGCACGGGAGTACTCGCTCGAGAGGTCCGCGAACGGCATCCCGCTCTTCAGCTTCTTGACGATGTCCTTCGCCAGGGTCTCGTCGTGGACGAGGATCTGGCGGACGCGGACTTCCTCGCCGCTGCGGAACTCCCCCTGATGTTGCTCGTAGTACGCCTGCACCTGTGCGTCGCTGACGTCCGCCACCTCGGCCGTAAGATTGGCGATGAGGCGCTCCCGGCGCATCTCGTCCCGTTTCTCGACGACCGTGACGCCCGCCTGGGTGCGGACGGCCTCGGTGATCTTGTCGGCCGGGACTTCCACGCCGTGCGAGGCGGCGTACTCGGAGACGATGATCTCCTCGACGAACTGGTCGAGCATCGCGCTGGAGACTTCCGGAGTGAGCTGGGCCAGCTCGGTGCCGGCGTTGCGGTCCATGTAGCGCTTGAAATCGGACAGCGTGACCATGCGCTCGCTGACGCGCGCGATTACGTCCGGAGGAGTGGACGGCTTCCGCTTGCATGCGGACAGCGCGGCAACGAAGGAGAGCAGCAGGATTCCGGCGCGGCGGGAGTGCACGGGCGGCGGGAGTGTAGCAGTTTTGCCGCAGGCAATGTCTCCCCGCCCGGCCGGGAAGCCGGGCGGGGAGAGCGGGCGGAACGTCCCGTCAGTTGATGGCGACCGAGTGGATCTCCTCGTTCGCCGAAGTGGCGGTTCGGCTCAGCGTCACCTTGACGAAGTAGGTGTTGTTCGCGAAGTCGAACGTGTTCGAGTTGAATGCGCACGAGCTGCACTGCGCGGTCGACGAGCTGTCGGAGCTGGTGATCGAGCAGATCTGCGTCAGGACACCGGTGCACTCTTCGATCTCGTAGAGTGCCGCCGTGACCGATCCGGCCGCCGAATTGTCCCGATACGTGGCCCACAGCGTGGTCCAGGGCGGGGTCTTCGACGTGCCGCTGCCGTAGGTGTTCGTGACCGGATAGAGCGCGACGACGTCACCGGTGGAGATCGAGGTGAACTTCAGCGTCGGCCCGGTCCAGGTGATCTTGAACGCACCGGTCGGGGCCACCCGGCCGTTGTTGCCGACCGAGGTCCAGTCGTGCGTCTGCGCGAACAGCGGCACGGCCGCGAGGATGAGAGCGATTGCGAGCAGGCGAGTAGTGATCTTCATGGTTTTCTCCTTCCCGCCTCAGTTGATGGCCACCGTGTGCAACTGGATGGTTGCCGCGGTCGACGTGCGGTTGATGTTGGCCTGGATGTAATAGAAGTTGTTCGCGAAGTCGAACGTGCTCGACCCGAACGTGCAGGTGTCGCACGTGCCGCTGTCGGAGCTGGTGATGGCGCAGATCTCCGTCTCGGCATTGCTGCACTTGTCGACCTGGAAAAGGCGCAGCGTCACCGAGCCGAGAGAGGAGTTGTCGGTGTAGGCGGCGGTGAACGTTGTCCATGCCGGCGTCTTGTCGATGCCCCCGCCGGCCGTGTTGGTGACGTTGTAGCGGGCCGTGAGTGTGCCCGTGCGCGAGGGGGCGAACGTGAAGCTCGGCCCGCTGAACGAGGTTCCGTTCAGCAGTTGGACGATTCCCACGGAGCCGACGTTGCTCCAGTCGTACGACTGGGCCGCGGCCGGCAGTGCGAGCAGAAGAAGCGCGAGGGTGCTCAGCTTGATCATGGCTTTCATGTCGTGCTCCTTAGTAAATCGCCACCGCGTAGAGTCGCGGATCCGCCGTGGCCGAGGTCTTCGCGACCGCGGCGTAGACGTAATACGCGTTGTTGGCGAAATCGAGACCGCCGCTGAACGTGCAGGAGTTGCAGTGCGTATCCTCGTCCGTGTCCTCGCTCTCGATCTGGCAGAGTTGCGTCTGTTCGCCCGAGCACTTGTCCACCTCGTAGAGCGTGGCCGTGACCGAGCCGTCCCCGATGTACTGGTCGTGGACCGTGATCTCCAGCGTCGTCCAGCCCGGCGTGAACGTGGTCAGGCTGCCCACGGTGTTGGTGACCGGGTACCGCGCCTCGGCGGTCGCCACGGAGTCAGGGCGAATGCCGAGATAGCCGTCGGCCATGACGTAAAGAGTGTTGTTGTTGGCGTCGATGACGCCGGCGCCCCCTGCGCTGCTCCAGTCCCACGTATTCTGCGCGGCGGCCGGAAGCGCGCACACGGCCAGTACCAGAACCATTCCAATGATGTTCTTCATGATCCGTCCTTCCTTCGGTATGGCACGCGTGTCTGTGCATGAAGGTAAGGCCGGATGGAAGAACCTGCTAGGGACATTTCATGATGAGCAGGTCCTTTTGTGGACTCCTGTAGGTGTATCCGCACACGCCGAATGCTAAACGGCGATGGCGTGCAGCACGCCTTCGATCGCGTTGATGACCTCGGGCCCATGCTCGCGCAGCGGGAATGACAGCACCCCATTCGGCGAGAACTTCGCCTGTGGGTGCTCGCCGAGGAACACCAGGAGCTTGTTCGGGTCGACCTTCGCGTGGGAGGTGAGCTTCATCACGCCGCGGGCGCCCTCGCGCACGACCGACACCACGCCGAGCTGCTTCGCCAGCCACTTCACGCGGACGAAGTGAAGCAGGCTGTCGACGTTCGGCGGCACCGCTCCGAAGCGGTCGCGCATCTCGTTGCGGATGTCGGTGAGCCGTTCCTCGGTCGAGGCCGAGGCGATCTTCTTGTAGAAGGTCATCCGGAGGTTCTCCTCGCTGATGTAATCGCGCGGGATGTAGATGTCGACTCCGAGGTTCATGGACGTCTCCACCTCCTCCTCGATCTTCTCCCCCTTCATCTCGCGGATCGTCTCCTCCAGCAGCTTCGTGTACATCTCGAAGCCGACCGCGGCGATCTGGCCCGACTGCTCGCCGCCGAGGATGTTGCCGGCGCCGCGGATCTCGAGGTCCCGCGCGGCGATCCGGAAGCCGGCGCCGAGGTCGGAGAACTCCTGGATTGCCGCCAGCCGCTTGCGCGCGTCGCCGCTGAGAATGCGGTCCGACGGCACGAGCAGGTAGCAGAACGCCAGCCGGTCGCTCCGTCCGACGCGCCCGCGCAACTGGTAGAGCTGCGAGAGGCCGAAGCGTTCGGCATGGTTGATCAGGATGGTGTTGCAGGCGGGGATGTCGATGCCGTTCTCGATGATCGTCGTCGCCAGCAGCACGTCGAACTCGCGGTTGATGAAGGCGAGCATGGCCCGCTCCAGCTCCCGCTCGTCCATCTGTCCGTGGCCGACGATCACCCGCAGGCCGGGGACGATCTTCTCGAGATACTCCTTCATGTTGTAGATCGACTCCACCCGGTTGTGGACGAAGAAGACCTGCCCGCCGCGGCCGACCTCGAACTCGATCGCTTCTCGGATGAAGTCGTCGTTGAACGGCACCACCGCGGTCTGGATGGCCAGGCGGTCCTTCGGCGGTGTCTCGATCACCGAGATGTCGCGGATGCCGACCAGCGACATGTGCAGCGTGCGCGGAATCGGCGTCGCCGACATCGCCAGGACGTCGACCGACTTCTTCATGGTCTTCATCCGTTCCTTCTGCGCCACGCCGAAACGCTGCTCTTCGTCGATGACCAGCAGGCCGAGGTCCTTCCAGTTGACGTCCTTGGAGAGCATCCGGTGCGTGCCGACGATCACGTCGATCTCGCCCGTCTCGACCTTCTTGAGGATCTCCCTCTGGTCCTTCGCCGAGTAGTACCGCGTCAGCAGCTCGATCGTCACCGGAAACGACGCGAAGCGGCGCATGAACGTGCGGGAGTGCTGAAAGGCGAGGACGGTCGTCGGCGCGAGCACTGCCACCTGCTTGCCGTCCATGACCGCCTTGAACGCGGCCCGCATGGCGACCTCGGTCTTGCCATATCCGACGTCGCCGCACAGCAGGCGGTCCATCGGCTTGCGCGACTCCATGTCGCTCTTGACGTCTTCGATGGCCGACATCTGGTCCTCGGTCTCGTCGAACTCGAACGCATCCTCGAAGTCGAACTGCCACGGCGAGTCCTTGCCGAACGCGTGGCCGTGGACCATCTGGCGCGTGGCGTAGAGCTTGAGGAGCTCGTCGGCCATGTCGCGCATCGCCTTCTTGACCGAGGCCTTTGTGCGCGCCCAGGTCGTGCCGCCGAGCTTGTCGAGCTTTGGCTGCGCCTCCTCACCCGCGGTGAACCGCTGGATGAGATTCAGGTTCTCCATCGGCATCAGCAGCTTGCCGCCGCCGGAGTACTCGATCTCCATCACCTCGCGCTCGGTGTCGCCGAAGGGGATGCGCTGCAGCCCGCGGAAGCGGCCGACGCCGTGGTCGACGTGCACGACGTGGTCGCCTGCCTTCAGATCGCGCAGGTCGGTCAGGAAGGCGTCGCTCTTCTTCTTCCGGCCGCCGACGCGCGTGGAAGTAGGCGGCTCGAAGAGATCCCATTCCGAGTACGCCCGGATGCCGAGCTCCTCGAAGATGAATCCGCGGCCGAGCGCGCCGCCGGTGATCGCCAGCTCGCCGCCGAGCTTGTTCTCGGCGAACGGGACGTCGAACTCCTTCAGCAGGCGCTCGATCTTTTCCCGGCCGCCTTTGGTCGCGCAGAAGAAGAGCTGCTGCGCGTCGCTCCGCAGGACCTCGGCCGGAAACTCGCTGAGGCGGTTACTGAAGCGCTCTGTCGGCCGCGCGCCGAGGCGCAGCTCCGCGAACTCCTTCGTGACGATGTGGACGTCCGACATCGCCAGCGGCGCCGTGCCGATGAACGCCAGCACGTCCGTTCCCGGCGCGACGAGCTTCTCCGGGGGGTACACCGCCCGCCCTTTTTCCGCCGCCGCTTCGTACTCGTTGCTGAGCAGCGTCTCGTACTTCGCGACCGTGGTGGTGATCTGGTCCGGCTCGATCAGGATCAGGTCCCAGTCGCGGATGTAGTCGGCGAAGGTCACACTCTCGACGGCTACCGGCACGTAGTGCTCGATGCCGGGGAAGGTCCCGTTCTCCTGCAGCTTCTCGATCTTCTCCGCGACGTCGCGCTTGAACAGCGGGTCCATGAAGTCGAGCGAGAGCCGTTTCGACAGCCGCTGGCGCGTGTCGCGCGTGACCGGGAACTGCGTGAGCGGATAGACCGTGACAGTGCCGGCCGCGTCGCCGGAGCGCTGCGTCTCGACGTCCAGCCAGCGCAGCGAGTCGATCGTGTCGCCGAACAGCTCCACGCGCACCGCCTGGTCCGTGTTCGGCGGGTAGAGATCGAGGATACCGCCGCGGAACGCGAACTCGCCTGCCTCTCCGACCAGGTCCGTCCGGACGAACCCGTTTTCGACGAGGCTCTGCAGCAGGTTCCGCATGTCCAGCTCTTCCCCCTCGGCCAGCCGGACGATGCGATCGCGAAAGTCCTCAGGGCGGGGGAGGCGCTGGAAGAGAGCGCGGGTCGGCACTACCAGCAATTCAGCAGCGTCGTCGATCAGCATCCCGAGGGCGCGGATCTCCTCACGGACGACTCCCAGCGAAGGAGCAACATCCTGATAGGGCGACAGCGAAGGCGCCGGATACACCGAGACACAACGCGGATCGCGATGAAACAACCGCAACGCCGCCTCAAAGTCAGCCAGATTCGCATCCCCCGGCGTGATGACCGCCACGTGCCGCCGGGTCTGGTCCTGCAGCGCCGCGACCAGCAGCGCCCGCGCTTCCACCGTCGCACCGGTGACATCGAGCCGCGTTCCGGCCGTCAGGCGCTTGAAGAAGGGCGCCCGCTGCACGCGGGTACGGAGTTGTTCGATGAGCGGCTCGTGACGGTCCATGCGGGGTGCGATGAGGCTACGTGCCGCTTTCTAACACAAGGGGAAGGCCCCTCTGTCATCCTGAGCCACAGGAATCTTCGCAAGAACGGAAAGCACGGCGGCGAAGGACCTGGGCGGGTGGGGGTGCGATGCGCGTGCCTCCCTCCACCACCCGCCCAGGTCCCTCGCCGCCGTGCTCTTGCCCTGGAGGACGTCCACTGCGGCTCGGGATGACATCCCGGATGACATCCCTACGGCGTGAAATACCCCTGAATCGTCCTGGCCGTCAGCTTCGGCGAGTCCACCACCACCCGGACCGGGCGCCATTCGTTCGACTTCCCGAAATCCGACACCTGATAGGTGATCGCAAACTGCGCCCGCAGGTCTTTCTCGATGGCGGCGTACTTGGCCATCAGATTCTGCTCCGTGGCCGTGGCCACGAACCCGCCGGTCTGCGAAGCGAGATAGCGCAGGCGGTCGAGATTGCGGGCCGTGCTGTCCAGCGCGCCCCCTTCATAAGCGATGAAGTAGATCGGGATGGCCGCCTCGCGGGCGAGCTTCTCGACCTCTTCGTACGACCACACCGACGTCGTGTCGCCGCCGTCCGTGAGGACCACGATGGCCCGGCGGTTCTTCTCCTCGCGCAACTCGCGGATGGCCGAGGCCACCGAGTCGTACAGCGCCGTCCGTCCGGACGGCACGATCCCTTCCAGCGCTTTCGCAACCTCGGCGCGGTCGCCCGTCAGCGACTGCTTCCGCCGCGGCACATCCTGGATCGCGGTCACGCTGCAACGGTCGCCGTTCTTCAGCGCATGCTGGACGAATTCCGAGGCCGCCTTCGCGGCGTGCTTCATCGAATACGTCATGCTGGCCGACGAGTCGACCACCAGCGCGATCGAGATCGGCTGGTCGAACGCCTTGCCGAACTCGATGATCTTCGTCTCCGAATTGCCGTCGATGATCCGGAACAGCGAGCGGTCGATGTCGTCGTGCGTGTTGCCGTGGCGGTCCACGACCGACACGAAGATCGGCACTGTCCGCACCTGCAGCTCTTCGACGTGCACGTGCCCGGCGGCCGACCAGAAGTCCGCGGCTTCCTCGCCGGATTTTGTCCGAGCCGTCACCTGCACGAAGCCGGTCGCCAGCAGCGACTGCGGCACCGTGAAGCGATACGGCTCCGCGGTCGCGGAGGCGACTACCTGGCCGTTGTCCCAGAGCTGCACGACCTCGATCGAGTCGCCCTTCGGCGCCGTCGCCGTCGCCTCGAACAGGCCGGCCGCCTCGTCGACGGCCCTGATACGGACGCTGAGGGGGAGCAGGCCCTTGTTGATGGTCTCGGTCCACTGCACCCGGCGCCCGTTCGGCGCCTTGGCCGTGATCGCGATCTTGTGTTGCAGCGCCACCGGTCCGAAGTCGACCACCACGTGATACGGGGTGGTCAGCCCCACAGCTACCTTCTGGCCGTCGACCATCACCGTGACCCTGGCGTTGGCGAACCCCGGGTTGATCGCCAGGTCGACCACGCCGCGGTACTCGCCGCTGTGATCGCGCTGGCTGCCGCGCTCGAGCACGATCTGCGTGCCCGCCTGTGCGGCCGTGCTGGTAAGGAGGATGAGAGTGAAGAAGGAGGTGACGAGCGCCCTATGGCGTTGCGTCTGACTGCTGAACTGCCATGCTGCTTTCATAGATCCGCCGGTACTCGAAACGGTTCCGGGTCACTGTCTTCACGTACAAACGCGTCTCCGCATAGGGAATTGACTCGATGAATAAGTCAGGGTCATCGACGGGCGTCTTCTCAATCCATGTGCCAACGGCTTTTTCGCCCGCGTTATAAGAAGCAATGGCAAGGATGTGATTGCCATTCCAGGCTGCCAATTTTTGTGAGTATTCGGCCGCACCGACGGCGATGTTCTTCGCCGGGTCGAACAGGTCCTGCCGCGTCACCTCGCCGAGCCCGCCGGCGCCCGCGATCCGCGCCGCTTCCTCGGGCATGATCTGCATCAGGCCGACAGCCCCGGCGTTCGAGACCGTCGACGGCTCGAAGCCGCTCTCCTGCCGCGTGATCGACGCCAGCAGGTACGGATCGAGCCCACGCCGCTGCGCTTCCGCCTGCAGCGGCTCCCAGTAGGCGAGGGGGAAGAGGATCTGCCAGAAACGGTCGGGGATGTTCGCTCCTCCGTGGCGGACGAACTGCCGGAACTGCCGCTGCAGCACCGTGTTCGCCTTGAACGGCTCCCCTCCGCGCACGTAAACGTCGGCGAGCAGGAACTGCACGCCCGGATTCGACGCGTACTGCGCCGCGACGAGCTTCATCTCCCGCGCGGCGGCGCGATTCAAACCGATCTCCAGCAGCTCTTCGACCGTGTCCAGGCGGGGATCGGTGACTTTCGCCAGCTCCGCGGCGAGGTCCGGGAACGTGGTGCCGGGTGCTGGTTGCTGGTTGCCGGCCGCCTCCCACAACTCCTTCGTCCGGTACGAGTAATAGCTGTACGGATACTCCGCCACGATCTGGGCCGCCTTCGCGTCGCGCTCCGCCGTCCTTCCCAGCTTGTCGTAGATCTTCGCCGACCAGAAGAGCGAGTTCGTCTTCCAGTCGCCGTCGGGATAGGAGCGGATGTAGCGGTCGAACGTCTTCAGCGCCTCGTCCGTCTTTCCGGCGAGCGTGTACGTCCAGCCGAGGTTCCAGAGATTCTCGCCGTCGTTGCCGAAGGCGCCCGCCTCGATCGCCCGGGAGAGATTGTCGAGCGACTTCCCGTAGTCGACGACGTCGGTGACGTAGTACTTCGCCCGGATGATCTTCGCCTCCAGCGCTTCCTTGCTGGTCGGGAACTGCCTCTCGATCTGCGCGAGACCGTCCAGCATCTCCTGCGGCTTGTCATCGCGCCAGGCGGCGCGGGCGCGGACCAGCATCAACCCCGGATCGGCGAGGTTCGTATCCTTCGTCTCCTCGATCAATTGCCCATAGTTGCGCGAGTTGAACAGCGCGCGCAGCCGCGTCGCCCGCGCTTCCGGGAGATTGCCCGGGATGCTGCTGAAGAGGTCGAGCGCCTGGTCGTAGCGGTTCGCGCGCGACAGCTTGCCGGCCAGCGCGAGCCTCTCCGCGACCGGCAGCGCCGCGATCTCGTTCTTCAGGAAGTCATACGTCTGCTCGGTGAAACGGCCGCTCGTGTAGTCGGTGAGCAGCCGCATGCGCGTCTTCGCCGCCAGGTCCGTCCGCCCCGCTTTCGCGAGCGCGGTCGCCATCGCCACGACGTCCGACTCCGTCAGCTCGTCGAGCGCGATCTGCGATGCCTGCTGCCACGCCGTATCCGTCGCGGCGGCGTCGCCGGCCTGCGCATACAAAGCAGGGAGCCGCAGCCGCGCCACCGTCACCGCCGACGTCTCGCCCAGCGCCACGATCTCCGTGGCCGCCGCGATCGCGCTCTGCACGTTCCCGCGTGCCGTCTCCGCGTCCACGATCCGCAGCCGCAGGAACGGCGCGACCTCGGGATAAACACGAATCACTTCCGTCAGCGCCGCGACGGCTTCGTCATAGCGCTTCTGTTCGAGCAGCGACAGCGCCTGCCGGGCGAGCTCGCGGCGATCCGCCGGCTGCTCCGGGCTCGCAGCCGCTTCGACAGCCTGGGGAACCGGCGCCGGAAGCGGCAAAGCATCCGGATCCGAGACCGGCTTCGCGCACGAAACCAGAGATACGACAGCAACCGCAATGACTACGAAACGAGCCTGACCCACTTCTCCCCCTCACTTTCAAAACCGACGCGGCGAAAGAACTCCTGCGCGTCGCGAGCGTCGTCGACGACCACGCGGTGGCGGTCCATCTTCGCGGCAAGCTGCTCGACCTCGCGCATCATCACCCGTCCGATCCATTTCTTCCGGTATTCCGTCGCTACTACGACGTTTTCAACGTGCAAAGAGTCACTTGTGAGCTCGAGCGCGACCACCGCCACGACGTCGCCGAGAAGTTTCCCGAGCAGGCCGCATGCCGGTGAGACGGCCGCGCTTCCGTGTTTCTCGAAAAAGGCGCTCACGGCGTCCGAATCGGAGGCTACGATGGGGCGTACAAACAGGCGTAAACCGCGCACTCAGGATCTCCTAAGTCCTAGATTTCGATGCTTTTGCAGCATATTCCCACCGACAAATAATTTCTTGACAATACTGTGACGCAGCGTACACTTCGACCCGGCCCAACCAGCCCAAAACCTCAGCAAAAGTGACCTCGACTATGAACGTGCAGCAGGCGATAGCCCAATTCCTCGAGCATGGGCAGCAGGTGCGAAACTTGTCCGATCGGACACTCCGTGCCTACCACTCAGACCTCGCACAGTTCCACGTGCACATGAACGACACCCCCACGGTGGCGATCACTCCCGACGACCTCGAGGTCTACCTCGACAAGCTCGGTGGCGGTCCCTACCGCGACACGTCGATCCGCCGCAAAGTCGCCGCGCTGAAGGTCTTCTTCCGCTACCTCGAAGAGCAGGGAATCGTCACCGAGTCCCCCGCTCGCAAGCTCAAGATCAAGAAGCCTGTCGAGAACCGCGTTCCCACCGTCCTCTCGAACCGCGAAGTGCGCGCCCTCCTCGCCGCTCCGAAGGAGCAGGTGGCGGAGCTGGCTACCGCGCGCGACCAGTCGGCCGGCAGCCGCAACCGCTACTTCTGCGCCATCCGCGACAACGTCATCCTCGAGCTCCTCTTCTCCACCGGCATCCGCATCGGCGAGCTGGTGGCCCTGAACGTCGCCGACGTCGACCTCGACCGCCGCCAGATCGCCATCACCGGCCGCGCTACCCGCGGACGCCTGGTGGCCCTCGGCTCGGACGACGTCATGGAAGCGATGCGCCAGTACCTCGAGCTCCGCAGCGAGCGCACCCTCTCCACCCCGGCCCTCTTCGTCGGCCGCTCCGGAACGCGCCTCACCATTTACTCCATCGAGAACATCTTCAAAAAACACGTCCGCCTCGCCGAGATCAAGCGCCACGTCACCCCGCACTCGCTCCGCCACACCATGGCCGCGATGCTCGTCTCCTCCGGCGCCGACATCCGCGAAGTCCAGGAAATCCTCGGCCACGCCAGCATCCTCTCGACCCAGGTCTATACCCGCCTGCCGATCCAGAAGAGAAGCCGCGCCGCCCAGCCCCAGCACATCACCCGCTTCATCGCCGAAAGCGCGAGCGTGCCGCGGATCCCGATCAAGAAGTAACGTCGCTCAAGACTCCCGAAATGTGGCCCGGACTTTCAGTCCGGGCCTTTGTTTTTTTGGTCGGAGCGCCGACGTTCCGTCGGCCGGTCCGCCGGCCTTCGGCCGGCAGTGTGACTGGTCATACCTCCCCAGACCCGGCCCACGGAACGTGGGCGGACCGGCCGGTCGAAGACCGGCGCTCCATAGGTCCGCCCGCGTCGCGCGGGCACGTTCTCGCGCAACCCGAACCTGAAACCCCGCCCCTCCATCCGCGTATACCGACCCCATGTTACGCATCGAGTCCGTCTCCAAGCGCTTCCGTTCCGGCAACTACGGCGTCCGCGACATGACCTTCACCGCCCACGCCGGCGTCCTCGGACTCCTCGGCGCCAACGGCGCCGGCAAGTCGACGCTCATGCAGATGATCGCCACGGTCACGAAGCCGACCACCGGCCGCATCCACTTCCAGGACATCGACCTCGTCGCCCGCCCCGACGACCTCCGCCCCCGCCTCGGCTACCTGCCGCAGGACTTCGGCGTCTACGAAAACCTCACCGCCCGTGAATTCCTCAGCTACTTCGCCGCCCTCAAAGGCGTCCGCAGCAAAGCCCGTGTCGGCGAGATGCTCGAGATGGTCAACCTCCACCACGTCGCCGGCCGCGCCGTCGGCGGCTTCTCCGGCGGCATGAAGCAGCGCCTCGGCATCGCCCAGGCCTTGATCAACGACCCCGAGCTCGTCATCGTCGACGAGCCCACCGCCGGCCTCGACCCCGAAGAGCGCGTCCGCTTCCGCAACGTCCTCGCCCAGCTCGGAGCCGGCCGGCTGGTCATCCTCTCCACCCACATCGTCTCCGACGTCGAATCCATCGCCACCGAGATCGCCATCATGCGCGAAGGCCAGCTCGTGACGCTCGCCACCCCCGAGGCATTGCTGCGCGACACCGGCGCGTCGTCGCTCGAAGCAGCCTTCCTCCAGGTCATGAACGGGCAGCGGGCGATCGAGAAAGTCGCATGAGCGCCACTCTCCACCGCCTCGCCGCCATCGTCCGCGCCGACGTCCTGATCCGCCTCCGCCGCCCCTCCACCGCGGTCGTCTTCGTCCTCATCTCGATCATCCCGTACATGTGGATCCCCGACCCATCCACCGGGCGCACGTTGATGCAGATCGGCGGCAGCCGCGTCCTCTACAACTCCGCCGCCATCGGCATGGGCACCGCCGTCCTCGGCACCATGTTCATCGGCCTGATCGGCTTCTACGTCATTTCCAACGCCTTGCGGCGCGACGTCCTCTCCCGCTGCGGTTCCATCATCGCCTCCACGACCATGAGGGGCGGCGAGTACATCCTCGGCAAATTCGCCGGCAACGTCGCGTTTTTATCGATCTTCACGCTGGGCTTCATGACCACCGCCATGGCCATGGTCCTCGTGCGAGGCGAGGCCCCGCTGCAGCCGCACGTCTTTGCCATGCAGTACCTGCTGCTCCTGCCGCCGGCGATCGTCTTCGTCTCCGCCATCGCCATCCTCTTCGAGTGCACCCCGCTGCTGCGCACCAAGCTCGGCGATGTCCTCTACTTCTTCCTCTGGATGGGGATGATGGGCGCCGTCGCCAGCACGATCGAGAAAGATCCCGGCGCCAACTGGGCGCCGTACTTCGACGTCTCCGGCCTCGGCTTCCTGCTGCAGCAGATGAAGACCTACTACAACACCAACAGCCTCTCCATCGGCTCGTCCACCTTCGACGCCGCCAAGGCGCCGCTGGTCTTCCCCGGCATCCAGCTCGGCGCGCAGTGGATCCTCCCGCGCCTCGGCTCCACCCTCTGGCCGATGGCCCTCCTCCTCCTCGCCCGCCTCTTCTTCCACCGCTTCGACCCCGCCCGCGTCCGGGCCATGCCCAACGAAGGCACGAGACGGAGCTGGCTCGGCCGCCTCAACCTGATCTCCAAACCGGTCGCGAGATTCCTCGTCTCCATCGGCTCCGTCGTCCGCTACCTCCCGGGACGTCTCCTCCGCTCCGCCGCCGTCGACGCCCTCGCCACCATCGGAGCCTTCCCCTTGGCCGCCGTTGCCATCATCGGCTTCGCCATCGCCGCCCTCGCGTCCGACGCGAACAGCCTCCTTACCGGAGTCCTGCCGTTTGCCTTTGCTGGTTGCGCCATCGGCATCGCCGAAATCTCCTGCCGCGAAAAACGGGCCGGCACCACCGCCCTCGTCTTCGCCGCCCCCGGCCTGCGAGCCAGCTTCGTCGCCTGGAAATACCTTTCCACCCTGATCGTCGCCGCCGCCTTCCTCGCCGTCCCGGTCGCGCGAGCCATCGCCCTCCGCCCGGCCTCCGCGATCCCGCTCCTCACCGGCATCCTCTTCCTGACCGCCGCCTCCACGGCCCTCGGCATCGTCAGCTCCAACCCCAAGACCTTCATCGTCCTCTTCCTGACCTTCTGGTACGTCGCCATGAGCGACAAAGGCCAGTCCCCGGGCCTCGACTTCGCCGGCTGGTTCGGCACCGCAACCCCCACGGTGATCGCGACTTACGCCGCCCTCGGCGCCGCCTTCCTCCTCCTCTCCCAGCTCTTCCACACGAACGAGTTACGCAGGAAGTGGTGAGCCCTGAAGATGCGTAACATCAGCCCCTTACCTCCTTACCGTCACCAACGTCACGTCGTCCCCCACCTCCCGCAACTCCCGCAGAAGCGCCGCCGGGGAACTCCCCACCTCACCGATCAACTTCCGCAACCCGCACACCCCCAGTTCCTCCCCGTTCCGCTCTGACTCCGTCACGCCGTCGCTGTAGAGCACCAGTGTGTCGCCTTCCTCCAGCCGCGTGGTGAACGTGCGCCATTTGGCGATGCGCAGGATGCCGAGGATCGGGCCGGTGGAGCCGATTTCCTCGATCGAGCCGTCGCGGCGGAGGATCAGTGGGGGGCAGTGGCCGCCGTTGACGATGGTCAGCGTGCCGTCTTCGGAGAGCGTTCCCATTACGGCGGTCGCGAAGCGGTTCTGGGGCATGAGGGGCAGGAGGAAGTCGTGCAGGCGGGCCATGGTCCGGGCCGGGTCGCAGGCGGTGGCGGCGCAGGAGGCGATGAGGTGCTCGAGCTCTTCCTGGATCATCGCCATCACGATCGCCGCGGGGAGGCCTTTGCCGGCGACATCGCCGAGGGCGAGCCAGACGCGGTCGTTCGTGTGGTGCGTGAAGTAAAAATCACCGGTGAACGTCCGTGCGGGACGGGAGATCGCCTCGATGTCCGCGATGCGGTTCAGAGGGCGGTCGGCCGCTAGGCCGCGACGGTCGGCCGTCAGGCCGCGACGGTCGGCCGTCAGGCCGCGACGAACGGTTGGCAGTGTAGACACGGCCGGAATCCTTTCTCCACTGCCTCTCCGGCCGCCCGAAAAGGGACGCGATTTTCCTCGCGGATCCTCTTCGCATCGCGGCAGGTGGGAAGGCAAACGATCTTCGTGGTGCGCGACCCGATGTAGCGCACCCCCTTCTTCGCCAGCTCGTCGAGCGCCTGCACGTCGACGCCCTCGCGCTGCAGCAGCTCGCGTTTCATCGCCGGGCCGAAGGCGTACTGGCCGACGCCGCCCGTAGTCGGGACGACCCGGTGACACGGCACCACCAGCGGCACCACATTGCGCGCGCAGATCGTCCCGACCGCGCGCACCGCACGCGGGCGGCCGACCTGCCGGGCCACCCACTCGTATGTCCGCACCTCGCCGCGCGGGATGCGGGTCAGCACGCCGAGAACCTCGCGCTCCAGCGGAGAGATCTCGTCGCTCCAGTCGACGCGCGGCTTCTCCACGCCTTCGCCCCCGAGCGCCGCGACCACCTGCTTGCGCAGCGGGTCGGGAAGCTTTCCCCCTTGCAGCGAGCGGCCGTAGCGCTTCGTGTAGTCGAGCAGGAACTCGTTGAACGTGCCGCCGCGGCGGATCATCCGCAGCCCGTCGCGGGTGAACGCCACCCAGACGTCGTCGATACGCTCGTAGGAATCGCTCATCGACTCGCGGCACGACCGCGGCGGCGTGGCGATCAGCGCCTTGACGCTCTTCGCCAGCGTGCCGACGTCGTCGAGCGACTCGTCGCAACTGCTGCAGGTCTTCAGATGCTCGTGGACGACGGTCTGCTCTTCCGGCGGCAACTCGCCGGTCCGCAGCGCATCGACTCGAGTGAGAACGGATCTACACCGCATGGGCCACACCTTTCCTCTCCAGAGCTTCCCGCAGCAGCTTCAGCGACCGGAACACTTTCCCCCTCAGCGAGGCCTCGGTGGTCCCAACCGTCCGGGCGATGTCGGCGTACGACATCTCCTCCATGAAGCGGAGCACGATCAGCTCGCGCGCGTCGACCGGCAGGGCGGACATCGCATGGCGGAGCATCTCCGCGTCCTGCCGGGCCTCGAGCTCCGACCCGTGCTCGCGCACGAACGGCCCGATGCGCCCGTCGTCGAACGACTCCAGCGGCTGCTCGAGCGCGCGGGTCTTCGAGCGCCGCTTGTTGAGACAGAGATTGCGCACCGTCTTGAAGAGCCACGGCCGCAGCGCCAGCGCCGCGCAGCGGGCCTCGTCGTACTGCCGGGTCAAAGCCCGGTGTGCCCGCAGGATCGCGTCCTGCACCACCTCCTGCGCGTCGAACGTGTTCTGCAGGATGCCGTAGGCGTAGCTGTAGAGCGCCGGCTCGAAGCGGTCGATCAACCGTTCCAGCGCTCCCGGCTCCGACCGGTGTACCGCCACGGCAAGACTCTCCTCGCCCATCTCCCCGATCGCGCGGGCGGCCTCGCCGCCGGTCCAGGAGTTCTTCATGATCTTTAGAACACGGGACAGAGCGTCCGCGTTCGCGCCCTTTCCGCAAAAAGATAGTATGCCGCCGGAACAGAGATGAGCGATGAGAGATGAACGATGAGCAGGGGCCGCCTTTGTTCATCTCTCATCTCTCATGGCTCATCTCTCGACTGATCTATGCCCGTCCTCCTCTCCTGTGAGTCCTTAACCAAAGCCTACGGCGCGCGCCCCCTGTTCGAAGACCTCTCCTTCACCATCTCCGACGGCGACCACGTCGGGCTGGTGGGGCCGAACGGGTCGGGGAAGTCGACGCTGATGAAGATCATCGCCGGCGTCGAGGACGCTGACTCCGGCACCCGTGCCGTCCGGAAAGGCGTTCGGGTCGGCTACGTCCCGCAGGACCCGGTCTTCTCCCCCGGCAAGACCGTCGAGGAGGTGCTGCACGAAGCCCTCGACGACCACAAGACTCTCGACGAGCACGACAAGTTCGCCCGCGTCTCGGTGGCCCTCGGCAAGGCCCGCTTCACCGACCGGGAGGCGAAGACCGACACTCTCTCCGGCGGCTGGCGGAAGCGCCTGGCCATCGCCGTCGAGCTGGTCCGCGAGCCCGACATCCTCCTCCTCGACGAGCCGACCAACCACCTCGACGTCGAGGCCATCCTCTGGCTCGAGTCGCTCCTGAAGAGCGAGCCGGAGGCCTTCGTCGTCGTCAGCCACGACCGCTACTTCCTCGAGAACACCACCAAGCGGATGCTCGAGCTGAACAAAGTCTTCCCTGGCGGCCTGCTGGAGACCACCGGAACCTACTCGGACCTGCTGGTCAAGCGCGACGAAGTGCTGCGCAACGAGGCCGCCTACCAGGAGACGCTGGCCAATCTCGTCCGCCGCGAGGTCGAGTGGCTCCGCCGCGGCCCCAAGGCGCGCACCACCAAGGCGAAAGCGCGCATCCAGAACGCCGGCCGCCTGATCGACGAGCTCGACGAAAGCCGCGACCGCGCCCAGACTTCCAGCGCCGGCATCGACTTCACCGCCTCCCAGCGGAAAACCAAGCGCCTGCTGGTCGGCCGCGGCGTGCGCAAATCGTTCGGGGCAAAAGACATCGTCCGCGATCTCGATCTCCTCCTCACCCCCGGCACCCGCCTCGGCATCCTCGGCCCGAACGGCTCCGGCAAGACCACGCTCCTCCGGATGATCCTCGGCGAGCTGGAGCCGGACGCCGGCACCATCGAGCCCGCCGACGGCCTGCGCGTCGTCTACTTCGAGCAGAACCGCGAAAGCCTCGACCCCAACGTCACATTGAAGCGCGCCCTCGCCCCCGAAGGCGACACCGTCGTCTACCGCGACCGCCCCATCCACATCGCCGGCTGGGCCAAACGCTTCCTCTTCCGCACCGAACAACTCGAGACCGCCGTCTCCCGCCTGTCGGGCGGAGAAAAGGCCCGCATCATCCTCGCCCGCCTCATGCTCCAGCCGGCCGACCTCCTGGTCATGGACGAGCCGACCAACGACCTCGACATCCCGACGCTCGACGTCCTGGAAGAATCACTGCTCGAGTTCCCCGGCGCGCTGGTCCTCGTCACCCACGACAGGTATCTGCTCGACCGGGTATCGACCCAGATCCTGTCGCTGGATGGCAGGGGAGGGGCCGAGTACTTTGCGGATCTCGATCAGGCGCTGGCTCCCCGCGAAGCGCCCGTCGCACCCCCACCGGTTCGGACAACCGGCAACCGGCAACCGGCAACCAAAATCAAACGCCTCGGCTACATGGAACAGCGCGAATTCGACTCCATGGAGGCCAAAGTCCTCGAAGCCGAGGAACGCCTGGAACTGGCGAAAAAACGCGCCGAAGACCCATCCGTCGCCGCCGACGCCAACGCCTTGCAGGAACGCTACGCGGAGCTCGGAGCAGCACAGGCCGAGGTGGAGCGGCTGTACGCGAGATGGGTGGAGCTGGAAGCGAAGGCAACCCTGTCATCCTGAGCCTCGGGAACTTCCCACGAAGGCGAGAGCATGGCGGCGAAGGATCTGGGCGGGCGGGGGAGCGATGCACGCTCATCCCACCTCCACCCCCCAGGTCCTTCGCCGCCGTGCTTTTCCCTTCGTGGGTAGATTCTGTGGCTGCTACGAAAACATCTTCGCCAAAAGGGTGCTGAAGACAGAGCAATCCTGAGCTGACTGCGAGAGTCAGCGGAAGGGTCCAGCTGTGCAGAGTCGGCTCCGATTCACCAAGGTCTGGTCATGCAGAGAGCTGGCAGGCTCTCGCGCGGGCCGATTCTGCGCGGCGCTCTTACGAGGGCTTCTTCACGAGCTGCACGTTGTAGCCGAGAGCAGCAAGCTTCCTCGCGTAGTGATCAACGGTGCGGCTCCTTGTTGCGTTGGTCGTAGAACGACGCTCCGAGATCGGTATACGGCTTGCCGGAGAGCACGTGGTAGATCAGGACCAGCATCTGCCGGGCGAGCGCCACGATCGCTTTGTTCCGCCCGATCCGGTTCTGCAGTCGCAGAAAACGGACCCGCAGGAAGCTTCCTTTCTGGCGCGAGGCGGCCCAGGCGATCTGGACACAGATCCGCTTCAGATAGCGGTTGCCCTTGCGAACGCCGATGCGTTTGCGCTTTTTGTCGCTGATGGCATTTCCCGGTGCCAGCCCGGCCAGGGCCGTCAGGTGGGATTCATTCCGGTACACCTTCATGTCCACTCCCGTCTCGGCGATCACGGTGATGGCGGCGAGCAGGTTGATGCCGGGGATCGCATCCAGAGCCGTGGTGGCCTTGATGTACGGCGCGGCCAGGGTGGTGAGCTCGAGC